>JAADHU010000080.1 GCA_013151645.1 Gammaproteobacteria bacterium | reverse complement strand
TGGTCGTGTAGATCACTTTACGGATGTCTTCCGGGTAGCCGAACAGCGTGTTGAGATTGTGCCAATGGCGGCGCCAGGAGCGACTTATTTGTGGGTATTTTTCATCCCAGGTCTCGGAAAAATAATCCAGTGCCAGTAACGCTTCGTCTTCGGTCGCGGACTGGTAGATTTTCTTCAGATCGACCGCCACCGGCTTGTAATCTTTCCACGGCACGTACTTCATTGAGTTGCGCTAAACCCGATTGCAAGTTCGGTCTGGATTGGCGTTCCTGATTATCTGAGCTTTTGACTACGAGATTCGGTTGATCTAGAATTGGTAAAGAACGACCAGAATAATACTTTTAATAGAACTACTAGTCGTATCTGCGTAATAAGTCGCTTATATTTATTTTCGTTATACCAGCTAATAGGAACGATCTTAGGTTTGAGCGCACTCTAGATATCAGGGAACTGACGTTAAATCACAATTACAGACGGCCGAAGTGGGGATGATCGGAAGATGAAGATGAAGATGAGATGGCTATTACTTCCTTTGGCAATCGGTGCAGCCGCGCTGAGCTATCTGCTAGCACTACCAGACACGGAGGAAAAATCATTCGCGACGGCGACTGCGATAGCAACAGAGAATGGGAAAAGGACGCTGCCCCTATCCGACGTGCAGACCCATTTTGAAGATTCGGTAGTTACCGATTCTGAATCCAAATTTGAAATTGTTCACGGTATCGAGGTACTGAAAGACCGTAAATGTACTGTCGAGAAACACTATATTGATGTTGGAAATGGGACCATAGTTGAAGGTTACTCATGTACTCCAAATGAACAGAGGGAACCAAACGTATACGACGATTATGACGACGCGACCTTGGCTCAAATGGCTTACTCGGATGCCTTGGCGGCCGAAATATTGGGCAAACGGCTGGCGGAGGACGATCCGAATCGGTCTCGTACACTTCTGCTACGCAGCGTAGCACTTCGGCCAGAAAATACGGACCCATTACGTTGGTTGGCCTCAGTGAACTATGGACTGGTATCGACAAACGGTGTGCTGGAAGTTGGAGAACTGTCGCAAAATTTCTTGTTGACCCGGGTCGCTGAGGAACTTGGCACAACGGGTGCAGCGGCAAACAGTCGACGGCGACTCGTCGCGGCCGGGCTTGAAGACGAGGATTTTTGGGCGTTAGAACAGGAGGTGCTCGCCGAGCTCGCACATATGCGAGCGGTCCAAGTCGAAGTCAACGGCAAGAGCGATTTGCCGGAGGTTTCACTGTGAAAAACTTCGCGCTAGCGATTTGTGCGACGTTTCTCTGCTTTGGCTATGTGTCCGGAGTGTGGGCGCAATCGTCTCACCCACGATTAGTTTGTGAAGCTTGCCGCAATCCGAATTTCTTTCCGCGCGACTACAGGAATTTTGCGTTTAACCAAGTGGTAGGACCTAATACCTGGATGACACTGGAGATGGCGAACTTCTTCGAGGTCATAAATCTTGATGGGCATAGCGTGTTCGTCGACATCAACATAGACATAGAGATGTTCACAATTGATTTGGGCCTGCCCCTTACTTTGCCTTATCCAGTAGGTTTGGAATTACAGGTAATTCTAAATCTCGAAAATGGCGATCAGCTAGTATACGCGCTTGACCCCCGTGCTTATCCTCGTGGTCTACCCGTCGGTGGCCGCAGAGGAACTCCGGGCGGTGGTGGCGGTGGGGCAGGTCCTCCTCGCAGCGGACCCCCGGATCAACCGCCAACACGTTTGGGACGTGTTTGTGGGACTACTCAAGTAGATCGCGGCAAGAAGCGGCGAACATGTAGGGCCCGGTAAGTAACAATTGCGATTGACTTAAATTCAAAGATAATCACCGATCGGTCCAATTGGCGAACAGGATATTCGGCCGGGAGATTCGGGACATATATGGACGCCTCCTGATAGGCAAGGGATTTTTCGCCGGTTCGCTCAAAGGGCTGGCGCAAGTGTGTTGTCCCGCTGGTCAAAGCGAGAATCAGGATACCCATGAATTAAAAGGAATTCGAATTCTTTCGGTGAATTAGTGGAGGCCCTAAATTTCGCAGACATCTAGTGGTTCAGGTGGCAGCTTTGCCTCGGTCTGGGTGGCAAGCTTCAATTCGGAAAGGGGTATTACCGCAGACCTCGGGCGTGCGGGTTCAGCGCGCAGCGAATAAGAATCAGGACACCCATCAACCGAGGCCCCTGATCCGATTCCAATGGCTCTTATCGGCCGACTGGCAGTTCGAAACGATTTGCAGGGACATGGAATCGGGCCGGCGCTTCTACGTGACGCCGTTCTGCGTATTTCGCAAGCGAGTCAACACATCGGTGTTAAAGGCATCCTGGTACATGCACTGGATGGTGAGGCCGCGAATTTCTATGCTCACATGGGGTTCCGGCCGTCGCTGGCGAGCGATTTTCATCTTATGATTTCGTTGCAGGACATTGTTGTGGAACTCAAACGAGGGGCGTCTTGATTGTCCTGCAGAGCTGTACAAGGTTTTCGACAAATTTCCAATGAAGCAATTGATAAGGTTTTAGAGGAAATAAGTGGCGACGAGTATTTTCCCCGGCTTTGCCAGGGGGTACCTATTCGATGGTGAGGATGGCGGCGGGGTTGCGACCTTCCGCGAGCAGGATATTGAATGTTCGGCAGGCGGCCGGCGTGTCCATGACTTCGAAGCCCGTGCCGCGGCGAGCCATGGCGAAGATGAGTTCGCGCGGTGCGAAGGCGGTCTGCCAGCCGGTGCCGAGAATGACGACGTCGGGTTCCACGGCCAATATCGGTTCCAGGTGAACAATTTCAAGTTTGTCGATACTGACTGCCGGCCAGTCGCGAATAACGGTTTCCGCCGTGATCGCGAGGGTCTGTTCGAACTGTTCGTTGCCAACGCGAATCCGGCCGCGTTCGACATGCAATATGGTGGTGACTGAAAGCGGTTCGCGTGTGAACTTCAATGGCTATCCTGTAATGTACGGCGGGTTCGTTTACCGGGTACTCCTAATGATAGCAATTATGCGTTGTCGTGCGGTCGGGATCTGCTATTCACCAGTCTGACGCCATTATCGTTTTGCCAGCCATCGCTGACGGTTTCGTCACTGACCGCCGCGTACGCACATGGCTCGCGCGTGCCGATTTCGAGATGACTTCGGCGCCGCAGGAAATGTTGTCGAGAGTGGTCGAAGCCGTGGCTCAGCCCGCTTGTCGTGACGGTATGGCCGCATTGCGTTTCTGGGGGCAAACCGGCGAGCGACCGACCGCGTGGGTCGCCGCGGCCGATCCGGTGCATTTCGAGGCGCAACTGGATCACCTGCGCCTGCAATGTCTGTGGCCCGGGGAATGGCGCGATGAGGAGTTGCAGCAGCTATTCGAAGAATTGCAGGCCGCGCTTGCTGGCAACGACGATAACGGGTTTGTTTGTCTCCGCTCCTGCGGATATTTTCGGGATAACGCATCCATGCCAACGGCGGTGTTCTCACCGGAGACAATGGATGGCTGCAATCCGCTGGACATCCTTCCGGCCGGCGTGGCCGCAGCGCGGTTCCAGTCATTATTGAGCGAGATTCAGATGACATTGCACCAATCGGTGGTCAATCAACGCCGGGAAGATCAGAACCAGCGGACGATTAATTCCCTCTGGATCTGGGGTGGAGGCGTGGCCGCCGAAAAGATTTCCCGCGATTTGCCTCACTTGTTTGCAGACGATGCAGTGTTGCGTGGCTATTGGCTGTCCTCCTCGGCAGAGACCGCTTCCTGGCCGGGAAGCCTAGACGATTGTGTCGCCCAAGCCCCTCACGGGTTCGTTGCAGTCACACCCAATCAGGGCGCGACGGCGGATGAGCATGCCGCAGTGCTGACCGCGTATCTTCGCGATTCGCAGCGCGTTCTCAAAGACAGCGACCTTCGTGGCCTGACGTTGCTGTTTCGGCGTGGGCCTGCAGTACGTATTCAACCCCGCCAGATCTTTCGCGTCTGGCGGCGTGAGATGCCGAATTTCCAATCGAGTGCGAGCGCATGAGCCGGAACGACGGACGTCCGCTGAAGCAGCGCAAAGTTGCAGATGCCTCCCGCCTGACGGGAGTCGACCCAATCATTGCGCGTTTATATGCCGCGCGCGGCGTCACCTCGGCAGATGCGCTGAATTACCGCTTGAATCAATTGGCACCGGTCAGTTCACTGAACCGCATTGACGAAGCGGTCGCTTTGTTGCGAGAACACCAGGACCGGCGGATTATTGTTATCGGCGATTTTGACGCCGACGGCGCGACCAGCACTGCGTTGGTGCTGCGCTGCCTGCGCGCATTCGGCTTTGCCGATCTGGATTACCTCGTGCCGAACCGTTTCGATTTTGGCTACGGTCTGACGCCCGAAATCGTGCGCGTTGCCGCCGAAAAATCGCCCAGCCTTTTAGTGACAGTGGATAACGGTGTTTCCAGTATCGACGGCGTCGCGGAAGCGACGAAACACGGGATCGAGGTCCTGATCACCGATCATCATCTGCCCGGCAAGGAACTACCGGCCGCCCGGGTACAAATCAACCCGAATCTTGCCGGCAGTGAATTTCGCAGTCCGCATCTGGCCGGTGTTGGCGTCGCCTTTTATTTGATGGCGGCACTGGGTAGAGCGCTCGAAGAAGCCGGCCAGACCGGTGCCGCCAGAATTCCCGCCCGTTATCTGGATCTGGTCGCACTTGGCACCGTGGCCGACGTCGTGCAACTGGATCACAACAACCGAATTCTGGTGCGCCAGGGCATTGACCGAATTCGTGCCGGGCGTTCGGTGGTGGGCATCAAGGCCATCCTGAAACAGGCCGGGCGGGCGGTAGACCGCCTGGTTGCCACGGACCTGGGATTTACCGTGGGTCCGCGACTCAACGCCGCCGGGCGACTGGAAGATATGTCGGTGGGCATTGAATGCCTGTTAACCGACGATCCGGTCGCGGCCGCGCGTCTTGCCGGTGAACTCGATGAGATCAACAAGGAGCGGCGCGATATTGAGTCGACCATGCGTGAGCAGGCGTTCGCCTTTGTTGAAGCGTTGGATGATCGCAAGTTGCCGGCCTGTGTCTGCATCTACGACGAACGCTGGCACCAGGGTGTGGTCGGGCTGATCGCGGCACGCGTCAGGGAGCGATGCCATCGACCGGTCATCGCCTTTGCCCGCGAGCGAGACGGCCTGCTGAAAGGTTCCGCACGTTCGGTACCCGGCGTGCATATTCGCGATCTTCTGGAGGCTGTTGCCACGGAGAAACCCGGCCTGATTGAAAAATTCGGCGGCCATGCGATGGCGGCCGGCCTTACTCTGGCTGAAGCCAACTTCGACGAGTTTTCTTTGCTGGCAGCGGAGTTACTCGGAAAAAGGTACCCGGATGCTGACTTCAGCGGCGCGATCGTGACTGACGGGCTATTGCCGGACGATGCGCTCAATCTGCGCTTCGCGCGCCTGCTCAGGGAGTCGGGTCCGTGGGGAGCCGGCTTTCCGGAGCCGTTGTTTCAGGGTGATTTCACCATCGCCGAGCAACGCGTCGTCGGAGAACATCACCTGAAGCTGCGTGTCACGCCGGCGAACGGCGGTGAAACGATCAATGCCATTGCCTTCAATCAGGAACACGCGGGTCTGCGGGGAACCGTTCGACTTGCCTATCGACTGGACGTTAACGAATACCGCGGCTTTGAGTCGGCGCAATTGATCGTCGAGCAGATTACCAATTTGTGACGGCGTGATACTATGCCGGCCATTTTGCAGCGGCCGCGAATCTCAATCATGGAAACCAGCCCGATCAAACAGCGCATTGTCGACCTCACCGAACGCACCGACGCGTTGAGGAGGTATCTTTGACTACGACCAGAAGGCCGAGCGTCTGACGGAGGTCCAGCGCGAACTGGAAGAACCGGACGTATGGAATAAACCGGATCGGGCGCAGGCATTAGGCAAGGAACGCGCGCAACTCGAAAACGTGGTCGTCAATCTCGATGAGCTCAAAACCGGCATCGACGACGCAGGCGAGTTGCTCGAGATGGCGGCGGAAGAGGACGACAGTAGTGCCGTCGATGAGATTGTTGCCGACCTGGCAGGTTTCGAGAAGCGCGTCGCATCGCTCGAGTTCCAGCGCATGTTCAGCGGCGAGATGGATGCGAACAATGCCTTTCTCGATATCCAGTCCGGGGCCGGTGGTACTGAAGCGCAGGATTGGGCGAACATGCTGCTGCGCATGTATCTCCGCTGGGCGGAAGCGCACGATATGAAGGCCGAAATTATCGAGGCGTCGGCCGGGGAAGTGGCGGGCATCAAGAGCGCGGCACTGCGCATTGAAGGCGCCTACGCTTACGGTTGGTTGCGGACGGAAACCGGCGTACATCGGCTGGTGCGGAAATCGCCGTTTGACTCGGGCAGCCGTCGTCACACTTCGTTCGCATCCGTTTTCGTCTCCCCGGAAGTGGACGATGACATTGAAATCGATATTAACCCGGCCGATCTGCGCATCGATGTGTATCGTGCAAGCGGCGCGGGTGGCCAGCACGTCAATCGCACCGAATCGGCCGTACGCATTACGCATTTGCCGACCAACGCGGTCGTACAATGTCAAAATGACCGCTCGCAGCACAAGAACAAGGCGACGGCAATGAAGCAGCTGAAGGCGAAGCTGTATGAGCTCGAGTTGCAGCAGCGTCGTGCAGAAGCTTCGGTGATAGAGGACAGCAAAGCGGATGTTGGCTGGGGCAGCCAGATTCGGTCGTATGTTCTGGACCAGAGCCGCATTAAAGATTTGCGTACCGGCGTGGAAACCGGTAACACTCAAAACGTACTCGATGGTGGCCTCGATGCTTTTATCGAAGCCAGTTTAAAGCAGGGATTGTAAGTGAACGAAAAAAAACACAATGCGGCGGATGAGAATGCGCTGATCGCGGAGCGGCGACGAAAACTGGCCGAACTGCGAGAGGCCGGCAACGCCTATCCGAACGATTTTCGCCGCAATGCGCTGGCGGAAGAGTTACACCAGACTTATGGCGGGCACGATGGCGATCATCTGCGCGAAGAGGCCGTGCACGTCAATGTTGTCGGTCGCATGATGGTCAAGCGGGTGATGGGGAAGTCCAGTTTCATCAAGCTGCAGGATCGGACCACGCAGATTCAGATTCGTCTCGAGCGTGATCGTCTCGCCGATGGTCTGTACCAGCGATTTAAAAAGTGGGATGTCGGCGATATCGTCAGTGCAACCGGCACGCTGTTTAAAACGAATACCGGCGAGCTTACCGTCATGGCCGACGATGTGCGTTTAATGACCAAATCATTGCGACCGTTACCGGAAAAGTTTCACGGTCTGGCGGACCAGGAGATTCGTTATCGGCAGCGCTACGTCGATCTGATCATGAACGAAGAAAGCCGCAAGGTTTTCCGCGTGCGTTCGCAAATCATTACCTACATTCGTTCATTTCTGGATGCTCAGGATTTTCTGGAAGTTGAAACACCCATGATGCATTCGACCCCTGGCGGCGCGGTCGCGCGGCCCTTCGAAACGCACCACAATGCACTCGATATGCCTTTGTTTTTGCGCATTGCTCCGGAGCTCTTCCTGAAACGGCTGGTGGTCGGCGGTTTCGAGCGCGTCTATGAAATTAATCGCAGTTTTCGCAATGAGGGTGTTTCCACCCAGCACAATCCCGAGTTTACGATGCTCGAATTGTATCGTGCCTATGCGGACTACAATGACCTGATCGTTATGATCGAAGCCTTGTTCCGGGGGCTGTGTCAGTCGATTCTCGGTTCGACCACCGTTACCTACCAAGGCGATGAAATTGATTTCGACCAGCCCTTCGCACGCATTACGGTCGAAGACGTTATCAAAAAATACAATCCCGACATCGATTCCGCGCGATTGCGTGATCGTGACTACCTGGCTGAATTCGCCCGTAAGCTGGGCGCCAACGTGCATGACGGTGCGGGTGCCGGCAAGTTGCAAATCGAAATTTTCGACAAGACCTGCGAATCGCAGCTGGTCGAGCCCACGTTTGTTACGGCGTATCCCACCGAAGTGTCACCGTTGTCGAGGCGTAATGACGACGATCCCTTTATCACCGATCGTTTCGAGTTTTTCGTGACCGGTCGCGAACTCGCCAATGGATTTTCCGAGCTCAACGACTCTGAAGATCAGGCTGAACGTTTTCGCGAGCAGGTGGCCAATCGAACGGCCGGCGACGACGAGGCGATGTCTTACGATCACGATTACATTCGCGCGCTGGAGTATGGATTGCCGCCGACGGCCGGTCTTGGGCTTGGCATTGATCGACTGGTGATGTTGTTGACGGATTCGGCATCGATACGGGATGTATTGCTGTTTCCGTATATGCGGCCGGAGGTGTTTGACTGACCGGGTTTGTGGATTGGCGCGGAGAACGGGTATCCGTGTTTCGCGGGTTGGCGCCGAGGGTAGACATCCGTTCACTCGGAGGGCCTTGACTCAATCACGGATGTCTACCCTCGGCACCAACCCGCCCGGATTTTTCGATGTCTGTCTGCCGCGTCGCGCGTCAGGACACGCTCCAACAGCAGTGCCGAAAGAACCATTGTAGGAGCGTCACCCGAGGCGTGATCCTCTTGAGCCTGGTCGCGTGTCAGGTCACGCTCCTACAGGAGTGCCAATAGAATAATTGTAGGAGCGTCTCCCGAGGCGCGACCCGCTTAGCCCCGGTCGCGTGTCAGGTCACGCTCCTACAGGAGTGCCAATAAAATAATTGTAGGAGCGTCACCCGAGGCGTGACCCGCTTAGCCCCGGTCGCGTGTCAGGTCACGCTCCTACAGGAGTGCCAATAGAATAATTGTAGGAGCGTCACCCGAGGCGTGACCCGCTTAGCCCCGGTCGCGTGTCAGGACACGCTCCTACAGGAGTGCCAATAAAATAATTGTAGGAGCGTCACCCGAGGCGCGACCCGCTTAGCCCCGGTCGCGTGTCAGGTCACGCTCCTACAGCGGTGCCAATAGAATGATTGTAGGAGCGTCACCTGAGGCGCGATCCCCTGTTAGTGAATCTCGTACGGCAAGGGGAGAGGCGTGGCCGTGCCGTGTTCTAGCTGCAAGACATCCTGATGCAAGTGCACCGGTGTTACCGCGAGTATTTCATCGCCGGCGACGTTGACGACTTTTCCGGCATCGCGTTCACCTGCGTAGAGCTTGTCGCCGATCTTTGCGTCGCCGCCGGACAGTCGGTAGCGATTCAGGCGCCGTTTGACCTTACCCAGGTGTTCAGTGCGTGCCACGACTTCCTGGCCGGTATAGCAGCCCTTGGTGAAGCTGATCGCGCCCGTGAGGTCCAGGTTTAGCATGTGCGGTGTGTATTGTTCCGAATTCTCAGGGACTATGTCAGCGTGACCCGCTGCTACCCGTTGTCGTTGCCACTGTTCGATGTCGAACGGGTCGATCGTCTCGATGCCGGCGTCCCGGAACGCGCCGATGAGGCAATCGTTGTCGCCAATGTGCATCTCCACGTCGGCCCGTAGTTTGTACATGGCCAGTCTCCGCATGACGGCATCGGCCATGGATGCCGGCAGCGCCATGCCCGTCGAATCCTCCAGGTCAAACAATCGACAGGTCGTGATGACACGGCCCTTGGCACTGCACAAGGCGGCCGGGAGACTGAATGCGTCGCGCAGCTCGTCAAGGTCCTGGGTCAACTGGCCTTGCAGAAACGAGTGTCGATCGGTGCCGGAAAACCGGATGATCGTGTAATAAGTCGGGCGCATGATATCGATTCGGTGGTATCCGTCAGGTGGCAGGATATCCTGCATCTCCGCAGGGACTCTGGCATAATCCGCGCATGTCGGGTGAGCAAGCAAAAAGTATCGAGCCACCGAAACCGGACGGCAGCCCATTGGCGGATCATAACCCGGATTCTACGCAAGACGGCAGCGGTTCCGAGAAAGAAATCGGCGGTCGCCCGGGGCTGGATCCAACACGGTATGGAGACTGGGAAAAAAATGGTCGATGTATTGATTTCTGACGTAAGCACCGTACGGATCATCAGGGTGGTTGCTGAATGATGAGCAATTCCGGGCGACCGACGTCGCCGCACATGTCAGTTTACCGCTGGCCCATTACCATGACGTTGTCCATTGTGCATCGTATGACCGGTGTTGCATTGGCTGTCGGCCTGATCGTTTACGTCGTCTGGTTGATGGCGGCGGCGGGCGGCCGTACGGACTATCAGGCATTTGTCGATTTGATGCGAACGCCGTTGGGCCGGATCGCCCTTGTTGGCTGGAGCTTCGCGTTTTTCTTTCACCTGTGTAACGGCGTCAGGCACCTTTTCTGGGACGTCGGTAAGGGTTTTGAAAAAAATCAGGCAAACCGGTCGGCCTGGCTGGTGGTGGTGACCTCGGTTGTTATGACGCTGGTTTACTGGTGGCTGGCGTGAGTCTCCGTTCTCCGCTGGGTAAGGTGCTGGGTTCCGGCTCGGCCAAAGACGGGACCGGTCACTGGTGGGCGCAGCGCGTCACGGCGGTCGCGTTGCTGGTGCTGGGTGCCTGGTTCTTGCTCGCACTATCGCCATTGACCGTTCTGGATCATGCGGCCGTACAGCGCTGGATCGGGCAGCCGTGGAACAGTGTGCTGTTACTGCTGCTGGGTCTGGTTCTCTCTTATCATTCAAGTCTTGGTCTGCAGGTGGTCATCGAAGATTACGTACACGGGCCCTTTATGAAGGTGGTCAGTTTGATACTGAACAAATTTTTCCACGCCGCTATTGCGATGGCGGGCGTTTTCGCCGTCTTGAAAATTGCCTTCGGTGCCGGTTGATGAGCGACTACGAATTCATTGATCACAGTTATGACGTCATCGTGGTCGGCGCGGGCGGTGCCGGTCTGCGGGCAACCTTTGGCCTGGCACAGGCAGGTTTTGCGACGGCCTGCATAACGAAAGTTTTTCCGACCCGCAGCCATACTGTGGCGGCACAAGGCGGGATCAGCGCCGCGCTCGGCAACATGGGGCAGGACGACTGGCGCTGGCACATGTACGACACGATCAAGGGTGGCGACTGGCTGGGCGATCAGGATGCGATCGAATACATGTGCAAGGAAGCGCCGGACGCCGTTATCGAGCTCGAACATTACGGTGTGCCGTTTTCACGTACCGAGGACGGGCGTATTTACCAACGTCCCTTCGGTGGCATGACCACCCACTATGGCGAGGGCACGGCACAACGAACCTGTGCCGCCGCGGACCGGACCGGGCATGCGATGTTGCATACGCTGTATCAACAGTCGCTGAAACACGAAGCCGAATTCTACATCGAATATTTCGCGATTGACCTGATCATGGATGAGCAGGGTGCCTGTCGCGGTGTCGTTGCGATCGATCTGGCGACGGGGCGCCTGCACCGGTTTCGTTCGCACCAGGTCATTCTTGCGACGGGTGGCTACGGCCGGGCCTTTTTCTCGTGTACTTCAGCACACACCTGTACCGGTGACGGCAACGCGATGGTGTTGCGCGCAGGTTTACCGTTACAGGACATGGAATTCGTACAATTCCATCCGACAGGCATTTACGGTGCCGGCATGCTGATCACCGAAGGCGTTCGCGGGGAGGGGGGCTACCTGACCAATTCCGACGGTGAACGCTTCATGGAACGCTATGCGCCGAATGCGAAGGACCTTGCTTCGCGCGATGTTGTCAGCCGTGCGATGACGATCGAAATCCGCGAAGGCCGCGGTGTGGGTGCGGAGAAAGATCATATTCATCTGCATCTGGAGCATCTGGGTCCGGAAGTTATTGAAGAACGTCTGCCGGGCATCGCCGAATCGTCGCGTATTTTCGCCGCCGTCGACGTCGCCCGGGAACCGATCCCGGTACTGCCGACGGTGCACTACAACATGGGCGGCATACCGGCGAACTACAACGGCGAAGTGGTTCATTCGAAAGACGGCGACCCGGAGGCGGTGGTGCCGGGTCTGATGGCGGTGGGTGAAGCAGCCTGCGTGTCGGTTCACGGCGCAAACCGGCTTGGCTCCAATTCCTTGCTCGACCTGGTCGTTTTCGGCCGCGCGGCGGCGCATCATTGTTCCGAGACTTTGCAGCCCGGCGCGCGACATCAGAACCTGCCGGCCGACGCCGGTGATAACAGCGTCGCCCGACTGGATGCGCTGCGCAACGCAAAGGGTTCGCGCAAGACCTCGGAAATTCGCCTTGAGATGCAAAAAATCATGCAGAATCATGCGGCCGTGTTTCGTACGGGCGACACGCTTGCAGAAGGTGTGGAAATGTTGCAGCAGACATTTTCTTCGTTCGACGATGTGCAGGTATCCGATCGCTCAATGATCTGGAATACCGACCTGATTGAAACGATGGAACTCGAAAACCTTCTGCTGAATGCAACCGCGACGATCAATTCGGCGGCGAATCGCACCGAGAGTCGTGGCGCGCACGCGCGGGAAGACTATCCCGATCGCGACGACGTGAACTGGATGAAACACACCTCCAGTTTTGTCGATGGGCCGGGAGCGGTGCGATTCGAATATCGCCCCGTGCATGAACAGACCTTGACGGACGAGGTTGAGGCGGTACCGCCCAAAGCCCGTGTTTACTAGACTATTGAAAAAACCATCCATGGTATTTTCAATACCGTTATTCGAAAAACGTGGTTTTCGAATAGCTCGCATTTTCGATGGCTTGCAGCCATCAAAAATGACGGTACATCCCTGTACCGTACGCAGCCTGTCGAGAAACAGAGTTTTTCAACAGGCTACCAGCCGGTTTCAGGAGTAAGACGTGGCCGAATTTCGATTACCTGCCAATTCGCGGATCACTAAAGGCCGTCACTTTGCGGCGCCCGACGGCGCGACGGACATCCGGCGTTTTGCGGTGTATCGCTACGATCCGGACAGCGGTGAAAACCCGCGTATGGATACGTACGATGTGGATATGGCCAGCTGCGGCCCGATGGTTCTCGATGTCCTGATCAAGATCAAGAATGAGATTGACCCCACGCTGACGTTCCGGCGTTCCTGCCGGGAGGGGATTTGTGGTTCATGCGCAATGAACATCGATGGCGGCAATACACTCGCGTGCACCGTGACAGCAGAGCACGGCAAAGGCGAGACAAAAATTTATCCGTTGCCGCATATGCCGATCGTCAAGGATCTTGTGCCTGATTTGACCAATTTTTATGCGCAATATGCTTCCATCAAACCCTGGTTACAGACACGCACGCCGCCGCCTCCCGATCAGGAGCGGCTGCAAAGCAAAGAGGATCAGGAACGCATCGACGATCCTGCGGCCTGCATACTGTGTGCCTGCTGTTCGACCAGTTGTCCGAGTTACTGGTGGAACAGCGATCGCTATCTCGGTCCGGCTGCATTGTTGGCGGCCTATCGCTGGCTGGTCGACAGTCGCGACGAAGCGAAGGGCGAACGGCTCGATGATCTGGAAGACCCGTTTCGATTGTATCGCTGCCACACGATCATGAATTGCACGCAAACCTGCCCGAAAGGGCTGAATCCGGCTCAGGCGATCGCTGAGACCAAAAAAATGCTCATTGAGCGTCGCCACTGACCGCGCTCAATGTATCCTTCGAAACTCCGCTGGCAATGCCGTCGTGGCATGCGGGAACTGGACGAACTGCTGCTCAAACACCTGGAGAATGCCTATCCACAGGCTTCTGACGAGGAAAAAACGGCATTCCATGAACTTTTGATGCTGTCGGATCCGCAATTGAAAGCGTATCTAATGGGGGGTGAGCAAACCGGTCAAGCGGCCCAGGATCGCATCATCCTCCAAATGCGCAATTGAGCTCCTGCCGAAGGCCCGTTCACGTGCGTATCTGATGTTGAGCGGCTGGCTGTTGTTGCTGCTGGGTATCGTTATCGTCGGACACTTGCATACTGCGATCGAAATCAGAGTCATCCTGGGTGCCGCCTGGACGGCGGATACCCTGTGCGAGCTCAGGCGGCAGATGCGCGGCTTCGCCCGGGTTCATGCCCTGGCATTGGATCCGCAAGGGCGCATGATCGGTCACGATGCGCTTGGGAAAGCTCAAGATATACAAATACTTAAAGGTAGTGTTGTACTGAGACGCTGGGCCTGGCTACGCTTGGGTTTCGACGACGGGTTATATTATGTTGAATTTATTCGCAGACGCGATTGTCGGTCGGCAACCTGGCGGCGTTTGCATCTTATATGGACACATAACGTTTAGCCCGGACGAATCATGAATAGTTCGGGCCAGACTGCTACCATCCTCCGCTGCGTAGCACCGGTCGCATTAACTCCATCACATTTCGGCATAAAACCCATGAATAACGCGCCATCCAGAGAACTTTCGCTTCACCTGCCGGTCTACCCGGGAGTTGGTGTTGCTTGTGTTCCGGGTGTTGATACGAGACGGAATAGTGGCTGAGCCAACCGATGCCCAACTGGTCCGTCGCGTCCAGAAGGGTGATAAGGGAGCATTCGATCTGCTGGTATTGAAATACCAGCACAAGATTGTGAATTTGGTGATGCGATATGTGCGAGATCCGGACCAGGCACTGGACATTACGCAGGAGGCTTTTCTTAAAGCCTACCGCGCGCTGCCGCGTTTTCGCGGCGATAGCGCCTTCTACACCTGGCTGTACAGAATCGCCGTGAATACTGCCAAGAATTATCTGGCCGCACAGCGCCGACGCCCCCTGGACATCGAACTGGATTTACAGGATCCGGAACAATTTGATTTGCATGCCAAACTCAAGGAAACGGACACGCCGGAAGGCGTTACCTTGCGGCAAGAGTTAAGCGAGACGGTGCAACGCGCGATCGAGGCGTTGCCCGAAGATTTACGGACGGCCATTGTCCTGCGGGAACTTGATGGTATGAGTTACGAGGAAATTGCTCAAACGATGGAGTGTCCGGTGGGCACGGTTCGGTCACGGATCTTTCGCGCCCGCGACGCAATTGGTAAGAAAATCGGAAATTTGATCGACTAAACAGAGGGTAGGGACTCGGTCCCGCCAGGGTGAATGATGAATGATGCACTAAAAATTCAGCTCTCCGCATTTGTTGATGGCGAACTGCCGGAGAACGAATCCGAATTATTGGTACGACGATTGGGCCAGGACATTGTGCTGCGGCAGCAGGTTGCGGAGTATTTGCAACTGGGCCGCCTGATTCGTGGTGAGCAGGAGTTGGCCGGGATGAGTCAGCTACGCGGCCGTATTGCGGCGGCGCTCGGTGGAGACCTGCCGGCAGAGGTGCCGGTGGTGGAATTTGTACCATCGCGATTCTTCCGCCCTGTGGCCGGCGTGGCGGTTGCTGCATTCGTTGCGGTAGCAGCCTTGATTGGATTGCGTACAGTAGGCGGGATTGACGACGCGGAATTGGCGGCGGGAAATGCGGAATTTGGCGCTGTCGCTATCGACGATTCGTCAATGTACACAGAACAGCTCTCCAGCGAATTTGTCGCGGATAGTCCGAGCGATATGCTGATGCAGTACTATCTGCAGCACGAAGAACGATCGGGTGGTGGCGGTGCAAATATTCTTACTCGGCTCGTTACGCTTGAGCTGCGTGAAGGCGAGCTTGTCAAAATAGAACCCCAGCTGCGCAACACGCTTGAAAACCCGCTCGTACTCGACGAGATGCCGGACAACGCCGCGAAAGTAACCGGGAACTGATCAGACCGTGAAGTCGAAGCGAAAACTGATCGTCCGCCATTTTACGCTGGCATTCTTGTTGGTGGTTGGCACGACGACGGCGAATGCCGAGTCGGCCACGCCGAATGAATGGCTGGACCGTATGTCATTGGTTATTACCACCATTGATTTTGAAGGAACCGTGATCCGACGTCGTAACGGACAGTCGGAAGCGTTGAAGGTACTGCACAAAGTGATTGACGGTGTTGTGCATGAAAAAATAGTGACGCAGGAAGGCAATGGTCTTGAAATCATTCGCAACGGCAATGAAGTGCATTGCGTTCTGCCGGACCGAAAATCAGTCCTGATTGAACGCTGGAATGACGATAGCACCTTGTTTTCCACCTTGCCTGCCAGCGAGCTGCGTTTTGGCAGCGAATACGATCTCTCCATTGTTCGGGAGGAGCGCGTCGCAGGACGACGTGCTTTGTTGCTGGCCATTCGCCCGCATGACGGCTACCGGTTCGGACATCGGATCTGGCTGGACAGGGAAACGGCTTTTCCCTTGCGGACGGAGTTGGTTGCCGGGGACGGAGCCCTTCTTGAGCAGCTTAAGTTTGCCGATATCGAACTGGGTATCGAAATCCCGCAACAGTCGCTGACATCGTCGTTTAATCTTGATGATTACACGTGGTATGCGGAACCGGTTCGAGCCGAGATCGTCAATGTCGAGTCAGACTGGATTGGCGATGAGATACCCGCCGGATTCCGCTTGATATCGGCCACTCAGGAGATTACAGAGGATACCGAAAACCCTGTAACGCACATGATGTACGGCGATGGACTGGCGACGGTATCAGTTTTTATCGCGGTGAAACAGGATGGCGCTGTCGCCGAACGTTCGACGGTCGGCGCATCGAACTCGTACAGTGTTGAACGAGACGACTACCTCATCACGGTCATTGGCGAAGTGCCGCCGGCAACGGTTCGTCGTATCGCAGTCTCGATGCGGCGAAAATAGTCTGGCCGTGTTTCCGACGAACGGTACCCTCAATGACTGACCCCGTAGCGACTGTCATTTCCATCGTCGATGGTCGGGCACGCGTGGAGATTGCGGATCGAAGTGCCTGTCCGCGCTGTGCTGCGGGCAAAGGCTGCGGGGCGGGAATGGTGGGTTCGACCCGGGGTGTGGTTGCCCTGACGGTCCGGGTCACCGCGGGCCTGACCGTTGCCGCCGGGGATCGAGTCACTCTCTCATTGGCACCGACGGACCTCGTACGAGCCGCATTATTCGTGTACGGCGCGCCCCTGGGTGGCTTGCTGCTGTTCTCCGGGTCGGCCTATTTGCTGATTGATCCTCTGGCCGATGCACTTGCGCTGGGGTTCGCGATATTCGGCCTGTTGGCGGGAGGCTTTGTCGGTCGTACGCTGGCGCGACGCGGCGGCTGCGTGAGTCGAATGCTACCGTCGATCAGCGGGTACGCCGGGTCGTAATGAAACTGCCACTGCTCCAGGTATACAGTCGCCCGGGCTGTCATTTGTGCGAGCAGCTTGTTGAGCGGTTACAGCCAATGATTCGGGGGCGCGCCGAGATCGAGGTGCTAAACATTGACGCAAAGGCCAGCTGGAGCGAAAAGTACGCTACCCGCATTCCGGTCGTCGAAATGGACGGGCACTTTGTCTGTCAGTATCACCTGGATGAAGATGCGATCAACGCCGCTTTGTCCGCGGCCTAAGTCTGCGCACCCGCCAGGTTAAACATATATACTTCGCCGCGTTCAGGCTACGGGCCTGGATTCATCCATTTCGCCCCGACGGAGTACCGGTCCGGGTCAACAGATTCGCAGCCAAGATCGCAGTCCATGGACAAAATTCGAAACTTCTCCATCATTGCCCATATCGACCATGGAAAATCGACGCTTGCAGATCGGTTTATACAGTTGTGTGGCGGGCTTGAAGAACGCGAAATGTCCGCTCAGGTGCTTGATTCAATGGATATCGAGCGCGAACGCGGCATCACGATCAAAGCACAGAGCGTGTCCCTGGACTACCAGTCGGATGACGGTCAGACCTATCAGCTCAATTTTATTGACACACCCGGGCACGTAGATTTTTCCTACGAAGTTTCACGTTCGCTGGCGGCGTGTGAAGGGGCATTGCTGGTGGTCGATGCAGCCCAGGGCGTGGAGGCACAAAGTGTCGCCAACTGCGTTACCGCCATCGACCAGGGGCTGGAGGTATTGCCGGTACTGAACAAGATCGATCTGGATGCCGCGGACCCGGATCGAGTCATCGCTGAAATCGAGGACATCATTGGCATCGAAGCGCAGGATGCGCTGCGCGTTAGTGCCAAAAGCGGCGTCGGTGTACCAGAGTTGCTGCAGCAACTGGTGGCAAAAATTCCGCCGCCCAAGGGTGACCCGGACCTGCCGTTGCAAGCACTGATTATCGATTCCTGGTTCGACAACTATGTCGGCGTCGTGTCGCTTGTGCGCATCGTCAACGGGTGTCTGAAAAAGGGCAGTAAAATTACCGTCGTATCGACTCAGCGTGCCTACAATGCTGATCGCGTCGGCAGCTTCACGCCCAAAATGACAGACCGCGAGCAACTGGCTACGGGTGAAGTCGGCTATGTTATCGCCGGCATCAAGGATATCTACGGTGCGCCTGTCGGCGATACGCTGACGCTGGCGGCGAACCCCTGCGAGACACCACTACCGGGTTTTAAGAAAGTGCAACCGCGCGTTTTTGCCGGGATGTTTCCGATCAGTTCCGACGACTACGAAAATTTCCGGGAAGCGTTGAAAAAATTGCGACTAAACGATGCGGCACTGCATTTCGAACCGGAATCGTCGGCTGCACTGGGCTTCGGTTTTCGCTGTGGCTTTCTTGGCATGTTGCACATGGAAATCGTGCAGGAACGTCTGGAACGGGAGTATAACCTCGACTTGATTACGACGGCACCGACCGTGATTTTCGAAGTGCTCATGACCGACGGCAACGTTATCAGCGTTGACAATCCTGCGAAACTTCCTGCGATCAACGAAATTGTCGAACTGCGTGAACCGATTATATCGGCCAATATTCTGGTGCCCGAGCAGTACGTCGGTGCTGTCATGAAGTTGTGTATCGAAAAACGAGGCGTGCAGGTCCATCTGCATTACCTGGGCGGCCAGGTGTCGCTGCGGTACGAAATCCCGTTGGCGGAAGTTGTACTGGATTTCTTCGATCGATTGAAATCAGTGAGTCGGGGTTATGCTTCTTTTGACTATCAGTTCGAACGATTTGAACCGGCTTCGCTCATTCGTCTCGACATATTGATTAACAAGGAGCGCGTCGACGCACTTTCGATAATCGTGCACCGGGAACAATCAAAAAACCGCGGGCGCGATCTGGTGGATAAAATGCGGGAATTGATTCCGCGGCAAATGTTTGATGTTGCCATCCAGGCGGCGATTGGCGGGCAAATAGTCGCGCGTAGTACCGTCAAGGCGCTGCGCAAGAATGTTACCGCGAAATGTTATGGCGGCGATATTTCGCGCAAACGAAAGTTGCTGGAGAAGCAGAAAGCCGGCAAGAAACGCATGAAACAGATCGGTTCTGTGCAAATTCCGCAGGAAGCATTTCTGGCGGTTTTGCGAATGGACAAGTAAGGAGTAGGGGAAGGTATGAGACTGGCTTTAATACTGGTTGTTCTGACCGCTTTGAGTGGCGCCGTGGTTTTATACAACCGAATTTTTCTCAGCAAAGAGGAAACGTTGGGCGATGCCGGGGAGCGGTCCGAGAACCTGCTTGTTGAATATTCGCGTTCTTTTTTTCCGGTGCTGTTTTTTGTCCTGATCATTCGATCGTTCATCTTCGAGCCGTTTCGAATTCCATCCGGCTCCATGATGCCAACGCTGCTGCAAGGCGATTACATCTTCGTCAAGAAATATGTGTACGGGCTTAGGTTACCGGTTCTCGAAAAAAAGATAATCGAAGTCGGTGAGCCACAACGTGGCGACGTGGTTGTATTTCGCTTGCCGTCGGATACGAGCGTCAATTACATAAAACGTGTGGTTGGCCTGCCGGGTGATAAAATTGTTTATCAGGAGCACCGACTGACTATCAATGGTGAACTGGTGGAATTGAATCGCGACCCGATTTCGCCCACGCACGGCAATATTCCGCAGTTTATTGAAAACCTGGGAGGACGTGAGCATGCGATCCTGATCGCCAGCCCGGGCAATACAATGCGCGATGGTATGTACGTCGTGCCGCCAGGCAGTTATTTTATGATGGGTGACAATCGCGATAACAGCCGCGACAGTCGCTTCATTGGCGTCATTAAGGAAGAGTACCTGGTGGGTGAGGCCGTGCGTATCTGGATGCATATGGACGGGATTGAGTGGCCGGCCTGGCAGCGAATTGGCAAAAAGATTCAATAGTGTGGTGTGAGTCACTGATTTAGCAGCTAAAGTCACGATACCGTTGGAGTGCAAATCAGTAGTACATTCGTTCTTGAGGTAGTAGACAACATGCGGATTAACAGTCAGCAGCCTAAATCTTGCGAGGATCTTGCCGTGACCGGCCGGGCGGCATTGCGTCGTCGTCGCAATCAGGCGGGAATGACAACGCTGGGGCTTCTCATCCTGGTCGTCTTCATGGGCATGTTTGGCTATGCCGGTATTCGTCTGGCACCGATATATCTCAACTATGTCGCTATCGCATCCGTCATCGACGGGGTTCGCAAGGAATACGATGGCCAGAATCCGACCCGCGGCGAGATCAAGAAATCCATTAGCCGGCGCTTCGATATTGAGAATATTTCACTGATTACGGCTCGCGATGTAAAGGTGACTTCCAGCGATGGCGGTTTCCAGGTTGCCGTGGTCTACGATCACAAGGCGGATTTCGTCGGCAACGTATCGTTTAGTGTTCACTTCGATAAAAAGGCCCTGGTTCGGCGCTAATTCCAATGCGGCCGCTGGCCGGATGTCATACACTCTCATCTGAGAGCTTACATTATCGATCGGTCCCGCCTGAACGGCGCTCGATCGGCTGACATCGGCCTACTTAGAGAATCACTCGTGGACAAAACAGCCAGGTGGCTGCAGAAAACGCTCGCTTATCAGTTTCAGGATCCGGCCTTACTCAAGGAAGCGTTGACCCACCGAAGTGCGGCGCGGCGCAACAATGAACGGCTGGAATTTCTCGGCGATGCCGTACTCGATTTCGTGGTTTCCGATATCGTCTGTCAGCAACGACCGGACGCGAACGAGGGTGACCTGAGCCGGTTACGGGCATCGCTGGTCAAGGATACCCACCTGGCCGAAGTTGCGGCGGCTATCGGCCTCGGTGAGCATATTATCCTCGGTTCCGGTGAGAAGAAGACCGGCGGGCACCGTCGAGGGTCCATTCTCGCGGACGCACTCGAGGCATTGTTGGCGGCGATCTATAGGGATGGCGGATTTGTGGCGGCGGAAAACGTGATCCGCGGTCTCTTTGCACCACTTGCGGCCGAATTGCCGGATTCCGAATCGTTGAAAGACCCCAAGACCCGCCTGCAGGAATTTCTTCAGGCCGATGGTTACGCATTGCCGGCCTATCGAATGGAAAAGTCCAGCGGCAAGGCACACAAGCCGGTTTTCGAGGTGAGTTGTCGTATCGAGGCTCTGCAACTGAGCACGGCGGGACGTGGCAGCTCGCGCCGTGATGCCGAACAACAAGCGGCAACGGAAATGTTGCTCAAGGTCATGAAAAGATGAATGCAGGCAACTTTCGTGCGGGCTTCGTAGCCGTAGTGGGCCGTCCTAATGTCGGCAAGTCAACGCTGATCAACACCATCGTTGGCAGCAAGATCAGTATTGTCACGCGAAAGCCGCAGACAACACGGCATCGAATACTGGCGCTGCACACTACGGATACCGTGCAAATCGCGTTTGTCGATACGCCGGGTTTGCACCGCAATGCCGGTAAGGCAATGAATCGCATGATGAACAAGACAGCGGCGAATGCGTTGATCGATGCTGATCTGGTTCTCTTCGTCGTTGAGGCTGATCGCTGGACCGATGAAGACCAGGACGTGCTTGAACGGTTACGCGATAGCAAAGCGTCTGCCATTGCCGTACTCAACAAGATTGACAGGGTGCACCCGCGAGAGGAGCTGTTGCGGACGATCGAGGAGATGGCGGCGCGGTATGCGTTTTCGGATGTCGTGCCGATTTCGGCAACACGAAATGAAAACCTGGATTCACTGATGAAGCTGATTCCGGAATTCTTGCCGGAATCGCCGCTGTTGTTTCCGGAAGACATGATCTCGGATCGTAGTGAGTCGTTTCGTACGGCCGAATTGATTCGGGAAAAGCTTACCGTTCAGTTGCGGCAGGAAATCCCCTACGGACTGACCGTACAGATAGAACACAGCGAACGCGATAAACACGGTATCGCTATTCATGCGGTCATCTGGGTGGAACGCGATAGTCAGAAGGGCATCGTGGTCGGCAAGGGGGGGGCGGTATTGAAACGCGTGGGTCGTGCCGCAAGACTGGAACTGAAAGAAGAATTCGGTGTGCCGGTTCATCTTGAGCTATGGGTCAAGGTGAAGGATAACTGGGCGGATAGCGAGAAGGATCTTCTAAGCCTCGGTTACGATACGCCGTGAGCGGCGGTGCCCGGAGAGTACAGAATCAATCGGCGTGGTTGTTGCATCACCGTCCGTTCCGGGATACCAGCCGAATTCTTGACGTCCTTACTCGGGAGCATGGCAGAATCTCCGTCATAGCACGGGGTGCTCGTTCAGCAAAATCGCGCTTGCGGGGCATTTTACGACCCTTCATGCCACTTAGCCTGTCCTGGTTCATGCGTTCGGAACTGGGCACCTTGACCGGGGCTGATATGGATGGCAAAGCGGTACAGCTGACGGGAGATGCGTTGATGTCGGGCTACTACATTAACGAGCTTCTCTTGAAACTCCTGCACCGCCATGACCCGCAGCCGGAAATTTTCGATGCCTATGCGGCCACCGTCAAACATCTCTCCGCAGATTCGGACGTTGCGCCACTATTGCGTCAATTCGAAATGGAGTTGTTGCGGCTGTTGGGCTATGCGCTAAGCCTCGATCATGACAGTCAATCTCATCAGCCATTGCAAGCAGAACAACATTACGAGTATCGTGCGGATCAGGGCCCGGTCGCGGCGGCGGATCGCACTGGTACGATGGTATTTTCCGGCCGCCAACTCGGCGCAATCCGGCGGCAGGAATTTTCCAACGCCGATACACTGAGTTGTGCCAGCCGGTTGCTGCGCAACGTCATCGCGCATCGGCTGGACGGCAAGGAACTGAACAGCCGCAAGGTTCTGCGCGATCTGAAAAAAACCAGGGGACCTGACAGGGGCACATTGGCAAGTCGGAGATCAATTTCTTGAAAACAGCACAACATCTTGGGATTAACGTCGATCACGTTGCGACGCTCAGGCAGGCGCGGGGAACAAATTACCCGTGTCCGGTCGCGGCCGCACTGGCGGCTGAGCGGGCCGGGGCCGACAGTGTCACCATGCACCTGCGTGAGGATCGGCGGCACATCCAGGATCACGATCTGGAGCGATATGTTGCGGCAATGCAGACCCATCTGAATCTGGAAATGGCGGTGACCGAAGAGATGCTCGCGATCGCATTGAAGGTCGGCCCGCAGGACTGTTGCCTGGTACCGGAAAGCCGTGAGGAACTTACGACGGAGGGCGGACTGAATGTCGCGGGTCAATTTGAAAAGATTGGCGCCGCCTGTCGACAACTCCTGTCGCGAGGCATTCGCGTGTCCCTGTTCATCGATCCGGAACGAGAGCAACTGGACGCGGCAGTCGCAGTTGGTGCGCCAGTCGTAGAACTGCACACGGGCACTTATTCAGAGGCCAGTGGAGCCATTCAACAGCAAGAACTCGAGAGGATTGCAGACGCTGCTCGTTATGGTCATGAGCTGGGTCTGACGATTCATGCGGGTCACGGTCTTCACTATGAGAATGTAGCAGCGGTTGCTTCAATCGACGAAATTGCCGAATTGAACATTGGACATGCCATCATCGCGCGATCAGTATTCGACGGCCTTGAATTTGCGGTCGGCGAGATGAAGCGTCTTATGCAAGCCGCCCGAGCGTGAACTGAACATGATATTTGGTGTTGGTACGGATATCGTCGAGTTGTCCCGCATTCAGGAGACTTACGATCGCTTCGGCAATCGATTTGTTGATCGTCTGCTGATGGATGAAGAGCGTGAACTCTTTGATCGTAGCAAATGGCCGGTACGGTTTCTGGCGATGCGATTCGCTGGCAAGGAAGCGGTTGTTAAAGCGATGGGTACGGGTTTCGCGCACGGCGTGTGGGTGGCTGACATTGGCATCATCAACAACGAATGGGGAAAACCGCTGGTGATCTGGTCAGCACGTGGCAAGGCCGTTTGTGAACGCATGGGGATCGGCGAGGGCCATGTCAGTTTGAGCGACGATGCGGGTCTGATTCTCGCTTTCGCCGTCGTCATGAAAGCGCAGGACTGAATCATGCACTGTTTTTCCTTCGATATTGAAACCGTCCCCGATGTCGAATTCGGTCGCCGCATGTGGGACCTCGACGGCCTGTCGGATCAAGATGTCGGCACCGCGATGATGTTCAAGCAGTTACAGAAAAGTGGCCGCGATTTTCTACCTTTGCATCAGCACAGGATTGTGGCGATCTCGGTCGCGCTACGAACACGAGACACGTTCAAAGTCTGGAGTCTGGGCGATGCCGACTCAGACGAAGCCGAGATCGTGAAACGCTTCTATGATGGCCTGGATCGTTACACGCCGGACCTGGTGTCCTGGAACGGCAGCGGCTTTGATCTGCCCGTATTGCACTACCGCGCTTTAAAACATGGCATACAGGCGCCGCGTTACTGGGAAATGGGCGACAACGATCGGGATTTTCGCTTTAACAATTATCTGAGCCGGTTTCATTGGCGGCACGTTGATCTCATGGATGTTTTGGCAGGATTCCAGATGCGCGGCAGGGCCAGTCTCGACCAGACGGCCGTTATGCTGGGATTTCCGGGAAAACTGGGCATGAGTGGCGACAAGGTGTGGCCTTGCTGGCTGGACGGCGGCATTGAGGATATCCGGAATTACTGCGAGACCGACGTACTCAATACTTACCTCATATACCTGCGCTTCGAATTCATGCGCGGCAATATCGATGCACAAGATCTTGAGCGCGAGCTCGACCTGGTCAGGTCTACGCTCGTGGCAATGAATGAGCCCCACCTGAATGAGTTCGCGGCGGCATGGGCCAAGAGTTCGCGGGAACCGTCTTGAGGGATTGCTGCTAGTGGCACGGCGTGAACCGGAAGTTGCGCGCATCGTGGCGGCGACACACGATGGGCGGGGCATTGCCGATGTCGCCGGCAAGAAGGTGTTTGTCGCCGGCGCGCTGGAGGGCGAAGAAGTGCGTTTCCTGCGCCGAAAAATTCGTCGCAAGTTCGATGAAGCCGAATTGCTCGAGGTCCTGCAACCCAGCTCTTCACGGATCGAGCCTCGTTGCGAGGCGTTCGGCCGTTGCGGTGGCTGCTCATTGCAGCACATCTCCCAGCAGGAACAACGCGAACTCAAGCAGCGTTCGTTGCGGGATAACCTGGAGCGCATTGGTGGTGTCGAACCGGAACGATGGTTGGCGCCCATTTACGCATCCGGGGATGACGGTGGCTGGCGCTATCGTCGGCGTGCCCGGCTGGCGGTCAAGGATGTACACGGCAAGGGGCGTGTGTTGGTCGGCTTTCGCGAACGTCACGCGCCATTTGTGACCGACATGCATCGCTGCGAAGTGCTTGCAGATCCGGTTGGGAATCTGATCGATCCTCTTATCGAGCTTGTTGAGGGTCTTAGTATTCGCAATCGCCTGCCACAAATTGAGGTGGGCGTGGGCGACAACGCCGTCGAGCTGATTTTTCGTGTTCTCGAGCCGCCCAATGACGACGACTGTGCCGCACTGATTCGATTCGCCCGGCAATACGATGTGCGCGTCGCCCTGCAAAGCGGCGGACTGGATTCAGTGACGAGTCTGTACCCCGAGCCGGTACCGGAGGCACTGTCCTACGACTTGCCGGATTTTGATGTCAGGATCGAATTCGAGTCAACCGATTTCGTGCAGATCAATGGCCCGGTAAACCGCCTCATGGTGACAGCCGCGATTGAGCTATTGCAGGTTGAGGCGCACCACCGCGTTCTCGATCTCTATTGCGGCATCGGTAACTTTACCTTGCCCCTTGCTCGCAGGGCTGCAGACGTATTGGGCATCGAAGGCGAGCAACGACTGGTGGAACGTGCACGCGCCAATGCAATGCTCAACGACCTGGGCAACGTAGAATTCCTGAAAGCGGACCTCTTCGAGATCCAGGGCAAGGAGTCCTGGTTACACGCCGGTTGCGATCGCCTCTTGATTGATCCGGCACGCAGTGGTTCGCAGGCGTTAATCAAACACATCGACGCGCTCGGGCCGGAGCGCATCGTCTATGTTTCCTGTCACCCCGGTACTCTGGCGCGCGATGCTGCGGAGCTGACCGAAGCGGGGAAATACCGCCTGACGGCCGCGGGAATTATTGACATGTTTCCACATACTGCCCATGTTGAGTCGATTGCGTTATTTGAAAAGAATAAAAAGATCAAATAGTTATCGCGACTATATCGATTTTATCTAAGAAAATTAGTTCAACTCTTGAACCCTCCCGTATTCGCGCTAGTCTTGCGCGTATGTCACTGGGACCCGTCATGCTGGATGTCGAGGGCTTAAGCTTAAGTCCTGCGGATCGCGACTTGCTGTGTGAACCCGCAGTTGGTGGCATTATTCTCTTTAGCCGCAATTACGAATCACCCACGCAACTCGCCGATCTGGTCGCTGAAATCCGCACCCTGCGCAGTCCACCACTGCTCATCGCCGTCGATCACGAGGGCGGTAGAGTGCAACGCTTTCGTGATCGCTTTACCGCCATTCCGCCAATGCGCCAGCTCGGTCATCACTATGACACCGATCCTGTGGCCGCCATTGATCTCGCGCGAACGGCCGGCTGGATGATTGGCGCTGAACTACGGGCTATGGGCATCGATCTCTCGTTCGCTCCCTGTGTGGATCTCGATTGGGGTGTGAGCGAGGTCATCGGAGACCGCGCATTCCATAGAAAGCCCGCCGTCGTCGCCGAACTCGCCGGCGCGCTCTCGCACGGCATGCGCGATGCAGGCATGGTCGCCGTCGCAAAACATTTTCCAGGTCACGGTGCCGTTGTCGCTGATTCCCATAAACGCCTGCCTGTCGATCGACGCGAGTTCGGCGATGTTCTGGATGATATGCAGCCTTACGAAATTCTGATACGACAGAGGTCAATTGGAGCCGTCATGATGGCCCATATTGTCTTTTCGGAAACGGATTCGCTGCCCGCCGGTTTCTCCCCCTATTGGATTGGCAATCAGCTGCGCTCACAACTGGGTTTCGATGGTGCCGTATTTTGCGATGACCTTAGCATGGAGGCCGCTGCCACCTACGGGTCCGTGCCCAAGAGAGCGGCCCTGGCCCTCGCTGCCGGTTGCGACATGGTGCTGGTTTGCAATGATCGGCGCGCGGCGAATGCGACGGTGGCGTCATTGCGGGACTATTCAAAACCGACCTCTCTGGTGCGTCTTGCGCGCCTGCACGGTACAGGCGCGCTGTTGCGCGAGTCTCTGCTCGCGAGTGATGCGTGGCTGACGGCTGCGGAGCAACTGGCTCACTGGTCTGATCGGCCTGTTCTGGAGTTGGATGCCTGAGTGGCTGGGTGTGCCTGTTCAGGGCGTGGGGCCGGGGGCGTCGCAATTATTACGGAGATACGTGGTGAGGTTTGTCTCTGAGACACGCTGCAAGTACGTCCCTGTAAGCTCGGGCCCCGCATCCCTGCGGGGCACGGTCTCAGAGATAAACCTCACCACGCATCTCCTTGCTTGTGGTCGCCAATTAATTGGGCCATTGGGTTGTAGTCGTGAACTGTGGCATGGCATTTATTTGCGCGATGCACGAGTATTTTGGCGATGAAGTTGCGGCGGGACATTCTCGAAAAACTGGTTGCCGGTTCGGCGGAGCCGCTGCTGGTGGCGCGTATTGACAGCCCGGACTGGCCGGTGGTGCTTGGCAATGCCGCGTTTGCGGCGATTGCGGGCGATCCGGGTTCGGTCGGGCAGCCGCTTGCCGACGTTGTCGAAGCGTTGGCCGGTCGGGAATTGGCACTGGAAGTCAGCGAAACCATTCGCGCCGGGCGGGAATCGTCTATCTCTGTGGAACTGCGTGGCAAGGAGTATTTGTTATCGCTTATGCCACTGGCTGACAAGACAGACGGCCGCGCCGACAGGGGCCAGTTTTATGCGGTCTACTGGCGGATAGCCAGTGGCCACGGCGCATCCCTGGGTGACCAGGAGGCCCGCCAGGCGTTACTCAAGGCCAAGCAACGAATTCGCGACCTGTCCCGTGACGATCCCGTCACCGGGCTCCTGAATACAGTGGCCTTCAATGACGTGCTTGCCCACGATTTTTCGGTGGCCGTGCGCGAAAAAACGACCCTGGCGCTGGTGGCCTTTTCACTGGATGATTTCGATGACTATCTGCACGTCTTCGGTCGCCATGCGGCCGATTCCTGTCTGCGGCGAGCCGCCCAGGCGATTCGCCGTTGCCTGCGACGCGCCAGCGATGTCGCTGCGCTGGTTAACAGTGAATACGGAGACAGGCTCGTCGTTTTATCGCATGCCTCCGATGAGGCGAAGGTGCGGGAGTTCGCGAAGCGGATTGGAGTGGCGGTGCGGGAGCTTGGCTTGCATCATCCACGCTCGCGGACGTCCAGGTACGTCACTGTTTCCTTCAAGGTCGCGATGCTTCAGGCGGGCAAGGGTGGCGTGGATGCCGACGAGTTTCTGCGCCGGGTTCTATAAGTCGCGGCTGCTTGTGGCGGGCGGCGCAATTGAATCGGCGGGCGCAGGACCGGGGACGAGCTGACCGGGCTCCAATTCGATTAGTTCGCCTTCTGCGGGTGCTTCATAACGCGTGATCTTCGCGAGCACACCGAATTTCGGGTGATCGAAATAGCGAATATCCTCATTCTTCATAATTCGGTTTTCGACAATTCGGTAATGCACTGCAGGCACTATCGTGTCGGTGTAAATGGGCCGTCCGAAATCATCGATATATCCCCGGTCGAATCCGGACGCCGGTGTCGGCGGGCCCGGTTGCTCCGCTACGACTGGCGGTGCCTCCATCGAAATATCGATAACAAGGTGCAGAAATCGGCTGAGATACAAGGTCAGGCTGCCCTCAAAATTCAGTGGCAAGTTGCCCAGTCGCCGCAGACGAATACTCGGCGTTTCTTCTTCGGTCAGTGTCGCTTGTGTCCAGCCGGCCCACATGACGGGTCGGTAGGCATCGAGCAAAACCAGTTTTTCATGGATATCCGTCATCGTCAGCTCATCCGGCTGCAATACCTTCAGGTCGATGCGGTCACTGGCGATCAGTTCGACAAGTTCCTCATCTTCCGGATAGCCCAGAAAATCGCCGTACTCGGCGACCGGGTCCTCAGCGATGGCATCTTCGGGCGGCACAGTGGATTGCGCCTCGTCTTCTGTCTGCACGAGGGCTTCCGCCGTCTGCTCAGGTTCATCGACTGCGTCGGCAACAAAAATTTCGCTGCCCGATGACACGCTGTCTGCGTAGGTAAAGACGATGATTTCTACGGTGTAACGCCGTAATTCTTCCTCAGCCCCGGCTGTATCGTCGCTCAACAGAGATGTTGTTTCCTGGGCGCCGGCCACCGCCGCCAGGCATAAGACCCCGGCAAAAAAGGTTCGCAGCCACTGTGAGCGTGACATCCTGCCGCGGTTTTTCGATCGCTTTTCAAGTTTGATGGGTGACATCCAATGCATTCCAGTTTACGCGGCCGGCGTCTGTGTTGGCCCGGCTTCCGGGGTCAACACATCCATTAATCGTTCGATTTGCAGGAAGCGAGATTCGCCATCGCTAAGGTCCAGGTGAAACTGTAGCCGATGTGCGCCCTGCATGCGATACGTTCGTCCCTCATTCTGGATGAGATTAATCACAGTGAGCGGATCGACCAGGGGTTTTTCGTTGAAGCGGACATAGCCACCACCGTCGGCCGCGTTTATCTTCTCGATGCCCAATGCGGCCGCCTCAAGTTTGATGGCGGCAATGCGCATCAGATTTCGGCTGGCCTCCGGCAGTAGGCCAAAGCGATCAATCAACTCGACCTGCATATCGCGTAGTTCCTGCTTTGATTTCGCGCTGGCGATTCGCTTGTAGAGAATGAGCCGCAGGTGGACATCAGGCACGTAATCCTCGGGCAGCAGCGCCGGCAAATGCAGATCGATGTCGACGCCGGCGTTCAGTGGTTTATCGAGGTCCGGATCGCGGCCGGATTTCATGGCCTCGACCGTACGAGTCAGTAATTCCGTGTATAGCGCGAAACCGATTTCCTGAATCTGCCCGCTTTGCGTATCGCCCAGCAGTTCGCCGGCACCTCGAATCTCCAGATCGTGGGTGGCCAGCGTGAATCCGGAACCCAGGTCTTCAAGGGAATCGATAGCTTCGAGGCGCTTGATGGCATCTGCGGTCATGGCGGCGCGCGGCGGCACCACCAGGTAAGCATAGGCACGATGGTGCGAGCGACCGACGCGGCCGCGCAACTGATGCAATTGTGCAAGCCCGAATCGATCGGCACGATTGATGATGATGGTGTTGGCCGTCGGTACATCGATGCCACTTTCAACGATCGTCGTGCAGAGCAGGACGTTGAAGCGACGGTGATAGAAATCGAGCATGACCTCTTCGAGTTCTCGTTCCGGCATTTGCCCGTGGCCGACACGGATACTGGCCTCCGGTACCAGCGCTGACAAGGTTTCACCGATGCGGCCGATATCGTCGACGCGGTTGTGTATGAAGTAGACCTGACCACCCCGTTTGATTTCGCGCAGGCAGGCTTCCCGAATCATCATATCGTTCCACTGGCTCACAAAGGTTTTTACGGCGAGTCGATCAGCGGGTGGTGTGGTAATGAGCGACATCTCACGGATACCGCCGAGCGCCATGTTCAAGGTTCGTGGAATGGGCGTTGCCGTTAGCGTCAGCACATCGATGTTGCTCTTGAGCGATTTGATCGTTTCCTTATGGCGTACACCAAAGCGGTGTTCTTCATCGATGACCACCAGGCCGACGTCCTTAAAATCCTTGACGTACTGCAACAAGCGATGTGTACCGATTACGATGTCCACCGTGCCATCACGCATTTTTTCGACAATGTCCATGACGTCGCCGCGTGAGCGGAAACGTGAAATCACATCTATGTTGACCGGCCAGTCTGCAAAGCGATCCTGAAATGTCTGCAGATGTTGATGCGCGAGCAAGGTCGTGGGTACGAGTATGGCCACCTGTTTGCCGCCTTGAACCGCCGCGAAGGCGGCTCGCAGCGCGACCTCTGTCTTGCCGAAGCCGACATCGCCGCAAACGAGCCGGTCCATGGGCTGATCGGACTCAAGGTCTTGCAGAACTTCGTCAATCGTTCGGGCCTGGTCTTCGGTGGGCTCAAACGGGAAGCCGTCCTCGAATGCCCGATATTCTGCTTCCGGCCAGCGGAAACGGTGTCCCCGTCTCGCTGCGCGCCTTGCATACACGTCCAGCAGTTCAGCGGCGACGTCACGAATTTTCTCAATCGCTCGACGCTTCGCCCTGGCCCATTGATCGCTGCCGAGCCGGTGCAGCGGTGCATTTTCCGGCGTTGCTCCCGTATACCGTGAAATCAGATCGAGTGCGTGTACCGGTACGTACAATTTGGCGTTGTCCGCGTATTCGAGGTGCAGAAACTCGCCACTCATGCCGCCCACTTCAAGCGTGATCAGACCCTGGTAACGACCTATTCCGTATTCTTCGTGAACGACCGGCGATCCGGTCTGCAGATCATTGAGCTGCCGAATAATGCTTTCCGGATCGCGCTCCGCACGCCGCCGTCGACTGCGCTGTTGTGGTTTGCTGCCAAACAACTGGTGTTCCGAGATAACGGCGAGGCGGGCATCCGGCAACAACACGCCATCTTCGACGGGCGCCACCGCGACACCAATCTGGTGCGTCGAGGCGAGAAAATCCTGCCATCGTTCAATGCGCTCGATATCCAGCCCGTGTCCGTGCAGGAAATCGAGCACACTTTCCCGCCGACCCGGTGAATCGGCCGTAAAAAGCACTCGGCCATCAAATTCCTGCAAAAAGCGCATCAGGGCAGCGGAGGCCTCTTCATAGCGACTTTCTATTCTTAGCGCCGGCGGTACCCGGGTCGCGACGTTCAGCGTTGCGGGGCTGTCCGGTAACGTGTGGGCGCTGTACACGACGCATCGAAATGCGCTCATCTGCTGCTGCAATTGCTGCAGTTCAACGAAACTCTCGGCCGGTTTGAGGATCGGTCGTTCGCTGTCATGCCGCAAACTCTCGTAACGTTCTTCAACACCCGCCCAGGCATCATCGAGCAGATCTTGTAAATCGGCTGGAACGAACAGTACGGAATCAGGCGGGCAATAATCGAGCAGCGTCGCGGTTTCCTCAAAGAACAATGTCAGGTAGTACTCAATGCCACCGTGGGCGATACCGTTCGAGATGTCGCTGTAGACACGGGATTTTGACGGTTGACCCTCAAATCGTTCCCGGTAGCGTCGTCGGAACAGGCGAATATCATCCGCATCGAGCGGAATCTCTCTTGCGGGCAGAATATTGAGTGATGTGACGGTATCGCCGGAAATTTGCGACTCCGGATCGAAATATCGCAGCGACTCAATTTCATCGTCGAAAAAGTCGATCCGCAGGGGATGCGCAGAACCCATCGGGAATACGTCCAGCAACGCCCCCCGAACAGCGAACTCACCGTGTTCTCCCACAAGCGGGACGCGAAGGTAGCCGGCGGCTGTGAGTGAGTCGACAAACTCCTCACGATCGAGTGTCTGCCCGTTGCTGAGATCGAGTGTTCGCGCGGCGATATAATTTCGTGGCGGCAACCGCTGCAAAATCGAGGGTGCGGAGACAATGACGATGCCGCTCTTTCGCGCTGGCAGCGTACTCAATACCGTCAATCGTTGCGAGACGATATCCTGGTGCGGCGAGAAACTGTCGTAGGGGAGTGTCTCCCATTCCACGAAATGGGAGATATCGCAATCGCTGCCGGCAAAGTAACGAATCTCGGCTTCTATCTGGTCCGCTTGTCTCGGCTCCGGGGCGAGCACAATGATCGGCCGCTTTGAGCTGCGCCACAGATCTACGGCCGCGAGCGCCGCGCTGGCGCCAATCAGGCGTCCGACCGAGGTGATTTTCCCGCTTAATGGCGGCGGAATGAGTAGGGGTGCGCGAGTCACAGGATTTGCCGGCGAAAATTCGGCCGGCGATTATCGCACAAGCACGGGAGCTGCGCTCCCGCGAAACGTCGGCGGATTAACGTTTTGTGACGGCGTGAATAACCCGGTCGTATTCGAAAAACACCACAAAATTCGCGTATTCCCAACGAGCGATCGGTGGGTCGCCGACGGCGGACTGGTTTGATTGTGGAGGGCCGTATTCTGCTTCTACACTGGCCTGGCTCATACCGCGCGTGGGCTTGCCGGCCTGCTCAAACCGAGCAGCATTCCCGGTATCACCCATTTGCAGTGTCTCGGCGTGGGCGATAGTTGCAAACGCTGAGGCGGCGACGATGAGGGCGAACGCTTTAAACTTGGACATCTAAATCTCTCCACTTCTTTACCCGGCGACTATACCATCTGCCGCCAGCTCGAAAACGACCTGTATCAAGTAGGTTTTTACACACTGACCGTGCCGGCCTCACGGACCTGGTTCTCAGTATGGCCTTTTCCCCTCAGAACCCCATCAGCCCTTGCAGCGGCGAGCATTTAGCGGCACGGAAAGCGTGACCGGCGTCACACTTTCCGTGCAGTCAAACCTCGGAAAATGTTTCTGCAAAACATCGCTCAGGAGCGTTTCCCGAGGCGCGACCGGATTACCCGGCGAATCGAATATGCTTTAATGCGCCCGATGATTAACGCTGTTGAACTCTTTGTCGGGCTCCGCTATTTGCGAGCGAAACGTCGCACCCGCTTCGTTTCTTTTATAACTGGCATTTCGATGGCCGGTATTGCCCTCGGTGTTGCGGCGCTGATCGTCATTCTTTCGGTGATGAACGGGTTCGAGGGCGAATTGCGCAGTCGCCTGCTGAGCATGACGGCGCACGGCTATGTGACGGGTCAAGACGGCGCTGTTTCTGACTGGCGCTCACTGCGGGATACCGTACTCGCTGAGGAAGGCGTCATAGCCGCCGCGCCGTACGTCGCGATTGAAGGCATGGTACGGACCGGGAAGGGGCTTCGGGGCGTACTTGTCAATGGTGTCTATCCGGAATTCGAACAGGCGGTGTCGGGTCGGACCATCAATTTCGTTATCGGTGACCTCGACGTGCTGCAACCAGGGTCAAACAGCATTGTCCTGGGTCGCTTGCTCGCACTCGATCTGAATGTCCGTATTGGTGACGGCGTTGTGCTCCTGATGCCACGGCCGGCGGGCGATGGAACCCTGGAGCCAGTGCTTGAACGTTTTGTCGTTCGCGGCATTTTTGAAGCTGGCGTGCAGAATCACGATGCGTCGCTCGCGCTCGTTCACATGGACGACGCCGCTCGAATGATGTCATTCGACGACGAAGTAACGGCGGTGCGGTTTCTTGCCGCTGATGTAATGGACGCTCCGATTATCGCTCGGGAATTACAGAAGGAACTGGGTGATAACTTCCGCACCAGTGACTGGACCATCGAGAACGCGAGTTATTTTCGCGCGATACGCATTGAAAAAATGATGATGTCGCTGCTTCTGTCGCTAATCATCGGTGTTGCGGCGTTCAATATTGTCGCGAGCCTGGTGATGGTCGTCACGGACAAGACCGGCGACATTGCGATTTTGCGCACGCTGGGCATGCAACCCAATGGCGTTATCCGCGTTTTTTTCATACAAGGCGCGGTTATTGGCTGGCTTGGCGTTTTCCTTGGCGTTGTTGCAGGAATTATTCTTGCCATCAACGTTCCTGTGCTGGTGCCGGTGCTGGAACAGTTTTTCGGTTTTCAGATTATGCCGCCCGAGGTGTATTACGTCACTCAGATCCCGTCTATTCTTGAAACAGAGGATGTGACGATTATCGCGGTCGCCGCATTCGTCCTGACGTCACTGGCGACTTTGTATCCGGCACGCCGTGCGGCACTCGTGGACCCGGCCATTGCGTTGAGATACGAGTAAACCGATGTTCAACAGCTACGAATTCTGGGTAGGCCGGCGCTACGTTCGCTCGAGGAGCGACAATCGTTTCGTGTCCCTGATATCGGCGATATCCATGTTGGGAATCGCTATTGCCGTTGCTGTACTCATCATTGTCCTGTCGGTCGTCAATGGCTTCGAGCGAGAGCTAAAAGATCGATTGCTTGCCATGTCCGCGCACGCCACGATCGAGAGCCCGGATGGAACGTTAAGTGACTGGTCGACGCACATCGACGCGGCTGTCGAAAACGAACGTGTCACCGCCGCCGCACCTTATGTCGACGGGCAGGGATTGCTGGTGCTCGGAGAGCGTCTTAGTGGCGCGGAATTACGCGGCATTGAGCCGGATCTCGAAGACAAGGTCTCTGGCATTGCGGATGTCATCACGGAAGGTGATCTGTCCACCCTCAAGGCACGCGAATTCAATATTGTGCTCGGCATCGAGCTCGCCAAAGAGTTGCGTGCGTCAATCGGCGACAAACTCACGGTGACACTTGCCGAAGGAATCGTGACGCCCGCCGGCCTTATGCCACGCACCAAGCGATTCACAGTCAGTGGTATCTATCGGGTTGGCATGTATGAATTCGATCGCCGCCTGGCCTTCATCAATCTTGGCGACGCGCAGCGCCTGTTTCGGATGGGCGATAGCGTCAGCGGTGTTCGGCTTGCGGTAACCGATATATTCGACGCTTCCGAAATCGTCCGGGAAGTCGCGCTCGATGCGGGTGGTGGCGTGCTTGTCAGCGACTGGACACGTCGTCACGTCAATTTCTTCCGCTCCATCCAGATTACGAAATCCATCCTGTTCGTAATCCTGTTGCTGGTGATTGCCGTTGCAGCCTTCAACATCGTATCGACTCTGGTGATGGTCGTTAAGGATAAACAATCGGATATCGCCATTATGCGAACGGCGGGTGCGCGGCCGTCCAGCATCATGCGGATTTTCATCATACAAGGAAGTATCATTGGCGTGATCGGAACCGCTTTAGGGCTCCTGCTCGGGGTGTTGTTTGCCCTGAATCTGGAGCGTATTGTCGGCGCCGTTGAAACGACATTCGGTATCAAGTTCCTCGCGGCCGATGTCTATTTTATTAGCGACCTGCCAGCCGAATTGCGCCTTGGTGATGTTTTGACGATTTGCATCATTGCCATGCTGCTGGCCTGTCTGTCCACATTGTATCCAGCCTGGCGCGGCGCGCGCATGCAGCCAGCAGAGGCCTTGCGCTATGAGTGACTCGTTGCAATCAAACCATGGTGAGGGCCCCGTGCTGGAATGCCGCGACGTTGTGCGGCAATTCGCCGAAAGTGAGTCGATGCTCGAGGTATTGTCCGGTGTCAATCTTGCGGTCAAACCGGCAGAACGCCTGGCCATCATCGGCGCTTCCGGATGCGGGAAAACGACGCTCCTGCAGATCATGGGTGGACTTGACGAGCCGACCAGCGGCGAGGTGGTTGTCGGTGGTCATTCAATGGCACATACCAGTGAAATTCAAAAGGGCGATCTGCGCAATCGGTACATTGGTTTCGTCTACCAGTTTCATCACCTGTTACGCGAATTCACCGCGGAGGAAAACGTCGCCATGCCGCTGCTCATTCGGCGCGTCGCGAAAACCGAAGCCCTGCAACGGGCGAAAAAATTGCTGGATCGCGTCGGCCTCGGCCAACGATTGACGCATAAGCCCGGTGAATTATCCGGCGGGGAACGTCAGCGCGCCGCGGTTGCGCGGGCGCTGATCACCGAGCCTGGCCTGGTGCTGGCCGATGAGCCAACGGGCAATCTCGACGCCGGCAATGGCGAGCATGTGCTGCAGTTGATGCTGGAGTTAAATGTTGAATTGCGGACGAGTCTGGTGATTGTGACGCACGATCATTCGATTGCGGCGCAAATGGATCGGGTGCTGGTATTGGAGGACGGGCGGTTGCGGGAGGGGGGTGTTTGACGGCTCCTTGATCGTGGTATTCAAAATTGGCGTACGTGGAGGGGTCAGGCTTTCTTGTGTTTTTCTCTTTTTCTCGCCAGGTAGTCGGCGATGGATGCGCGCCAGAGCAGGTCGAGGCCGACGTAGCCCAGCAGTGAGAGGGCGGTGCCGAGCAGCAGGCAGCCGAGGATGAGGGGTTGCCATACATTGCCAAAGCCCGCGGTTACCCATGCCAGGGACATTTCGAATTCGAAGGGCTGCGGTTCGAGGTCGAGCAGATGGAATCCCAGCCGGTAGGCGAAAAAGTACATCGGACCGATCGTCACAGGATTACTGACGAAGGTTGTGACGGCGGCGATGGGAATATTAACTCGCAGCGCCAGTGCCGCCAGGACAGCCAGCAAAACGTGGCCGGGTAGCGGAATAAAGGCGATGAACAGGCCGGCGGCGAATGCGGGTACCACCGTGCGCCGGCGAATTCCCCATAAGTTGTGATCGTGCAGCAGGTGATCGAAGGGCGCCAGATACCACCTGCCGTGAAACCAGTCGCGTTTGACCGCAAACTTCCTGAAAAATCGTCTTGGCATTCGCGTTGAGTTCCGCTTCCATTCCATGACCGGCGGGTGGCCGGGAACGGCATCATAACGAGAAACCGCTTGCGAGCGGAACATTGCGGTGGGTCTGCTTTCTTTTTGTACTCTTTTCCTGTCCGGGGCATATGCGATCCAGTTATTGCAACGCTTGCCTGCGGATATCTGGTTGTATCTCGCTGTCCCTGCTACCGGCCTGTGTCTGTTGTTGAAACCGTTACGTCCGGCCGGGGCATTCCTGTTTGGTTTTGTATTGATATGGGTTTCCGCTCACGCGGCGCAACTGCAAAAGCTGGCCCCGTCACTGGCCGGTGCCGATCAAGAGGAAGTGTTTCAAATTATTGATTTTGTTGACGAAAAAAATTCTTCGATTCGCATCGTCGTCGCGCCAGTGGGTGCCAATGAGTTGCCAAAAAAAATTCGTCTCAGTTGGTACGATGCGCCGGAGATGCCGGTCATCGGCGAGTGCTGGGCGCTCAAGGTGCGGCTCAGGCGGCCACGGGGTTTCTCGAATCCTGTGGGTTTCGACTACGAGGGTTGGTTGTTTCGGCAGGGGATCGGCGCGACCGGATATGTTCGTGAGGGGGTGCGTGCTGCGGAGTGTCCCCGAGCTTCTGCGCTGATCCGCGTTCGTCGCCAGCTGGTTGAACGCCTCGCCGCGGTCTTGCCGGACGATGATGCGACCGCCGTCATGATGGCCATCACCGTTGGCGCGCGGCACAAGATCAGCAGCGAACGGTGGCGGCAGTATGCGGTTACCGGGACGAGTCATCTCATGGCGATTTCCGGATTGCACATTGGTCTCGCGGCAGGTGGAGGCTTCCTGTTGGCCTGGTTTCTGCTCGCGCTCGGTAATCGCTGCGGAAACATTCATGACCAGGCCGCCATCATGGGTCTGATCGTTGCCGGTTTGTACGTCGCCGTGTCCGGTTTTGCGGTGCCGGCGCTGCGGGCGCTGTTGATGCTGTTACTGGTGCTACTCATCACCTTGCACCGGCGTCCGTTGAATCCAATGCGGATACTTGCGCTGACTTGCATCGCAATGACCATGGCCGATCCGCTGTCCATTCTTACACCCGGTTTCCAGCTATCCTTCGCCGCCGTCGCGATCTTGTTGTGGCTTGCCCGACTTCACAGAGTCAAAAACATCGACCGGCGATTTCGGCACCGCCTGCAACGCGGCGTGCGCGAACTTGTGCCGTTGCAGATCGCACTTTTGCTGGGCCTCTTACCGCTGACGGTGGCACTTTTCGGGCGTGTCTCCTGGCTGTCTCCGCTCGTAAACCTGATCGCGTTGCCCGTGTTCAATCTGGTCACTGTACCCGCATCTCTGCTGGGCTTGCTTTTCAGCGGGCCGTTCGAGGCAATCGGTGATGTATTTTTGCGCATCGCCTGGTACAGCGTCTCCTTTCTCTTGTCGCTGATCGATTTCGCGGCACGCATTCCCCATGCGGAACTGAGAATCGCAACACTGGATTGGCTCGCGCTCGCGGCTGTCGGCTTCACAATGACGTGGGTTATATTACCGGCCGGGTGGCCCGGCCGTAAGCTCGCCTGGCTCGCCGCATTGGCGGCTGTGCTGCACGTTGCACCTCGCCCGCCTGCCGATTGCGTGGATATTCACGCTCTGGATGTGGGCCAGGGTCTGGCGATCGTCGTCACTACACAGACGCACACCCTGGTCTACGATGCCGGGCCGTCATTTCGTTCGGGTTCCGATACGGGCGCGCTGGTGGTCGCGCCGTTCCTGCGTGCGAAAGGCATTGACGATATTGACATCGTTGTAGTGAGTCACAGTGACAACGATCATGCCGGAGGTGTGCGCTCACTACTCGCGGGTTCGCAGGTTGGCGAGATACTGGTTGGGGAGCGCCTGGCTGATATCGCGGCATCGCAGACGCTCTGTGAAGCGGGCCAGCGCTGGCAATGGGATGGCGTCCGGTTCGCGCTGCTGCACCCTGACGGCCGTCAGGCCCGTACAGGCAACGACGCGTCCTGTGTTGTCGAGATTCGTGTCGGCAAACACGTCGCGCTGTTGACCGGCGACATCGAGCTGTTGACTGAACAGCAGCTTGTTCGGCAACGGCAACTGTCGACCGCCGAGCTGGTCATGGTGCCACACCACGGCAGTCGTACTTCATCGCATGCGGCATTCATCGCACAGCTGCAGCCACGGATCGCCATTGTTTCCGCCGGTTTTGAGAACCGTTGGGGATTTCCCAAGGACGATGTCGTGCAACGTTGGCAATCCGTCGGCACAGAGGTGATCAATACCGCGTATTCGGGTGCTGTCGCATACCGGATGTGCGCGCACAGTGGCCTGCGATTGCTGACCATGCACAGGCCCGATAATCGCCGTATCTGGCACGACTGAGGCGGCAGATTTGTTCATTGCAGGAGAAATTTTCAGCCGGTCGCTGTATATTTCGATTTTCCACAGGGACGGGTTGTATGGTCGATATAGTAAAAGCGGGCGGCTGGTTAATGGCGCCAATCATCCTGTGTGGCATTCTTGCCATAGGGATCATTCTGGAGCGCTATTGGACGTTGCAGCAGAAGCGCGTCATTCCGGAAGACCTCACCAGCAAGGTGTGGGGCTGGGTCAAACAAGGCGCGCTCGATCAAAAACAAATTCAATCGCTGTACCAGGGCTCGGCGCTGGGGCAGATTCTGGCGGCCGGTCTGATCAATCGTGATCGTGAACGATCTATCATGAAAGATAGCATTGAGGATACCGGGCGGCATGTCGTGCATGAACTCGGGCGCTATCTGGATGAGCTGGGTACGGTCGCTGCTATCACTCCTTTGCTTGGTTTGCTGGGCACGGTGATCGGCATGGTTAAAGTTTTTGCCGCCATCACTACGCACGGCGTGGGCAATCCAACCGTTCTGGCCGGCGGTATTGCCGAGGCGCTGATTACGACCGCCGCGGGCCTGACCGTCGCGATTCCTTCTCTGATCGGTTACCGCTACTTTCGCAGTCGGGTTGATGCATTAGTGGTCGACATGGAAAAAGAAGCAATCAAACTGATTGAAGCGCTGCATCGCCGCCAGGCAAGTGAGAGTGAAGACGCGTGAAGCTGAATCTGCAGCCGAAGGAAGAGCCGGAGGTTAACCTGACGTCACTGATCGACGTCGTCTTGTTGTTGCTGGTGTTTTTCATGGTTTCGACCAGCTTCGTAAAACAATCGCAGATAACCATTCTTTTGCCGGCTGCGGAAGCGACCTCGGTGATTGAGCAACCGGCCGAACAAATCGATATCATGATTACGGAGCAGGGCACCTATCTGGTCAATGGCCGTGAACTGGTTAACAGCCGGCCAGCGACCATTCGCAACGCCTTGCAGAAAGTGTCCAACGGCGATCATACTTTGCCACTGACCATTAGCGCGGATGCCAATGCTCGCCACCAGTACGTCGTTACGGCGATGGACGTGGCCGGTCGTCTTGGCTTCGTAAAAATCAGCATTGCGACTGTCAACGATTCGGCCGATCAGTGAGTGCGAAAGTCGATCCTCGCGTTGTCGATGTTTACAAGCGACTCTGGAAATACGTTACGCCGCACAAGTTGATTGGCACCGTCGCTGTAATAGCGATGGCGTCCACGGCTGTTATCGAAATGACCATGGTGGCTCTGGTCGAACCATTGATGGATGAGGGGCTTGTTGCTCACAACCTCGAAGCCATAAAGTGGCTGCCATTGGCGTTCGTCGGTGTATTCGTCGCCCGCGGCATTGCCGGATTTGCGACAGAGGCCTCCCTGGGATGGATCGGTCGTAGCGTGATCAGTTCGCTGCGGCGAGAGGTGTTCAGAAAATTCCTGACACTACCCGCCCGCTTTGTTGAGACTTCATCGATTGGTCCAATGCTTTCGCGCATGACCTATAACGTTGAGATGGTGGCGGAGTCCGTGACCAATGTGGTCACTATTCTTGTACGCGATTTTCTGACGGTATTGGCTGCTATCGGGCTCATGCTCTACCAGAGTTCCCGTCTGTTTGTTTCGGTGGCCGTTCTCCTGCCAATCATTGCGCTGCTTATTCGAATTCTTGGCAAGGCATTTCGCCGCTACAGCAGTAAGATCCAGGATTCGGTAGGCGAGGTCACCCAGGTCACCGACGAAGTTCTTAGTGGTCATCGCATCGTGAAAATCTTCGGCGGTCAGGATTACGAAATGAAGCGGCTCGTGACCGTTGACGATGGCAACCGCCGTCAGAATCTCAAGCTTATTCGCTCGCGGTCGCTGGGCGTTGCTGTCACGCAGGTTGTTTTCGGTATCGGCATGGCCGGCGTTATTTATTTCGCCGGTATAGAATCATCGGCGGGCAATCTGAGTCCTGGTGGCTTCATGGCATTCTTCGGCGCGATGATGTTGATGATGCAACCGCTGCGTCGCATAACCAACGTGAATGCCACGTTGCAGAGAGGTATCGCCGCGGGCAAAAGTCTGTTTGCGATCATTGATGAGCCGGATGAGGTTGACTCGGGCACTTATCGTGCGGACAACGTTCGAGGCGCCGTCGAATTCAGGAATATTCGTTTTTCCTACGGCGACGGGGCGAAAATTCTCGAGGATGTCTCGCTTACGGTTGATGCCGGCACATCGCTGGCGATCGTCGGTCAGTCGGGTAGCGGAAAGTCCACGCTGGTGAGTCTCTTGCCAAGATTCTACGACGTCGATTCCGGGGAGATTCTGCTGGACGGAGTTCCGGTGCAGGAGTACGCACTGGACGATCTTCGTGCCCATATCAGTCTGGTCAGCCAGGATATCGTGCTGTTTAACGATACGATTGCGAACAACCTGGCCTACGGTCAACTGAAGGCGCGATCGAACGACGATCTCCTGCGTGCGGCAGAGGCTGCGCATGTGCTCGATTTCGTCAAGGACCTGCCGAAGGGGCTCGAAACCATTGTCGGAGATCGTGGAGTGTTGCTGTCTGGCGGACAGCGGCAACGCATCGCGATCGGTCGCGCTCTTCTCAAGAACGCGCCGGTGTTGATTCTCGATGAAGCAACGTCCTCACTTGATACGAAATCGGAACGCCGTATCCAGGAAGCGCTGTCCGCCCTGATGAAGAACCGTACGACGCTCGTTATCGCACACCGTCTGTCGACAGTCGAGAACGCGGACAAGATTGTGGTGCTGGATCAGGGTCGTATTGTTGAATCCGGCACCCACGATGAGTTGCTGAAAAAGAATGCTCACTATGCGGACCTGCACCGGTTGCAGTTCAACGACGAGTCGTCGGGTAGCGGGTGACGGTCGTGTCGTGGCGCGGTGAAATCTGGCTCGCGGGTGTTTGGTACGGTCAATCATGGTGGTATCTGGCCTTGCTGCCATTGAGTTGGTTGTACCGGGGCGTAACCGGCGTGCGCCGAACGCTGTACCGCCGGGGCGTGTTGCGTTCCTGTCGGCTCGGCGTTCCGGTCATAGTTATCGGTAACATCACGGTTGGTGGTACCGGCAAGACCCCCCTGACCATCCTGTTAACGCAGCAATTGAAGCGACGTGGTTTTTCGCCGGGCATTGTCAGCCGTGGCTATCGCGGCAAGGTAGGGGCAACGCCTGTTTCGGTTAATGCGGACAGCGACCCTGTGCGGGTGGGTGACGAAGCCGTCCTGCTGGCTAAACGTTGTGCCTGCCCGGTGGTGGTACATCCGGACCGCGTGGCCGCCGCTCGCGTATTGAAGGCGCAGGGCGTCGATGTAATCGTCGCGGACGATGGCCTGCAACACTATCGACTGGCGCGTGATATGGAAATCGTGGTCGTCGACGGCGAACGAATGTGGGGCAATCGGCAGCTACTGCCGGCAGGCCCGTTACGAGAGCCACTCGGTCGCCTGAATGGCGTGCATCGTATCTTGCTGCAGACGGAGAATGACTCGATTCAGATCCCGGCATTAGCACCGGCCGCCCGGTTCGACACATTTTCGCTGCGGCCGTCAGCAGTGTACAGGCTGGACGGTACAGAACACCGATCGCTGGCGACGTATAAGGGCCAGCGCGTGCATGCTGTTGCTGCTATCGGCAATCCGCATCGTTTTTTCGATATGCTGACGAAGGCCGGCATGAACGTTGAGCGACATGCGTTTCCGGATCATGCGGTGCTGACGGATACCGACCTTACGTTCGATCAGCCGTACGACGTCGTGATGACGGAGAAAGATGCAATAAAATGTCGGGGCATGAAAAAGAATAACCTGTGGTACATTCCGGTGGATGCGGTGATCCGCGATTCAGCGATGGTCTCGTTGATAGAGCAAATCGAAACAATGATCAAGAATAATGAGTAACTTCGTTGTGGTTGTTCCCGCGCGGTTTTCGTCCGAACGTCTGCCGGGGAAACCACTGCGGTTGATTGCCGGTTTGCCGATGTTGCAGCATGTCTGGCAACGGGCGACGGAAAGTAATGCGCAAGAAGTTGTCATCGCGACCGATGACGAACGTATTTACGAGGCGGCGGAAGATTTTGGCGCAACGGTTTGCATGACATTGGACAGTCATCAATCGGGTACCGAAAGAATCGCTGAAGTAGCCGATATGCTTTCGTGGCCAGACGATCAAATCGTCGTCAACCTCCAGGGGGATGAACCACTGATGCCACCGGAGGTGGTGCGCACTTGTGCGGCGTTGCTCGACGACCCGGATGCCGACATGGCGACGCTGGCCTCGCCACTGTCGTCAGCGGATGATTTTCACGATCCGAATATCGTCAAGGTAGTCCTGGATGAGCAGGCGTTTGCGCTGTACTTCAGCCGGGCAGCGATTCCGTACTCCCGCAGCGATGAAAGCGACGAGCTTGCGCGGATTACGGCGCTTCATCACCACGGGATTTACGGATATCGATGTGCGGTATTGCGGCGCTTCGTCAGGACCGGGCCATCTGCACTGGAGCGATGTGAAAAGCTCGAGCAGTTACGCGCACTCAGCATGGGCCTGAGAATAAAGGTAGGTCGCCCGAAGCGCCGCCCCGGACCTGGCGTCGATACTGAGCAGGATCTCGCAGCGGTCGATGAACTGCTGCGAAAAGAGGCGTAGTTCAAGAGCACGAATCGCAGCCACTTGCGAGTTCCTGGGGAGTGTTGCGAATTGGCATGACGCTCGATGCACACGCCGCGGACGAAAACGAATCGTGTAATTTCATTTTGCAGACTCTCTGAGTCGGCCAAGGTGCGCATCCCAGCCGACATCCAGCGCCATTAGAAGTGGTAACGCCATGTCACCTGCTGCGGCTTCAATACCCTCATGTTGAAGTGTGAGGCGAGTACCGCCTGGTACTTCCTGCAGCAACCAGGTAACGGTGGCAATCATTCGGGACACCCATCAATCACCCAATCATTCGGGACACCCATCAAGATTCGGGACACCCATCAAGCAAGATTCGGTGGAAGATTCGGGACGGAGCAAGATTCGGCAAGATTCGGGACACCCATCAATTCAACTGCTGAGCAACAAGATTCGGGACACCCATCAATTCAACTGAATCCAGCGAAAGCGAGCAATTATTGGGCGCGCCAACTTGGTCCTGAACCGATGTAATGAGTCGCCCGTAACTCAAAGATAGAACCAATGTGACAATCGCACGCAGTCAGCAGATCAGCCTCGACCATACGCCGTATTACCATTGCACATCGTGCTGCGTTCGGCGTGCGTTTCTCTGCGGTGATGATCGCTACAGCGGCAAGAACTTCGATCATCGCCGGTGGATCGAAAAGCGTCTTATCGACTTGTCCCGAGTCTTCGCGATAGATTTGTTGGCCTACGCGGTGATGAGTAACCACTATCACGTCGTGGTCCGCATCAATACCGAGAAAGCCGGTCGTTGGAACGACGCTGACATCATCGAACGCTGGGGACGTATCTACTCCGTACCCGATGGCGAGGTGCCTCAGGCCAATATTGAGCTGTGGCGTTCCCGCCTGGCTGATCTCAGCTGGTACATGCGCTGCATCAACGAGCATCTGGCCCGGCGTGCGAATCGAGAAGACCAGTGTAAAGGGCGCTTCTGGGAAGGCCGCTTCAAGTCACAGGCACTGCTGGATGAGACCGCACTGATCAGGTGTATGGCCTACGTTGATCTGAATCCGATCAGAGCAAAAATAGCCAGAACACCCGAATCGTCGGTATATACGTCCATTCGATCGCGCATTACGGGTACCGGCGAGCACCTGGTACCCTTTGCCTCCGGACACAATAATACGACGCCGTCGGTGCCGATGCGTTATGAGAACTATTTGCGGTTGGTCGATCATACCGGACGGGCTCTGAGGCAGGGTAAGCGCGGGACCATTGCGGCCGATCTGGCACCGATACTGGCAAGGTTGGGGATGGAACCGCTGGCTGCAGGAGATGCACCATTATGGCCGCTGGTACTACCGGGCGGTCGGATCATTACAATCGCTGCAAAGTTTTTGCGAGCATCTTGGCCAAAAATGGTTGAAGGGCGCCGGTAGGGCGCCAACAACTACGGCGTAATTTCCGATTCAAGCCGATCAAGCGTCGTGTTGTTCTACTACGACCGATCATTGACGTCATTCTTAAAATTTGTGTGGCCGATACTGGTACATTTCGTTTCCGGAAGGTGTACGAAGCGAAATCGTTCCCTATTCTTGGCCACTACTTTTCATGCTGGTAGATGATGGATGTCCTGAATCCTGTCTGTCATGCTGGTAGATGATGGGTGTCCTGAATCCTGTCCGCCAAAGTATCGACGGCCCGAACATATTTCTGACATCCGTCAGCTACTTTCCTCTAAAATCCCAATCTGCGTTGTCAGGCAGAGACACCTTTGTTTAGAGACTGACTTTTGGTGAAATCAGGGATTGGCACTATCGGACAGAGGCAAAAAAGAGGCAAAGACATCGACTATAAATGACGGACTCTAAACAAGAAATTAGTGTTTTATTCGTCTGCATGGGCAATATTTGCAGATCACCGACTGCAGAAGGCGTGTTCCGCAAGCTCGTCGCGGACGCCGGTCTTGATGAGAAAATCCATATCGAATCAGCCGGAACGCACGCCTATCACAGCGATGAGCCTGCAGATCGTCGCGCGCAGGCGGCAGCAGCACGGCGCGGTTTTGACCTTGCCGATATTCGTGCTCGTCGTGTATCCGCAACTGACTTCACGGAATTTGACCTGATTCTGGCAATGGACAGTCTAAATCTGGCCACTTTGCAGGATCGTGCCGGCGAAGATTGCACGAGTAGCATCCGTTTGTTCCTCGAATTCTCGGAATCCGCACGCGAATCGGAGGTCCCGGATCCATATTATGGAGGAACCGCCGGCTTCGAACGGGTGTTGGATATTGTGGAAATAGCGGCGGAAGGGCTACTGCAGCATCTTCGTAAGGTATATTTGCGGGACGCAGGGTAACCGAGGCAGGTATTCGATGCAGCGTGGTCGCGCCTCGGGAAATTATCCCGAGACGCGCCCTCAAACTCAGGCGCTGGAATCTTTATCAGGCACTTGCTTCGACGGTGCTTCTTCGGGTTCCCAGGGCAGCAGGCGACCGGCCGGTTTCTTCGTCTCCATTTTTGGTGTTTCCGCGGAGTTTTTCTCGTCGGCGACGGGTGGTACGCCGTTGCCAGTCGAAGTTGTCGACCCGGGTTTGACTGTCGATTTCTTCTCGCCAACAACTTTCGCCGGTTTATCGTTTGCGGCCGCCTTTTCCTCTTGCGGCTGCTTCAGAATCGGCAGCGAAGGCTGTGTATCTTCGTAATCAGCATCACGGTCTTTCGTTTTCGCTTGCGGTTTTTTAGCCGCGCGCTTCGGACGATTTTCTTCCGCTGACTTCTCGGCGGTAGCAGCCGGTGCAGGGCTTCGCCTTGGTGACGCGCCGGTTGTCTCACGAACTTCTTTTTTCGGTTCGTTCGCTTTGGGTTCGTCTTCTGCCTTCGCTTTCACTGCCACAGCGGGTTTTTCCGAGGCGTCCTGTGCCGATTTCGGCTTTCTCGTCTCGGTTTTTTCTTCTGCTTTCGGCTCTACGGCCGCAGCGGGTTTTTCCGAGGTGTCCCGTGCTGGTTTTGGCTCGCTCGTTGCGGTCTTTTCTTCCGCTTTAGCCTTTTCTTTCTCATCGGGTATTGCCGACGTATCTTGCGCCGGTTTCGGTTTGCTCGCTTTGGTTTTTTCTTCTGTTTTCGCAGTTACGGCCTCATCGGATTTTGGCGTGGCATCCGGTGCCGGTTTCGGCGTACTCGAGGCCTTTTCAGTCGCTTCACTTTCAGTAACGTCGGTGGACGACTGGGCATCATCGGCCTGGGTCTCCGCCGAAGTTTTTCCCTGACCACCGCGCCGGCGTCGCCGTCCGCCGCGACTACGCCGTCGGCTCGACTTGCGCGGCTCAGTACCGGACTCATCTGCAGTCGTCGGCGATGCAGTCTGCTGAGACGTTTCGTCCTTTTGCTCATCGGTACTGCGAGCGTCGCCGGACCTGGCTTTCGTTTTGCGCCGTGGTTCCTGGCCATCCGTCTTTCTGGCCGCTTTCTTCGATGCCTGTTTCTTACGTGGCGTCTTTCTCCCGTCGCCACTTTTCTGTGATTGACCGCGCCGTTGACTGCGCTGGCCACCGCGTGAACGTCCATCGCTGCGCTTTTTCTGTTTGCGGCCTGCGGATCGTTTCTCTTCGTCTTCCGCTTCCTTGTCGCCACTGAACAGACCTGCTATCCGCGCCAGGAGGCCGGGTTTTTTCTCCACGACCTGCTTGCGCTCCGGCGGTGGTGTCGTTGCGGCGACGGTTGCGACGGCGGCCAGTTCCGTCGGTTTCCGTTGAATGGCCTGTGGAATCACCTGTTCTTCTTCTTCAATAAGCGCGTAACTCGTACCGATATTTTCCGAAAGGTCGAGCTGGTCGTCCCGCACCCGACGGACCTGGTAATGCGGTGTCTCCAGCAGCGGGTTCGCGATCAGGATCACCTGCATTTCATGGCGTGCTTCAAGACTCTGTACCCACTCGCGTTTTTCATTCAAGAGGTAAGTGGCTACCTCCACTGGCAACTGGGCAATGACCTTGGACGTCCGTTCTTTACGCGCTTCCTCGCCAATCAGGCGCAGAATTGCCAGCGCGAGTGACTCGACACTGCGAATATTGCCAATGCCGGTACAGCGCGGACAGATCAGATTACTGGATTCGCCCAATGACGGACGCAGTCGCTGTCGTGACATCTCCAGCAAACCGAAACGACTGATTTTGCCGAATTGCACTCGCGCACGATCCTGGCGGACGGCGTCACGCAGTCTGGTTTCAACGGCTCGTTGATTTTTCTGCGGTCCCATGTCGATGAAATCGATAACGATCAGTCCACCCAGGTCGCGTAAGCGAAGTTGCCGGCCAATTTCCTCGGCGGCTTCCAGGTTGGTCTTGTAAGCGGTTTCCTCAATGTCGCTGCCCTTGGTGGCGCGCGCGGAATTGATGTCGATGGCAACCAACGCTTCCGTATGGTCGATCACAATGCTGCCACCGGAGGGCAGGTTGACGTTGTGTGCGAACGCCGACTCGATCTGCGACTCGATCTGGTAGCGGGTAAACAGCGGCACAGGGTCCTGGTAAAGCTTCAGTTTGCGCTGGTTGTGCGGCATTACCTGTTCGACGAACTCCGACGCTTCTTTGTAGGTTGTCTCGTCATCGATCAGAATTTCACCAACTTCGTTGGTCAGATAGTCGCGCAATGCGCGTACGATGGCATTGCTCTCGCGATAAATCAAAAACGGCGTAGGTCGCGACAGGACAACTGACTTGATGGCTTCCCAGATGGCAAGCAGGTTGTTGAGGTCCCATTCCAGCTCTTCGGAATCCCGATCAATACCTGCGGTACGCAGGATGACACTCATACCGTCTGGAATATCGACGCCTTTCAGCGACTCACGCGCGAGATCACGATCCTGTCCGACGATGCGCCGCGATACGCCCCCCGATTTTTGCTTATTCGGCTTCAGGACAATGAATCGTCCTGCAAGGCTCACATAGGTAGTGAGTGCCGCACCTTTATTGCCGCGTTCTTCCTTATCGATCTGGACCACAATGTCCTGACCTTCTTTGAGGACTTCGCGGATGTTGGGCTTGCTGCCTGAGGCAACTTCCTTGACGAAATACTCGCTGGAGATTTCCTTCAGCGGCAGGAAGCCGTGGCGATCCGAGCCGTAGTCAACAAAAGCGGCTTCGAGACTCGGTTCGACCCGGGTAATTTTTCCTTTGTAGATATTGGCCTTTTTACGTTCGCCAGACGGTAACTCGATGTTGAGGTCGTAGAGATTTTGGCCGTCGACCATGGCCATACGCAACTCTTCTTCCTGAGTCGCATTGATTAACATTCTTTTCATAGTGTCCTACTTTTTGATTGCTAGTAGGCAGCGAGACGAAACGACGAGAAGTAGCCAGAGCGGCCGTGCAGGGTGGGGGCGCAGTCAGCCGGCAACGCAGGGCGCTGTGACTTTGGACCGCAAACTTCGGATGGGCTCGATCCGGAAAGATCCAGCCCAGCAAAAACATAATCATGAATACCCTGCGGCATTGCCGCTTTGGCACGCGTCGGACTCTCCGTTCGCGGCCAAATGGGGTTCCGTGCGCAGATTTTCGAGCTCGGAACGAGTAATATAAACGCGCGACTCGCAATTTCTGCCAATCGCTTCTAAATACAATATTTAGTGAGGCTGCCAATGGTTCAATAGCCTTCACAGCGGGTTAATATAGCACAGCAAACCCGGATCACACCCCTAATCTGTACCACAAATCGCAAATAAGTCACTGTTCATGCAGCCAAAGTACGAAAATTCCCCTGCTGGCGAAGCCACCAAGGTGCGCAAAGTCACGATTGACGATGAGCAGTCGGGGCAGCGTATCGACAATTTTCTGCGCCGACAGCTGCCCGGTGTGCCGCGCAGCCGCCTGTACCGCATCCTGCGTCGTGGCGAGGTGCGCGTGAACAAGGGACGAGTGCGCGCGGACTATCGCCTGCAAGCCGGGGACGAAGTGCGCATACCGCCCGCGCGGGTGCGCGAGCTTCCCGCCGCGGCACCGGCAGCGGCAACGTCAAGAATCGCGGACGCCATTATTTACGAAGACAAACAGCTGCTGGTGATTAACAAACCCAGCGGAATCGCAGTGCACGGGGGCAGTGGCATCAGTCACGGTGTCATCGAATTGTTGCGTGAACTCCGACCGGAATTGCGTGACCTGTCATTGGTACATCGTCTCGATCGTGCAACGTCCGGCGCGCTCGTGCTGGCGAAACGTCGCAGTGCGCTGCGCCGGCTGCACGAGCAATTTCGCGAGGGCCGGGTCGACAAGAACTACCTGGCACTGGTCGTCGGTGACTGGCAGCTGGGCGATTTACCGGTGGACGCGCCATTACTGGTACGGCATCGGCAGGGCGGCGAACGGCATGTCATCGTCAACGAGCAGGGTAAACCGGCGCAGACCCGGTTTCGTCTGTCGCGAACTTTCGGAAAATACAGTTTGCTGCAATGCCAGCCGAAGACGGGACGTACGCATCAGATTCGTGTACACGCCCTGCACGTTGACTACCCGCTGGCAGGCGATGAACGTTATGGCGACCCGGCGGAAAACAGCAAATTAAAGAAACTGGGATTGAAGCGCCTGTTTCTGCATGCCCAGTCCATCGCGTTCCCCGATGGCAATGGCAACGAGCTGCATTTCACTGCGCCGCTCACGCACGACCTCGAACGCTTTCTCGATAAGTTACCGGGGCGATTGCGCGGCCGATCACGATAGCAGGTAGCCAAGTTCCTGTAGCCGTGTGGAGAGCCAGATCATTGGTAACCCGATCAGCGCCGTTGGATCGTCCGTTTTGACGGCGTCGAAAAGGACGAAGCCCGCCCCTTCAATCTTGAAGCTGCCGGCGCAATCATACGGTTTGTCATGACGCAGATAAGAATCGGCCAACCGGCGGTCAAATTCGCGAAAATGCACGATGGTACGGTCGACGTGTTCGAAACGTCGCAGGCTGACCGGATCGAGCAAACATATCGCCGTCAGGAAAGTAACCGACTTGCCAGATGCATGCAGGAGTTGTTCGATCGCTTTCGCATGGTCGCCCGGTTTGCCGAGTACCTGTTGATCGAGGACCGCCAGTTGGTCAGAACCGATAATCAACGCATCGCGGTGTATGCTGGATACTTTTTCCGCTTTGCGCCGTGCGAGGCTTGACGCCAGCGATTCCGGGTCCATGGAACCGTCCGATGTTTCGTCGATACCGGGTGAGATAGCCTCGTATTCATCGAGGAAACGATCAAGAAGCCCGCGTCGATAGGACGAGGACGAGGCCAGAATGATGGGTGGGGCAGTCGGATTTTGCATCGGGACTCTTCCGGAAGAGTGTAAATAGAAGTGTAACCTCTTTGCTCCAGCGGTGAACACTCTGCACGCTCCGCGGGCGATTGTACCGCTGCATTCCTGATCGCTGATTTCTATGGATTTTTCTCAGGCATTGTGGCTTTGACAGTGGCCGCGACTGTGCCTATTATTCGGCCCCCATGACCCGTCTATTGCTGGATTCTGTATTCCCGAGCAAGCTTGCCGAACGTCGTCAAGTTATTGATTGTGAAGTACAAATAAAGAATTTTGCTCGATTGACTGAGATCGTGCAGTCTGATCTGGCCGTGTTGCCAGCGGAGAAAAGACCCGCGAAATGGCAACAAATACCCGTTGCCGTCAGACTCAGCTTCGATTTCGGGACATTGGGAAAGTCGGTGCCGCTGCTGAAAGGGGAGGTGTCGACCACGCTGGTTGGTGTCTGTCAGCGTTGTCTGGAGGCTTGTTCGCTGCCGTTGAAAACGACGTTGCGATACTTGTTGATACCGCTCGGCGCCGATGCGATTGAGTACGAAGATTACGAAATATGGGAACTGGCCGAAAAGACAATGCGGCCAATTGAATTGCTTGACGAAGCATTGATTATGGCAATGCCGTTTTCGGTGTTTCATCGGTCCATTGAAGAATGCGGGCCACTGGTACAGGAATTTTCGCCTGCGGCCGGCAAAATGGCACGTCCATTTGCGGGGCTCAGGGCGCAACTGAAAGACTTAAAATGACTATTGCTCCGATTGAGAGAATTCGATCGGTTGATTAACGAAGCAGGTGACAGGATGCAGTCGCCTCAGTGTGGAGAAAAATATGGCTGTTCAAAAGAGTCGCAAGACACCTTCGCGACGCGGCATGCGGCGTTCACATGACAAGCTCGGTGGGCCCACTTTGTCCGTCGATCCGACCTCGGGTGAGACCCACCTGCGACATCGCGTAACACCTGACGGTTTCTATCGCGGCAAGCAGGTCATCGAACACCCTGTAGAAGAAGAGCAAGAGTAGCCTTTCTCAGTTTCCTGACAGGTTTGCCGGCACTTCCGTAACGTTGACCTGTCTGAAGATTCCGTGGGAACAGACTCCATTATTTCTTTGGATGCGATGAGCGGCGACCTGGGCGCCGAGGTTGTCGTGCGTGCGGCCAAAACCTGTCTTGACCATCATGCCAATCTGCGCCTGATTCTGGTCGGCGATGAAAGTGAGTTGAGGTCACTCGTGACGCGTATTGTGGGTCAGGAGAAAAGACTGTCCATTCGCGCTGCATCGGAAGTGGTGTCGATGTCGGAGCCACCGGCCGAGGCAGTGCGCAAGAAAAAAGACTCGTCGATGCGGGTCGCCATCAACCTGGTTAAGGAAGGTGAAGCGCAGGCTTGTGTCAGCGCCGGTAACACCGGCGCGCTTATGGCAATCGCAAAATTCGTTCTCAAGATGCTGCCGGGCATCAAGCGTCCCGCGATCATCGCCGAATTGCCAGCCATTGGCGGGACGGTGCACATGCTTGACCTGGGGGCGAACACGGTGAGCGACCCGCAACAATTGTTTCAGTTCGCATTGATGGGCTCGATCGTGACGAGCGATATCCGTTCAATCGAGCGTCCGCGCGTTGCCTTGTTGAATATTGGTGTCGAGGATACCAAGGGACATGGCACGGTTCGTGAGGCCGCGGACTTGTTACACGCAAGCGGGCTTAACTACGTGGGATTCATTGAAGGGAACGAAATATTCTCCGGCAAAACGGATGTGGTCGTGACCGATGGTTTCACGGGCAATGTTGCAGTGAAGACTATGGAGGGTACCGTCGGTCTCGCGGCCAACGCATTGAAGCGCGGTTTCAAGCGTAACGTTTTGACCCGATTGCAGGCACTTGTCGCCGGCCCGGTTCTAAAGCGCATCGCGGGCGAAATGGACTCTCGTAACTATAATGGCGCGTCTTTGGTGGGGCTTAATGGTATCGTTATCAAAAGTCACGGTGGCGCGGACTCGTATTCATTTCAACATGCAATTGAGACGGCGTTAGTCGAGGTTAAGAAACAAGTACCCCTGCAAATAGGCAATTTGTTGCAACAGGAAACCGTATGATCTATTCGAAAATTGCTGGAACCGGCCGCTATTTGCCCGAACGCATCCTGACAAATGCGGATCTCGAAAAAATGGTCGACACCACCGACGAGTGGATTCGTACAAGAACCGGTGTCGAACGACGTCACGTTGCTGCCGACGATCAGACGACTTCCGATCTTTGTGTTGAGGCGGCCAGGATAGCGATGGAAGATGCCGGCGTAACGCCCGATGACATCGATCTCATCGTCGTCGGCACGACATCACCTGACCTGATATTTCCGAATGTCGCGACGCTCGTACAACATCGTCTCGGCATTCATGGTTGTCCCGCATTCAGTATCGAAGCGGCGTGCACCGGCTTCCTCTATGCGCTGACGACGACGGACAAATTTATTCGCGCCGGCGATACCAAATGTGCGCTGGTTATCGGCGCGGAAATTATTACCAAGTTGATCGACTGGACCGATAGAACAACCTGCGTGCTGTTCGGCGACGGCGCGGGTGCGGTCATTGTCAAACCGTCTGCAGAACCGGGCATCCTTTCCTGCCATTTGGGTGCTGACGGGCAATACAAGGATTTGTTGTATTACCCGGTTGGTGCGTCCAAAGATCTTCATAAAGCAGGTGTCGGTGATTCGAAAATTCTGATGAAGGGCAATGAGGTATTCAAGGTTGCCGTCAGGACGCTCGGCAAAGTCGCTCAACAGGCACTGGAAGCAAATGGAATTGACAAAGAGGATCTGGATTGGCTGATACCCCATCAGGCCAATCTACGCATCATTCAGGCGACCGCGAAACGATTGGGTCTGCCGATGGAAAAAGTCATTCTCACCGTGCAGGACCATGGCAATACGTCCGCCGCATCAGTACCGATGGCCCTGGATGTCGGCGTTCGCGATGGTCGCATTCAACGCGGGCAACTCATTTTGCTGGAAGCATTCGGCGGAGGGTTTACGTGGGGCTCAGTACTCCTGCGCTACTAAGACCCGAAGAATAACGTCAACGAAAAAAGTCGTCCTACCAGACCGAGGCTTGTTTTTGCAGTTTCTTGTCAGCCGCTTTGCGTCGTCTCATTCTTGCATGCAGCTGCTTGCGCCGGCTTGCAATGTGCACTTGCCGATTGTCGCGATCGTTGCCGTCGTAGTCGCGCCTGAAGGAACAAAAATCTTCGTAGGCATCGCGAACGTGGCACATCTCGCGCAGCAGCAGTTCAATCATGATCACATCGTCCAGATAACCGATGCCCGGAATGTTATCGGGTATCAGGTCTTCGGGATCGCCGAAGTAGATAAAGGTAGCCAGCAATTGCTCACGATCCGCTCGTGGCAACTGCCACTCCTCATCGTGAAACATTATTGTCAGGGCTTCGATATCGGGAAGGCGACGGTTTATAAAATCCGGTAGTGGTCCGGTTTGCTTTATATCGGCAATCACCATGCTAATGGCATCGAAAATTTCTTCTTCGTCGGCGTGTTGCATTGCACGGCGGGATCGCTGCAACGCGTTACGGAAAAACATCAGGTCCCGGTCGGTAAGATCCAGTGAGATGCGCAGGGGCATGGTAAGACTCGCAGTGAACGGATAACAGTAAGGCTACCGGCCGCCGTTGCCACGGTCAATTGGCTGCATCAGCCTGTCAGGCAGGTGAAAATAACCGCTCGATATGCATTATCATAGGTCATACTACAGGCAAACTAACGCGAATTTCCGGTATGAAACCCAAGCTCGTCATAGGCAACAAGAACTACTCATCCTGGTCGCTGCGCGCATGGCTGATGCTGGCGGAAAGCGATATCGATTTCGAAGAACACCGTATCTGTCTCGATACCCCGGAATTTGCCGCGCAGATAACGGCTTTCTCGGCGGCGGCCAAAGTGCCGGTGTTGATGCTCGATGAGCAGCCTGTCTGGGATACCCTGGCGATCGGAGAAACGCTCGCGGAACGCTGGCCGGACACATTGCTGTGGCCTGAGGACTCTGTTGCCCGGGCACATGCACGCTCAATCAGTGCGGAAATGCATGCGGGTTTTTTCGCGTTGCGTGATGCAATGCCAATGAACTGCCGTGCGATGGGCCGTAAAGTAACGCTTGCGGACGATGTGGTCGCTGACATAGACCGCGTATTCGCGATCTGGTCTGACTGTCGTCGACGTTACGGGGACGAGGGGGACTGGCTTTTCGGCCGATTTTGCATTGCGGATGCGATGTTCGCGCCGGTGGTATTGCGATTTCGCACCTACGGGATCAATTTGCCGGCATCCGCTACCGCCTACCCGGCGCGACTCCTTGAAAGTCCCGCTTTACAGAACTGGTTGGCCGCGGCGGAGTCAGAGATTGAGGTAGTGGATCAGGACGAGGCAGGACAGTGAATTTTCGACAATCTGTATTTTCAATGGCCGTCGCCGTATTGCTGCCGACGATCGCCTGCGCTGAGGTATTCCAATTGCCGCCGGCCGGCAATGACGTCGTGGGCGCGATCACCGTTATTCAGGCTCGTCAGGACGATACACTGGTCGATATTGCCCGCCGCCATGGCCTGGGGTATGAAGAAATTATTCGTGCCAATCCCGACGTCGATAGCTGGCTGCCCGGCGAAGGCACGGACGTCGTGCTGCCCACCCGCTATATTCTGCCACCAGGGCCGCGACGTGGCGTCATTCTGAACCTTGCCGAATACCGTATTTATTATTATCCGGAACCGGCGGGCGACGAATTGGGAGTGGTCATGACCTATCCCATCAGTATCGGTCGCATGGACTGGGAGACGCCACTGGGCCGCACGCGGATTATTTCCAAAGTTCGTAACCCTGCCTGGTATCCACCGGCATCGGTGCGCGCGGAACATGCGGCGGAGGGGGATCCGCTGCCGCGAATCGTGCCGCCGGGGCCTGAAAATCCGCTCGGGGCATATGCGATGCGCCTCGGTTTACCCGGTTACCTGATTCACAGTACCAATCGTCCCGCCGGGGTCGGTATGCGTGTGTCACACGGCTGTATTCGGATGTTGCCGGAAGACATTGGTTTTTTGTTTGAAGAAGTGGACGTCAATACGCCCGTTCGCATCATCAATGAACCGCTCAAAATGGGCTGGGATGGCGATCAGTTGATCCTGGAGGTGCATCGTGCGCTTGAGGTTGCACCGCCCGTGGTCGCCGTATCCGTCGAGTCGCCGGACGCTGAGCCGGCAAACGAGCCACCGGCGGAGGATGCCGTGCTCGTGAAAGACAGCATGACGCAGCTGACTGAGCAATTTGTTGCAGCAACCCGTTCACGACAGGCAGAACTCGACTGGGCAACCGCGGAAAGGTTGTTGCGGCATTCGACGGGTATCCCGACACCGGTCGGGCAGGCCATAAAAAACGCCGCGACAAGCGCGGCGTTTGATTAGCTCTTGGTAGTTTGAGACTACTTTTGCATTGATTTCTGGAACATCCGTTCCAGACGATCACGGTTCGCATCACAGCAACTTTGTGCTTCTGTCGCGGCTGACAGAGCCTGGTCGGCTGTGCTTTGTGCTGCTGATGCTGTCTGAGCAGCACTGTCGGCTGCAGCCCGAGCAGCTTCGGCAGCTGATTTGGCTGCGGCGGCATCTCTTGCTGCACTGTCTGCGGTTGCCTGTGCACGATCAATCGCGTCCTGGCTTGCGCAACCTGAGGCAAGACCGAAGATCAGCAGGATCGCGCTCACTTTCAGTACATTCTTAATCATTTTCAAAAATTCCTTTGTTGGGATAATTCTGCAGACGCATTATTTCCTAATACGCTGACATCTTCAACGAAAACATTGATTTTATTTACATTTGTCTCTTTTCCAAGACATGTCGTGGGTTTGATCGAAACGGCAGTGGCCGGGTTGTACCCGCCACTGATTTTCAAAACTGTCGTGACTCATATCGATCCGGTCTTTGGCCGACGGATATTTTGTTGGCAATGAGGTGCTTGTCGGGAGGGTTGTTGGGGCGTATTTACAAATGCAATATTTACCTGTATAAGATTACAGTAACTGGATGCTTATACAGGTAAATATCATGCGCAGACTGACCCCCCGACAAGCCGAAATTCTTACGTTAATTCAAGACTTTATTGCCGAATACGGCATGCCCCCCACGCGTGCGGAGATTGCCCGGGAGCTGGGTTTTAAATCCGCCAATGCAGCGGAGGATCATTTGCGGGCATTGCAAAAGAAGGGTGTGCTGGAGCTCATTCCGGGTGCTTCACGTGGCATTCAACTGAAGGATTCGCTGCGGGAACAGATGGGTTTGCCCCTGGTGGGCAGAGTGGCGGCTGGCAGCCCTATCCTGGCCGAGGAGCACATCGAGGCGCATTACCGAATTGATCCGAGCTTATTCCGCCCCAAGCCGCATTACCTGTTGCGCGTGGCCGGGATGAGTATGAAGAACGTCGGCATCCTGGATGGCGATCTGGTGGCCGTTCATCGAACACCCGAGGTTCGCAGTCGGCAGATTATCGTGGCGAGACTCGACGATGAGGTCACGGTAAAACGCTATCGGCAGGAGGGCTCTGTCGTCTGGTTATTGCCGGAGAACGAGGATTTCGAGCCGATCGAGGTCGATCTGACGTCGCAGTCGATGGTGATTGAGGGGGTCGTGGTGGGCGTTATTCGTGATGGCATGTCGCTGCATTAGCCCGGACTATTCATGAATATGCTCGCGCCCTTGCTTGATCCTTGTTTGCACAGGGAATCTTTCTTCCTCGGCAATACACCGGGTATTCCGCTCGGTCGGAAAATCCCCGGTGCAAACAATTCTCTGCCCAATCATCACGGCAATTCACGAATAGTCCGGGCCAGGGTTTGATAAGCGAGCTGTGGATGATGCACTGGAGAAATTGTTACACAACAATCCACGGCTCTGGCGAGGACGTTCGGCGGCGTCAGGATTGCAGGGTTTGCCGAGCGGTTATCCCGGACTGGATCGGCATTTACCCGGTGGCGGCTGGCCACAACATGCTTTAACGGAAATTCTGCTGGAGCATTACGGCGCGGGCGAACTCAAACTCCTGATGCCAGCGCTGGCGCGCCTGAGTCAGTCCGACCATGACCATGATCCGGAATCGACCGGTTGGCTCGCCTGGATTGCACCTCCCTTTCAGCCTTATCCCCCGGCCCTGGTGCAATGGGGGGTTGAGCTTTCACGCGTACTGATTGTGCGTCCCAGGGATGCACAAGAGGTTTTGTGGGCCGCAGAGCAGGCCTTATCGTCAGGCAACTGTGCCGCTGTGCTTTTATGGTCTGAGGTGCTTTCTGTTGCGGCCAGCCGGCGTTTGCAACTGGCGGCAGAGAAGGGTGGCAGTTGGGCGATTGCTTTTCGTCCGCTGAGTGCACGTTCACAATCTTCGGCGGCCGCGTTACGTATTCTGCTTAGCACAGGTCGTGATGGCACGGAGTTCAGTATTCTCAAAAACCGCGGCAGTCGCCCTGCGACGCTGCGCAATATATTGCACGGTGACGCAGCCTCCTGAGGCTTGGTCCATGTCAACGGCCGATAAACCCTCTGCGGTCTTGCGGGCTGCCACTCCAACTCCCCCTGCGATAAAGCACGCGCCCGAGCCGCGTAAACCGGTACAGCAGTCGCTGGCTTTACCGGTGTCTGAGCCAGCGCCTTTACAGGCGCTGGATGTTGCCCTGACCGAACATGCCGGGACGCTCTCCCGCCGGATGCCGGTACGAGCGGCGACCAAAGCACGTTTGTGGCTTTGTATTGATTTGCCGGCGTTGCCGCTAGAGGCCCTGGGTAAGCCGCAGCGAAGCACCGCCCGAGCCGTGTTCGCGGAGGAGCAGGGCATACGACGCGTCATGCTGGCCAATGAAAAAGCGACAGCAGCCGGTATACGAGTGGGGTTGTCGGTCAATGCCGCATTGTCGTTATTGCCGGATTTGCAGCTTGAGATGCGGGATATGAACGAAGAAAAGCGGGCGCTAAAGCGGTTGGCTTGCTGGGCAGAACAATTTACGTCATTTGTCTGCATTGAGTCGACGACGACATTGTTGCTGGAGATTGCGGGCAGTCTGCGCTTGTTTGAGGGCATGGCGGCATTACGGCGACGCATTACGCGTGGCTGTGACGAACAGGGGTTTACCGCGCAGCTGGCGATTGCACCGACACCACTGGCATCGCGATGGTTCGCGAGGGCGGGTCGTGAGGTTTGCATTGATGACACGGTGCACTTGAATCGGCCGTTGAGTGCATTGCCGCTTCATTGTCTGGATTGGCCGGATGCTGTCATTGAGTCGCTTGGCGGCATGGGCATTACCTGTGTGGGCGATTGTTTGCGGTTGCCACGGGCCGGTTTTGCGCGGCGTTTTGGTGCCACTCATTTGTTGCAGCTGGATCGGGCACTGGGCCGGCTGCCGGATCCGCGTGTGAGTTATCGTTCTGCAGAACGATTTTGTGCCTTGCAGGATCTCGATGAAGAACAGGATGACCGTGAATTATTGCTGCAGGTCTGCCGGCAACTTTTACACGAACTCGAACAATTTTTATTGAGCCGGCAGATGCAGGTACAACGTGTGCAGTTCAGCTTTTTTCATTTACGGGCTGCAACAACGCACCGGGTGTTGCGCAGTGTGCAGGCGGGACGGAGTGCAGAACACTGGTTTGAGTTGCTGGACATCCAGTTTGATCGCATGGTCTTGCCGGAAGCCGTGATCTCGATTCGCTTGCGGGCTGAGGTGGGTCAGTTGTCATCCACTGCAACGGGCCGTCTGCTTTTCGATGCCTCGACAAAGCCTCGTGACGGGTCGATTGCCTGCCTGGTGGAGCGCCTGAATGCGCGTATGGGCGATGCGTGCGTGCGTGGGGTTGCGACGGTCGCTGAACACCGCCCCCAGTATGCATGGCATCCCGTGAGCGTGTCCGATGCAACGCCTCGTCGCACTGTGGCGATGACTTGCGACAATGAACAGCCGCTGTCGCTTAAGTTGCGGCGTCCGTTATGGATGCTTAAGGAACCGGAGCGCTTGGCAAGTGAGGATAGTCGGCCGCTTTACCAGGGTGCGTTGACGCTGCTGGACGGACCGGAACGGCTGGAGTCAGGCTGGTGGGATGAAGATGGCATCGCGAGGGATTACTTTATCGCATTGACGGTAAATGGCGTGCACCTCTGGATATACCAGGACCGCAGCGAAAAAAAAGTATCCTGGTATCTGCACGGCATCTTTGGTTAACGCTATGCCGGATACTTATGCAGAACTGCATGCCCTCAGTAATTTCACCTTTCTGCGCGGTGCATCGCAACCGGAGGAACTCGTGCACCAGGCGGTCGAGCTGGGTTATTCAGCGCTGGCGATAACCGACGAATGCTCGGTGTCCGGTATCGTCCGGGCTCACATGGCCGCAAAAGCAGCGGGCCTGGAAAAATTGATTATCGGCGCTGAGTTTCGACTGATAACCGGCTTGAAGCTCATTGTGCTGGCACAAAATCACCGCGGCTATACCTCGTTGTGCCAGCTCATTACCCGCGGCCGGCAAGCCGCAGAGAAGGGCCATTATGTACTCACGGCCGCCGATTTCGAGGATGCACTGCCAGAGTGCCTGGTACTGTGGGTACCCGGCAATCAACTTTTTCTGGCCGCTGAAGACAGCTGGATTCTCGATGCCTTTGTACAACGATTATGGATTGCCGTGGAGTTGCTGGCAGATGGTCTGCACCGCCAACGCCTGCAACGACTCTATGAACTCGGTGAAGTCCTGCGACTTCCCCTGGTTGCCAGTGGTGATGTGCACATGCATTGCCGTGCTCGCCGTGCATTACAGGATACGCTGACCGCGATACGCGAAGGCCTGACGCTGGATCAGGCCGGTTTTTCCCTGTACCCGAATGGCGAGCGTTATCTTCGTTCGTGCGAAACCATTGCATCGATCTATCCGCCTGCACTGTTGCAGGAAACGCTCAGGATTGCAGCTCGAATCGATTTCTCGCTGGATGAATTGCACTACGAATATCCGCATGAGTTAGTACCGGAAGGTGAGACCGCGACGACGTATCTCAGGAAGTTAAGTGAGCAGGGAATGCGCAAGCGCTGGCCGGACGGTGTGCCGGAAAAAGTAACCGGGCTGGTCGAACACGAGCTGAAATTGATTCAGGAACTGCAATACGAAGCGTTTTTCCTGACGGTGTACGACATCGTTGCGTTTGCCCGGAGTGAAGGGATTCTTTGCCAGGGGCGAGGTTCCGCGGCTAATTCGGCGGTCTGTTTCTGCCTGGGCATTACCGAAGTGGATCCGGGACGCATGGTGACACTGGTCGAGCGTTTTATCTCCAAAGAGCGCAATGAGCCCCCGGACATCGATGTGGATTTCGAGCACGAGCGGCGTGAAGAAGTCATCCAGTATATTTATCAAAAATACGGTCGTGATCGGGCTGCATTGGCGGCGACGGTTGTGAGCTATCGCCCTCGCAGTGCTTTGCGCGATGTGGGCAAAGCGCTCGGTTTGAGCGGCTTGCAAGTGGATCGCCTGGCACGCTCGATGCAATGGTGGGATGGCTGTGACGTCGATGACTCCCGCGTGCTTGAAGCGGGTCTCGATCCGGACAGCCCGACTATCCGGCGTTTGCTGTGGCTGGTGCGTCAGCTGATCGGCTTTCCGCGTCATCTTTCCCAGCATGTGGGCGGTTTTGTGATTGCGAACGGGCCGCTGACCGAGTTGGTGCCGGTGGAAAATGCCGCCATGAAAGATCGCACGGTTATTCAGTGGGAGAAAAACGATCTCGAGGATCTGGGGCTGTTGAAGGTGGATGTACTCGGTCTTGGCATGCTGACGGCAATCCGCCGAAGTTTTGATCTGATCGAAGCCTACAGTGGCCGGAAATACACGCTGGCGACGGTGCCGGCCGAAGATCCGCGCGTTTACGACATGATTTGCGACGGTGACACGATGGGCGTGTTCCAGATCGAGTCCCGCGCACAAATGGCCATGCTGCCACGACTTAAACCGCGCTGCTATTACGATCTCGTGATCGAGGTTGCCATTATTCGGCCCGGGCCCATTCAGGGCGATATGGTTCATCCTTACCTGCGCCGGCGCAACGGCGAAGAAGCGGTGGACTATCCCAGCGACGACGTTCGCAAGGTATTGCAGCGCACCCTCGGGGTACCGATTTTTCAGGAACAGGTGATGCAACTGGCCGTCGTGGCGGCCGGCTTTACGCCCGGTGAAGCCGATCAGTTGCGCCGGGCGATGGCCGCATGGAAACGCCGTGGTGGCCTGGAGCCGTTCGAAGACAAGCTGATTCGTGGTATGCGCGAACGCGGTTATGAGGAAGAATTTGCACGACAGATTTTCAGGCAGATAAAGGGTTTTGGCGAATACGGTTTTCCGGAGTCCCACGCCGCCAGTTTTGCGTTGCTCGTCTATGTTTCCTGCTGGCTGAAATGTCATGAGCCGGCGGCTTATACCTGTGCATTGCTCAACAGTCAGCCCATGGGGTTTTACTCGGCGTCTCAACTCACTCAGGATTTACGCCGACACGGAGGAGAGGTTCGGGCGGTTGGTGTCAATGACAGTGACTGGGACTCCAGTCTTGAAACCGATGGGAATACTCAGCCTGCTTTGCGCCTCGGTTTGCGCCAGATAAAAGGTTTGTCAGAATCCGTCGGACGATGTATTGAGAAAAAACGTGCGGATACGCCGTATAGCAGCGTGCAGGAGTTGCTGGAGCGCACCGGCATCAAGCGACGCGATCTCAATGCACTGGCGGCGAGCGGTGCGCTCGCTGCGCTGAGCGGGCATCGGCACAAAGCCCGCTGGACGGTTGCGGGCGTTGAAGAACCGACCCGGCTTTTCACCTCAATGGATCGTTACGAGGCAACGCCAATGCTCAGGCGTCCCACTGAAGGCCAGGATATTGTCGCCGACTACAAGAGCGTGGGACTCACGCTTGAACGACACCCGCTGGCGCTGGTGCGTCAACGCCTGGCCTTGCAGAATTACCTCCCGTCGGAAGCACTTAAACGTCTGCCAAAGGGGTCTTTCGTCAAAGTGGCGGGTATTGTGATTACGAAACAACGGCCGGGCACAGCCAGTGGCGTAACTTTCGTCACACTCGAAGACGAGTCAGGTCATACGAACCTGATTGTCTGGAAAAAAATAGCGGAGGAACAACGCAGTGTGTTACTGAATGCCAGGCTAATGGGTGTCGAAGGAGAGTTGCAGGCGGAAGGAAAAGTAATACACGTGATTGCGAGGAGGCTGCTTGATCACAGTGAGATGCTGGGTGAGTTGTTAGTTCACTCGCGGGATTTTCGCTAGCAGCAGGAGCGTGACCTGACACGCGACCAGGCTTAAGAGGATCGCGTCTCAGGTGACGCTCCAACAATTGTTCTATTGGCACCGCTGTAGGAGCGTGACCTGACACGCGACCGAACTCAAGAGGATCGCGTCTCAGGTGACGCTCCTACAATTTATTCTATTGGCACTCCTGCAGGAGCGTGACCTGACACGTGCTCGAACTCTGGAGGATCGCGTCTCAGGTGACGCTCCAACAATTATTCTATTGGCACCGCTGTAGGAGCGTGACCTGACACGCGATCAGGCTCAGGTGGCAGCTCCTGCTGTTTTGATGGCAATCAATCGTTGTCGAACTCAACGGCGTAGGTATCTTCGAAACTTTGCTCTTCGGCCAGTTCTTCGAGCTTGCGACGAACTTCCTTTTTTCGGGCAAGTTCGTCGACATTTGATCGATCCAGTTCTTTGACGAGACTCTCGACATTCACCTCCATTGAAATACCACTGTCATCGAAACTGTCTTCCGACATGACTACCGTTGCTTCGGCGGCATCATCGTCGAAATCTTCAACAACTTCATTTTCAGTGTTTTTGTCACCAACATCAGGTTGCATGCTCAAATCTCCACCAGAAATCGCTCTGAATTTACCGGAACGGTGTCATCCTGCACCGATTTTTCAAAGGTATACGCTGAAATTAGAGGGCTTGCAAGACACCGGTTCGCACTTTTCCACGCACGAACCGAGCGCGCCGGACATAGCTTGAGTATTGTGACGTCGTACGGACTAACGAATCAGATTATTGATCTCGAAAATCGGCAGCAAGATGGCCAGGACGATGAGCAATACGATCACCGCCATCACAATGACCAGAAGCGGCTGCATGATGCCCAGCAGCGTCGAGATCAGACCGTCGACCTCACGTTCCTGGTTGCTGGCCGCGCGCGATAACATTTCCTGCAGCCGGCCGCTGGCTTCTCCGCTGGCGATCAGGTGTGTTGTCATCGGTGGAAACAGCTTGCTCGCCGCGAGCGACTTGCTGATCATTGCACCCTCACGGACTCGCAGCGAGGCTTCTTCCACGGCCTCGCGCATGGGGATGTTGACGACGACCTGGGACGCAATGCGCAATGAGCTGAGGATCGGCACGCCACTGCTCGCCAGGATACTGAGTGTCTGCGTAAACCGCGCCGTATTGATTCCGCGAGTCAATGTTCTGACAATTGGTACGTGTAGCAGAAACCGGTGGTACTTGCGTTTCGGACCTTCCTGGCGGAGTAGCCGGTTCAGGCCATAAATCGTCGCAACGATACCCAGGATGAGAAAGAACCAGTAGTCGCGCAGAAAATCACTTGATGCAATCATTACACGAGTCAACAGCGGCAACTCCTGCCCGTAGTTTTCAAATACATAGACGACCTTGGGCACGACATAGGACAACATGAAACTGATAATGCCAATTGCCGTGACGACGAGCGCGATCGGGTAAATCATTGCATTACGAATTTGCTGTTGCAGAATCTGTCTCGACTCCGTGAACTCAGCCAGTCGTTCCAAAACCGAGTCAAGATGACCGGATTGCTCGCCGGCGGCGACGGTAGCTCGATAAATCTCCGGAAATGCCTGCGGGAAATCGGCGAGTCCATCGGCCAGTGTATGTCCCTCCAGCACGCGCGCACGAACGCCAAGCAGAATGCTCTTGGTCCGGGGATTGTCGTTTTGCTCCCCGACCGCCAGCAGCGCCTCCTCAAGCGGGAGACCGGCCTCGGCAAGCGTTGCCAGTTGCCGGGTGAGCAGGGCGAGTTCGTTCGCAGAGAGTCCACGGCGCACACTGATGCTGCGTTTCCCGGAAGCGTTCTTCCGTACGACTTCCGTGACCTTGACGGGTAGAAGCTGGCGTTCACGCAAAATTTGCCGAACGTGTTTCGGTGTATCGCCCTCAATCAGTCCTTTGGATTCTTTTCCGGACTTGTTAAGCGCGACGAATTCGAATGCACCCATGTGCGAGTCTCAGTTAGATGAAGTTGAGCTAATCGGCTCGTGAGACGCGCAGCACTTCTTCAAGTGTTGTCGTCCCGTCCAGAACGCGTCGACGTCCGTCCGCACGGATGCTCGGGCTGCTCTTGCGTGCGTGGCGCTCCAGCGCCTGTTCACTGGCGCCATCGTGAATCATCGCTCGCATTTCGTCGTCGATGGCAATGACTTCATAAATACCCGTACGGCCGCGGAAACCACCGTCTGCGACGTCGCCGGGCCGATACAAGGTGGGCGGATCATTCGGCTCCATCTGCAGTTCACGACATTCGTATTCGCTGGCGGTGTAGGCGACTTTGGTATTGGGATCGAGAACACGTACCAGACGCTGGGCGAGAACGCCGATCAGGCTTGAGGAGAGCAGGAACGGTTCGACACCCATATCCCGCAATCGGGTGACGGCGCCGACCGCGGTATTGGTATGCAGCGTCGACAAGACCAGGTGGCCGGTCAGACTCGCCTGGACGGCAATTTCGGCTGTTTCCAGATCACGTATTTCGCCAATCATCACGATGTCCGGGTCTTGTCGCAATATGGCACGCAGGCCCTTGGCAAACGTCATCGAGACTTTGGTGTTGACCTGTGTCTGACCGATTCCATCAACGAAATATTCGATCGGGTCTTCGACGGTCATGATATTGCGGCTCAAATCGTTTATGCGCTCGAGCGCCGCGTAGAGCGTCGTCGTCTTGCCTGAACCTGTCGGTCCTGTGACCAGGATAATACCGTGTGGCTTATGAATCAGCTCGTCCATAAGCGTCTGCGACTTTTGTTCCATGCCAAGCGATCCGAGTTCCAGTCGGCCGGCTTGTTTGTCGAGCAGGCGAAGTACGACCCGCTCGCCGTGACCCGACGGAATTGTCGATACACGAACGTCGACAGCCCGGCCTGCGATTTTCAGCGAAATACGACCATCTTGCGGCAATCGTTTTTCGGCGATATCGAGTTTGGACATGACTTTTACGCGCGAGACGACGAGCGGGGCGAGCGCGCGCCGAGTCTGAAGTACTTCCTTCAACACGCCGTCAACGCGGAAGCGAACGGCCAGACGATTCTCGTAAGGTTCGATGTGAACATCCGACGCATTTTCTTTTATCGCTTCGGTCAAAACGGCATTGATAAAGCGGATGATCGGCGCATCATCATCGCTTTCCAGTAGATCCGACGGTTCCGGCAATTCCTGTGCGACTTGCAGCAGATCGGTGCTGTCGTCAAGGTCGCCGACCATCTGGATGGCCTTGTGGCTACCTTGCTCATAAGTTTGCTGCAGCATCTTGTCAAACGTGTCAGAGGATACGGGCGTGAGTTTGAGTGGAATCCCGGCAAAACGCCTGGCCTCGGCAAGAATGCGCGGTGTAACGCCGCTTCGGTATACGGTGTCACCAACGCCGTCCGTGATTTCGCGTATCAGCACACCGTGTCGCTTTGCAAAGGAAAAAGGCAATACGCGCTGCGTCGGTAGCAGCGGCTCGGCAACCGGCTCAGGGTCGATCGCGAGCACGATTTCCTCGGTTCTGAGCAGAGGCTCGGATAGATCGCCAACGGTCATTGCCGCAGGTCGTCCGCATTGGCGGTATCGTTGCCGAGAAAGTCGTCGAGCGGTGGCAAGGTCGGCCGGTCGGTGCCGGGCATGATGGCGACGCCACCTTTGCTCCCGCGGCGTCCTTGTTGAATATCGCGTATGTAGTTGTATTTTGCGTTGGTTTCGATCGCTGTCTGTGTGCTATCGCGAAGAATCTTGGCGCGAATAAAAACCATCAGGTTCGTTTTGACCTTGTCCGTACTTCGGCTGCGAAAGAGTGCGCCCAGGAACGGGATACGGCCAAGAATCGGCACGCGTTGATCGCTCTCACGCAGCTGATCCTCAAGCAATCCTCCCAATACCAGTATCTGCCCGTCGTCGACGATCACCGTTGTATCGATCGTGCGTTCATTCGTTATCAGATCCACGGCGCCGGCAGCGGACTGGGCGATGCTCGAAATTTCCTGTGCGATTTCGAGCAGCAGGGAGTCACCTTCATTGATCTGCGGCGTGATAGTGAGTTTGACGCCAATCTGCTCGCGTCGAATGGTTTGAAAGGGGTTCACCGAGCCACTGACGCCACCGGTATTCGAAAACGAACCGGTGACAAACGGGACTTCCTGTCCGACGCTCAGGGTGGCTTCTTCATTGTCGGTGGTAACGATGCTGGGCGTCGAAATAATATTGGTATCGGCATCGCCCTCGAGCGCACGCAAGATTGCGGCGAAACTGGTACCGGAGTCACTGAGTCGGCCCACTCCGAAGGTGATGCCGGAACCGATCAGACCGGTCGGATTAATAGTACCACCGCTACCGCCGCCGGCTGCTGCACCGGCCAGTTGTACGACGCCGGCGCCGCCATCCGGAAAATTCGTTGCCGCCACGGGGCTGTTGCCACGACTGCTTCCGTCCACTGCCCAGGTGATGCCCAGTTCGGCTGTGCGGTCGGCGATGACTTCGACGATGATCGCTTCGACGAGCACCTGTGCTCGACGGATATCGATTTTATCAACGATTGAAAGGAGTGAGCGCATCATCTTGGGCGGAGCGTTTACGACCAGCGCATTGGTTTGAAGGTCGGCCCAAACACTGATCTGGTTGCCGCCTGCTGCCGCGATTCCTCCGGCGCCGGCCGCCCCTTGCTGCTGTGCAAAATGCTGCTGCAGTTTGGGAGCCAGTTCTTCGGCATCGGCGTAGCGCAAATAACGCACCTGCGTATCGCCGCCGTCTTCAAGCGGCGTATCCAGATGGGCGATCAGCGCGCGCAATCGTAGTCGCTCGCTTTTGTCCCCGCCGATCAACACGCTATTGGTACGCGCATCGGCAACCAGGTTAATGCTCACTGGTGCGCCGTCGGCCCGTGGCGTCTGCGTAAGAGCCGTCAACACACGCACGATTTCGCCGGCCGACGCATTGAGCAGCGGCACGACCTCGATATCTTCGTCATTGGATTGATCGATGCGCCGAATGATCGACAGCAGTCGATTCACGTTGCCGGCCCGGTCGGAAATGATGAGCATATTGGAGCCGGGATGTGCCACCAGATGTCCGTACTGCGGCACCAGCGGTCGCAAAATAGGTACCAGTTGTGCCGCGCCGACATTCCTGACCTGGATAACCTGGGTGACGATGTCATCGCCGTCGGCGTTGTCAGTGCTGGTATAACCGGGGTACTGCCGCGCACTGGCGTCCGGTACGATCTTGATAACGTCACCTGTGGTGACCGCGATAAACCCGTGAACCTGCAGAATCGACAAAAATGCGGCGTAGAACGCGTCCGGTGTCATCGGCGTCGACGACAGCATCGTCACCTCGGCGCGTACTCTCGGGTCAATAATGAAATTCTTGCCGGTTACTGCGCTGACGGCCTGCACGATAGCGCGCAATTCAGCGCCGACGTAATTGGGTGTGATCGACTGCTGTTGCGCCAACACACTGGATAGGGAAATCAGTGACAGCAACAACGCACAAACCGCGTACTGACCAAAACCCCTGAAGCTAAATTGCCGTTTTTTCAATGCGATGCCTATTTGTCGTCGTCGAGATTGAGTTGACTCGTGCTGAGGATCAGTACCTGCGGTTGGCCGTTTCGTTCCACAGTGACGGAAACCTGATCCGCAGTACCAAGATTTTCAAAAATTTTCATTGCCTGTTGGGGGTCAGTCAATGCGGCCCCATCGATGTCCTTAATCAGGTCACCGGGGCGTAATCCCAACAGCGCGAACTTCTTGCGATCACGCCCGGGAAAAACCCGGTAGCCTTGCTGCTGTCCGCCCTTGAAATACGGAGTTGGCCGGATGACGTCGGCGAGTTTCGTAACATTTTGTGCGAGCACGTTCTGAATACTGCCGCTGTTCGAGCGCGAATTTGTGGACGTTGCACGACGTGATGCAGTCTGGTTGCGCCTCACCGGACTGCTCGATTTCGGGAATTCTTTCGGCAATTTCAATGCTTCGAGATTGCCGCTGCGATTCAAAACGACTTGTTCCGTATAGACAGCATGAAGTTTGGTGCCCGGGACAACCGCATCGTCGATGGCGTAAATCTTTTCCTCGTCGCGATTATCCGCAATGATCGCGAACGACATGCTGTCGTCACTTCCCGCAATAATGCCTTTCAATGTTAACGCGAGACGTGTTTCCGCGAGATTCTCAATCGGTCCCTGCGGAATGACTTCCGCTACCTCTACCGAGGCTTCGCCAAACAGATGTGCATTGGCGATTGACTGCACGTTGCCGAGGCTGGACGAGTTCGCATGATCGCCGCTGTTGGTGACCGACAATGGTACGGCCTCGATGGTCTCGCCAAGCGGCGATCCGGGAACCAGGGCCCACACGATGTGTGCCGACTGCCAGGCGATCGCCACGACCAGAATGAGCGCCATCCAACCCGGTAGCCGGGTGCGGAGCAGGGTCAATAATTGTTGGCGATCTATATTACCGAAGGGCCCGAACGCGAATTTGTTGATCTGAATTGCCATAAGTCTGTGAATTAGCTGAGTAAGCGGTTCCTGGTCGTTGTCCTGCGGCGTTGCTCACAATGTATTAACGCAGCGGCCCGATCATAAGGTTTCCGCATAGCGCCAAACAAGAAAAAAACCTGAAAAAATCAAGCACAGACAAGAGTATACCGTCAGAATCGTACCCATATCCGACTATCATGCGCCGTGATCGAATGTTTTTGCGACAATTATGCGAAGCAGACTTGGAGATTGAGAGTCCGGGCCCATATATAATGGCACCTTGCCCCCAGGTGCCGATACTCTGGGCCACACCGTTATTGTTATGAGCAGATCCAGTAGACATGTCTGATCACAAGCCCGAAGACGAATATCCCGGCGGCCACGATCTCGCGGTTGCCGAAGCTCGCCCAAAATTGAAACAGCCACCGCTCTATCGGGTCATACTCGTTAACGACGATTTTACACCGATGGAATTCGTCGTTGAAATCTTGGAGGGCGTGTTTCGCATGGAGCGGACCAGTGCGACTCGCGTTATGCTGGAAGTACACACGCAGGGTAAAGGAATTTGCGGCGAATACACACATGAGATAGCTGAAACCAAGGTCGCACAGGTAAACACGATTGCACAGCAGCAGCAGCATCCACTGCTTTGCACGATGGAAGAAGCGTAGATTGCGTCCACGAACAAGAGTGATGAGAAAGAATTATGTTAAGTAGCGAACTCGAATTCTGTCTGAATGAAGCGTTTCAACGAGCCCGGGACCACCACCACGAATTCATGACGGTGGAGCATCTGTTACTCGCGTTGCTCGACATCCCGCGCGTGCACGAGATACTCAAGAGCTGCGATGCCAACATAGAAGAGTTGCGACGACAGCTGACCGAATTCGTCGACGAAGCGACTCCACTGATGTCACCTGATGACGAAGGCGATGTTCAGCCAACACTTGGTTTTCAACGTGTACTGCAGCGTGCGGTTTTTCACGTGCAGTCGAGTGGCCGCAAGGAAGTGAGCGGCAGCAATGTACTGGTCGCGATATTCAGCGAAAAACAATCGCAAGCAGTCTATTTTCTGAGTACGCAGGATATCACTCGTCTCGATATCGTGAATTTCATTTCGCACGGCTTGCCGCAGGCGCCCGGAGACCAGGGAGCGGAATCTGACGATGAAACTCTGGGCGGCGAAAGCGGATCTGAAGCGACTGCGCTGTCAAAGTTTGCCACCAATCTGAATCAGCGCGCGATCGAAGGCCGAATCGATCCGTTGATTGGCCGTGAAATCGAGATCGACCGGACGGTGCAGATCCTGTGTCGGCGTCGAAAGAATAATCCCCTGTACGTCGGCGAGGCGGGGGTCGGCAAGACCGCTCTGGCTGAGGGGCTGGCCAAGATGATCGTAGAAGAGCAGGTACCGGACGTGTTGGCGAACAGCACGATTTATGCGCTGGATATGGGCTCGCTGGTGGCGGGCACAAAATACCGCGGCGATTTCGAGAAACGCCTCAAGGCCGTGATCGTCGAGGTTCGCGAGGATCCGGGTGCCATTCTTTTTATCGATGAAATACACACGGTGATTGGTGCAGGTGCTGTGTCCGGCGGTGTCATGGATGCCTCGAATCTTATCAAGCCGGTCCTTGCGAACGGAGAAATTCGCTGTATCGGGTCGACAACCTATACTGAGTATCGCGGTATTTTCGAGAAAGATCATGCGCTTGCACGTCGTTTCCAGAAGATTGATGTGCCGGAACCGAGCATTGAGGAAACGGTGGAGATTTTGAAGGGACTGAAAAGTCGCTTTGAGGAGTACCACGGGATTACCTATGAGGCGGAGGCGCTCGCCGGTGCGGCCGAGTTGTCGGCGAAATACATTAATGACCGGAATCTGCCGGATAAGGCTATTGACGTGATCGATGAGGCCGGTGCCAGCCTGCGACTGCAACCGAGTGAAGAGCGGCCTGATCGTGTCACGCTGACGTTGATCGAAAACATTGTTGCAAAGATGGCGCGTATTCCTCCGAAGAGTGTTTCGACATCGGACAAGAACGTCATGCGCAGTCTGGAACGGGATTTGAAGCTGGTGATCTTCGGTCAGGATAAGGCGATCGAAGCGCTGAGCGCATCCATCAAGATGGCGCGATCCGGATTGACGGATGACGAAAAACCGATTGGATCTTTCCTGTTTTCAGGTCCAACCGGGGTCGGTAAGACGGAGGTAACACGGCAGCTTGCGATGATACTGGGTGTGGAGTTAATTCGCTTCGACATGTCGGAGTATATGGAACGGCACACCGTATCCCGACTCATCGGCGCGCCGCCCGGTTACGTGGGCTATGATCAGGGCGGTCTGCTGACCGAAGCCGTCAGCAAGAATCCACACGCGGTCATACTGCTCGATGAAATCGAAAAGGCACATCCGGAAGTATTCAATTTATTGTTGCAAGTGATGGATCACGGCACGCTGACTGATAACAACGGACGTAAGGCGGACTTTCGAAATATCGTCCTCGTTATGACGACAAATGCCGGTGCGCGCGAAATGAGCCGGGCATCCATAGGTTTTACTCACCAGGACCATTCCTCGGACGGCATGGAAATCATCAAGAAGTCGTTCTCACCCGAATTCAGGAATCGTCTCGATTCGATCATTCAATTCGCACCGCTCGACGCACGTTCGGTTGCCCGCGTCGTTGACAAGCTGGTTGTCGAGCTTGAGGTAAAACTGGAATCGAACGACGTGACGGTGGAACTCGACGACGAAGCGCGGACGTGGATTGCTGATCGAGGTTACGATCCGAAAATGGGCGCCCGACCCATGGCACGGGTCATTCAGGAACACATCAAACGGCCGTTGGCGGAAGAACTCCTGTTCGGCAAGCTGGCTGATGGCGGACACGTCCGCATCACCGTCGACGCCGATGGAGTGCTGGAGCTAAATCTGGAACCGATCGTTAAGGAACTTGAACATTTGCCACGTACGTAGCCGCAGCGGTTATCGGCCGCGATAGGTAATTCGACCTTTGCTCAGGTCGTATGGCGTCAGTTCGACGGTTACGCTGTCACCGGTGAGAATACGAATATAGTGCTTGCGCATTTTTCCCGAAATATGAGCGATCACGACGTGGCCGTTCTCGAGTTCGACGCGAAATGTTGTGTTGGGCAGGGTCTCTTTGACCACGCCTTCCATTTGCAGGGCTTCTTCTTTTGCCAAGGTCCTTCTGTCTCTGGTTGTTAAGGCCCGCGAATTGTGCAGAAACGGGGCCTCTATTGCAATGCGTCATTTTGCTTGCGGGCGATAAATCAGACCAGGGTAGTCACGGACGTGCGCTCCGAGGGCCATTGAAGGCGACGAATGGGCGGCTCGCAAGCGGATTCAAGCCGTGCCTTGAAATCGGCCCGGGGAATCGTCGTGGCACCGAGAGTCAGGAGATGCGGCGAAACAATCTGGCAATCCAACGCGGAAAAGCCGTGTTCGAGGAGTTGCTGATTCAACGCCAACACGGCGATTTTCGAGGCATTTTTGGCTCGACTGAACATGGATTCTCCGAAAAACATGCCGCCGATCGCAAGGCCGTATAAGCCGCCGACGAGTTTGTCTTGCCGCCAGATTTCGACGGAATGCGCCCATCCACCCAGGTTCAGCTGATGATAGGCAGCGGCCATCTCGGCCGTGATCCAGGTACCGGGCTGGCTCGCCCGCTTGCCAGCGCAGCCAGCGACCACATCCTGAAATGCGTGATTGAATGAAAATTCGTCGTTTGATTTTCGCAGTTCGCGCCGCAGTCGGCGCGAAAGGTGAAATTTACCGGGTTCGAGAATGCAACGAGGATCGGGAGACCACCAGAGAATGACCTGGCCTTCGCTAAACCAGGGAAAGATGCCGTGTTGGTAGGCATAGAGAAGACGTTCGCCAGACAAGTCACCACCAGCGGCAAGTAAACCGTCAGGCTCGGTACAGGCCGTTGATATATCCGGAAAGGCCTCCGGTGGATCATCGGGGCCGATCCAGTGGATACGCGGAGCACTCACGCCGGTTTATCCGCTTCGCTGTTTTCGATGCCTTGCCGGTACGGGCTGTGTCGATGAACAGCGTCTACGTAGTCCTCGACATGGCGCTGCTCTTCGTCGAGATAGCGCCCGACGGCCGCAAAAAACTCTGCATGTTTTAGCCAATGCGCCGACCAGGTTGTCACCGGGCTGAAGCCGCGGCTGATCTTGTGTTCTCCCTGGGTCCCGGGTTCGAAGTGCTGCAATTGATGGTCGATGCAATATTCGATGCCCTGGTGGTAACAGGTTTCAAAATGCAGCGCATCATATTGCGCGTCACTGCCCCAGTATCGTCCGTACAAGGAATGTTTGCCTACGTAAAACACCGCCGCCGCTATGGTTCGTTGACGATGCTCGGCGACCACGACGGCAATTTTTTCGGCTAGATACTTTGAGACGTCGAGAAAAAAATCGAGATTGAAATAGGGCGCTGAACCGCGGCGATGAAACGTTGTGCTAATGAGCGCGAAGACGTCTTGCCAAAGCGATGGGGTCATATCACGGCCACTCAGCCATCGAAATTCGATACCTTGTTCCGCAACGCGACGGCGATCCCGGCGCATTTTCTTGCGCTTGGCTGAACTGAAATGCTGCAGGAAATCCTGGAACGATTCATAGCCCCGGTTGTGCCAGTGAAACTGACAATCCTTGCGCAATTTGAAGCCGGCCTTGTGCAGAAGCGGTAACTCGTCAGGATGGGGGAACTGGACATGCAGGGACGAAAATTTTGCTTCCTGAGCCAATTCCATCGCGCTTTCAAGTACGCAGGTTGCAGCGTCAGTATTTGCGTAATCGGCGAGCAATATTCGTCGACTGGGCGCTGGCGTAAATGCAGCCGCGGCAACAAGCTTCGGGTAGTACGCCAGACCGGAACGTTCGTAAGCCTGAGCCCATGCCCAGTCGAATACAAACTCGCCCCAGGAATGTGTTTTCTCATAGAGCGGCATTGCCGCCTGTAGAATGCCTGCATGGTCGAACAAAGCAATGTGGCGTGGCGTCCAGCCGCTGGCCGCTGATACGCAACCGGTGCGTTCTGCCGCCAGCAAAAACTCGTGACACAGGAACGGATATTGTTCCTGATTGAGGCGATTCCAGGCTCGTGAATCAAGTCTCGAAATGTCTTCGACTATCTCGACTTTCATGGCTTGGGCCCTTCAGGCATCGGCTTCAGGTAGTTGTAGCGCTGTTTTCAGGCCTGTCCTGTGCATCGAGGAATTTTTCCGCGTCCAGTGCGGCCATGCAACCGGCACCGGCGGATGTAATGGCCTGCCGGTATACCTGGTCGGCGACATCGCCGGCCGCAAACACACCCGGGATACTGGTCGCTGTGGCATCACCGCCAAGACCGGTCTTGATGGTGATATAGCCATTCTTCATGGCCAGCTGGTCTTTGAACAGGCCGGTATTGGGGCTGTGGCCAATTGCGATGAAGACGCCGGACAAAGCAATATCCTCAGTGCGGGTTTCATCTTTGGCGCTGCGGACACGCAAGCCGGTAACACCGGCATCGTCACCCAGAACTTCATCGACCACGTGATCCCAAAGCAAGCGAACTTTGCCTTCGTCCGCTTTCCGGAACAAGTGATCCTGCAGTATTTTCTCCGCGCGTAGTTCGTCCCGCCGATGCACCAACGTGACCTTGCTGGCGATGTTACTGAGGTAAAGGGCTTCTTCGACGGCCGTATTGCCACCGCCGACAACAGCGACCTCCTGACCGCGATAGAAAAAACCATCGCAGGTTGCGCACGCCGAAACACCGCGACCTTTGAAAGCCTCTTCGGAAGGCAGGCCGAGGTACATGGCGGTGGCGCCGGTCGCGATAATCAATGCGTCGCAAGTGTAATGTCGATAGTCGCCTTCCAGCTGGAATGGTCGTACGGACAGATCCACTTTCTTGATGTGATCGTTAACAATTTCAGTATTGAAGCGTTCGGCGTGCCGGCGCATGCGGTCCATCAATTCGGGACCCTGTAATCCCTCAACATCCCCCGGCCAGTTGTCGACGTCGGTCGTGGTCATGAGTTGCCCCCCTTGTTCGATGCCGGTGACGATCACCGGGTCGAGGTTGGCTCGTGATGCGTAGACCGCGGCCGAGTAGCCGGCCGGTCCGGATCCCAGGATGAGAACGCGGCAATGTTTGGTGTCGCTCATGTATACTTCGCCTTCATGAATTTCGCCGCTCAGCCAATTGCTCGCTCAGTCTGAAGCTCATGAATCAGGTTCGTTCACGGTATCTTCAGGATGGGCGGTGAGCGATTAGCGTGCAGGGCGGTGGATCGAAAGGCAAGTGTAGGGAAAAGACTTTCTGCGAGCAAAGTCATTTACCCGATCTTTGCCGGTACGGGCTGTCCATAACAGGAGACGAATCTTACAAGGTATATTAGAATCATAGCCTTAGGTAGGAATCATCCCAGCTCACTTTAATTATGGCCAAAACCCGCCAGTCAGCCAAGTCTCAAAATGGAATCTCAGCGCACCTCGTTCGGTTGCTGCGCGAAGGTGCGTTGTGGGTGTTCGGTTCGCTGGCGGCCATTCTGTGGGTGGCGCTGTTCACCTACAACCCGGCCGATCCGGGATTTACCCAGGCGAGCAGCGCGACGGAAATCAGCAACGGGGTCGGACGTGTCGGTGCGTTGATCGCGGATCTTCTGTTTAACCTCTTCGGTCGACCGGCGTACCTGTTCACCGTCATGGTGTTTTACTTCGGCTGGATGATCTTCAACGAGCAAAAGACTCAGCAGCACCTGACTCGAGCTGATTTTGCGCTGCGCTTCGGCGGCTTTCTGGCAACACTGGTGACCAGTTGCGCACTGGCGACGTTGCATTTCTCCCCGTTGGGTTTTCGCGAAACGGCTGGCGGGGTGATTGGGCAACTTACCGGCGGCTTTCTTGAGTCTGTCATGAAATTGCTGGGTGCCAGTACCCTGTTGTTCTTCCTGTGGCTGGCCTCCATCTCGGTCTTTCTGGGTATTTCCTGGCTGGGTGTCATGGACCGCGTAGGCCAGTGGAGTCTGAGAGCCTGGGAACGGGCGCGCAGCAAAATCGATGAATGGCGGGATCGCGCGGAAGGCAAGCGCCAGCTGGCAGCGCGTCAGGACGTGTTCGAGGCAGAAAAGAAGCGGACGGCCGGCAGAAAGCCGCCGCGTATTGAACCGGTCATTCCTGCACTCGAAAAGAGTGAGCGGGCAGAGAAGGAACGGCAGGTACCCTTGTTCGACCCGCCCTCTGCCGGTGAATTGCCGCCGCTTTCGCTGCTCGATGATCCACCGCCGCAAGTGCGGGGGTATTCCGAGGAGGCGCTCGCCGCGATGTCTCGGCTGGTCGAGCTTAAGCTTAAGGATTTTAATATCGATGTGGAGGTGGTTTCCGTGTCGCCGGGACCGGTCATCACCCGTTTCGAACTGGATCCTGCACCGGGCGTAAAAGTGAGCCAGATCGCCAACCTGGCGAAGGATCTGGCCCGTTCGCTCTCCGTGGTCAGCGTGCGTATCGTCGAGGTCATTCCGGGCAAGTCATTTATCGGCCTCGAAATACCGAACGAACAACGCGAACTGGTTACGCTGGGCGAAATCCTCAAGTCAAAAGCCTACGATGATCTCGCATCCCCGTTGACACTCGCGTTGGGGAAAGATATCAGCGGCGATTCGGTGGTCGCCGATTTGTCGCGAATGCCGCATTTGCTGATTGCCGGTACCACCGGTTCGGGCAAATCAGTGGCGATCAATGCCATGGTGTTAAGTCTTTTGTACAAGGCGAAAGCCGAGCACGTTCGGCTGATCATGATTGACCCGAAGATGCTTGAACTGTCCGTTTACGAAGGTATCCCGCATCTCCTGACACCGGTCGTCACGGATATGAAAGAAGCGGCGAATGCGCTGCGCTGGTGCGTCGGCGAGATGGATCGGCGTTACCGTTTGATGGCCGCGCTGGGGGTACGCAACATCGGTGGCTACAACCGCAAAGTCAGCGATGCGATTGCCGCGGGTGAGCCGATTCTGGACCCCATCTTTAAACCGCCGGAATTGCTGGATCCGGATCGCCCTGTCGAACATCCGCAACTGGAGCCCCTGCCTTTCATTGTGGTCATCATTGATGAACTTGCGGACATGATGATGATTGTGGGCAAGAAGGTGGAAGAACTGATCGCGCGTCTGGCGCAGAAAGCGCGTGCGTCCGGTATTCACATGCTGCTCGCGACGCAGCGCCCGTCGGTGGATGTAATCACCGGGCTTATCAAGGCGAATATTCCCACGCGTATCGCCTTTCAGGTGTCTGCGAAAGTGGATTCCCGCACTATTCTCGATCAAATGGGTGCGGAAAACCTGCTCGGACATGGCGATATGTTGTATTTGCCGCCGGGCACATCGTTGCCGGCCCGCGTCCACGGAGCCTTTGTCTCCGACAACGAGGTTCACTCGGTCGTGCGATATCTCAAGCAAAGCGGCTCGCCGAGATATATTGATGAAATTTTGCAAGCGCCGACGAGTCCAACTCCAGGTCTCACCGGTATCGACATGTCCGACGTGGATGGCGTTGACGCAGAGCAGGACGCATTGTACGACCAGGCTGTGCAAATCGTCCTCGATACACGCAAGGCCTCGATTTCGGGCGTACAGCGACGTCTGAAGATTGGCTACAATCGTGCGGCTCGCATGGTGGAGTCGATGGAGGCGGCCGGCTTGGTCGGACCACTGCAGTCCAACGGTGCCAGAGAAATCCTCGTTGCGCCGACGGTAAAGGAGTAGCCGCGAATGAATACAGATTGTGTGGTCGACGAGTCTGGCCAGCCTCTCAAAGGCCGTTGGCTGCTTGTGTTGCTGGTTTTTTTTGCGGTGAACATGGCGCTTGCGGACGAAGCCGATGATGGACAGATTTTGCTGCACGCGTTTGTCGATGAGATGCAGTCTATGTCGGCCCGCTTCGAACAGTCCTTGATCGACGCCAATGGAGACGTTCTGGAAACCTCCAGCGGCACGGTGGATATTCGCCGTCCGGGCCGTTTTCGCTGGGCTTACGCCGAACCGTACGAACAACTGCTGGTAGCCGACGGTCTGAACGTATGGAGCTATGACGTTGATCTGGCGCAAGTGACTGTCAAGCCACAGGCCGATGTGTTGAGCAATACGCCGGCGCTTCTGCTCGGTGGTTCCGACAATGTATTGTCGGATTTCGATTATCTGGGCAGTTTTGAGGATCGTGGGACAGTATGGGTTCGATTGCGTCCCAAGAAATCGGATCGCGGCTTCAGTAAGGTCGAGCTCGGTTTTACGGATGGCACGCTGTCTCGCATGATGTTCGATGACACGCTGGAGCAGACGACGCTGATCGCACTGCTGGATGTCACAACGAACGAACGGAAAGATGACAACTTTTTCGAGTTCGTGATGCCGGACGATGTTGATCTTGTCGGTCGCCCCATTCTGGCCGAACCCGTCAGCGCAGCAGATCGGTAGGTGTTGCCACTCCGTTATCAACGACGCTGGCAAATTTTCGGTGCACTTGTCTTGCTGGGAGTTTTTGCCGCGACACTGATACCGGCATTCTGGTTGTGGCCAAATATCGCCCGTGTTTCGCTATTCGCGTTTGACAAGTGGTTACACGGCATTACATTTCTCTTCCTGGCCGTGTGGTTTTCAGGACAGTATGCGCCGCGGAGCTATATTCGTATCGGTCTGGGTTTGTTCGTTTTCGGTATCATCATCGAACTATGTCAGCGCGTGGTCTCTTACCGCACCGCGGAGTTGCTGGACCTGGCTGCCGATACTGTGGGAATTGCAGTGGGTCTCGCCATTGCCGCGCTTGGGGTTGGTGGCTGGAGCCTGCGATTCGAGGAAAGACTGGCTCGTCGCAAGCAGAGCGACTGATTGACTCATGAGTGACCTCTTTTCCAAGACGGCCGACGAACACGATGCCGGTTCACTCGGACAACCGCTCGCGGATCGCATGCGTCCGGTGACTCTGGACGAATTTTACGGCCAGAAACATCTGCTTGGAGAAGGTAAGCCGCTTCGCCGCGCGATCGAGCAGGGCAAGGCCCATTCCATGGTGTTTTGGGGACCACCGGGTACTGGCAAGACGACGCTGGCGCGGCTTATTTCCCGCACGACAGATTCCCATTTCATCGGTTTGTCCGCCGTAATGGCCGGTGTGAAGGACATTCGTGCATCGGTGGCCGAAGCGCGACAGTACAAGGAGATGAGCGATCGCTCGACGGTGCTGTTTCTGGACGAAGTGCATCGCTTCAACAAGTCACAGCAGGATGCCTTCCTGCCGTTTGTAGAAGACGGCACACTCACCTTTATCGGCGCGACGACTGAGAACCCGTCCTTCGAACTCAACAACGCGTTGCTGTCCCGGGCGCGTGTTTACGTTCTCAAATCGCTCGACGAAAGTTCGCTTCTTGAAATTCTGCAGCGAGCGCTTGCTGATCAGCATCGCGGCCTTGAAGCCATAACCGCCGATGCCGACGCGTTGGCGTTGATCGCGCTGGCGGCGGACGGCGATGCACGGCGCGCATTGAACCTGCTGGAGATCGCCGCCGATCTCGCTATGGACGGTGACGATCACGGCGTCATCCGAATTGCACACGCCGAGGAGGTCGCGCAAGGCAGTCAGCGCCGTTTCGACAAGCAGGGCGAATATTTCTACGATCAGATGTCGGCGCTGCACAAGTCGATCAGAGGGACCGATCCCGATGCGTCGCTGTACTGGCTGATGCGGATGCTGGACGGCGGTTGCGATCCTCTCTATGTCGCCCGTCGCATGATCCGCGTTGCATCGGAAGACATCGGCAATGCAGACCCGCGGGCACTGCGGCTGTGTCTCGATGCCTGGGATGTGCTCAAACGCCTCGGCAGTCCGGAGGGCGAACTGGCTCTGGCCCAGGCCGTCGTCTTCCTGGCGTGCGCTGCAAAAAGTAATGCCGTATACATCGCAGCGGGGTTGGCAGCCAAAGACGCGAAGGAATTCGGTTCCCTGGAGGTACCGATGCATTTGCGCAACGCGCCTACGAAACTCATGCAGGAACTTGGCTACGGGAGTGCGTATCGATACGCGCACGACGAAGAGGACGGCGTGGCCTACGGTGAACAGTATTTCCCCGACGACATGCCGGAGCGGACGTATTATCATCCGGTTTCTCGCGGTCTTGAACTCAAGATAGGCGAGAAGCTGGCTGAGATTGCAAAACGAAATCAGCGCAGCAAGAATCGGCTAGAAGACGTTGCCGACAAACCTCAGCGATAGACAACATTGAGCCGACAGAAGTCCAGACATGATTGATCCAAAACAATTACGCCAGTCAGCGGCGGAAATTAGAGAAAATCTCGCCAGGCGGGGTTTCGATTTCGATACGGATGCCTATGCCGCACTCGAGGAGCAACGCAAGGCACTCCAGGTCGAGACGGAATCGCTGCGCAACGAGCGCAATTCCAGCGCGAAACAGATCGGCAAGGCGAAAGCGCAGGGCGAGGACGTCGTGCCGTTACTCGAGGCTGTCAAGGATCTGGGTGATCGGCTGGACGCTTCCGAATCCCGGTTAGAGGCGGTTCAGGCTGAACTGCGCAAGATCGAGCTTGATTTGCCAAACCTGATGCATGATGACGTGCCGGACGGTAAAAGCGAGGAAGACAATCGGGAATTGCGTCGTTGGGGTGAGCTGCCTGAATTCAACTTTGAGCCTGTCGATCACGTTGATCTCGGGAATAATCTTGGTCTGCTGGATTTTGATGCGGCAAGGCGGATTTCCGGATCGCGTTTCACCGTCATGCACGGACCGCTGGCGCAACTGCAACGCGCGTTGATTCAGTTCATGCTGGATGTGCACACCAATGAGCACGGCTACCAGGAGGTCTATGTCCCGTACCTGGTCCAGGAGCAGGCGCTGTTCGGTACGTCGCAGTTACCGAAGTTCGAAGAAGACCTGTTCAAGACCGACGGCGATACGCCGTTTTACCTGATACCCACGGCCGAGGTGCCGCTGACCAACCTCGCGCGAGAACAGATATTCGAGGCGGACAGCTTGCCACGGCGCTACGTCGCTCACACACCGTGTTTTCGTTCCGAGGCGGGTTCCTACGGCAAGGATACGCGGGGCATGATTCGTCAGCATCAATTTGAAAAAGTGGAGCTGGTGCATATGGTCGCACCAGCCGATGCAGACGATGCGCTGGAGTTGCTGACCGGGCACGCGGAGCAGATTCTGCAGCGGCTCGGTCTTGCGTATCGCGTGGTGGCTTTGTGTGCCGGGGACCTGGGCTTTGGCTCCAATCGGACCTACGATCTCGAAGTCTGGTTACCCGGTCAGAAAAACTATCGTGAGATCTCATCGTGCAGTAGTTATACCGATTTTCAGTCGCGTCGCATGCAGGCTCGCTGGCGTAACCCGGAAACCGGACGTCCGGAACTGTTGTACACCTTGAACGGATCCGGTGTTGCTGCCGGTCGGGCGCTGGTGGCGGTGATGGAGAATTACCAGGACAAGGACGGCAATGTCCGTATTCCGGAGGTGCTGGTGCCGTATATGAATGGGACCGAGGTTATTGGTAAAGCGCGTTAGGTCGGGCTTGCCACGGTCGCGCCTCAGGAGACGCTCCTACAGGAGTGTCAATAGAAACAGTGTAGGAGCGTCTCCCGAGGCGCGACTGTAGCCAGCCCGAAGTTAACAA
>JAADHU010000029.1 GCA_013151645.1 Gammaproteobacteria bacterium | reverse complement strand
GGTGTGTTACGGCAGTTTCGTATCGAAGGTGAGGATGTGGCCTATGTCCAGTGCGCGGACCTGATAGTCGCTCCGGTATTCGAGCAAAACCACGACATGTTCTCCTCACTGATGGCAGTCAAGCGCCAGGGAATGACGGCTATCGATTTTGCTGATTTCGGGCAGCAAGCCAACTTCGATTTGCTCAACCGCTATGTTCGTCAGGTCGAGGTCGGCTTCTTCGGGCTACGTGCGGATCAGACAGAGATTATGGAGTCGCTGCGGGAACTCGCCGGTACTGAACGGATTCTGATTGTCGTGACACTCGGCAACGATGGCAGCAGAGCATTCCACAATGGGCGTGTTTTCGAATGCGCTGCGCAGCCGGTTGAGGATGTCGTCGATACAACCGGCGCTGGCGATGCGTTTGCGGCCGGCTTTCTAAGCGACTATTGTCGGAGCTCCAGTATTGATACGGCCCTTCTGGCTGGCGCCGAAATCGCGGCAACCGTCGTACAACGACACGGCTCGGTCTAGACGCTGGAATCGGCGCTTGGTTTTGACAACGCTGTCGTTCAGCTTTGGTTCAGCCGTAAAGCACTACATTTTCTCGATTGCCGCATCTGAAAGCAGCGGTTTTTTTATTAGGCAGGGATATCGAATGATGAAAAAAATTATTCTGGTTGGCGCAGCGCTTTCTTTCGGTTCACTTCAGGCAATGGCCGAAACGCCATCCTTCAGTTTCGTCGAAGGCGGCTACGTAAGTAACCTCGGTGGTTCCTTCGACTTTGATGGTTTTGAGATCAAGGGAACGATGGAAATTAGTGATAACCTTTACATGAGTGGAAGCTATACAAAAACTAATATCGACAGCCCGTTGTTTGATCTGGATATCGACCTGGTCGCGCTTGGCTTGGGATACAAGACCGATATATCAGACGTTTCGACGCTATTCGCCGAGGCCGACTATGTGAAATTCGACAGTAGCTTCAACGGCTTTGGCTCACAAGATGGTTACCGGCTTGCCGCGGGTATTCGCAGCAACGTTCTTGGTGATGTTGAGCTGAAAGCTGTCGGCTACTATCAGGACGTTCGGGGCAGCGATTCGTTTCTGCAGGTTGGGGCCGCTTACAACTTTTCAGAATCAGCCGCAGCTTATCTGAATATCGATTCGGACTTTGACGACAGCAGTTTCAGCCTTGGCGTGCGGTTTTACTTTCAGTAAGACAGGAGGAGCTGGTCGCTTAAGGGAGAGCATCAACATTGCCGATCAACGCTAAGCGCACTGACCGTGAGGATTACGGGTAGAGCTGCGGTAATTTCTCCAGAGCGCTTTGCTGATTCCTTTATTGAGTTTCTCGGTGACATTTTATCGTAACGAGTCCTCCTCTGTGTTGGTCAGTCTTTGGTTTTGATACTTGACGGAAGTTCGACGTAGTCTTCCGTTCGTGGCAATGATCGATACGCCTCCAGAATCGATTCCGGTGGCGCAACCAGTTTTCGCGCATCCAGATTCATAAAACCTCCGATACTCGTTACTTTTGCACACAATTCACCGTCGGAACGAAATATCTCGTTTTTGACTTTGAAGCGACTGCCGTCGGAGGCCAGACCGGCCACCAGAAACGTAATGTTTATTTCGTCCATCCATTTAACTTCTCGTCTGTACTCCAATTCGTCTTTCATAATAACGACGCCGAGTCGCAGCCGGACGAACTCAGTGAGTGGAAACCCTCTCTCCGCCAGCATCGTTACACGCGCATCGACCACTTTGTTGAGGTAGGCCGTATTCGCCATGTGCGAGTTCCAGTCCATGTCGCCCCAGCCGGCATACAATTTCAGTGAGTGTTGTGGTTCCATGGATAATCCCTAAATCGTTTTACGGAAATATAATCAGGACACGGTAGCGCGTGTATCTTGACCGTCTATCGGTAAACAAACAGTACACCTTTTCCTGGGCCGGGGCGGAGAGTCAAGACGAGATTGCAGAAACCTGTTGTTGCGTATCCCTTGAGAACGGATATTGACCATCTAAATGTTACGATGCTCACAACCGGCTTCGAATAGTTGTGGTCAGGGCAAACACCCGAAGGTTCAAGAACCGGGGCATTTCGGCGAGCCGAGCGTATCACTCCTGTCAGCCCGTCAACAGGAACTAATTTATGGTACAAGACATTGTTCGTAATCGAGTCGTCCCGATAGTTCTTGGTATAACGTACGGCGTAACCCTGCGAATACTGCTGGCGACCGACATCGACATTTTTTCAGGTTTGGTCTCGTTCTCGTTCTTTGCATTTGTTCCTTTCGCGATCGGCTTTATCGTCGTATATATCGACTCGAACGTCCATCACCGGAGTGGCCTCCACCTATTCTTCGCACCATGGATTACCATCGTCGCGTTCTTGCTCACAACGATGATTCTCTTGCTGGAAGGTTCGATATGTGCCCTGATCGTGTCGCCGGGCTTCCTGATACTCGCGGGGATTGGTGGCCTTACCGCCGGTTGGCTTCGCACCAAAGAAGAAATTCGATCCAGCACCCTGAGCATCGTGCTTCTCCTGCCTGTCGTCCTGTCACCAATCGAGGCACAGCTTCCTGTTTCCCCCAAGATCGAAACACGCATTGACAGCGTCGTTATTGATGCCGACGCGAAGACAATTTGGCGGAATATCACCAATGTCGAGCAAATCGACGAGTCCGAGCTAACCTTCGGCATCACGCGGATGCTCGGCGTTCCGCGGCCTCTGGAAGCAAGAATGGACGGATCAAGCGACGCTCGAGTCCGTTACACGAAGTGGGAAAAGGGCGTGTCCTTCCAGGAACGAATCGTCGATTGGAACGAGAATGAGTCCATGTATTGGGAGTTTGAATTTCCGCCGGGATCAGTGCCACCTGGCGTCCTGGACGACCATGTTGCCATCGGTGGTGCATTTTTCGATCTCGTTGGTGGCGGATACACACTGACACCAACAACGAACGGAAGAATCGAGTTGGCGTTGACGACGTCCTATCGAGTTTCTGCCCGTCCGAAGCTCTATGCACTCTTCTGGGCGAACCTGGTGATGGGTGATTTTCACGGCATGATTCTCGAACTCGTGGCGGATCGATCCGAGTTGGAGATGACTACGGCTGACCCTTCGCTTTCCGGGCGTCCACGATTCATCGCGGCGCGATCTGTTAAGCGCAAATAACGTGCTTATCGAGCCGTAGATCGTGACGCTGTCGAATAGCTCTTTTCCCCGTATGCTCTAATTATCCCACGACAGAGTTCGAAACGAGTAAGTCATGCTACCGATCGGAAGCTGCACAATAGCGAATCCAGAAGTTTATCCAATCTATATGCGGGCGGTTATTGCCACCCTGGAGGCCCACGGTGCAAAGGTGGCGGTAGCCGACTATGAGAGTGAGCCCTTAGAAGGAGAATCGTATAGTGTTACGGTTGTTCTGCAGTTCGACCCCAGACCGGCAGCACATGCGTGGTATAACTCACCCGAGTATCGAGAAGCCATCTCGCTCCGAACCGATAATGCAGGGGGGTTCATTCTCTTTGCAGTCGAATTTACGATGCCCGCGTGGTGTCCGGGGATCGTACTGTTTCCATGGTGGCTGGTATCCGCTTTCGGTCGATAGCACGAGATCTTAACGTATGACAGAAACTCCAAAGATTCATTGGAAGCGTATCTGGATCGAGGCTTTGGCGATTGTTGCCAGTATCCTCCTGGCGTTCGCAATAGACGCATGGTGGGACGGTCGCAAGGAGGCGGCTGATCATTCTGCCCAAATTCAATCGCTTGTCCTTGAGTTCGAAACGGCACAGCGTCACCTCAGCGTGCAAATGGAACACCTGCAGAGTTCACTGGCGGGCACCATCAGAGTTTTGGAACTGATGGGTCCGGACGCGTCCGAATCGGAAGGCCTGCAGTTGCCCGCGGCGCTTATCGAGAGCTTCGACGTCGGCGTATCACCTCCGCAGCGGGGTGTTCTAATGAATGTTTTGGCATCCCGTGGCAATCTGAGGGTTAACAGCACTGAACTTTGGTCTGCCCTGCAATCATGGCCGACGAAAATGGGCGATTTAGAGATCGACGGCAATCATCTTGAGCAGAACCGGGAGCAAGACTTTATTGCCGCTTTGATACGCTTGGAGGTACCAATGTCTTCGCTGATTCAGTCTCGGTTCACCCAACTACCAGCGGACTCACCGCGACAGCCACCGGTAAGCAAATTTGATGCGGATTGGTCGAGGCTTTTGCGTGACCCAGGCGTCGAAACCATCTTTGTTATGAGGGCGCTGAGAACTCGCATGCTCCTGAGAACACACGAAAACGCGATTCAGATCGCTACCGGGATAATTAAGCAACTCGATGAAGAATTGTAAGTCTGCGACAGCCGTCCTTGGGCCGGTTCTTAACCGAACTCGGAAATTACGACAATAGGGGCTTGCGTATTTTAAGTATGAGCGTGGCGATATTGATGAACGTTGATTGCATTCAACGGTAAAACCTTTGCCCTCACAGGGCACAACCGGTCGAGTGTCCTCGAGCCGAAACAGAGAAACGTTCGTTAGCGACTTTCTGTAACCGGTTGATCAGCTGTTGCCTGAGGGGGTTTGGAGAACAAGCTCCGCGGTCGCTTATTCCACGGTGACGGATTTCGCCAGGTTACGCGGCTGATCCACGTCCGTCCCCTTCAGAACGGCCACATGGTAGGCGAGCAGCTGTAACGGGATCGTGTACAGGATCGGTGCCTGGAAATCCTGTATGAGTGCCGGCATGCGCATCGTATGAATGCCAACGCGGTCGCCGAACTGAACGCGGGGGTCGGCGAATACGTACAACTCGCCGCCGCGTGCGCGGACTTCCTGCAGGTTGCTTTTCAGTTTTTCCAGCAACTCATCGTCCGGTGCCACGGCGACGACGGGCATGTCTTCATCGACCAGGGCGAGCGGGCCGTGTTTCAGTTCGCCCGCCGCGTAAGCTTCAGCGTGGATGTAGGAAATTTCCTTGAGCTTTAATGCACCTTCCATCGCCACCGGGTTTTGCACGCCGCGCCCGAGGAACAAGGCGTGATGCTTGTCAACAAAATGCTCGGCCAGCGTCTCGATGGCGGTGTCCAGTGCCAGAACTTGTTCGATCAGTCCCGGCAGTTCGGAGAGTTGCGCAACCAGGGCGCGTTCCTGTTTCTCTTCGAGCCCGTTGCGGCGTGCCAGCAGTATCGTCAACAGTGCGAGTGCGGCGAGCTGCGTCGTAAACGCCTTCGTTGATGCCACACCGATTTCCGGTCCCGCGCGCGTCATCATGACCAGGTCAGATTCACGCACCATAGAACTTTCCGGAACATTGCAGATGGTCAGTGTTGACACATAGCCCGCTTCTTTTGCGGCCCGCAAAGCAGCCAATGTATCGGCCGTTTCACCGGACTGACTAATAGTCACAAACAGTGTATCGACCGGTACAACCGGTGAGCGATACCGATACTCACTCGCGATTTCGACAGTGCAGGGAATTCGGCAAAGCTGTTCTATCCAGTAGCGGGCGACCAGGCCCGCATGGTAACTCGTGCCACAGGCAACGATGTGTACACCGCGGGTTTTGTCCAGAGCGTCAATCGCATCGGGCCCGAACGCCGCATCAAGCACTTTTCCACCCGCAATGCGTTCTTCGAGCGTACGCGCCACGGCGGCCGCCTGCTCGTGGATTTCTTTTTGCATGTAGTGACGGAATTGGCCGCGCTCTGCTGCGTCTGCAGTCAGTTCACTTTCCTTGACCGGGCGGGCTACTTCCCCACCTTTCTCGTCATAAATCGTCACCTGGGTGCGCTCGACGACGGCGATGTCGCCTTCCTCCAGGAACATGAATTTGCGCGTCACCGGCAATAGCGCCGCAACGTCAGAGGCAACGAAATTTTCGCCAATGCCGAGGCCGACAACTACCGGGCACCCGGCTCGCGCGAGAATGAGTTTGTCGGGCTCCGCGGCGCTCAAGACCGCCAGTGCATAGGCTCCCTCAAGTTCTGCCACGGTTGCCCTGACGGCGGTCATCAGATCGCCGGTTTTTTTCAGGTGATGGTGAATGCGGTGCACCACGACTTCAGTGTCGGTTTCCGAGCCGAATTCGTAGCCCTGGCTCTTCAGGTCATCGCGCAACTCTTCGTAATTTTCGATGATGCCGTTGTGCACGATTGCAATGGAATCTTGCGATGTATGAGGGTGGGCATTGGCCTCGCTGGGCGCACCGTGTGTCGCCCAGCGGGTGTGCGAGATGCCGATGCTGCCGCGTACCGGGTCCACGTCCAGCGCGTTCTGCAACTCCTGTACTTTGCCCAGGCGACGCACCCGTGCCATGGCGTTGTTGTCGACGATGGCGATACCCGCCGAATCATAGCCCCGGTATTCGAGTCGGCGTAAGCCTTCCATGAGGATCGGGACAACATTTCTTTCGGCCACTGCGCCGACAATTCCACACATCTATCGCTTCTCCACTGCGTTTTGACCGGTCACTTTCGCTGCAACGGCCAATTATCTCAGGAACTCTCTTTGACTGGCGGGTGCCAGGTCTCAATTAGGCAACGGCTATCCGTCACACAAAATGCTTATCTTGATTATTTATCCTTCTTACGCGGCGCCTGCCAGTTCTTTATGGTTGTTTGCCTCGAACGTTGTACGGTCAGTTCGTCCGGTGGCGCGAACTTCGATATCGTCGAACCGGCACCGATCGTCGCACCCGCGCCGATTTCCACAGGGGCGACGAGTTCAACGCCCGAACCGATGAAGGCGCCATCGCCAATGGTTGTGCGGTGTTTGTTCGCGCCATCATAGTTGCAGGTGATCGTGCCGGCGCCAACGTTAACCTTTCTGCCAATATCGGTGTCGCCGATATAGGTCAGGTGATTCACTTTGCTGCCCGTCGCGACCGTGCTTTTTTTGATTTCCACAAAATTGCCGACCTTGACCGTATCGGCAAGCTCGGCGCCCGGGCGTAATCGCGCGAAGGGTCCAATCTCGCAGTCCGGCCCGGTGGCCGCACCCTCAATATGGCAATTTGAATGCACCACCGTTCCCGCGCCAATCTCGCTGTCACGAATCAGGTTGTTCGACTCGATACGCACGTTGTCGCCGAGTATCACATCACCTTCGAAAATGGCGTTCACATCGATGTAGACGTCTTTTCCACAGGTCAGCGTCCCGCGTATGTCCAGCCGAGCAGGGTCTGCAAGTCCGACACCCTGGCTCATCAATGCCTCGGCACGCCGGTGTTGCAACGCCCGCTCCGCTTCGGCGAGTTGTTTTTTATCGTTGATGCCCATTATTTCCACCCAGCTATCGGCTTTGATGCCGTGGACCGAAACACCGTCAGCAACGGCGATGCCGATGACATCCGTCAGATAATATTCGCCCTGCCTGTTGTCATTACCGAGCCGTTTCAGCCAGCCTTTGAGTTTGTCCGCCGGGCAGCAGAAAACGCCGGTATTTATTTCGGCTATCGTCCGCTCAACCTCGGTGGCATCTTTTTCCTCGACGCTGCGCAGCACCTTGTCGCCGTCGCGAACAATGCGCCCGTAGCCAAACGGATCGTCTGCATTCACCGTCAAAACGGCGGCATCGTCGTCGCCGCAAGCATCGATTAGCCGCCGCAGTGTCGCCGGCCGCAGCAGCGGCACGTCGCCGTACAACACCAGCACCCTATGATCGTCGGGCATTTCAGGTACCGCCTGCATGACGGCGTGCCCGGTGCCCAGTTGTTCGGCCTGCAGCGCCCAGCGCAGCGACGGCTCGGCAAACGCCGCTTGGACGTGCTCGCCACCGTGTCCGTAAACCACACAAATATCCGCCGCGCCAACGTCCCTGGCACAGGCAATTACGTGATATAACAGCGGCTTGCCGGCAAGCGGCTGCAAGACTTTGGGCAGATCCGAGCCCATGCGTTTTCCCTGGCCGGCGGCCAGAATGACGATACTCAGGTTCAAGCGATCACTCTCCTTTGACTGCCGGCATGATACCGCAATGACGGCATTGAATTGTGGCCAGCCGGTGGCAATTCGAAAACGGTGAAATATTCTGGCCACTGTCGATTGTTTTCGATCCATCGCTCAATGTATCGTTAGTCTCACGGCCTTACATTCACGCACACCCAGGAGAATCCGTTGACAAAAATAACAACATTCCCAGCCCTGGTGACTTTGTTGGCAAGCTTGTCCGGCGCTGTCCTGGCGGATGATCTCGTACGCGCGACCGATGCAGACATGTATCCGACGGATGTTCGCTACGATACGCGGATTCCCACGCCGGAGGCGTTCCTCGGTCGGGCACTCGGCGCCGCACCGGTACGACACCACGAACTGGTCGACTACATCAAGACGGTCGCAGGACTGTCCGATCGACTGACCGTGGAGGTGATTGGTTATTCGCACGAGCGTCGGCCCATCCTGTTCGTCGTCGCCAGCTCACCCGACAACCAGGCCCGCATCGGGGAAATCAGGCGACAGCACATTGCGCTGACAGAGCCGGACATCGATCAGAACGTCGCGGCGGATATGCCCGTTGTCACCTGGCTGAATTACGGCGTACACGGCGCAGAGTCCAGCGGCATGGACGCCGCGCTGCCGACCCTCTACTACCTCGCCGCCGCGCAAGGACCGAAAATAGACCAACTGCTGTCGGACAGCGTTATTCTGGTGACCGCCGTCTTCAATCCGGACGGGCACGCGAATCGCATTGCCTGGCTCGATACGTTTGGCGGCAACATTGCCATTGCCGACCCGAACCATATCGAGCACGACTACGACGGACGACTCGCGCGCACCAATCATTACGGTTTCGATCTCAATCGCCAGTGGATGTCAGTCACGCAACCGGAAGCGCGCGCGTGGATGAAAAAATGGCATGCATGGCGGCCGAATGTGTCCGTCGACTATCATGAGATGGGCAGCGAGCAGACTTACTATTTCGCACCCGGTATCGCGAGCCGCACTCATCCGCTTATTCCGGACGAAGGCATGCGACTCGTCAGTGAGGTCGTACGGCCTTCCGAAGATTTTCTGGATGCCGAAGCGCGCCTCTACTTCCACGGCGATCGCTACGATCATTTTTTCCTGGGCAAGGGTGCGGCGTTTCCGCTGGTTAACGGTGGCATCGGTATCTTGCATGAAGCGAGCTCCGCACGCGGCAGAGAACTCGAAACCGGCAACGGGCTTCGCACCTATCGCGAAAACATTCGTAAACACTTTCGCACCGGCATCGCGAATGCCGAAGGCGCGTACCTCCAGCGACAGGCGCTGCTCGATTACCAGCGAAATTTCTACGATTCAGCCAGCGACGCCGCTCGAGCCCACTCCGTCAAAGCCTATGTTTTCGATGCACCGAAAGACGAAGCGCGTCTGTATCACTTCATGGACGTGCTCAATTTTCACCGCATCAAGACTTACAGCCTCGGGCGAGACATCACCGAAGGTGGCACCACCTATCGAGCCGGCCAGGCAATGATCGTACCGCTCGACCAGCCACAGCACCGATTGATTCGCAGCCTGTTCGACACGGTGACGGAGTTTCAGGATCCAAAGTTTTACGACGTCTCGACCTGGACCCTGCCACTAGCGTTCGGACTCGACTACGCCGCACTTTCGAATCGCCGCCTGAACTCAGCGCTTGTCGGACCGGAGGTGGCATTACAAATGCCGGTTGCCGATGTACCGGATGAAGCCAGTTACGCTTACGCGTTCGAGTGGTCTGGCTACTATGCGCCACGGGCACTTCAGCGAGTTCTTGATGCAGGTCTTTTGGCGCGCGTTACGCCCAGGACCTTTGTTGCACGAACCTCCCGGGGGCCGCACGAATTTGGCCGTGGGAGCATTGTCATTTCCTTCGACCGGCAGGTAGTTGGTCGCGAGTCCATCCATGAAATCATGGCAGACATCGCCGCACAGGATGGCGTATTTGTCCATGCCGTGACGTCCGGTCGCAGTGTAATTGGAACGGCCGGACCCGACCTGGGTGGGCAGTTTTTCAGACCACTGGTTAAACCCGATATCCTGCTCATCGTCGGTCGTGACATGGACTGGTATAACGCCGGGGAGATCTGGCATTTGCTGGATGAACGCATGAACATGCCGGTGACGCTGCGTGACCGCGACCGACTCGACAACGTAGATCTGGACCGATATACACATCTTGTTTTCGCGGGTGGTGAATTCGATACCTACGCACCGGAATACGCGGATCGCATTCGACGCTGGGTCAGTAACGGCGGCACGATTATCGGCGTGCGCCAGGGCGCGGACTGGGTACGTGCGAACGTACTGGACTACGTTGAGCCTGTGCTCGCAGACGGCACGCGGGCGGAAATTGCATCGGAGTCGGGCCACGACCTGCTGGCAGAAGAACTTCCCGAACCGGAACGGATTTCCTATGCCGAAAAAGAGGCGAGAGATGCCGTCGACGTCATTGGCGGAGCAATATTTTCTGGCGACCTCGACATCTCCCATCCGCTGGGCTTTGGTTATTCTCGTCGGAATATCGCGCTGCCCAAGAATACAATAGTCCCGCTCGCACGACCGGCCAACCCTTACGCAACGGTCATCGCCTATAACACACCGCCTCTTGAGTCGGGCTATTCATCGGATGCCAACAAGGATGCGCTCGAAGGCACGGCCGCCCTGATTGCTGAGCGGCTCGGTGACGGCAGTGTTATTCTGTTCGCTGACGACCCCAATTTCCGCGGTATCTGGTACGGCACGAACAAGTTGTTCCTGAATGCGCTGTTTTTCTCGAAAGCATTCGATCCGCCTCCGCAAGAATAATCATTGCCACTGGAAAAATACCCGGGCGACTCGATTCAATATCGACTGAAGGAGACTTGCGGTGAACAGAACACTCATACCTGGAAAGACCCGCGAACTGCACAGCAATCATTTTGATTCTACTATCTGGAATGACTTTGACTTCCGCGATGACGACATCGTTGTCGCGACCTATGGAAAATCCGGCACGACCTGGCTGCAGCAAATAATCGCCCAGTTATTGTTCGACGGAGAAGAGGACCTTGAAACGGCGGAGATGTCGCCGTGGATGGATCTGCGCATTCCGCCAAAGGAAATCAAGCTGGCGACCGTTGCGGCACAGACGCATCGCCGATTCCTCAAAACTCACCTGCCGGTCGATGCACTGGTTTTCTCGGACAAGGCGAAATACATTTATATCGGCAGAGACGGTCGCGATGTTTTGTGGAGCCTGTACAACCACCATGTCAATGCGAACGATGCCTGGTATGCAGCATTGAACGACACGCCGGGACTGGTTGGGCCTCCCATCGGCAAACCGCCTGCATCGATTGAGCGATATTTCCGTGACTGGATGGATCAAGACGGCCACCCCTGGTGGCCCTTTTGGGAAAACGTCCTTTCATGGTGGGCTGTTAGAGATTTGCCGAACGTTTACATGCTGCATTTCGCTGATCTGAAAAAAGACCTGCCGGGAGAAATTCGGCGGCTGGCTCACTACCTGAACATTCCCATCAAGGACGAAAAGTGGGACGATATATTGCTCCACTGCAGCTTTGACTACATGAAAGCCAATGCGACGAAGAGCGTGCCGCTGGGTGGCGCTTTCTGGGAGGGCGGTGCTAAGACGTTTATTCACAAAGGACAAAACGGCCGCTGGCGCGACGTATTGGGGCAGGAGGACATTGCGCAGTACGAGGCGCGTGCCGTGCAGGAGTTGGGTGGAGAGTGTGCCCGGTGGCTCGAAGTGGGCTCGACGTAACGCCACCCGAATTGCCGTCAATGACCGGACCAGGAGGAAGGTGCCGGATTGCTGCTGTCACACGAGCGTTCGCACCGTCAAAGAGAGCGACGAAACCGAAAGGCCCCTCGCAATGACGGTATCGTCCTTACTGGACGACAGGCAAAACGATCTTCGACGGATACTGCGCGGAATGGTGCAGCGTATTGCGTGCCGCCACGCCCTCGGTCTCATCGTAGTTGTTGCCACCCGTATTCAGGTTACGCATGTACTGCGGGAACTTGCTGGACGATACTTCGACCCGAATGCGGTGACCTGTTTTGAATTGATAGCTGGTCGACATCGGTGTCGGATGCAGTTCGTAGACCTCGCCCTCTTGCATGAACACCTGCTTGTCATAGCCGTCCCGATAACGTGCGCGAAGAATCGTATCGTCGATGTTGTAAGCGGTTCCATCCGGATAGACGTCCACCAGTTTCACCGTAAAGTCCGTATCCTTCGCGTTCGATGACACATACAGTGTCGGGCGAATACTGCCGCTGATTTCCAGATCCGCAATCATCGGTTCGGAGGTATACACGAGCACGTCCGCACGTGCCTCAATGCCACGCTGGTCGTAGCTGCCGCCCAACGCCGCATCCGCATTGCAGCAAACACCGCCACCCAATGCGGGCACCGGGTTCATTGGATCGTAAGTAAAGCTGTCCGCCTCTTTTCCTGTCGGTGTTTGCGCGGACAGTACGCCGTCGCCGAAAACGCTGTTGGCGTAGACAGTGCTCTGCAAATAGAAGGTTACCGGTTGGGCCGCTTCGGGTGGCCAGCTGTCTGCCGTCGCCCATTCGTTCTTGCCCATCGTGTAGTACTGCACCCGCGGCATGGTGTCTTTGAAATCGCCCTCGCCGTTCTTCAGATAATAGTCAAAAAAGGAGAATAACTGCTCGTAGACCGGGAAGGTCGGGTTACCGACATTCAGTTCGCCCACAATGAGGTCTTCATGCTCCGGGATGCGGAAGAATCCGCAATGCAGCGTCGGCGCAATCAATACGTATTGCCCATCCCGAACCCGGCGGGTCTTGCCGTTCTTGCGAACGTGATTGAACAGGGCCAGATTGGGGCCCTGACTCACGTCGAACCAGCTGTTGAACCAGAAAGCCGGCACCGCGAATTCTTCGCTGTCATTGTAAAGCCCGCTTTCGTACCAAGCCGGATCGTCCGGCGTTCGTGCCATCAATTCTTTCAGCGGACCGGCGTTCGCGCCAGCATCTTCAAGCCAGCTCAGGGCAGGAAGTTTCCTCAGTTGTTTTTTCCAGTCGACCTCGGGCATGTCCGGCGCCAGGTCGTACAGCTTCCGTAAACGTTGCAGGTCTTCCTGTTCCATGCCGGCCGGGAAGCGCGGATATATTTGTTGTTGCACACCGTACAGCCAGACCGAGAACAGCGTCTGATGAACACCGCCCTTGTACCAGTTGCCCTGCTCGTAAAACTCGCCGACCCGGCCGATGCCCGCGCCGGCGGCCATCGGTACCATCGCTTTGTGTGCCGGATGGTTTTTTGCTGCCAACGCCAGCTGCCACTCCGCGGATGACGAACAACCCAGCGTACCAACCGCGCCGTTCGACCAGTCCTGATCGGCGAACCAGGTAAGAGCGTCATATCCGTCGCTGCGCGGGTCACCCAGAATTTCCCATTCGCCTTCGGAATAGTAACGACCACGCTCATTTTGCACGGCCACCGCGTAACCCCGGCTTACCGCCAGATAGGCCCACTCCAGGCTGGCGCCGCTAATTTCGTTGAAGTTGTACGGCGTTCTGATAAAAATCAGTGGCAGCTTGCCTTGCGCATTTTTCGGCCGGTAGATGTCGGTCGCCAGCCGCACACCATCGCGCATCGGCACCATGACCATCGTGTCTGCTTCGGAAATACGCTCGAGATCAGTGAGTTCGGCTGGAGCCTCTTTGGCGCTCAGTGTCTGCAGAGGAAGGCAAAGCAGCACGATAGCAAGACTCGGAATCCAGCGAAAAGCTTCGGACTGGCGTGAGAAAAACGATTTCGATGACATGCTCAAGCTCCCTGCGATACGGAATCAACGGATCATAACGAATTCGGCCGTCGCTGCACCGGCTGCTGTTACCCCCTGCGAGAAGGTAGCGGTCAGTAGCTATTTTCCGGCATGAGCAGGCGCCCTTTCGTGACGACGGCGGCGATCTCTCGAGTATTGCTGATATTGTCCAGAGGGTTGGCGTTCAGGAGCACCAGGTCCGCGCGCATTCCGACCTCAATGGCGCCCATTTCCTGCTGCAACGAGAAAAATTCGGCCGGGCGAACAGTGGCGGACTCCAGTGCCTCCAGCGGCGTCAGACCTGCCTCGACCAGTCGTTCGAGTTCTGTGTGCAAACTGAAACCCGGCAGGGCCCGTGCAATCGGCGTGTCGGTGCCGGCACCGATGGGTACCCCTTGTGCATGCATACGACCGACCAGCGACAGGCTCCACCGAGCGAACGTTGTATCTCCGCGGTCGGTACTTTCGAGCCATTCGTTGGTGGCCGTTCGCCAGTCTTCCTGCCTTGCTTCCGGCACCTGCGTCAGCGCCTCATCCCAGTCCGGATGGTCATAGGAAGAGCGCAATGGATACGCAACCAGCCGCAGCGTTGGTACCTGAATCGTCGACCTCAGGCTTGCAATAGTGCGGTCGCAACGTTCCTCATCGTAGTTTCTTATAGCGGGCACTCGTTGAGCAGAATGCATACCGGAACGCAGTTCGTAACCCGATACACCGTCCTCGTTGTTGAGGCGTGACAGACGTTCTTCGTAAAGCTCAGCGGCATTACTGGCGCAGTCCAGCTCGACATTGCGCAGGTGCTCCATCGAGTCGACGGCGGGACCGGCCTGGCTGGCCAGCATCGATAACGGCACATGGGCGGCGATTGGCAGGCCGCGCGACTGTCCCGCACTAACCAGGGCTGCGAACACGTCGGGCGAAACCATTTCGTAAATTTTGATGAAATCCACGCCGGCTTCCTGCAGCGCGGCGACCTGTTGCTCCGCCATCTCTTCGCTGGCGTTCTGCGTACCGATTTCCGGGCGGGACTTGCCGTCGTAAACGACGTACTTGCCATCGAGCAATGGTCCGCTGTAGAAAACGCGCGGTGCGATCGCACCAGGGGCCCGCATTTTTTCGACCACCGGTCGCAGTTTGTCAATCAAGCCGCCGGTATCGCGCACACTGGTAATGCCGTAGGCGAGGAACAGCGCCGGCATCGATTCGGTGAAGGCATCGTCGTAGGTGAGATGAACGTGCATATCCCACAGACCGGGTATCAGGAATTTTCCGCTACCGTCGATGATTTTCTCCGGCGGAGGAAACAGGGAGTCGGACGATGTAACGGCAAGGATTTTGTCGCCGTAAAAAAGCACGGTCTGGTTTTGGCGAACCCCGTTCACCGCATCGATCACGGTGACGTTGGTAATGGCGGTTCCTCGCGATGGTTCTTCCCGCGAACAGGCCGCGAGCAGCAGCGCTGCGATCGCGACAAGAACTACTGTTTTCATGGCTCGTATATTCAATGCTCCGCCCTACGGTTGTAAATCGACGCGATAATCCAGAATGAACGTCAGGAAGCGAATCACTTCAGTCATGTCTTCGGCGTTAAAACGAATGGTGTGTGAATTGATCCTCTCGACGTTGGGCAGGTAGCCAAGTAGCTCGACCGGCTGGTAATGTTTCAGGCTCAGCTCGACCTCGACCGGGGTTTCCAGCACATAGGGCTCGAATTCATCAATGCGACTGACGGCCGATGCCGTACGGGTCCGGATCACCTCTTGAGCCGCTTCCGGGGTCAATGTCTTTGCCGAATGAAATCCCCTGGCCCATTTTACGACCGCGCCTTCCATGTCACCGACGATGACCTGGGTTTCCGCGACCGCGACATCGTCGCCGGAAATCATGATAACCGGCACACCAAATTGCCCGGCGATAGCCGCGTTCAGGCTGCCCTCGGACATCGACTTGCCATTCAGGCGAAGATCGGTGACGTTGGCACTGGACATCGTATGTGCGCGGACGCCACGAGTATTGGCGGTGCTTGCATGGTAGCCAATGAATATAACGCCATCGAAGGACTCATCGATACCGTCCATCATGCTTAATTCGCGCGGCCAGGAACGAACGATCATGACATCGTTTGGCAGCCGGTCGATGAGTAGATTCTGACCGTTGCCGTGTGAGTCGCTCACCAGAATCTCCGTGGCGCCAGCAGCGCGCGCTGCGTCGATGGCGGCGTTCACTTCCGCGGTCATGAACTCCCGGAAGCGCTCGTACTCAAAACCGCCCGGCCCAAGTTGCGCGTCGGTGACGACGCCGGCCAAGCCTTCCATATCGGCTGAAATATAGATTTTCAGGGTCTCGTGTTGATCCTGCGCCAGGGAACAGTCGGCCGCCACGAGAACGAACAGCACCACAAACAAATGTCGAAATATCATCACAAAACTCCGCTGGATGGGTTACGGGAAAACTGCATCAGTCAGTAAAAGAATGTTCCTCTTTCGCGACGCGATCCAGCAGCCCCTGGTATGCATACATGATTCTTTTTACCGTTACACAGCCTATCACCTTGCCGCTATCGTCGTCAGACACGACCGGAAAGGAAGTGGCATCGCAGGCGTTACATAAGGCGATCGCGGTAACCAGGTCGTCGCTAATTTTTAGTGTCGGCAGGGACTCCGCGAAGTCAGCCGCCGTCATCTTGCCGTCATGAGCCTGCAATAGTTTTCTGATCGGAATCGAACCCAGCAAAGACTGGTCATTGTCGTCGAGCACGTAAACCTCTTTTTCTCCGTCAAAAGCGGTCAAGATCTGTTCCAGAGTCGCGACCGATGAGAGCGTCGTCACAGGCGTGCTCATAAGCTGTTCCATCCGCAGCTGCATTCCGAGCTGCTCGACACTGCCGTGAATGAGATCGACGCCGCGACACTGCAGTTGCCACTGGAAGTAGCTGCGTCCCCATACGTCGTTGACCAGGATTGAGCTGGTAATAACGGCCAGCATGACGGCCAGCGTCAGCGGGTAATCCCCGGTCATTTCGAAAACGATCAGCGTCGTGGATAGCGGCGCGCCCAGCACCGCGCCCGCCACCGCGCCCATACCGACGATGGTATAGGGGCCGTAACCGCCTGCCGCCTGCGTCGAAAAGGATTCCCATAGTGTACCGAATGCGCCTCCGCTCATGGCACCCAGAAAAAGCGACGGTGAAAAAACTCCGCCGCCGAAGCCACCACCGAGGCTGATACCGGCCGCCAGCAATTTGGTGACAATCAATATGACCAGCAGCGTCGCCGGCAGCGCCTCATGCAGGGCCGCGCTGGTTGTTTCGTAACCGACGCCCAATACCTGTGGGGTATATATCGCCAGCACACCGACCACCAAGCCGGCTATCGCCGGGCGGAATTTCGCCGGGCACCGAACTCGTTCGAAGAAGCTGCGGGTCGTTGAAATACACAACAGAAATGCGATGGCGGTTGCCGCGCTGATGATGCCGAGCAGTGCGTAAGCGGGAATCTCGTCGAAGGTTGTGATGGTGTGTACGGGAATCGTGAAGGCGGGCTCGCTGCCGTAGTAAAGGCGGGCGACGGAGGTGCCAACAACCGTGCTTATCGCAATGGGCGCAAACGTATGCAACGTGTATTTGCCGATGACAACCTCAATGGCGAACACGGCACCGGCGATCGGCGCATTGAAGGAGGCCGCGATCCCGGCCGCCACGCCGCAGCCGATCAGGCGGCGAATCTGTCCAGGCGGGATATTCGTTTTGCGCGCGAACCAGGAACCGAGCGTCGCACCCAGGTGCACGATAGGTCCTTCACGCCCCACGGAAGCGCCACATCCGATGGATGCCGCACTCACGAGCGCGGCCGCGAAACCGTTCTTCGATGACAGATGACCGCCCCGAATCGCGGCCGCTTCGATGACATCCGCGACACCGTGTGGCCGTTGCTCCTGCATAAAACGATGAATGAAGAGGCCAACAAGCAGCCCGCCGGCCGTTGGCCATAGCAGCAGTTTCCACCAGGGCAGGTTGCTGGCGACGGTGTACAGGTTCTGCGGGCCGGCACCAAACAGCAGGCGGCGCGTTTGGGCCACCGCCATCCAGAAAACAATCGCACCACCGCCGGCGGCCGCGCCGACGATCGCGGCGATCCCCGCGAGCTTGAACGAGGCGAGATGACGAGCACGGGTAACGGGTGACATAGTCCGGACAGAATAAGGGCTCGGCAGGATTTTTCCCACTGCAAGCGCGGCGCCCGTCTCGCTCGACGACTCGCCAGATCCAGTGTTATTCCGGGTGGTCGGCCTGCGTGTGCGGCTAGCGCTGGCCCTTCAGCTTTTGTGTGGCGCGATAGCGTGCCTGGGCTTCGACCAGCTCGGCCTGGGCTTTGGCCAAATCGGTTTTGTCGGAGATGCCCTTCAACGCCTCTTCCGCGGCTTGTTTGGCCGCAAGCGCGGCCGCTTCGTCAAGTTGCTCGCCGCGAAGAGCCGTGTCGGCGAGTACCGTCACAAGATGCGGTTGAATCTCGAGCATGCCACCGGTGATGTAGAAAAAGTGCTCTTTTCCCTCGGTGTCCTCTACGCGGACTTCGCCCGGCTTCAGCGCCGTCAATAACGGCGCATGCCGCGGCGCAATGCCAACCTCACCCATGCGGGCGGGCGCATACACCATGTTGGCGTCACCTGAATAGATTTCACCTTCTGCAGAGACGATGTCAACTCGAATTGTGGCCATGATCTTGTGCTCTTCCGCTTACTGGATAGTCTTCGCTTTCTCGACCGCTTCTTCGATGGAACCCACCATGTAGAACGCCTGCTCCGGCAGGTGATCGTAGTCGCCGTTAACAATCGCGTTAAAACCGCGAATGGTATCCGACAGCGGTACGTATTTGCCCGGTGAGCCCGTAAAGACTTCCGCGACAAAGAACGGCTGTGACAGGAAGCGCTGAATCTTGCGAGCGCGGGTAACGGCCTGTTTATCGTCCTCGGACAATTCGTCCATGCCCAGAATTGCGATGATGTCCTGCAACTCTTTGTAGCGCTGCAACACGGCCTGCACGCCACGCGCGCAGTCATAGTGTTCCTGACCGATAACCAGCGGATCGAGAATACGGCTGGTGGAGTCAAGCGGGTCGACCGCCGGGTAAATGCCCAGCTCTGCGATCTGGCGCGACAATACGAGGGTCGCATCAAGATGCGCGAACGTCGTTGCCGGTGACGGGTCGGTGAGGTCATCGGCGGGCACGTATACGGCCTGGAACGACGTGATAGAACCGGTCTTCGTCGAGGCAATGCGCTCCTGCAGGATACCCATTTCTTCCGCCAGCGTCGGCTGGTAGCCCACCGCTGATGGCATGCGACCTAACAGCGCCGACACTTCGGTGCCGGCCAGTGTGTAACGGTAAATGTTGTCAATGAACATCAGTACGTCCCGACCTTCGTCGCGGAACGACTCGGCCATGGTCAAACCCGTCAGTGCGACGCGGAGACGATTGCCCGGTGGCTCATTCATCTGGCCGTAGACGAGTGACACCTTGTCGATAACGTTAGAGTCAGTCATTTCATGATAGAAATCATTACCTTCCCGAGTCCGCTCGCCGACGCCCGCGAACACGGAGTAGCCTTCGTGTTCGTGTGCAATGTTGCGAATCAGCTCCATCAGTGTCACGGTCTTGCCGACACCGGCACCGCCGAACAAGCCAACTTTGCCGCCCTTGGAAATCGGCATAATCAGGTCGATTACCTTGATGCCGGTTTCGAGCAACTCGGTCGCGGCGGCCTGCTCTTCGTACGACGGCGGCGAGCGGTGAATCGGCATCGTTTTCTCGGCACCAATATCGCCCTTGTTGTCGATGGGCTTGCCCAGCACATCCATGATCCGTCCCAGGGTCTTTTCACCGACAGGAACGTTGATCGCGTCGCCGGTATTGGTGACCGACATGCCACGCTGCAGGCCTTCGCTCGCGCCCATCGCGATGGTACGTACGACACCGTCGCCCAGCTGTTGCTGCACCTCAAGCGTGATTCCAACCTCATCGATAATCAGCGCATCGTAAATATGCGGGATCGCTTCGCTCGGGAAGGCAACATCCACAACAGCGCCAATAATTTGCACGGTACATCCGGTGCTCATAATTTTTCCTCGTTTCCTGAATACGGCAATACGTTTGCCGCAAACCCATTTAAAATTCTGTTACTCGGAGACGGCAGCCGCGCCGCCGACGATTTCTGAAATTTCCTGTGTGATCGATGCTTGCCGCGCTTTGTTATACACGAGCTGCAGCTGATCAATAATATCGCCCGCGTTATCGGTCGCGGACTTCATGGCCACCATCTTCGCCGCCATTTCGCAGGCGAAGTTTTCGACCGCACCGCGGTAAACCTGGGACTCGATGTAGCGCAACAGGACATCATCCAGGAGGTCCACGGCATCCGGCTCGTAGATGTAATCCCAGTGGGCCTGCAGGGTTTCTTCACCCAGATCGATCGCGCTGACCGGCAACAGTTCTTTTACGTCCGGCTTCTGGCTCATCGTGCTGACGAATTCATTATGGACGACGTACAGTCGGTCAATATTCCCATCACTGTAGGAGTCGAGCATGACTTTAATCGCACCAATGAGGTCGTTCGCCTGCGGCCGATCGCCCAGATGCGTCGCCGTGCCGACTACGTTGCCACCAAGACGGCGGAAAAACTGTACGGCTTTGGCACCGACCAATGTCAGGTCAACCTCCACGCCTTCGTTTTTCCAGTGTTGCAGTTCGCCAATAACCTTCTTGAACATATTGATATTCAGGCCGCCGCAAAGACCACGATCGGTCGAAATCACGATATAACCAACGCGCTTCACCTCACGTTCAACCAGCCACGGATGTTTGTAGTCCGGATTGGCTGCGCCCAGGTGACCGACGACGCGGCGAATGCGCTCCGCATAGGGACGCGACGCTTCCATCTGGTTCTGCGCTTTGCGAATCTTCGCGGCAGCAACCATTTCCATCGCCTTGGTGATCTTCTGCATGTTCTTCACGCTGCGGATCTTATTGCGTATTTCTTTTTCGCCGGACATAAAATATCTCTGATCAACTCGCTTGGCACTTACCTGCTTCGCGCAGGAAACTTCAGTGCACTTTTCTCGATAGAACGTCTTTCAACCCTGTCGTGATCCGCCGCTTTGCGTTTTTCTCGGCATTGGCGGGTCGCGCCTCAGGAGACGCTCCTACAAATTGTTAATACGCTCCCTTTTCTGCGAAGCCTTCGCAAACCGCCTTCAGGCCCGCGCTGATTTCGTCGTTAAGATCGCCGCTTGCATTGATCTTCTCCATCAAATCGGCGTCATTCGCTCTGGCGTAGTCATGCAGGGCTGCTTCGTAGTCACCGACTTTGGAAACATCAACGTCGTCGATAAAGCCTTCGTTCACCGCGAACAGCGACAAACCCATCTCCGCGACGGACAACGGGGAATACTGTTTCTGTTTCATCAGCTCAGTAACGCGCTCACCGCGTGCAAGCTGCTTGCGAGTAATTTCATCGAGGTCGGAGGCGAACTGTGCGAATGCGGCAAGCTCACGATATTGCGCCAGCGCCAGCCTTACACCACCGCCGAGCTTCTTGATGATTTTCGTTTGCGCCGCACCGCCCACTCGGGACACGGAAAGACCAGCGTTGATCGCGGGCCGGACACCGGCGTTAAACAGATCTGTCTCAAGGAAGATCTGTCCGTCCGTGATCGAGATAACGTTCGTCGGTACGAAAGCGGACACGTCACCGGCCTGTGTTTCAATGATCGGCAGCGCTGTCAGGGACCCCGTTTTGCCTTTTACTTTTCCGCCCGTCACATCTTCAACGTATTCTTCATTGACGCGTGATGCGCGCTCAAGCAAACGGGAATGCAGGTAAAAAACATCACCCGGATACGCTTCACGACCCGGCGGGCGACGCAGCAACAAGGAGATCTGGCGATAGGCCCATGCCTGTTTTGTCAGGTCGTCGAAAATAATCAGTGCGTCTTCACCCTTGTCGAGGAAGTACTCGCCCATCGACGTACCGGCATACGGCGCGATGTATTGCAATGCGGGTGAATCGGCCGCGGCGGCCGCGACGACAATCGTATGCCCCATGGCGCCGACTTCTTCGAGTTTCCTGACGACGCCGGCAATCGACGATGCCTTCTGGCCAATCGCGACGTAGATACACTTAATGCCCGTACCCACCTGGTTGATGATGGCATCGACTGCCACCGCCGTCTTGCCCGTTTGGCGATCGCCAATGATCAACTCGCGCTGACCGCGCCCGATGGGCACCATTGCATCGATGGCTTTCAATCCGGTCTGCACCGGCTGATCGACCGACTTGCGTTCGATAACGCCGGGCGCGACTTTCTCGATCGGCGCTGTTTCGGTTGCGTCAATCGGTCCCTTGCCATCGATCGGGTTGCCCAGCGCATCAACGACCCGGCCGAGCAATGCTTCGCCGACTGGCACCTCAAGAATGCGTCCCGTGGTCTTGACGGTATCGCCCTCGGAGATGTGCTTGTAGTCACCAAGGACCACGGCACCAACCGAGTCCTGCTCCAGGTTCAACGCCATGCCGAACGTGTTGCCGGGGAATTCGAGCATCTCACCATAACGCGCGTCGGCAAGGCCGTGAATACGTACGATTCCATCGGTGACACCAATAACAGTGCCCACATCCTGTGCTTCCGCGGATGCCTCGAAGTTCTCGATTCGCTCTTTAATCAGTTGACTGATTTCAGAAGCTTTGAGTGCCATCTTCTTTTCCTCTTTAAGCGATCAGCGCGTTGGCCAAGCCCTTCAGGCTCGATCGCAGTGATCCATCTATGACAACATCGCCGGCACGAATAACCGCACCACCAATAAGGTTTTCATCAATTTCTGTTTGCAGATTTACGTCACGACCGAAGCGCCTTTTGAGTGCGTCGATCAGGGTTTTTTGTTGCGCCTGACTGAGCGACGTCGCCGATGTGACGGTGACGTCGATGGTATTTTCAATGCCCGCCTTCAACACTTCAAAATGCTCGGAGATTTCCGGCAAAACGGACACACGGCGATATTCGAGCAGAAGCTTCAGAAAGTTCGTGCCCCAGGTGTCGCCACCGGCAAAAACGTTCGACTTTCCACCGGCCGCCGCGAACAGCTCAGCCAGAAAACGGAGGCGCTCGTCATTGGACAGCGACGGTCGCAGCAAGAACCGCGCTGCCGTGCCATCCGCCATCAGCGAGCGGGCAACGCCCAAGGCTTGCGACCACGTATCCAGCGAATTCGCGTCCCGGGCCAGTTCGAAAATGGCCTCGGCATACGGTCTCGCAATCGTGTTGTTATCGGCCATATCCGCGGCGACCTAAAGCTCTGCCGCCAGCTGGCTCAGGATGTCCTCATGAGCACGACCGTCAATTTCACGTCGAAGAATTTTTTCGGCGCTGGCAACGGCAATCGCGGAAACCTGTCCGCGAAGTTCTTCGCGTGCACGATTGGCCTCCTGCTCGATTTCGGCGGTAGCCAGCGAGAGCTGACGCTCGCGCTCCTTGACGCCATCCGTTTTACCGTCGGCGACGATTTCACTGGCCCGGGCATGCGCCTGATCCAGGATGCTGGTCGCCTGCTTGCGCGCATCGTCAACAATCACGCCTGCTTCAGTTTGTGCCTGGTCGAGACTTTGTTGTCCGCGCTCGGCAGCCGCAAGGCCGTCCGCAATCTGCGTTTGCCGTTCTTCGATCGCATTCAGGATCGGCGGCCATATGTACTTCATACAGAACCAGACAAACACGAGCATCGCGATCATCTGGCCGACGAGAGTACCGATATTAATGTCCACTAGTGACTCCTAAAAATTGCTTCAAAAACCAGTCGCGTGAGCGACGGTCAATGCTAGCCGCCGGCAACCGCCAGCGCTTCTTGCAACTGACCGACAAACGGGTTTGCAAAAGCGAAGTACAGTGCGATACCGACACCGATCATTGCGACAGCGTCAAGCAATGCCACCACCAGGAACATCTTGGTTTGCAACATCGGTGCGAGTTCGGGCTGGCGCGCAGCACCTTCAAGGAATCGACCACCTAACAGGCCCATACCGATACCAACGCCCAGTGCGCCGAGACCGATCAAGAGTGCGACGGCAATCGCGGTAAATCCAATAACAGTTTCCATCAGTTTCTCCAGTGAAGCATCAAGTTAAATTTAGTGTTCTTCGGATGCCAGTGTCAGGTAGACAATGGTCAGCATCATGAAAATAAAGGCTTGCAGGGTAACAATCAGTACGTGAAATACCGCCCAGCCGAAGTGCAACGGCAACTGGTACCAGCCGATCATCGCAATCAGGATGAAGATCAGCTCGCCGGCAAACATGTTGCCGAACAGTCGCAGTGACAGCGACAACGGTTTAGCCAGCAGCGACACCGTTTCAAGAATGAAATTGAACGCAATAATGAGTGGCGCTGCGATGAGGCCGAACCCCTTCGTGGGCGGTGCGATCGGGTGCATGGTCAGCTCGCGGACGAACCCGCCCACGCCCTTGGACTTGATCGTGAAGAATATGATCAGCACGAAAACGGACAAGGACATACCGAAGGTAATATTGACGTCGGTCGTCGGCACAACTTTCAGATACGGAATGCCCGCCAGGCTGGCCACGCCCGGCAGCAGATCAACCGGAATCAAATCCATCAGATTCATCAGGAAAACCCACATGAAAATCGTCAGCGCAAGCGGTGCAATCAGCTTGCTCTTGCCGTGGAAGGTGTCCTTAACGCTGGAATCGACAAAATCCACCACCAACTCGACAAAGGCCTGAAATTTTCCGGGTTTGCCGGCGGAGGTGTTTTTAGCCACCTTGCGAAAGAGCAACAGGAACACGAGCCCGAGGAAGACCGAAAAGAACATGGAATCCACGTTCATCGCCCAGAAGTTTCCGGCGCAGTCGTTCCATACCCATTGGTCGTCTACTTTGCACACCTGCAGGTTCTGCAGATGATGCTGGATATAGCCGCCTGATCCCTCGGTTCCGTGTCCGCCTTCACTTGCCATTCTTGTTACTCGTTATTTCCCTGGTCTCTCATTCCTGCCGGTCCCGCATCAGGAACCCGGCAAACGTTGCCAACTGTGCGGCGATAAAGCCGGTAAACAGCGCACCTGCCGCGAGCGGCCGAACCAACGTGAAAATCAGCGTAAACATAATCACCGTCAGTGCCAGTTTGCCCAATTCGCCGACATAAGCCGCACCGACCAGGGCACCTGCCCCCGGGTCGCGTCGCGGCACGACGAGTCGCAGCGCCAGAAAAGCATTTGGGACCACGCACGTCAGGCCACCCAGCAATGCCGAATAGCCGGAAACGTTTCCGGTTAAGCCCCAAAACAACGCGGCAATCACCACGCTAATGCCCATTTGCGCCAGCAGAACCCGGACGATCAGGCCGAACGAGGCGGTGGATTTCTCCCTGGCCCCCACGATCATTTCAGGTTTGCCTCCGGCACTAAAAACGCCACGTCCGTCGGTCAACTGACGGCGAGTGGCGTTATTGCTACTTTCTGGCCAAGCGAGCCTGTGCTTAGCCCGCGCATTATAGTGGGGCGGATGGTGCATGGCAACATGATAAGACACTGAAAAAACCCATCTGAGGCAATAATTGTATGGGGTCTGTCGAACGTGTTTCAACGCACCCGGCAGAACTTGAATGCAGCGCGGGACTCGTGGATGCTTTGGCGCTCGATGAGCCTCACCCTGCGGAGAGCAGTACCATGCACCGACTTATTCTGACCCTGATCGCCCTGTCGGGCGTTGCGCTCGCCCATCCCGACCCGGCTATCTTCAATTCCCTCGACGTCTTTGAACTGGAGGTCGCGTCCGAGCCGCAGATTTCACCCGATGGAACCCGCATTGTGTACGTCAGGCAGTCCATGGACATTATGACGGACCTCCCACGCTCGAATATCTGGAGTATCTCCGCCGACGGCCGGCACCATCGCCCCCTGCTATCGGGTACCGACAACTTCACGAGCCCCCGATGGTCGCCGCAGGGTGATCGCATCGCCTATGTTTCATCGACCGAAGGCCGTGGCGCCCAACTCTACGTGCGCTGGATGGATAGCGGGCAGACCGCACTGATTACCAATCTCCGCAAGGCACCATCCTCGATTCGCTGGTCTCCCGACGGCACCCAGATCGCTTTCTCGATGTTCCTGCCCGGCAAAGGGCCCACGTTGGCTGAGGCGCCCGCAACGCCCGAAGGTGCGCAATGGGCGCCATCGGTCAAGGTGATAGACCGCCTGGTCTATCGTGTCGACGGACGGGGTTATCTTGACGTGGGTAATGCCCACCTCTTCGTCGTGCCGGCCGAGGGCGGCACCGCAAGGCAGCTCACGCGCGGGCACTACGACCATTCAGGGCCGCTGTCGTGGTCTCCGGACGGAAAAACCATTGTCTTCTCCGCGAGCCGTATCGACGATGCTCAATACCAACCGCTCGAATCCGAAATCTGGTCCGTCGATGTAAGCGATGGATCGATGACTCAACTGACCGATCGTGTCGGTCCGGACACGGCGCCCGTTTTTTCGCCGGATGGGTCGACCATCGCTTATCGGGGATTCGATGACCGAAAGATGGGCTACCACAATTCCATGGTCTACCTGATGGATGCGAACGGCGACAACCCGCGCGCTTTGACCGCGAACTTCGATCGATCCATCGGCGACGTTCAGTGGGCCGGCAGTTCAAAGCGCCTTTACGTGCTTTACGACTCCCGCGGTGAACGCCATATCGCGACGCTCTCGATGCGCGGCGCCATCGAGTCACAGGTACACGATGTCGGCGGCGTCTCGCTGGGTCGCCCGTATACGAGCGGCGGATTTTCTGTTTCCCGGAATGGAACCTACGCCTACACCGCCGGCACGAAGTACCGCCCGGCCGATGTTGCGGTGGCCCGGCGCGGTGGTGCGGCGAGAAAACTAACGCATCTCAATGACGACCTGTTCGCACACAAATCACTGGGACAGGTCGAGGCGATCAGCTGGTCTTCGCCCGCCGGCGCGCTCGAGATCCAGGGCTGGATCGTTACACCGCCGGATTTCGACGCCAGCAAGCAATATCCGTTGATCCTGGAGATTCACGGTGGGCCGTTTGCGGCCTACGGACCGCATTTCTCCGCGGAGATTCAGCGTTACGCCGCGGCCGGCTATGTCGTGCTGTTCACGAACCCGCGTGGTTCAACCAGCTACGGCGATGGATTCGCCAACACCATTCACCACAATTACCCCAGCCAGGACTACGACGACCTGATGTCCGGTGTCGATGCTGTCATCGCGAAAGGCTACATCGATGAGCGCCAGCTGTACGTGACCGGCGGATCGGGGGGCGGTGTGCTGACCGCCTGGATCGTCGGCAAGACCGACCGCTTTCGCGCCGCCGTGGTCGCAAAACCGGTCATTAACTGGATCAGCACGTCGCTGACCACCGACATCTCCGCGTTCATGCCGGCGTACTGGTTTGAGAAGGCGCCCTGGGAAGATCCGGACGCTTACTGGGCACGGTCGCCGCTATCACTGGTCGGTAACGTGACGACGCCAACGCTGCTGATCTCGGGTGAGCAGGACTACCGCACGCCGATCGGGGAGGCGGAGCAGTATTACCAGGCATTGAAGCTCCGCAAAATCGACACCGCGCTGGTGCGATTTCCGGAGGCATCGCACGGCATCGCCAGTCACCCTTCGCATCTTATCGCCAAGGTCGACAACATACTGGCCTGGTTCCGAAAGCATCGGGATTGAATAATCCGCGGACACGCCGCCGAACTTATTGCCCGGATTGCGGGTCAATGCATCTTAATAACAAGCGTCCGCCAGCGGGCCGGCCCTTGCGCGTAACGTTTTTTGGAGATTGCTTGATGAAAATACATCGTTTCATATTGGCCGTAGCCGCGTCGGTTGCCTTCACAGGTGTCGTTTTTGGCGACGATGCGGTCGACTATCGACTGCCCCCGGGTATTTATCCCACCTCTCAGGAGATTGAGCTTCGCCTGGACCCGGCCGCCGATGACTACAGCGGCAACACCACCATCAAGCTGACCATCGATGAGCGAACCGACCGTATCGGAATTTATCAACTCGGTCTTGATATGACCCGGATAACGTTATCGGGCAACGGCACTGTACGCACGCTCGAGGCGACGCCCGGTGATTGGGACATGCACTGGCTTGCCGACGGACAAGCGCTGGAAGCCGGGGACTACGAACTTGGCATCGAGTTCGAGGGTCCCTATTCCACCGATTCGCTCGGCATGCACCGGGTGCATTTTGAGGACAACGACTACGTTTTCACCCAGTTCGAGTCCGTCTATGCGCGCCGCGCGTTTCCGGTTTTCGATGAGCCGGGCTTCAAGATTCCCTTTCAACTGACGATTAATGCGCCGGTCGGCCTGACCGTCATCTCGAATACGCCGGTCGCGAACACGACGCTGAAAAACGACTGGCAGCGCGTAGCGTTTATGCAGACCAAACCCCTGCCGAGCTACCTGATCGCCTACAGCGTCGGCCCGCTCGATCGCGCCGAAATTGAAGGCATGTCGATTCCGGGGTTCATTTACACGCCGAAGGGTCGCGCCGGCGAACTCGGCTTTGTTCTGCGAGAGACACCAACGGTGGTCGCTGCCCTGGAAGAGTATTTCGGCTTCGACTACCCCTACAAGAAACTCGATTTCCTCGCAGTACCCGAATTCGCTTTCGGCGCGATGGAAAACCCGGGTCTGATCACGTTCCGTACCGACCTGCTGATGCTCGGTGACGAGGCGTCCGGGCGAACCGCGATGCGCGCGGTTATGGTGGTTGCGCATGAGGTTGCCCATATCTGGTACGGCGACCTGGTCACGATGGCGTGGTGGAACGATCTGTGGCTCAACGAAGCGTTCGCCACCTGGATGTCCATGTCGATACTGGAAAAGGCTTATCCGCAATACGAGACCAATCTTCGACTGCCGCAGTCCGGCGCATTCTCCGTCGATCAGCGCACAAGCTCAAAAGCGATTCGCCGCACGGTGCGTAACGAAGCGGAAATTTTCGACGGCATGGGCCTTAACTACAGCAAAGGTCATGCGATCCTGAATATGCTGGAGGCCTATGTCGGACCGGAGGCCTTCCGCAAATCCATCCAGGCCTATCTGAAGAAATTCGCCTGGGGCAACGCCACGGAATCCGACCTGTGGGACGTCATCAGCGCGACCTCGGGGCTGGACGTTGCCGCGATTGCCGGTGATTTTCTGAATCAGCCCGGTTACGCGTCTGTGCAGCTGGAAGACGACGGTACCGTGGTGCAGAAACGCTACCTGTCTTACGGCCGCGAGGCGCCCGATCTGCAGTGGGAAATACCGCTGAACATCAAGTACAAAAAGGACGGCAAAGTTCACAGAACGTTTTATCTCCTGAACGACAGATCAGGAACCATCGATGTTCCCGCCGACGCCGACTGGGTATTCCCGGACGCCGATGGCAATGGCTACTTTCGCTGGAACGTCGACGTGCAGAAACTCTACAAGCTGGTCGATGATGCCGATGAACTCACCAATCGCGAGAAGATTGCGTTGTTATCGAACAGCGGCGCGCTGCTCGACTCGGGCGATTTGACGCTTGCAGACTATCTGTTTGTGCTAAACCGCATGCTCGACGACCCACACCCGCTGGTGTTCCTGCCGGCGCTGGAGCGGCTCAAGGCCATTGGCGACAACTTCGTTGGCAACAGTAATCGCAAACTGTTTGCGCGCTTCGTCGATCAGGCCCTGACCGCTCGTTTCACCGCCGTGGGCATAGACGCGAAAGACAGCGACTCCGAAGCGACGGTACAGATGCGCCCACGCCTGATGCGCATCCTTGGGCAGTACGGCACAGACCGGTCGGTCCGGGAAGCCGCCAGCGATATTGCGGCCCGATACCTGCGCGATCCGGACTCTGTTGCTTCGGGCCTCGGCCGCGAGGCTTTGCGCGTTGCCGCGCTGTCCGGTGACCGAAAATTGTATACGGTCTACAAACAGGCTTATCTGAATGCCCGGTCGGAAGGCCTGAAAAGCAACATTCTTGGCTCGATCTACTTTGATGACCCCGAGGTCATTCGATCCCACCTGGATTTTTCGCTGTCCGATGCCGTCGCGGCCGGTGACGCAACCGCCGGCATTCGTTTCTATGCGTCGATTCTCGATGATCACGCTATTCTCTATGACTGGCTGGGACGGAATCTGGAGGCCTTCAGGGACAAAATTCCATCCTTCGTCCATCCGATGTTGCCGCAGCTGTTCCAGTCGTCCTGCAGTGCTCACAATCTGCAATTGATGCACGAATTTTTTGACGGTCGTGGTGACGAGTATGCGCCGGCACTCGCGAAAGCGAACGAATCGATGGAAAACTGTATTGCACGCCGGGAGCGGGAGAGTGAAGCGCTGAATCAGTTCCTGGCGCAATTTGCGGACTAGGTGGTGGTCGCGCGTCATCACGCTCCTACACGTGTTCTATTGGCACTTCTGCAGGAGCGTCACCTGAGGCGCGACCGCCGATATTTCAGGGCGCACCAATCTGAACAGATGCTAACGAATGTGTTTCAGAATGCCGTCGAGTTCGTCCAGGCTGTTGTACTGGATAACCAGCTTTCCGGCGCCCCTGGCCGTGTGATCGATCTTCACTTTCGCACCCAGCTTTTCTGAAACATCCACTTCGAGTCGGCGGATGTCGGCACTGGGTGTTTTCTGTGACGCTTTGGGCTGACTGTCACCGGCTGTCAGGTAGCGGCGCACCAGCTGTTCGGTTTCCCTAACCGACAAGCCTTTTTTCGTAACTTCCCGTGCCGCCTCGTATTGCTTGTTCCTGTCTGCCAGCGATAGCAGTGCGCGGGCGTGGCCCATTTCCAGCTGGCGCGACTCCAGCATCAACTTCACCTTGTCCGACAGGTCGAGCAATCGCAATAAGTTGCTGACCGACGCTCGCGATCGACCGACGGCTTTCGCCGCTTCCTGGTGCGTGAGGTCGAATTCACGAATGAGTCGATCCAACGCCTGCGCCTCTTCCAGTGGATTCAGATCTTCGCGTTGAATATTCTCGATCAGTGCCATCGCGATGGCCGCACTGTCATCGACGTCACGAATGACGGCCGGAATGTCCGCGAGGCCAGCTATCTGTGCTGCCCGCCAACGACGTTCGCCGGCGATGATTTCGTAGCGCTGTGTACCCTTGCCTTTTTTGCTTATTGGCCGCGCGACGATCGGCTGTACGATACCTTGCGAGCGAATGGAATCGGCAAGCTCTTCCAGCGTGTCCTGGCGCATATCGACCCGCGGCTGGTACTGACCGCGCTGCAAAAGTTCGACAGGAATGGTCTGCAGGCTGTCGACCTCATGCCCGATCACTGCTGGTGTTTCGGCCGCCGGCTTCCCAAGAAGCGCGTCGAGTCCTCGTCCCAGTCGTTTCTTTTTTGTCATTCTCTGTTGTCCGATACGGCCGTCGTCGTTACGCGAGTGTAGAGCATTGGCACTAATGCTGCGCTGCGCTGCTGCGCGCATCCTCGCGTCGCAATACTTCGCCGGCCAGCGCCAGATAAGCAATTGCGCCGCGAGACTTTCGGTCGTGAATAAGCACCGGCCGGCCAAAACTGGGCGCTTCAGCCAGGGTAACGTTCCTCGGTACAACCGTGCGAAATACCTTGTCATCGAAATGTTCGATGAGCTGTTGCGACACTTCGTTGGAAAGATTGATGCGTGGATCCACCATGGTGCGCAGCAGGCCGTAAACCTCGAGATCGGAATTGACGGTGTTGCGCACCTTCTCGATCGTATTCAGCAATGAACTTAAACCTTCCAGCGCGTAGTACTCGCACTGCATCGGAATCAGCACACCATCGGCCGCCGTCAGGGCATTGATGGTCAGCATGTTGATCGATGGAGGGCAGTCAATAAGGATGAAATCGTACAGCCCTTTAACCGGCGCGAGCGCGTTACGCAACTTCATTTCCCGGCCGATTTCCTGCAACAGCGAAATCTCGGCGAGCGTCAGGTCTTCATTGCCCGGTAGCAACGCGAAGTCGCCTTCCGGCACCGAAACGATCGCTTCGGCCGCCGTCTCTTCGCCCAGCAACACATCGCAGGTCGTGCTGTCGACGTCGTTTTTCTCGACGCCGCAACCCATTGTGGCGTTTCCCTGCGGATCCATGTCCACCAGCAGGACGCGCCGGTGCGTCGCGGCCAGCGATGCGGCAAGGTTGACGCAGGTCGTGGTCTTGCCCACTCCGCCTTTTTGATTGGCCACAGCAATGATGCGCGTCATGCAGCCGCACTCCGGCGTCGCTTCAGGACAATTAAATGTCGCGAATGCTGTTCCAGCCCAGGCACTCTTAGCTCGATCACGTCGTATTCCCAGTTGTCGGGTAACTCGTCCAGCTCTCTGGCTGGGTATTTTCCCTTGAGCGCCAGCAACACACCATCCTCTCTCATTAGATGACCGCTCAGTTCGATAAAACGCGGTATGGCTGTCAGCGCCCGGGCGATCACCGTATCAAAGCGTTTGCCGGGTGCATAGTCCTCTGCGCGCGCTTTGACGGTGCTGACGTTCGCCAAAGCGAGTTTGCCGATAACGTGTTGCACAAAACCAATCTTTCTACCGTTGCTGTCCAGCAGTTCGAACTCACGTCCGGGGTCGACGATCGCCAGCGGTAGCCCCGGAAAACCCGCACCGGTGCCTACATCGAGAACGGTTTTCCCGCGCAAGTATGGTTGCACCGAAAGGCTGTCGAGAATATGGCCGGTAACCGTATCCGGCAGATTTCGTATGGCGGTGAGGTTGATTCGCCGGCCCCAGTGCGCAAGATCTTCGAGGAGTTGTGCGAGCTTGTCCGCGGCGCCGGTCGGCAGCGACTGCTGGAGCTCTTGCGCACCGACGACGATCGCCGCGACAAGCTCATCATGGTTCACTGCGTCCCGGCCACTGCCGGCTCGTCACCCACCAGGTATCGCTGCAGAAAAAGGACCACGGCTTGTTGATAAATATCGCGATTCTCTTTTTTTCGATACCCATGACCTTCGTTCATCGCGTTCATGTACCAGACCGTCTGGCCCTGTTTGCGCAATGCGGCCACCATCTGTTGCGCTTCGGTCACCGGTACACGCGGATCATTCTCGCCTTGCACCACCAGCATCGGAAGATCGATCTTGTCGACGTTATTTAGCGGGCTGATGTTCTCAAGGTGGGCACGCATGGCGGGATCGCGTTCATCGCCATACTCTACACGCCGCAGGTCACGCCGGTAGTCCTGGGTGTTTTCCAGAAAGGTGACGAAATTGCTGATGCCCACAACATCCACCGTGGCCCGCAGCTTGTCGCTGTAATGAACGGAGCTTGCCAGAACCATGTAACCGCCGTAACTGCCACCGAAAACCGCGACTCGCGATGCGTCCAGATCGGGCTGTGTCGTGATCCAGTCCAGCAGCGCGCCGATATCTTTCACCGAATCTTCGCGTTTGAAGCCGTTATCGAGGGCGAGATAGCTCTTACCGTAGCCGGCGGAGCCGCGCACATTCGGTACCACCACCGCGACGCCGAGCGTCTTCAGCCACATCTGGTAGGTGCTGGAAAAAAACGGCCGGGCCTGTCCTTCCGGTCCGCCGTGAATCGAAACCACCACCGGAAACGGTCCTTTGCCGGGCGGTTTGTAAACCCAGGCGGGAATCTGGCGCGGAGCGCCATTCACCGTGTCGAATGTCGGGAACTCAACCAGCTCCGGTGTCGGGAACGAGGCCGTATCAAGGCCACCGACCTCACTGTAGGTCCAGCGAACCAGCTTGCCATAGTCCAGCGGACCCGGCCCAAGGGCTATGACGTAGGTGTCACTGGGCGTTTTCGGTGTGTTGAGCGTGACGGCGAGCCGCGTGTCGTCGGGACTGAAGGTCAGGCCCGACGCGATGCCGGTCGGCACATCACCGATCGGTCGGTATTGTCGCGTTTGCGTATCCATCAGGTAAATGCGCGACAGGCCGTTCTCATTGGCTGAAAATGCGATGCGTCGACGATCGTGGCTGATCGTCGCGCCACCAATATTCCAGGGTATATCGCCGGTAACAATCTCTGCTTCCGAGCCTGGCTCCGCCGGCTGCCATGCGAGCTGCGTGAACTCACCGCCCCGATCCGTCGTCAGCCAGAAGCCGTTGTCGTCAGCCGCGAAGCCCAGCGGGAAATTCGCTCCTCCCCCGGCCTCGCCACCCGCGATTAATTCGTAGGTCTCGGTGTCCAGGTCCAGCAGGTGAACCCGGGAGTCCGCAACGCTGACGTAGTTGACCACCAGCACTTTGCTGCCGCTCTCCGAAAACTCGACGGGGCCCCACCAGGTGCCGTCCGGAGACGGCAGCACTACGCGGGCGCTGTCTTTGTCCTCCGGATCCATTAGCCATACGTCGTTGGACGCACCGTTGCGCCGCGTGCTCTGGAACGCAATACGGTGGCCACTGCGATCCCAGAGGACGGCGCCGTTGCGCGACGAGCCATCGGTCAACATCGTGGTTGTACCGTCCGCCGGGTCGAGCATGAAAATCTGTGCAAACTCGCTGCCGCCCGCATCCCGGGTGAACGTCAGTTTCGAGCCCTGCGGCTGGCGCTGCAGGCCGCCAATCGGCTCATCGTAAAACGTGATCTGGGTGCGCGCGCCGCCGGGCATGTCAACGCGATGAATCTGGCTAACGTCACCGAAACGCGTGGAAATGTAAATGCCCTGGCCGTCTTCGGTCCACTCCTGAAAAGCGGCCGAGCGAACGTTCTGGTAGCGGTTCAGGCTCTCAACAATCCGCGCGGGAATCGCGGGCACGTCCTCCATGACGAGGTTGCCGTTGTTCGCCGTGGTCGTAACCACTTCCGCGTAAGTCGCCGTAAAAGCGAAAACGGCGGCCGCGGCGCCGAGAATTTTTTGTGCTCGGATTTGCATTGTTACGTCCTCCTGCCCGTGAATGATCTCAGACTACCAGCAACGCCATAAAATCGTCGACGGCCGTGGCGGCCAGTTGCTCCTGATCCGCGCACAATGCATCGAGCTGCTGCCATTGCCGGTCCCCGAGTTTCGCCGACACACTGGTCGCAAACTTTTGTTTCAGAATGGGAATCCCCTCAGCGCGACGTTGCCGATGTCCGATCGGGAAGTCCACCGCCACCCTCTCCGTGCTCGTTCCGTCTTTGAAAAAGACCTGGATAGCATTGCCGATATAGCGCTTGTCCGGATCGAAATAGTCTTTTGTGAAGGCCGTGTTCTCCACGACCTCCATGGTGTTTCTCAGAGCGTCGACGCGCGGGTCATTCGCGACATTGTCTTCGTAGTCAGCCGCCGTCAGTCGACCATGGATCATGGGAATCGCCACCATGTACTGAATGCAGTGATCCCGATCCGCCGGGTTGTCCAGCGGTCCGGTCTTGTCAATGATGCGCACACCCGGTTCCTGTGTTTCGATGGCGATCTTTTCGATGTCATCGATTCTATCTTTCACCGCATCGTGCAGCGTCATGGCCGCTTCAACCGCCGTTTGCGCGTGAAATTCGGCCGGATAGGATATCTTGAAGAGAATATTCTCCATGACGTAGCTGCCGTAACCTTGCGGGAAAGTAAACGGCTTGCCTTTGAACAACACGTCGTAGTAACCCCAGGTCTTCGCCGACAGCGCGGACGGATAGCCCATTTCACCGGTCGTTGCGATCAGGGCAAGTCGTACCGCACGGCTGGTGGCATCGCCGGCCGCCCAGCTTTTACGCGAACCGGTGTTGGGTGCATGGCGATAGGTACGCAACGCTCCGCCATCGATCCAGGCGTTCGAGACGGCGTTGATCACCTGCTCACGCGTACCACCCAGCATCCGTGTGACGACGGCCGTTGAGGCGACGCGCACGAGCAGTACGTGATCGAGACCGACGCGATTGAAACTGTTTTCCAGCGCCAGTACGCCCTGAATTTCATGGGCACGTATCATGGCGGTTAGTACATCGCGCATTGTCAGGGGATCCGTACCGGCGATACGCGCCTGCCGGCTCAGGTAATCCGCGGTTGCCAGGATTCCACCGAGATTGTCGGACGGATGTCCCCATTCGGCGGCCAGCCAGGTGTCGTTGAAATCGAGCCAGCGGATCATTGCGCCGATGTTAAACGCCGCCATGACGGGTTCCAGTTCGTAGGAGGTGCCCGGCACACGCGCGCCACCGGCAAAGGTCGCCCCGGGCACAATCGGCCCGAGCAATTTGGTGCAGGCCGGGTAGTCGAGCGCCTGAAAACCGCAGGCGAGCGTGTCCATCAGGCAAAAATGTGCCGTCTCATAAGCAAGATTCGATTCGATCTCAGTGCTGCAGACGTAATCTGCGATGTCCGTCAGAACCTGGTCAGGTTCTGCGCGTACTGTTGAGCGTATGTCGTGTCCGGACATGGGGTCTCCTTAGGTGGTTTTTGTCGACACCGGTCGCGCCTCGGGAAACACTCCTACAGACGTTCTATTGGCACTACTGCAGGAGTGTTTCCCGAGGCGCGACCGGTGCCGATTCGAAATACGTTCCGTTACTTTCTGTCGTCTATCGCAACCCACGGCTGCAGCGACGGCCCGATGTAATCCGCCGCCGGCCGGATCAGCTTATTATTCGATCGCTGCTCCATGACGTGCGCGGCCCAGCCGGTGATTCGGGAACAAACGAAAATCGGCGTGAAAAGATACGTCGGGATACCCATGAAGTGATACACAGTAGCGGCAAAAAAATCGGCATTGGCGAACAGCTTTTTCTCGTCCCACATCACTTTTTCGATGGCTTCCGACACGGGATAAAGACGCGTGTCGCCGGCTTCGTCGGCCAACGCCTTCGACATTTTTTTGTTGACGGAATTGCGCGGATCGGAAACGGTGTAAACACGATGACCGAAACCCATGATCTTGTCTTTTCGTGCCAGCATCGCCAGCACTTCCTGCGTCGCCTGCTCGGGTGTATCGAAACGCTCGATCAATTCCATTGCAGCTTCGTTCGCGCCACCGTGCAACGGACCGCGTAACGCGCCAATCGCGCCGGAAACCGCCGAATGCATATCAGACAATGTGCCGGTGATTACGCGTGCGGTAAACGTCGAGGCGTTGAACTCATGCTCGGCGTAAAGAATCAGCGTTGTATCCAGGCTGTTGCGGTGCGTTTCACTCGGCGCCTTACCGTGCAGCATGTGCAGAAAATGTCCTGCCACGGAATCGTCGTCCGTTTCGACGTCAATGCGCTCGCCGTCCGTGTGAAACCGATGCCAGTAAATCAGCATGGACGGCAGACACGCCAGCAACCGATCCGCGACCTCAGCCTGGTTCGAGAAATCACCCTCGGGCTCAACGTTGCCAAGAAACGAAACGGCGGTTCGCAACACGTCCATTGGGTGCGCATCGCCCGGGATCATTTCCAACAAGGTTTTAAGCGCATCGGGCAGGGCGCGCAGGGTCTTCAGCCGCGCCACATAGGCGTCAAGTTCGGCGCGCGTCGGCAACGCCCCGTAGAGCAGCAGGTAAGCCACCTCCTCAAAGCCGGCGTTATCGGCGAGATCGTAAATGTCGTAGCCGCGGTAGGTCAGCCCGGCGCCTTCCTGGCCGACCGTACACAGCGCCGTTTCCCCGGCTGATACGCCGGCAAGTCCGCCCACTTTTTTCTTTGCTGTCATTGCTGTCTCCCAATCAATCCATTGGCCCGTATCAGTCTTTGTCTTTGCGCAGCCCTTGTTCGACAAACAACCGATCCAGTTTCTCTTCGTATTCGTGGTAGCCGAGCACCTCGTAGAGGTCGTCGCGGGTCTGCATGGCATCGACCACGCCGCTCTGCGTGCCCTCAACCCGGATAGTGCGGTACATCGCCGCGGCGGCCGCGACCATCGCACGCGTTGCCGCGAGCGGGTATAGCGCAATTCGGACCCCCGCCTGTTCAAGTTCGTCCACGCTGAAATACGGCGTCATGCCAAAGTCGGTCAGGTTTGCCAGCACCGGTACGTCAATGGTGGTGGTGAACTGCCGATATTCTTCCAGCGTCGTTAGCGCTTCCGCAAAAATCATGTCTGCGCCGGCCTCAACATACGTGGCCGCCCGGTCGATCGCCGCTTGCTGGCCCTCCACGGCATGGGCATCGGTGCGCGCCATGATAACGAAGCGATCGTCGCTGCGCGCATCGACGGCGGCCTTAATTCGGTCCGCCATCTCCACGGTTTCCACCAGCGCTTTGCCTGGCCGGTGACCGCAGCGCTTCACAGCGACCTGGTCCTCAAAATGACAACCGGCGGCACCGGCACGATCCATCTCGCGAACGGTACGACCGATCATGAAGGCGCTGCCCCAGCCGGTGTCGGCGTCAACCAGCAGCGGTAAATCGCAAATGTAAGTAATTCTGCGAATGTCCTCGCAGACATCACTGAGCGTTGTCATGCCGAGGTCCGGCAGGCCATGAGAATAGTTGGCGACGCCCGCCCCGGAGAGATAAATGGCCTGGAAACCGGCCTTTTTTGCCTGCAACGCCGCATAGGCGTTGACCGTGCCGACAACCTGCAACGGCCGTTCCTGTTCAAGAGCTTGCCAGAACCTGGCACCGGCACTGTGGGACATTTCCATCTCCGTTTTTTAATCCGGACTAAAATCGGGGGAGCGGAGTCTAAACCACCGCGGCACCGGTTCCCAAATTGTCCAAACGGACAAATTCGTGCAGCACCGATGACTGCTGGCTTTCAGGGGCTGGTCGTTTGCACAACACGGGCCGAGCTTGCGCCTCGCTTATTCTATGATCATCAAATCCTCGCCGACGATCAACGCGCCCGAGTAGTTCTTGCGAACCGCTTTTTCCCACACCGCCGCCCGGTCGAACCCCGGCTCGCCGGCACCGCCGAAATGGGACAGGACCAGCGTTTTCACGCCCGCCCGGGTCGCGATCTCACCGACTTCCCCGGTGGTCGTGTGATTATTGAGTATGTGCCGTTTCAACGCATCGTTGCCCGGCGAGACACGCTGGACCAGCGCATCGATCGCGGCCGGGTTTACCACTTCGTGCACCAGGAGGTCGGCACCTTCGGCAGCCTTGACGACGTTGTCATTTGGCGACGTATCGCCGGAGAATACGATGTGCTTGTCCGCCGTATCGAAGCGATAGCCGTAGGCCGGCTTTGCGGCACCGTGTCTCACGGTAAACACCGTCACCTTGATGTTTTCGTCTGCGTAAATAACACCGTCACTCTCGATGTCATGCACACGAATCAGGTCGCCCAGCGGGACCCGCCCTTCGTCGCTCACCCGCACGTCGATGTCCCATCGCATGTAGTCCAGATAGGCCCGCGTAATATCGGTCAATGGTGCCGGGCCGAAGGTGTGTATTTCATCGCGGCGGCCCGTCATCCATGACCGCAACAGCAGCGTACCGTAATCGGCCATGTGGTCGGAGTGATTGTGCGTTATGAATACGGCCCGCACGTCCGCCACCGAATACCCGGCAAGCGTTAGCTGACGAGCGACGCCGTCGCCGGCATCCACAACGTAGATGTCGCCGTTGACAACCACCGCGCTGGCCGGTTGCGAACGATTTATTTTTGTCGACGGTCCGCCGGCCGTGCCGAGTAACACGAGTTGGGTACCCTGTGGCGTGGGCTCTTTGGCGAGCGATGCTGAGACGCCGGCCAGTAACGACAAAAGAATGCAAAAGACCGTTTTCATTCGGGATGCGTACTCCTTTGGGTTGGTCTGCGTCGATCCGGTTGTCGTGGGTCATTGGTGCCCATTGAAGAATGGTTAGCAGAGCTGCTGCGGTGCGGGCTTCTTGAACCCGGTCGCGGGTCAGGTCCCGCTCCTACAGGAGTGCCAATAGAATTGATTGCAGGAGCATCGCCTGAGGCGTGACTGCCATTTACAGGAACACCACAAACCTTGGAGGAGCGGGACCTGACCCGCGACCGGCTTAAAGGGACGGCGCGCATCCCGATTCAGCCGATTTCAACAACAGTACGACCCACCACCGAGCCGTTGATAAAGGCGTCAAAATGCTCTGGCAGTTCCTCAAAGCGGATGGTGTTCGCGGCAATTTTATCCAGCTGCTGCGGTCGCAGGTCATCACCAATTCGTCGCCAGACGGCCAGACGCGTTTCGCGCGGCGTGTCCACCGAATTGATTCCAAGCAGGCACACAGCACGCAGAATAAACGGCAATACCGTCGTATTCAGTTCGATGCCGGCCGCCAAACCAATGCTGGCGATGTTGCCGCCATAGCCTACCGTACGCGTTAGCCAGGCAAGCGCATCGCCACCCAGGTTATCGATGGCGCCCGCCCACGCCGCTTTTTCCATGGGCCGCTTGCCGTAGTCGAGCTCGCCGCGTAGCAACACCCGGCTCGCGCCGATACTCTTCAGGTAAGCCACCTGGTCTTCCTTGCCGGTTAACGCCACCACTTCGTAGCCGCGAGTATTCAGCATATCGATAGCGAGACTACCGACACCACCGGTGGCGCCGGTCACGACGACGGGGCCGTTTTCGGGGGCCTGCCCGTTGTGCTCCATGCGATGAATCGCCAGCGCCGCCGTATAACCGGCAGTGCCTATCTGCATCGCCTGCGCCGTGCTCATGCCGGCAGGCACCGGCACGATCGCGGCGGCCGGAAGCCGCGCGTATTCCGCATAACCCCCGTCGCGCGTTTCGCTCAGACCACAACCGTTCACAAGAACCGGCCTGCCTTCTGCAAGCTCGTCATTGTGCGATGTCACCACCGTACCGGCAAGATCGATACCACCGACAAGCGGGTACTGTCGCAAAATCCGGCTTTTGCCGGTCGCCGCGAGCGCATCTTTGTAGTTGATCGTTGAGTGGCTGACTTTCACCACGACATCGCCTTCGCTAAGGTCGTCGATGTTTAGCCGACAGAAGTCGGCAACGATGTGGCCGTCCTGCTGATCGATACGGTACGCGCGAAAATTCTGCATCGCAGTCTCTCTTGCCAACTCAGTTCACGCGGCGTGGTCGAGCCAGAACTCGAGCCCCATCGAGTTCAGCTCGACGTCCATCCTGAGGAGCTCGCGCAGCGCTTCGTCGTTGATCGTGCAGCCATGCTCGCGCAGCTCGCGAAAAAAATAGTCGTACATGCTTGCGTGTAACGCGGCTGTCCGATCCGCATCGTTTGCCGGCCCGCGAACAAGCGCAACGAAGTCGTCGATACGCCGGTGTAAATCTTCACTCAGTTTTTGCAGTCCTGTCACGCGGGAATAGTGTGTCAGGTAAAGCTGTTGCGGCTCGCACGCCATGATGAGTTCGATCGCCTTGTGCGCCTCCGGCGGATCGAAGTGCACGGGCGTGGTGGTCGGGTAGATGAACGCACCCCGAGCGGTATCCAGTTCTCGGTAGGATATGCCAAAACTATCCCCGGTGAACACGCCGCGGGACGCGGGGTCGTCGAGACAATAATGATGCCGCGCATGCCCCTGGGTGTAGAAGGTGCGCAAGCTTCGTCCCGCCAGGCTGAAAGCCTGATTGTCGTCGGCGACGATGACGCGATTTTCGGCAATGGCGACGATCTCGCCGTACATGTCGAGATAGGCCGCTTCGCCGTACACCGCCTGCGCCCCTTTGATCAGTTTTGCCGGATCGATCATGTGCGGTGCGCCACGCGGATGCAGCACCGCTTTGGCATTTGGCAGATGTCGCATCAATGAGCCGGCGCCGCCGGCGTGGTCCAGATGCACGTGTGTCAGGAACACGTAGTCGACGTCACCGACGTCCAGATCCTGTGACCTCAAACCATCAAGCAGCAATGGCACGCTGAAGTTTGTGCCGGTATCAACGAACGCAGCTCGACCATCCTCGATAACCAGGTGGCTCGCGTCGAGTAACGGCCGCACGTAGTCCGTATCGATGGCGGTAATGCCGTGATCCAACTGGGTCGTTCGCGCCACCTCGCCTGACATCATCGCTCCTGATTTGCGGATCTTTACTCCGATTTGTCGGGGGTATACAGACCCGGCCGCCGGCTGTAGAAAAGGGCCAGGCTCGTAATGTCTTCATCGCTCAGCGATGCCGCAAAAGCGCTCATCACTGTGCCACCGCGACTACCGTCACGATATTGCTTCAGGGCGTGCTCGATATAACTCTGTTGCTGCCCGGACAACGTGGGTGGTCGCGGAATGACTCCGGCACCCCCTTCGGCGTGACAAGCCAGGCAGGTTCGGGCCGCATCGAGACCGGCGATGCTGTCTTCGTTTGCGGTATCGCTGGCCGCCTCCGACCCCTGAAAATATATGCCAAGATCCTCGAAATCCTGGTTGGACAGACTGGCGCCTTGCGCCTGCATGGTCGGATGGGGCCGTTTGTTGTCCCGGTACGCCGTCAGGGCTGCGACGATGTATTCCTCGTGCTGGCCGCCCAGTTTCGGCACGCGGTACGACGGATAGGCGTTTCGATAACCTTCAATGCCGTGGCATCCCATGCAGGTATAAGCGAGCAGTCGGCCGTTGGCCGCATCGCCCGCAGATGCCGTGTGCGCAAAGACAGCGCCGGCAAGCAAGGCCCAAAGGGGTAGAGATCGGATTTTTGTCGGTGTATTCACGTCAGTTCAACAACTAATGGCGGGCCGGGGATCGCCCGACCGTGGCTGGAGGCCGTATGGTAGAGGCAGGCGGCGGCTATTTCCATAGGCACCACGGAATACCTGTCGATAATTGCGTAATATTCGCTCTTTCCACCTCACCGACGGAGCACCCAGAACGTGAAACGCTGGCCGATTATCTTGCTCATTTCGCTTGCCGTGATTGTTTTCGTGTCACCCGGCATTGTTGGTCACCTGGCCGAAAAGAACCTGGACGACAACCTGAGCTGGCTGGAAGCGGAGAACGACGACCTTGTCATTACCGCGGAGAAGTTCGATCGCGGCTGGTTTACTTCGGCCGGACGACACCGGGTCGCAATCAAGAACGGTTCGTTCCTCGCCATCCTGACGGCCGCGGAAAACCCGGCTCGCCGCGGGCTGCCCAGCCTGCTTATCGATACTCGCCTGGATCACGGTGTGCTTCCGTTCACTTCGCTGGCGCGTGAACAGGGCACACTCCAGCCCAGCATTGCCAGCAGTGTATCCACACTGAAAATCGACCGCGGCGACGGTGAACTGGTCGATTTACCCGGCACCGTTTACAGCACCATCGGCCTGACCGGTAACTCGGCCTTTCACTACCTGATGGACGCCGGCAATCAAAGTGACGGTGACGGCATGGTGAGCTGGTCCGGTGCGGACATCGCCGTGAATACGATGCCCTCGAGCCGCTCGTTTAGCGCCCGGGGTAAAATCGAGCCGGTGAGGCTTGAGTCGTTTGGTGTCGTCACGGAAGTTGGCCCGGTCACGTTTGAGTTAAACCAGGACAGGCGTCGGTTTGCGCTTGGTATCGGCGCACTAAAGCTTGAAATCGATTCACTCTCCGTGATCAGTCCGGATGAACCGCCGGCCGGTTTCGGCAAAGTCAGCCTCGATACCGTCAGCGAGCTCGACGGTGACCGGGTTACCGCCCGCGCGACCGCGAGCGTCGCTCGGGCGCTTGTCCCGGGCGTGGGTCCAATGAATGTCGACATCGGTTTCACGGCCAGCGGCATTGATGCAAAATCGCTGGAAGGGGTAATTGGCGCGCTTCGGGATGCCGAGGGCAGCGCAATTACCGGCGCGGGCCAGGCAGGATTAACGCCGACGTTGCAGGCTGATATCGAACGGCTTGTCGCGCATGGCCTCGAAGCTCGCTTTAGTCACTTCGATATTTCGCTGCCGCAAGGGGATCTCACGACGGCCATCACCGTTACCGTCCCGGAGTCGGATGCCGATGATTCATTTTCCTGGCCGGGCGTAATCCTGGCGACGACCGCGTCGGTGGACCTGACCCTGTCCACCTCGCTGTACGAAATGATGCAGACGATGAACCCGGAAATAACCTCGTTGGTTGCATTGGGTGTACTCAAACGCAATGGCGAGCAATACACCACGGAAATCCGCTATGCGAAGGGCCTGCTCACGATCAACGGAGCGCCGATGGCGATCCCGCTCGGCATGTTGCAGTAATTTCCGCGACGACACACGAATCGCGGCAGGAGGCCGCTTTCAGGACACACGACGAGCCGGGCTCAGGTCGAGTTCCGCTGCCCTGTGGCAAGCAACGAGCGTGCCGCCGATGCACTCTTCATGTGGCATCTCTGTCTTGCAGCGTTCGACCGCGTAGCGACAACGCGGATGAAATACGCAGCCATCGGGCCGCGCGAATACCGACGGTGCTTCGCCCGTTACCGGCGGCGCTGGCGGCATCACGCCCGGATCGGGAACCGGGACACAGTCGATCAGCGCTCGACTGTACGGATGAAGCGGTTTGCTGAAAAGCGTTCTGCTAACCGACGTTTCGACGATCCGGCCCATGTACATAACCAGCACGCGATGACTGATCTGCCGCACGATGTTCAGATCGTGCGAGATGAAGATTATCGAAAGCGCCGAGCGACGTTGCTCTTCGGCGAGCAGGTCAAGGATGCCCTGGCGAACCGGTCCGTCCAGCGACGCCACGGCCTCATCACAAATCAGCAGCGCTGGCCTGACGATGAGCGCCCGGGCAATCGCAACACGCTGCGCCTGCCCGCCGGACAGTTCATGCGGCAGACGCTCCAGTAGCTCGTCATCGAGATTCACTCGTTCCAGCATCCGCGCAACCCGCTCGGCACGCTCTGCTGCCGTTAATTCCGGCTCGTGTATTTTGAGCGGTTCGGCTATCGCCGTTTTTATCCGCAGTGCCGGGTTGAGGGAGGCGACCGGATTCTGAAAAACGAGCTGTAGATTTCTTCGCTCGGTGTTGTTTCGTCCGCGTAGCTGTGGTGATAAATCCCGACCGAATAACCGCACGCTTCCGCCACGTGCCGGCACCAGGCCGAGAATCGCGCGCGCCAGGCTTGTCTTGCCGCAACCGGACTCGCCGACGATCGCGACCGTTTCTCCGCGTCGTATGCCAACGCTAAGCGGCTGCACGGCAACCCGTTCGCTCCTGCCCCAAAATCGATCGCTTGCGGGCTCCGTGTAACTGACCGTCAGGTCCCTGACCTGCAGCGTCGGCCCGCGATCACTGGCGCAAAACTCCGCCGCCGGCCCGTGCCCTTCGCGCACCGCGGCAAGCATTGATCGCGTACGCTCTTGCACGGGACGCGCGAAAATAGTTTGTGTCGAACCCTCTTCCAATAGCCGCCCGTCATGCAACACCAGCGTACGCGCACAATTGCCGGCGACAATGGCAAGGTCGTGCGTAATCAGCAACAGCGCCGTGCCGGTCTCTTGCCGCAACTCTCGCAACAGCGCCAGAATTTGCGCCTGCACTGTTGCATCGATGGCGGTTGTGGGCTCGTCGGCGATGAGCAACTCGGGTTCGCCGAGTAGCGCTGAGGCGATCATCACCCTCTGCCGCATACCACCGGACAGTTGATGCGGATACGCGTTGAATTGCCGTTGCGGGTCGGGCAGGCCCGTCTTCGCCAGCATCCGAATTACGCGCTGATTGACTTCGGCCCCGGTAGCAAGGCGGTGTTGTAACACCACCTGACGCAGTTGCGTGCCAATGCGAAGATAGGGGTTCAGTGCCGTGCCAGGATCCTGGAATACCATCGCAATACGGCGCGCGCGAATGTTGTTCAACACCCGTTCGCTCGCGCCCACGAGTTCCTGTTGTGCATAGCGAATGCTGCCCGTCGTCCGGGCTTTACCGTGCAACAGGCCCAAAATGGCAAGCGCGGTTTGCGTCTTGCCCGAACCGGACGCACCGACAAGACCGACGCTATCGCCTTTCGCAATGGAAAAACTCAGCGTATCGACCACCGGCCGTGGTGATCGTTCATAGCGGATGGTCAGATCGCGGATGCTTAGCAGTGTCATTCCGGCTTCTCTTTCGGATCGAGTTGATCGCGAAGACCGTCACCGAGAAAGTTAAAGCACAACAGGATCGACGCCAGCAACGTGGCCGGAATGAGCAGGACCCAGGGTGCGCTCTCCATGTGCCTGACGCCGTTGTTCACGAGCGAACCCAGTGATGTTTGTGGCTCCTGAATACCGAGGCCCAGAAAACTCATGAACGACTCGATCAATATCGCCTGCGGCACCGTCAGCGTGACGTATACGACCACAACGCCCAGCAGGTTGGGTGTGATGTGGCGAAAGACGATGCGCGCGGGCGACACCCCGATCAGGCGCGCCGACTCGACGAACTCCCGTTCCCTGAGCGCAAGCGTCTGACCGCGAACAATTCGCGCCATATCCAGCCAGTTGACTGCGCCGATCGCGACAAAGATCAACAGGAAGTTTTGTCCGAAGTACACCATCAGGAGAATCACGAAAAAGATAAACGGTAGCGCGTACAAGGTGTCGACCAGGCGCATCATGACCGCATCGACTTTGCCGCCGGCGTATCCCGCGATCGCGCCGTAGGCCACACCAATCAGCAGGCTTACAAAGGTTGCTATAACGGCGACCACCAGTGATATCCGGACGCCCATCAGCGTGCGGACGAACAGATCCCGGCCCAGGTCATCCGTGCCAAAAAAATGCATCGCGTCGCGGGTCGGCTGGATGAGGCGCGCATCCAGGTTCGAGTCGAGATAGGTGTGCGGACTGAACATCGGGCCGACAATCGCGGCCACGAAAACCAGCACGAGGAAACCGGCGGTCACAACGACGACCCGACTGCCGCCAAGTTGCCGGCGCAGTTCGCTGAACATCGCTGGCATGCTCATCGGTTGCGAATCCTCGGGTCGAGGAAGCCGTACAGGATGTCGACGATCAGGTTAAACACGATCACCAGCGTCGCGTAGAAAATGACGATGCCCAGCACCAGCGTGTAATCTCGATTCAACGCGCCACGCACGAATAATTGTCCGAGACCTGGAATGCCGAATATTTGCTCCACCACGACCGAACCCGTCAGCACCGCGGCAACGGCCGGACCCAGGTATGACAGTAGCGGCAGCATGGCCGGGCGAAGCGCGTGGAGACGTACGATGGTGAACGTACCGAGTCCCTGTGCGCGCGCCGTGCGCACAAAATCACTGCTCATTATTTCGATCATGCTGCCGCGAGTCAGGCGGGCAACATAGGCGATCTGCGGTAGCGCCAGCGCGATGACCGGCAGCAGATAACGCGAGCCACTGTCTGAGCCGCTCCAGCTCGCCGGCAACCAGCCGAGATTGACCGCAAAAACGAGCACGAATATCGGTGCAATAACGAATATCGGTATCGAAATACCCATCATCGCCAAACCGGTCAGCAAACGGTCGATAGGGGTGTTCCTGCGCAGCGCCGCCAGCACACCGACAGCGATGCCAACGATCAGCGCGCACAACATCGCCAGCGCACCCAGTTGTAGCGACAGCAGCATGGCGGCTGAAATCAGTTCCGCGACACTGTAGCCCGGATAGCGGTACGAGGGCCCCAGGTCACCCTGCAGCAACGCACCAAAATAGCGCATGAACTGTTGCGGCAACGGCTCGTCGAGATGATAGGCACGCTCAATGTTTGCCGCTGTTTCCGGCGGCATCGCCCGCTCTTCGTCAAACGGTCCGCCCGGGGCCGCATGCATCATCATGAAGGCGAGCACAATAATCAGGAACAGGGTCGGAATGGCGCTCAGCAATCGCGTCAGGGCAAATCGGAGTGCGCCTCGTTGCTGCATCGCCCGCTGGTTACCTGGTTCTGTCGAAACTCAGGTGCTGACTGTAGTGATAATCGAGCACATTGTCCTGCCAGCCGCGAATGTCAGGCCGCACCAGGTGTTTGCTGACATAGTAATAAAGCGGCATGAGCGGGTGGTCTGCCAGCAGCACACGCTCGGCTTCCTCCAGATACAGCTGCCGTCGTTCCGGATCGATCTGCGTGGCCGCTCGCTGCAATAGCGAATCGTATTCTTCACTGCGATAGCCGAACATGTTTGAGGGACTGTCGCTTTCGAAAATCGACAGGAACGCATACGCGTCATTGTAGTCGCCGCTCCAGCTCGAGCGGAAAATCTGGGTAATTTCCATTGCCCGCATGTTGGCTACAAGCACTCTGAACTCTTCGTTTATCAGCGTTGCTTCAAAACCCAGCACATCACGCCACATGGATTGAACCGCCAGCGCGATGCGTTGGTGCGTCTCAGAGGTGTTGTATCGCAACTCAATGTGTAACGGCTTTGACTCACTGTAGCCCGCTTCCGCATACAGCCGCTTCGCCGTAGCCTGCCGATCGGCCGCACTCATGTCTGCATACGATAACTGTCGCGCCTCGTAGTGATCAACACCGGGCGGCACCCAGCTATAGGCGGGCTGTTCGCCGCGGCCAGTCACCTTCTCTGTCAGCGCCTCGCGATCGACGGCCATCGACAGGGCCTGCCTGAGTTTCGGGCTGTCGCCCAGCGGCTCGTAATTGAGGTTGAAGCCGTAGTAGTAGGTGCTCAAGAATGTCGATACACGAAGTTCTTCGGGTCGCTCGGCACGCACCTGGGAGAAGGCCTCAGTCGGCACGGTGCTGGTGATATCGAGTTCGCCAGCTCGATAGCGAAATAATTCGGCGCTCGGTACCGGTGTCACGTGATAGCGCACGTCGTCGATGGCCGTGCCCGCATTGTTCCAATAGTGTTCGTTGCGACCGAGCTCTATGACCAGACCAAGATCCCAGCGGTCCAGCTTGTAGGCACCATTGCTGACCAGGTTACCCGGACGCGCAAACGCCTCGCCCAGCGCGGTGATGGATGTTTCGTTAACCGGGTAGGTTGCCGCCTGTGCGAGCAGGGCCGGAAAATACGCCGTGGGTTGTTGCAGGTGAATGGTCAACTGCAGCCTTTCGGTCGCCTCGACACCCAGGGTCTCAATCGGTTTATCGCCAGCAATGATGTCGGCCGCATTACGCACGTTGATCAGGGTTTCAGCGTAGAAAGCCGCTGTTTTTGGATCGACAAGTCGGCGGAAACTGTAGACGAAATCCTCGGCGACAACGGCTTCACCGTTCGACCAACGACCGTCGGGCCGCAGCCAGAAGGAGTAGCTCAGGCCGTCGTCCGAGACCGCCCAGCGCTGGGCGGCACCTTCAATCAACGTGCCATCTGGCGAATAGGTCAGCAGCCCGTCGAACATATCGCGCAGCACCGTATGCGACTGCGTCGTGCGCGCTAACTGCGGGTCCAGCGTTTCCGGTTCCGGGCCGATGGCGCGATTCAGTGCGCGGCTGTCGTCTTCCGTTGGCTGTCCACAGGCCGCCACAAGCACAAGCAGCAATGCGACCGCGGCTGTGCGCATTATATTGGCTGTATTTCGAAAGCTCATTCGGCCTGGATCGCTCACCGTGTTCCCGGAGACAGGGCAGGATACCGCATCCCCACGCTGTCGGCGTGGACCGCCGCACATTTTGCTCAGGCCGTCTTTCGCAGGCTGCGTTTCTTGAGGTGAATGAGCAGCAACGAAACGGTCGATGGCGTAATACCCTCGAGCCGAGACGCCTGCCCGAGCGTCGTTGGCCGTACCGCGATCAGCCGCTGACGGGCCTCGTTGGACAAGCCGGTTACACGGCCATAGTCGATGTCCGGCGGCAGCTGCAGCGACTCCTGTTTCGCATGTCGCTCGATCTCACGCTCTTGTCGCTCAATATAGCCCTGGTATTTCGCCTGGACTTCCAGTTGCGTTTCAACCTGCTCTGCCACCTCGGTATTGAATGGCGCGCGCCAGTCTCCCTGGCCCACCGAAGACAGCGCAGCGATCGCTCGATAGGTCAGCTCCGGCCGTCGCAGCAGCTCTGTCGCCCGGACTTCGCGTTGAAAGTCCTTGCCCAGAATTTGTTCATCCTCTTCCGTCAGGTCCGCCGTTCGCACCATTATCTTGCCGAGCCGCTCCTGCTCTTGCTGCACGGCTTTCCGTTTCGCCTCAAAAACCCGCCACCGCGCTTCGTCCACGAGACCCAGGTCACGACCAATGGTTGTCAGACGCAAGTCTGCGTTGTCTTCACGCAGCAAGAGTCGATATTCGGCGCGGCTCGTAAACATTCGATAAGGCTCGCTGACGCCGCGCGTAATCAGGTCGTCGACCAGCACGCCGAGATAGGCCTCGTGACGGGCCGGATACCAGCTATCGAGTTCGCGTGCCCGGCGCGAGGCATTGATTCCGGCGAGCAAGCCCTGTGCGCCCGCCTCTTCATACCCGGTTGTACCGTTAATTTGTCCGGCAAAATAAAGCCCGCCGATAAATTTCGTTTCGAGGGTCGGTTGCAAATCGCGCGGGTCAAAATAGTCGTACTCAATCGCATAACCCGGCTGGGTAATTATCGCACGCTCAAAACCCGCAATTGAGCGCACGAAACGGAGCTGGCACTCGTAGGGCAGGCTGGTTGAAATACCATTGGGGTAGACCTCGTTGGAGTTCAGCCCCTCCGGCTCAACAAAAACCTGGTGCGCGTTTCGGTCGGCGAATCGCACCACCTTGTCTTCGACGGACGGGCAATATCGCGGCCCCACGCCTTCAATGACTCCCCGGTACATCGGTGATTCATGCAGTGACGCGCGAATTATTTCGTGGGTTTTCTCGCACGTCCGGGTGATGTGGCAAAGCACCTGCCGCGGGTGGTCCTGGCGGCGGCCCAGAAATGAAAATACCGGTCGCGGTTCGTCGCCCGGCTGCGGTGTCATTACGGCGTAGTTAATGCTCTTGCGATCAAGCCGCGGCGGCGTGCCGGTCTTGAGTCTCGCAACCCGAAAAGGCAGCTCGCGCAGTCGCTCCGCCAGCCGAATGGATGCCGGGTCGCCGCTGCGACCACCGGGCTTTTCGGTGTCACCCATCAGGATGCGGCCGCCCAGAAACGTGCCGACGGTAAGCACAACACTCGGCGCGAAGAACTTCTGACCGAGATCCGATATCACGCCGACGATACGATCTTGTTCCACGATTAAATCGTCCACGGTCTGCTGCAGGATTTGCAGTCCCGGCTGGTTCTCGAGCATGGCGCGAATTGCCGCCCGGTAGAGTTGCCGATCGGCCTGCGCACGGGTCGCGCGTACCGCCGCGCCCTTGCTTGCGTTTAACGTACGAAACTGAATGCCGGCACGATCGATAGCGCGAGCCATGGCTCCGCCCAGCGCGTCAATTTCTTTGGTCAGGTGCCCCTTGCCGATACCGCCGATGGCGGGATTGCAGCTCATTTGTCCCAGTGTCGAGATGTTTTGGGTAATCAGAAGCGTACGCGCGCCCGAGCGAGCGGCGGCGAGAGCCGCTTCGGTACCGGCGTGACCGCCACCGATTACTACTACGTCGAAGGTATTGTCGGCAGACATGGCATGACTATCGGGGGTTAAGGGAGAGCGGATTCTATAGCGCGAAACGGCCTGTCGCCAGCGAGCCGGTCCGCTTGACGGCTCACCGCGCTTTACTTGGCTTTGCCGAATCGGGAAGATAGCGCGCTCTTGACTGTGAGGTTCACGAATTGACGCTTTCCAGAGTTCTTGGCGCGACCGCGCTCCTGCTGGTACTGGCCTCGCCCTCGCGCGCAGCAGGGCCGCTTCTTCTTGAGGACTGCCGCATTACCGCCGGGCCCGCCTTTCCGAGCATCAAGGCCCGTTGCGGCGTATTCCTCCGACCGCAAGACCCGGCAAAACCCGACGGCAAGATGCTGGAGCTGCGCGTCGCCGTAGTGCCGGCTTTGAGCCTGGAACCGGCGCCCGATCCTCTGGTTCCTATTGCAGGCGGGCCCGGACAAGCCAGTAGTGATTTCTATGCCGCGAACCGCGAGGCTTTCGAGAAAATCCGTCGCAACCGTGACATCGTGTTACTGGATCAACGCGGTACCGGACGCTCGGCGCCCATGGACTGCGATGTGGACGACGATATCGTCGAGGGGCTGTTGTCGCTCGAAGAAACCCGTGCGGCGACGCAAGCCTGCCTCGATTCACTACCGCACGATCCGCGGTTTTTTACCACCAGCGTGGCGGTGACCGATCTTGAAGCACTGCGCGAAGCGCTGGGCTACGAAAAATTCAATCTTTATGGCATCTCCTACGGCACCCGCGTCGCACAGCATTTTGCGCGCCGTTTTCCAGCCTCGACCCGCGCCGTGATCCTTGACGGTGTAGTACCGCCTCAGGTGGCCCTGGGACCCGCGGTCGCCACGCAGGCCCAAATCGCGCTGGACAACACGTTTGCTCGCTGCGCGGCGGCCGAGACCTGCAAGCAGCGCTTTCCGGACATTGCGGCGACCTTCGCTACACTCAGGGTGCGACTCTCGGCGGAACCGGTTTCGGTGACCATTGCGCACCCGGTCAGCGGCGCGCCGGAGACGGTGTCGTTCTCCGCCGACGAGCTGGCCGGCGTGATCCGCCTGCTTTCTTATCACCCAAGCACCGTCGCCCTGATTCCCTTTCTTATCGACGAGGCGGCAAACGATCGTTTCGCGCCACTTGCGGCGCAGCTTCTGACGATCTCGGATGCCGTCGGTGAGGCCTTAAGTCTTGGCATGCACAACGCGGTCGTCTGCACCGAAGATGCGCCCTTTTTCGACGGCGAAGCAATCACCAGGGAGGACCTTGATGCGACCTATATCGGTCCGTCGATGGTTGAGGCGCTGCGGAACATTTGTTCCGTTTGGCCGGCAGGCGTTCTCGACGAGCACTTCAAATCTCCGCTAAAAACGGATTTGCCGGTGTTGTTGCTGTCAGGCGATGCCGATCCGATTACACCGCCCGGGTTTGCGGAAATGGCCGCTGTCGAGATGACCAACACATTGTTGCTAACCGGCAAGGATCAGGGTCATGGCCAGGCCACCCGAGGTTGCATGCCTGACGTAATCGGCGATTTTGTCGCCCGCGCCAGCGTCGACGAGCTCGACACCGCCTGCCTGGAACGCCAATTCGCCATGCCCTTCTTTTTGGGCCACTCCGGACCGTCACCATGATTGTTGTTGAAGAGCTGTACAAATCCTTCGGTAAGGTCGAAGCCGTGCGTGGTGTCAATTTTCGAGCAGAGGATGGCCGCATCACGGGGCTGCTGGGGCCGAACGGCGCCGGTAAGTCGACAACGCTTCGTACCCTTTACACGGTATTGAAGCCCGATCAGGGCCGCGCCTTTATTGACGGCATAGACGTCGTGGCAGAGCCACTTGCCGCGCGCGGCTGCATCGGTGCTTTGCCGCACGGCGCGGGGCTTTACCCACATTTGACGGCGCGAGAAAACATTCGTTACTACGCCAGACTGTACGGCTTGCCCGGCGAAACGATCGAAGCGCGTGTGCAGGCCGTTATTGACGAAATCGGTATTGGCGACTTCGCTGACCGTCGTAGCAAAGGTTTTTCACAAGGCCAGCAGACCAAGGTATCGCTCGCGCGCGCGCTGGTGCACCAGCCCAATAACATTATTCTGGACGAGCCGAGCAACGGACTCGATGTCATGGCGACGCGCTCGCTGCGAGACCTGATTCGCAAGCTTAAAGACAGTGGCAAATGCATACTCTTTTCGAGCCACGTCATGCAAGAGGTTGCCGCTTTGTGCGATGAGATCGTTATTATCGCGGCGGGGCGCGTTGCGCTGCACGACACGCCGGACAATATTCGCGCTCGAACTGGCTGCGATGATCTCGAAGATGCCTTTGTTCGCGCTATCGAGAAGGTGGAGCCGGCATGAGTCACACGATGCTGATTGTTTTCCTGAAAGAGGTCATGGACAACTTCCGTGACCGCCGCACTCTGATGTCGGCTTTGCTACTGGGTCCGTTGTTCGGGCCGATTCTGTTTGCCTTCATTATTAACTTGTCCTTGAAGCAGTCCCTGACAGACGACAACAAGGTGCTTGAACTGCCGGTTATCGGTAGCGACTACGCGCCTAATCTTCTTCGCTTTCTTGAAAGCAGGAACATCAAGTTAGCGGACGGACCGTCGGATCGTGAGGCGGCCCTGCGCGCGGTGCGTGAGGGAGAGAATTCCGTCGTCGTGGTTATTCCCGAGTCGATCAGTGCGGATCTGGCGGCAGCGACTCCAGTACGCATCGAGATTATTTCCGACCGGGCGAACAATACCGCGAGGCGGGAGTCCGGGCGTGTAATGGATGCCCTGTCTGCATATAACCAGCAACTGGCCACCATGCGTCTCGTTCTTCGCGGCGTCAATCCTGTCGTGATGCGACCGTTCAACATTGATTCCGTCGACGTGTCAACGCCGAGCGGCCGCTCCGCGATGTTGCTGGGCATGCTGAGTTATTTTTTCATTTTCGCTTTGTTGACGGGCGGGATGAATCTGGCGATTGACTCCACCGCCGGCGAACGCGAGCGCGGCTCGCTCGAACCGCTGCTTTGTTTGCCGGTGATGCGCGACCACCTGATTATCGGCAAGATACTTGCGGCCTGCCTGTTCATGAGCCTGTCGCTTTTCCTGAGTTTGTGTTCGTTTTTTGTAGCGCTTAAATTCGTGCCGCTGCAGCAGCTGGGCATGACACCGAATTTTGGAGCGGATGTGGTGCTGATCGGCTTCTTGCTGTTACTGCCGTTTACCCTGCTGGGAGCCGCGTTAATGACGCTGGTTGCGTCATTTACAAAAAGTTACAAAGAAGCTCAGACCTGGCTGAGCGTTGTATTGCTGACACCGACCTTGCCGATCATGGTCGTCAGCATATTGATGATTCGTTCCAGCACAGCGCTGATGTTCATTCCAAGCCTCAGCCAGCACCTGTTGCTTGTCAGTGTCATTAAGAACGAACCGATAAATATGCTGCACGTCGGTATTTCGAGTATCAGTACCCTGCTGCTCGGTCTTGTGGCCACGCTCGTTTGCGCTCGCTTGTATCGCCGTGAAGGACTGCTTGGCTAACACTGAATGACGATCTGCGCTCGGCAATTATTTGCCGATACAGAACTCGGAGAAAATTTTCCCCAGCAAATCATCGCTGGATAACGCACCGGTAATTTCCCCTAACGCCTGTTGCGCGAGGCGCAGCTCCTCTGCAAGAATTTCGCCGGATCGGTCACGGCTCAATGCCTCCTCGCCGCACTTGAAATGTTGCTGCGCCCGATCGAGCGCATCGAGGTGTCGTTGTCGCGCGGTAAAGGTTCCGTGGCCCGGACCCCGATAGCCGGCGAGCGATTTTATTGTCTCAATCAGTTCCGCCAGGCCATCTCCTGTCTTTGCCGACAGGTAGACACTTTCGTCGCCGTCTTTCGGTTGTCTTTCGTCGCCTTCAAGAAGGTCGCTTTTGTTTTTGATCACGACGACGGGAAGGTTCTCCGGCAGCGCTTCACCGGGGGCGTCATCATCGGCTGTGTCGGTGGCGTCCTGCAGCCACAATGCCGCATCCGCGGTAGCCATCGCTGCTTTCGCTCGACGGATCCCTTCTGCTTCTATCGTGTCCGGGTCGTTGCGCAGCCCGGCGGTATCGATCAGCTCCACGGCAAGGCCGTCTATTTCTATATGTTCCCGCAGGATATCGCGGGTCGTTCCGGCGACGTCGGTAACGATGGCCGCGTCCTGGCCGCTCAGTAAGTTAAGCAGGCTCGACTTGCCAACATTCGGCTTGCCGACGATAACGATTTGAAAACCATCGCGCAGCACCCGACCCGTTGTGGCCGACGTTTTGATCGCGTCAAAAGCCGTGTCGCATGCGGCTATCCGCTGCAGGAGTTTTTCGTCCGAGAGAAAATCTATCTCTTCTTCCGGAAAATCGATGGCGGCCTCAACGTGCAACCGGCAACCGGTCAGCTGAGCCTGGAGCGCGGCAACCGCATTTGAAAAGGTACCGGAGAGTGAGCGTAACGCGGCCCGGGCAGCTTGTTGCGTACCGCTGCCGATAAGATCGGCGATGGCCTCGGCCTGCACCAGATCCAGCTTGTCGTTCAGAAAGGCGCGCTTTGAAAACTCGCCCGGCCGCGCGATTCGAGCGCCGAGAGCAACGACCGCGTCTATCAAGGAGGCGATGACCACCGGCCCGCCGTGGCCATGCAACTCGAGCACGGACTCGCCGGTAAAAGAATGCGGCCCCGGGAAATAGAGCGCCAGTCCGCGATCGAGAAGTGTGCCTGCGGCGTTTGAAAAATTACAAAGCTCTGCATAACGTGGAACCAGCTGTTTGTTCAGCATTTGCGCCGCTATGCGTTCCACGTCCGATCCGGATATCCGCACCACAGCAACCCCGCCCACGCCGGCCGGCGTTGCCCGAGCGACGATCGTGTCCTGCGCATAGGTTGTTCGCTTGTTCATTGTTAATTAGAAACAATAAGGTTTCATGGCGTCGATCCCGCCACGGCTGGATGAGTTTAGGCGCGGCATTCGCGTATACGCGACGCCCCGCGGGGCTCTTTTCGAAAGCGCTACTCGTTCTTTTTCGCTTTCTCTTTTTTCTTCCCGCCACCCTTCTTTTTGCTCTTGTTTTCCTCCGCGACTATCTTGTTGATGCGCCACTGCTGCGCGATCGACAAGATTGTGTTGGTTACCCAGTAAAGCACCAGGCCAGAAGGGAAAAAGGCGAAAAAGCCGGTGAAGACGATCGGCATGACCTGCATGACTTTCGCCTGTATCGGATCGGCCGGCGCAGGATTCAGACGCTGCTGGAAGAGCATCGCGCCGCCCATGATGATCGGCAATATGAAAAAGGGATCGCGCGTGGATAGATCGGTAATCCAAAGCGCGAAGGGCGCCTGACGCATTTCGACACTTTCCAGTAGCACCCAATAGAAGGCCAGAAAAAACGGCATCTGCACCAGCACTGGCAGACAACCGGCAGCGGGGTTTACCTTTTCGCGTTTATACAGGTCCATCATCGCCTGACTGAGGGCCGGTCGGTCGTCCTTATATCGGTCCTGGAGCGCTTTCATGCGCGGTTGAATTTCACGCATTTTCGCCATGGAGCGACCGCTCGCCTGGGTCAGTTTGTAAAAGGCGGCTTTGATGATGGCCGTGACCAGAATAATGGCCAGGCCCCAGTTGTTGACCAGCCAGAAGACCTTGCTTAATAACCAGAACAGTGGCTCGGAAATAATGGTTAGCCAGCCATAGTCGACGGTCAGTTTGAGGGTCGGGTCAACCTGGTCGAGCTGTGCCTGGAGTTTGGGGCCGACGAACACCGTTGTTTCGAACACGGCATCGGTACCTGGCGCGACGCTTTCTGTCGGCCCGATAACGCTGGCGAGCGAAATGTCGCCGCGCAACGAAATGCTGTAGCGTTGCTCCGTACCGGCAGGCGGCACAACGGCGGTTAGAAAGTGGTGTTGTATGGCGGCGAGCCAGCCGGCGGGCGTGCTGAAGTTAAACGGTCCGTCTTCCAGCAGGTCGTCGTGCTTTAGCTTGGACGATTTTTCGCCGTCGTAAATCACCGGGCCATCGAATGAGTAGGTGTCGACGTCGAACATTGATCGCTCAACGGTTTTCGAGCGCCGCAAAAGTTGCGCGTAGGCGGCTCCCTGCCATTCACGGTCGGTGCCGTTAATGATTCTTTGCTCGATTTCGATGATGTAGCTGCCACGACGGAGGCGGACGGTCTTTTCGACCCGCAGCCCCTCATCGTTAGTCCAGGTGAAGGGCACCACGACTTCGTCGCCACCGTTGAGCTCATAGCGGCGAGCGGCGGCCGTAAATACCGCCTGATGGCTGGGCTTGTCGCCATCGCCGCGCGCGTTCAGACCCGTCTGCACAAGGCCGAGATCACTCCTCTCCGGGCTCAGAAGCTGCACCAGAGTATCGGGCTGGTCTTTTGCAACGGGGTATCTCAACAGTGTTGCCCGCTGCAATGTTGCGCCGCGAGTATTGATTTTCAGCTCCAGCACATCGGTGCGTACGGTGATGAGGTCGTTGTCCGTGGTTGTGGTGATGTTTGCGGGCGCGTCGAGGGTCGGTTGGCTGGCCGGTTCAATGGCCGGCGGTGCATCCAGTGCGTCGGCGGTGACGGCCTCGTCCAGGCCCGGCAGCGCTGGCAAATTTACGTCGCTTGTGGCCGGGGTTTGCTGTTGCTCAATCGTTGTCGTCGCGGCTTGCGGCTCTGGCAACGCGTAGTCCTGCATCCATGCCTGGTAGGTGAACCAAACCATCAGACCGAAGAATCCCCAAAGCAGCAGTCGTTGATTATCCATCTGGTCTCTATCTCGCTTGGTGGTGTGCGTCTGCCTGGCATTGTTGCCAGTGGTTTTTGAGGCTTTCGAAAATCGCCTGGTTGCTCGCTTCGTGGGTTTTTTGTTTATTCAGGACAACGACGTCAACGCTGCTCAGAGCGTGCCGGTGCAAGCGAAACGATTCTCGCACGATTCTCTTGATACGGTTTCGTCCCGCGGCCAGGCGGCAGTTTTTCTTCGATACCGCCAATCCCAGTCTTGCTCCGCCGAGGTCTGTTTTTCGGTATAAGACCGTAAACAAGGTGTCGCGGCTGCGCTTTGCTTTGCTGAAGACGCGGGTATACGAATTTTGATCGAGCAGGCGCGTCTCTCTGGGGAAACGGTAACTTCGAGGTCGTTCGGAGATCCGCTCTCTTTCGGTGGTGGTCGTAGCCGCTGCTCGCGATATTACGGCGTGAGCTGCGCTCGGCCCTTGGCTCGGCGGCGCTTCAAAACGAGGCGTCCGGCTTTTGTTGCCATGCGTGCGCGGAAGCCGTGGGTGCGTGCCCGCTTGATTCTGCTGGGCTGGAACGTGCGTTTCATTTGCCTTTTACCTGCTTGTTTGCCTTGGGTTTTATGCCGCGGCGAAAAGTGAGCCGGGAAGGGTACGCGGGGCAGTAATTTGTGTCAATAGATTAGCCGTGACTCTGGGCTGGCGATGGCGGGTCTGTTCCTCTGTGGCGAAGGCTGCATAGACGTTATAGACTTCGCCGTCTTGTTTCTCTCTTAAACTTCCGCGAACCGATCGTCGGGGACCCCGTTGCAGGCTGAATCGACACTCTGGACCCATTGTATTCGCGAACTAAAGGCGGAGTTGCCGGAACAGCAATTCAATACCTGGATTCGGCCGCTTCAGTCTATTGAGCAAGCGGGAACGCTTAAGCTGCTGGCACCCAACCGTTTTGTCGTTGACTGGCTCAAAGAACACCACGCGGAACGGATATTGCAATTGGTGCACGACCTCGACAGCGGTGTGAACGTGGTGATCGAGGTTGGCTCGCGAACGCCAGAGAGGGTTGTCGAAAATCCTCGACGGCCGCCGCCGCCGGTGGCGTCGGGCACGCGCCAGGCACCGCCGCCGCCGATCGCCAGTCGCCTTGGCCCGGCCTTTACCTTTGACAGCTTCGTTGAAGGAAAGAGCAACCAATTGGCGAAGGCGGCGGCGATTCAGGTCAGTCAAAACCCGGGTGAGTCGTATAATCCGCTGTTTATTTACGGCGGTGTTGGTCTTGGCAAGACCCACCTGATGCAGGCTATTGGCAATGCGATGCTGGCGCGTGATCCGGGGGCGCGAGTGAGTTACGTGCGCTCGGAGCGGTTCGTCGGCGACATGGTAAAGGGTTTGCAGCACAATACGATTTCGGAGTTCAAACGGTCTTATCGGGCATTGGATGCGCTGCTTATCGACGATATTCAGTTTTTTGCTGGCAAAGAACGGTCCCAGGAAGAGTTTTTCCATACGTTTAACGCGTTACTTGAAGGGCAACGACAGATTGTTCTGACCTGCGATCGTTATCCAAAGGAGGTACACGGCCTGGAGGAGCGGCTTAAGTCACGTTTTGGCTGGGGCCTGACGGTGGCGATTGAACCACCGGAGCTTGAAACCTCCGTGGCTATTTTGAAAAGCAAGGCGGGTTTGCTGGGAACAGAGATTCCGGATGAGGTGGCGTTTTTTATTGCTAAACGGATTCGTTCGAATGTTCGGGAATTGGAGGGCGCCCTGCGGCGGGTGATTGCGAATGCAGAATTTACGGGCCGGCCCATTAATCTTGATTTTGCGAAAATGGCCCTGCGGGATCTGCTTGCGGTTCAGGATCGTCTTGTCTCAATCGAAAATATTCAGAAAACGGTGGCAGAATACTTTAAGTTGCGGGTCGCGGATCTTTTGTCGAAGCGTCGCAGTCGGTCGGTTGCACGGCCGAGGCAATTGGCCATGGCGCTCGCTAAAGAGCTCACCAGCCATAGTTTGCCGGAGATTGGCGATGCGTTTGGCGGGCGTGATCACACGACTGTACTGCACGGCTGCCGTCGTATCGCATCACTGCGGGAGACGGAAAGCCGCGTTGAAGAAGACTATGTCAACCTGTTGAGAACCCTGACAGGATGATGTGTATAAGCTGTGGATAAGTTTTGGCGTTATTTTCGGGCACAGCTTATCCACAGGATGTTGACCGGTAATGGGCTGGGTTTGACGCTTTTTTTCGGCAGCTATATTGTTGATAACTATATAGAAAACGGAATTATCCACAGGGCTTTGGGGCCTTAATAATAATAGTAATATATATATATCCACTTTTTTATTAACAGGTGATGTTCATGAAGTTAAGCGCCGGGCGTGAAGCCTTGTTGAAACCGTTGCAAATCGTTATTGGGGTCGTCGAGCGGCGGCAAACGATGCCAATTCTCGCCAATGTGTTGCTGGTCGCACAGGACGGTCAGCTGTCCATTACGGCGACGGACCTTGAAGTTGAGTTGGTCGCCAGTGGCGAGGTAGAAGTGGAAACGGCGGGGGAGGTGACGGTTCCGGGGAGAAAGTTGCTTGATATTTGCAGAGCATTGCCGGAAAACGCACCAGTGTCGATCAGTCAGAGCGGCGAGAAAGTATTGATTCGGTCCGGTCGAAGCAAGTTTTCATTGACGACCTTACCGGCGGCGGAATTCCCGAGCGTTGAAGATATTAGCGCGGACGAGGCGTTGGAACTGCCGCAAAACACCGTGCAGCGCTTGCTGGATAAAACACATTTTTCGATGGCACAACAAGACGTGCGCTACTACCTCAACGGGTTGCTGATTGAGACCGGCGGTAAACAATTGCGTGCGGTGGCGACGGACGGGCATCGGTTGGCACTTTGCCAGGTGACGCTCGATGAAGGGAGTGCGCTTCCGGAAAAACAGGTGATTGTGCCGCGAAAGGGTGTTTTGGAGTTACAGCGCCTGCTCAATGGCGAGGGTACCTTGACCATGGAGCTTGGGACTAACCACATTCGGATGCAATTGGACGGTGTCCGCTTTACGTCGAAACTGATCGACGGGCGGTTTCCGGAATATGATCGGGTTATCCCGAAAGATACCAGTAATGAGCTGCTGGCGGATCGCGCGCTGTTGCGGGGTGCGTTGCAAAGAACATCGATCTTGTCGAACGAAAAGTACCGCGGTATCCGCTTACTGATTCGCGATGGCGCGGTATTGTTGCAGGCGCATAATCCGGAGCAGGAAGAAGCGGAAGACGAGCTTGAAGTCGAATATTCCGGCGAGGAAATTGAAATCGGTTTCAACGTCACCTATTTGCTGGAGGCGCTTAGCGCGATTGATTCGGAGCAGGTGACGCTGTCCGTGCTTGATGGCAACTCGAGTTGTTTGCTGCGGGACCCCGGCAATGATGACTGCAAGTATGTGGTTATGCCGATGCGTCTTTGACGTGACTTGAGTTTGGCGCTGCACTCGTTCAAAGCGACGGATTTTCGGTGTCTTGCAGCGGCGGAGCTGGAGCCTGATTCGAGGTTCAACCTGATTTACGGGAACAATGCTTCCGGCAAGACCAGCTTGCTGGAGGCGATCGCGTATTTGGGCCGCGGGCGGTCTTTTCGCGGAGCCGCGACGCAAAGCCTGGTGCGGCACAGCGCTCGGGAATTCTTATTGTTTGGCAGAATCGAGCAGAAGGATCGCGTATTCGGTTTGGGCGTAAAAAACGGCCCGGGCGGCCTGTTGGTGAGTGCAGAAGGAGCGCACGGGGGCGGTGCCGCTGAATTGGCTCGCCGATTGCCGTTGCAAATAATTGATCCGGAGATTCACAGCCTGGTGGCCGGCGGCCCGGAGGAGCGACGGCGCTACCTGGACTGGGTTGTGTTCCACGTGGAACCGACTTACGTCGAAGACTGGCGGCGCTTCCGTCGGGCTCTCAAGCAACGCAATGCTGCGCTGAAGGCCGGGGCGACGCGCGATGAACTACACAGCTGGGACCAGGAGCTTTCGTGTCAGGGTGATCGGGTTCATTTGGCACGGGAGCGCGTGTTTGAGGTGGCGCTGCCGACGTTGACGGTCTTCGCCGAGGGCCTGTTGCAGAGTCCTGTCGGCTTTGAATATCGGCGCGGGTGGGCGGAGGGGGTCACGCTTGCCGAGGCGCTCGCCACGGGGCGCGCACGGGATCAACAATTCGGCAGCACTCAATCGGGCCCTCACCGAGCAGACCTGCGATTGAGCTACGAAAAGGGGCTGGCGCGCCGGCTGGTTTCGCGAGGGCAGCAGAAGCTGCTGTCGTGTGCGATGGTCCTGGCGGCGACGGCGATCGCGCAGTCAAAACTGCAACAACGGTTGTTGCTTTTGCTGGATGACCCGGCCGCAGAACTCGACTCAGGATCGCTGGGCCGGCTGATGGAGCGGGTGGTCGCGCTCGATTGCCAGGTGATCGCGACCGCCCTTGAGCCACAGAGCAGGCTGTTTCCTCAGCCGCCATTGATGTTCCACGTGGAACAGGGCGTACTCAGCAAAGTTTGCTAGGGCATAGCCTCGAATGGCGCGCAACCACAATGTATTTCAGGCGCCAAAAAACGCCGGCCTGAGCGTCGCCGCGACCCTTTACCCGTCGTCGCGTGGTACACTTCGTCGGTTCACTTTCAAGGACCGCGAATGACCGACAATATCGAATATACTTCCAGCAATATCAAGGTGTTAAAAGGCCTTGAGGCGGTACGGAAACGGCCCGGAATGTACATCGGCGACACCGACGATGGCACCGGTCTGCACCACATGGTTTTCGAGGTTGTCGACAACTCCATCGACGAAGCCCTCGCGGGACATTGTGACGTCGTTACGGTGACCATTCACGCCGATTCTTCGGTCACAGTGACGGACGATGGTCGCGGCATACCGGTGGATATCCACCCGGACGAGGGTCGTTCAGCGGCGGAGGTCATCATGACCGTACTGCACGCGGGCGGAAAGTTTGACGACAATGCCTACAAAGTGTCCGGCGGCCTTCACGGCGTGGGCGTGTCGGTCGTCAACGCGCTTTCCGAACAACTTATTCTGACCGTCCGGCGCGACGGCAAGGTTTATCAGCAAGAGTATCGCCAGGGCGAACCCGTTGCCCCGCTCGGGGTGGTCGGCGAGACAGAGAAGACCGGCACGACGCTGCGCTTTAAACCCAGCTCGGGGACGTTTACGAATATCCAGTTTCACTACGACATTCTTGCGCGGCGACTAAGAGAGCTCTCCTTCCTGAACTCCGGCGTACGCATCGAGTTGCGCGATGAACGCGACGACAAGAAAGACGTGTTTGAGTACGAGGGTGGCATCCAGGCTTTCGTCAAGCACCTGAATCGGAACAAGACACCCATTCACGCAACCGTTTTTCACTTCGAGACCGAGAAGGATGGCGTCGTTGTTGAGGCCGCGGTGCAGTGGAATGACGGTTACCAGGAAAACATGTTCTGTTACACGAACAATATTCCACAGCGCGATGGCGGTACTCACCTGGCCGGCTTCCGAAGCGCTTTGACCCGAACGCTTAACAACTACATTGAGAAGCAGCTGACCGGCCGAAAGGATCGCTTTACACCGAGCGGGGATGATGCGCGGGAAGGCATGACGGCGGTACTTTCCGTCAAAGTACCCGATCCGAAATTCTCGTCTCAGACCAAGGAAAAATTAGTTTCATCAGAAATTAAAGGCATCGTCGAGTCCGCGGTGAGTGAGCGCCTTGAAGAATTTTTGCTGGAGAAGCCACAAGAAGCGAAGACGGTGGTCAGCAAAATAGTCGACGCAGCACGTGCGCGCGAAGCAGCGCGTAAAGCCCGGGAAATGACACGTCGCAAAGGGGCACTGGACATAGCCGGTTTGCCGGGAAAACTTGCTGACTGCCAGGAGAAAGATCCAGCCCTCTCCGAAATATTTCTGGTCGAGGGAGACTCGGCCGGCGGCTCCGCGAAGCAGGGCAGAGACCGGCGAACCCAGGCAATATTGCCGCTGAAAGGAAAAATCCTCAACGTCGAAAAGGCACGCTTTGACAAGATGCTATCTTCGGCGGAAGTCGGCACGCTCATCACGGCGCTGGGCTGCGGGATAGGCCGTGACGATTTCGATGCGGACAAACTTCGTTACCACCGCGTCATCATCATGACGGACGCGGACGTTGACGGCTCGCACATTCGTACACTCCTCCTGACCTTTTTCTATCGGCAAATGCCGGAGCTCATTGAGCGAGGCCACATCTACATCGCCCAACCGCCACTGTACAAGATAAAGAAAGGGAAACAGGAGATTTACGTAAAAGACGATACGGAATTAAACGCGCACCTTTTGAGCATGGCGCTCGACGGTGCAGGACTGTATGTGAACCCCGATGTACCACCGATTTCCGGTGTCGCGCTCGAGGCGCTGGCAAACGAACACATCGCGGTGGAAGCGATGATTGTGCGCTTGTCCGGACGATACGACGAAACGGTGTTGCGAACAATGAGCGCCTTGCCCGAAGTCAGCGAAACGGTCTACAACGACCTCGATGAACTGCAACGCTGGACCGATGCGCTGTCGAGGGCACTACCGAAAGCCAGCGGTGATCGCGCCACCAACAGCCAGGCCGGCAACTATTCAGCGGAACTGGATCGTGGTGATACCGACGGCGAGGGTGTGCGCATCGCCGTGCATAAAATTCAACACGGCACCGGTGCAACGCGTTACGTGCCACGTGAATTTTTTGACACCAACGAATACCGCCACATAATGTCGCTCGCCAGCAAAACCGGCGAACTGCTGGGTGAGGGCTCGTACATTCAACGCGGTGACAAACAGGCGGAAGTAAGCACCTTCGTTGCTGCGATCGACTGGTTGATGGCCGAGGCACGAAAAGGACAGTCCATACAGCGCTACAAAGGGCTCGGTGAAATGAACCCGGAACAGCTTTGGGACACGACCGTCAACCCGGAATCCCGCCGTCTTCTGCAGGTCAAAATCGAAGACGCCGTCAAGACGGACGAGATCTTTACAACCTTGATGGGAGACCATGTTGAGCCGCGACGTGAATTTATCGAGCGGCACGCTCTGAGCGTGGAAAACCTGGATATCTGATCGGCCCGGGAGTCTGCGGCGAGGTAACGCTCACCGGTTCAGCGCTCCTCACAACCGCGCATGACCGCTGATCCCGTGTAATCGCAGCGGCGGATTGTGTATACTGCCAATCCTGCCGCAACCCGGCGATAACAAGCCAGAAAAACAAAAGAGGGGCCTCAACATGGCATTAGCCGATCTTAGCAATGTACTGAATATTTTCCGCGAAAGAGAACTCAATGCCGAGGTTCAAGAGACCCTCTTCAAAGAAGTGTTGCTAATGACACTGGCACGCGCCTCCAGCGCAGACGCCAACATCGACCCCGTCGAAGTCACGACCGTGCAGGAAATTATGAAGCGGGTCACCGGTGAAGAGGTTACCGAAGCCGATATACGACTGGCATCGCGGCCGGCGCTTTTTGAAGACGCACCGTTCGGAAAATACCTTACCAGCGTACGTAAACGAATCAGCTCAACGCAGCGCGCAGGCGTGGTTTGCTCGCTTGCCGAAGTCATCAAAAGTGACACCAAGGTCAGCGTGCTCGAAATTGATTTCTTTAATATGGTTGCGCGTGAACTGCAGGCGACACCCGCGGAAATCGCAGGACTGACGGCGGGATAGTTAACGCAGGCCGACAGCCTGAGTTACTGACCTGAATCGGCCGCTTCCCGCTCCGCGGCCAGCTTCTGGTAGCCGCGACTGATCTCGCCCATTTTCGATTCCACCCAATGCTGGACCAGTAAATTGGTCTCCTTGGGTCTGCGTCCAGCGGCACTTATCGGCGGACCGACGCAAAAACGAATCAGGCCCGGTCTTTTCAATACTCCCCGCCGCGGCCAAAAATCGCCGGCGTTGTGAGCAATTGGCACAATATCCACCCCCGCCTCAAGCGCAAGGGCCGCCCCACTGACCCCGTAACGTTTGGTATCCCCCAAACCGACACGGGTCCCTTCCGGAAAAACCGACAGGCAAATCCCCTGCGCAAGACGCGCCTTCCCCTGCTCCAGAACCTGCGCGACTGCGCCTCGGCCGGAGTTTCGATTGATCGCAATTGGTTTCATAGCGGCAAGCCCCCAGCCGAAAATCGGAATCCAGAGAAGCTCACGCTTCAGCACCCAGGATTGTGGCGGCAGCCAGGCAAGCTGTGCATAGACCTCAAAAACAGTCGTATGTTTGATCATAAACACACAAGGACCGCGCGGAATATTCTCTGCACCCTCAAGCACAAAATCCAGGCCACACAACAACCGCCCCGCCCACAACATGCTCCTGCCCCAACGCCGCGCAATCCAGAACTGCACCCGATAAGGCAACGGCGCACAGATCGCAACAGCGGTGGCCGCAATGGCTACCGAGGCATAAAAATAAAACTGAAAAACCAGCGAGCGAATCCAGATCATGAAACAGGCGCGCTAATGTTGAATCTCGGCAACGAGAAATCGCGCTGCCTGAAGCAAATCATCAAACACCTCAACATCGCCCATATCCGCACCAAAAGCCTTTTCCGTCGCCCCACCCTTGCCGGAACGCACCAGAATACCGCGCGCCCCGACGGCCTGAGCGGCTTGGAGGTCACTTAAAGAATCCCCGATAAACGGCACATCCCGTAAATCGACGCCAAACAATTGTGCGAGTTGCAACAGCATCCCCGGGGCCGGCTTACGACAGTCGCAACCCGACTCCGGACCGTGCGGGCAAAAAACAATACGATCAATTCGTCCGCCCGCCGCCGCGACCGCGTCAACCATTGTACGGTGAATATCACTCAGCGCGGCCAGATCAAAATGCCCGCGCGCAAGACCCGACTGATTCGTCGCAACGGCAACGTTAAACCCGTTCTCCGCAAAAAGTGCGAGTGCCTCGAGGCTACCGTCAATTGCGCGCCAGTCAGAAGCGGTGCGAATAAACGCATCCGAATCTCGATTGATCACGCCGTCACGATCGAGAATGACCAACTGAGCCGCCCTGTACAAACCCCTAATCCCGGCTAATAGACAGGCGGGAAATATCGGCGACCTTGAGAAACAACGCCCGCAGACCCGCCAAAAGAACGAGGCGGTTAGTTCGGAGCGCCTCGTCTTGCGCCATCACCATGACGTCGTCGAAAAAACGATCGACAATGTCGCGCAGTTCCGCAAGCCGCCCCAGCGCTTCCGTGTACCGACCCTCCAGCAATAGTGGCTCGAGCGCCTCACGGGCAACGCACACCGCGTCGTGAAGTGTCCGCTCGGCATCCTCGGTCAACAAAGCCGGATCAAGCGTTGCACCCTCGGCGTAACTCGCTTTGCGTAAAATATTGCCAATCCGCTTATTCGCTCCGGCCAGGCTCGCGGCGGAATCGAGCTCGACAAAAGCGGTTACCGCCTGGACGCGTCGTTCGAAATCAAGCAGCGACTCTGGCTGCCGGTCGAGTACCGCATCGAATACCTCCGCACTGGTATTGTAACGATCCCGGCAATAAGCGCGCATTCGCTCGACAATGAAAGCGTATACCTCCGCTGCGGTGTCCTTTGAAGCCGACGGAACCTGTAGCGCAAGCGACGTCGAAATCGCCACTTTAAGGTTCAGACTGAGCTCGGATTCGACCATCATGCGCACTAGTCCAAGCGCGCTGCGCCGAAGGCCAAACGGGTCGCGGTTACCGGACGGCTTCTTCCCCAGGGCGAAGACGCCGCATAAAGAATCCAGTTTGTCCGCAATTGAGACACACGCACTTTCTTTCGAACCGGGCAGGCGGTCGCCCGAAAATCTCGGCAAATACTGCTCTCCAATGGCCATCGATACGGCGTCGGTTTCACCGTCAGCGAGCGCATAATATCCACCCATGACGCCCTGCAACTCGGGGAATTCGCCGACCATGGCGGACACCAGATCGCACTTGGCAAGGTTGGCGGCCCGAGTGACCGTCGCAACCTCCGCGCCCACCTCCAGTGCCACGACCGAGGCCAGCTCGGCAATCCGTGCACCTTTATCAAACAGGCTGCCCAGTCCTTTCTGATACACCACCTTATGTAAAGACGCCTGCCAGTCTGCTAGCGAATGCCGCCGATCGGCCTCCCAAAAAAACGTTGCATCGGCAAGACGCGGCTGAATCACTCGCTCATTACCGCGCCGCACTTGCTCAGGCTGCCGACTCTCCAGGTTCGCAATCGTGACAAAAGCGGGCAATAATTTATCGTCGGCACCGGCCACCGCAAAATACCGCTGATGACTGGTCAATGTGGCGATGATCACTTCGCGCGGCAGCGCCAGAAAAGACGCGTCAAAATGACCCGTCAGGGCGACCGGCCATTCGTTCAGCGCCGCAACTTCTTCATAGAGCGCATCCGAACCAACGGCTGTTCCACCGCACGCAGCGGCGGCTATCGCAACATCGGCCTCAATTTTATCGCGCCGGGCCGAAAAGTCTGCGATGACAAAGCCTTCTTTCTCAAGCGTTTCAAGATAGGAACCGGGCTGTTCTATGCGCAATTCGCCGGGAGCCAGGAAACGATGACCTCTCGTTCGGTTACCGGCCGCGACGCCCAGAAGCTCGCCTGGAACAACCTGTTTGCCGTGCAACATGACTACCCAGTGAACCGGTCTTACAAACTCCACCGCCGAGTCACCCCAACGCATACGCCGCGGAATCGGCAGGGCTTCGAGCGCCGCGCTAACGCAAGCCGGTAAAAGCTCCGCGCTGGGAACGCCGCGTTCGACCGAAACAAACGAAAGCCACTCGCCCTTGTCGGAGGAGTTCCGGCCGATCTCGCCGATGCTTACACCGCATTTGCCGGCGAACGCTGTCGCGGCGGCCGTCGGTTTTCCATCGGCGTCGAAGGCCACGGAAACCGGCGGCCCCTTGCGGGTGATCTCGCGCGCTTCTTGTGCCCCGGCAAGGCCGGTCACGATGACCGCGAGTCGACGCGGGCTCGCGTAAGCGGTGACCTCTGAAAAAGAAAGGCGTTGTTCGAGCAGATTGCTTTGCAGGCCATCCGCAAAAGCAAGCATCAGCGACCGCAGTGCTTTCGGCGGCAACTCCTCGGTTCCAATCTCAACCAGAAAATCCTGCACTTCACTCATTCGGGCGATCCTTCTTCGCCGCTACTGGCCGTCTGTAGCAAAGGAAAGCCGAGCGTTTCACGAGAAGAAAAATAGGCTTCGGCGATTGCCCGCGACAAAGTGCGAACGCGAAGAATAAAGCGCTGCCGCTCACTCACGGAAATAGCCTTGCGAGCATCGAGAAGATTAAAGGAATGCGAGGCCGTTAACATTTGTTCATACGCCGGCAGCACGAGCGCGAGCTCGATCAAACGCAGGCTCTCTGCTTCCGCGTGATCGAAGCGGGCAAACAGTGCCTCGGTATCCGCGCGTTCAAAGTTGTATTCCGATTGCTCGACTTCATTTTGGTGATAAACGTCGCCATAGCTGATGCGCCCCAGCGGTCCGTCGGTCCAGGTGATGTCATAAATGCTCTCGACGTTTTGCAGATACATGGCGAGACGTTCGAGACCGTAGGTGATTTCGCCGGAAACGGGACGACACTCGAGCCCGCCGACCTGCTGAAAATAGGTGAATTGGGTGATCTCCATGCCGTTTAGCCACACCTCCCAACCGAGGCCCCATGCACCCAGTGTCGGCGACTCCCAGTTATCCTCAACGAAGCGAACGTCGTGCACGCGGGTATCGATGCCAATGCTGCGCAACGACTCGAGGTAAAGGTCCTGTATGTTGACCGGCGACGGCTTGATGATGACCTGAAACTGAAAATAGTGCTGCAAACGAAAGGGATTGTCCCCATACCGCCCGTCGGTGGGGCGCCGGCACGGTTGCACGTAAGCGGCGCTCCAGGGTTCAGGACCAATCGCCCGCAGGAATGTCGCCGGGTGAAACGTTCCGGCACCCATTTCCATGTCGTACGGTTGGGCGATTACGCAGCCTTGTTTCGCCCAAAAGCGCTGCAGACGAAAAATAAGCGTCTGGAAGCTGGTCGTGCCCGCTGGGGTTTCGGTATCCATCGACGAATTCACGGCAAAAAAAGAGGCGCGCAGTATAACCTGCAACGGCGCCGAAAAAAGCGCGGCGAGGGGCTGTGGATAAAGCGCCTGGCAACGGGCCAGGTGGGTCCGCCGCCGCTGCCAGTGCAAGCCAGAGCGAAACGCACTATAATCGTGCATTGTTCCAGGGCTTTGCACCGAAGTGGTGCGCCGCGGTTTGCACCCGGGATAAAAGAGCCCTGTTTATCAGTGGTTTAAGCAAAATCCGGATTGGCACGCATCCTGCATTCTGATCCTGACACGGTGCCGGCCCAGGTCGCTCGCCCGGATTTGTCCGGACGGGCGTGCAGGCCCGGCAATGCACGCAGTACAAAACGGAGGATATGGCCATGACCCCTGCAGAGGTGGTTGCCCTGATCAAAGACAAAGACATCAAGTTCATCGACTTTCGGTTCACGGACACCAAGGGCAAAGAACAGCACGTTACTGCACCCGCCCACACGGTGAACGAAGACCTTTTCGAAGATGGAAAAATGTTTGACGGCTCGTCGATTGCCGGCTGGAAGGGCATCAATGAGTCCGACATGATCTTGTTGCCGGATGCCGCGTCCGCCGTGGTGGACGTATTTACCGAGGACGCGACGCTCAATCTTCGTTGCAACGTTGTTGAGCCCGCGACGATGCTTGGCTACGATCGCTGCCCGCGCTCGCTCGCCATGCGCGCCGAGGCCTACCTGAAGTCCAGCGGACTCGCGGATATCGCCAATTTCGGGCCGGAAAACGAATTTTTTATCTTCGATGACGTTCGCTGGGACGACAACATGCAGGGCGCCTTTTATTCCGTCGATTCAAGCGAAGGCGCCTGGAACTCCGGCCGTCATTATGAGGAAAGCAACGCGGGGCATCGGCCTACCGTCAAAGGCGGATATTTTCCGGTACCGCCGGTTGATTCCCTGCACGATATACGCTCCGCCATGTGCCTGGCCCTGGAGGAGATGGGCCTCGAAACCGAGGTTCACCACCACGAAGTAGCGACCGCCGGTCAGTGCGAAATCGGCGTCAAATACAATACCCTCATGCGCAAAGCCGACGAGGTGCAAATCCTCAAATACATTGTGCACAACGTCGCCCACAGTTACGGTAAAACGGCCACGTTCATGCCTAAGCCGCTGGTCAACGACAATGGCAGCGGAATGCACGTACACATGTCTTTATTCAAAGAGGGCGAAAATCTATTCTCCGGCGATGGTTATGGCGGTCTGTCCGATACCGCGCTCTACTATATCGGCGGCCTCATCAAACACGCGAAAGCAATCAATGCCTTTGCCAATCCTGCGACCAACAGCTACAAGCGATTGGTGCCGGGGTTTGAAGCGCCAACCATTCTCGCGTACTCGGCACGTAACCGCTCAGCGTCTATTCGTATACCCTACGAGCCAAACCCGAAAGGTCGACGTATCGAGGTCCGCTTCCCGGACTCCATGGCGAACCCCTACCTCGCCTTTTCGGCACTGATGCTGGCCGGACTCGACGGCATTCGCAACAAGATCCATCCGGGCGACGCCATGGACAAGGATTTGTACGATCTGCCGCCGGAAGAAGAGAAAGACCTGCAGCTGGTCGCTTTTTCCCTGGACGAAGCACTGGAAGCGCTGGACGGTGACCGGGAGTTTCTCAAAATGGGCGACGTCTTCAGCGATGACCTGATCGATGCCTATATCGAGCTGCAAATGGAGAATGTAACGCGGTTGCGCATGACGACGCATCCGGTGGAATTTGACATGTATTACAGCCTCTAAGAACGCGTCTGGCGCAATGCGGCGTAAAGGATGTCAGCAAAAGTGTGAACCGGGCGGCATTTTGCCGCCCGGCCGCTACCTCTCCCCCATGGGCGCTGTTATGCTTGGCGGATGCAAAGGCGAATTCTCATCGCAATTCTCACGCTGGTGGCTGCGAGCGCGGTCTACGCGCAAGCCTATCGCTGGGTGGATTCGGACGGTGTCACGCATTATTCGGACCGACCGCAGCCCGGCGCTGAACGAATTGAACTGCCAAAAAGCCCGGCCCGTCGGCCCGCCGTTGCTCGGGCCGCGCCGACACAACCCGCGGCACCCATTGCCGAAGAAGCCGATGTCGGTTACGAAAGCCTTAGCATCGTTTCACCGGCCGCCGAAGAGACCCTGTGGAATATCGCCGGGACATTAAGCGTTACGCTGAGCCTGCAGCCGGCCCTGCAACCGGGACACCGGATACGCGCGTATTTCGACGGCACGCCGCAACTGGTGACGGGCACATCCTTCGAAATAGCGGAAGTGTACCGCGGGGTGCACAACCTCCAGGTGGAGGTCGTCGACCAGGCCGGTCAGCTACAAATTCGCAGCCAGACAAACCGCTTCTACGTGCAGCAAAACACCCTGATAACGCGCGCACGACCGGGCAACTAGACAAGCCGAGCCAGCCCATACGAGGCGGCACCCCTCCACCGGCGTTTCGCGATATCGTCGACGGGCTGAATACGGCCGTCATTGTCCTGGATGAAAACCTACTCGTTGCCGCGCTCAACCCCGCCGCCGAAAACCTGCTCGGGGTCTCGCGACGACGCGCGAAGGGGCGGCCGTTCATGCCGCTGGTCGACGACGACGACGACTTCGCCGAAATACTTGCCAAAACAATCGCGACTGAAGTTACCTTCGCCAGCGAGGTAAGCTTGGCGCGCAGCGACGTTCACGACCATGAACGCAGCATCGATACCCGCGTTTCGGTCATGCGCCCGCCCGCCGGCGCAAAATATCTATTGCTCGAAATGACCGATGCCACACGACGTGTGCGCATCAGCCGCGAGAACGCGCTGTTGATACAACACGGCGCTGGTCGTCAAATGATTCGCCAGCTTGCCCACGAGATCAAGAATCCACTCGGTGGTCTCCGCGGCGCAGCCCAGCTCCTGGCCCGACAACTTCCCAGCGCCGAGCTGCAAGAATACACGCAGGTAATCATCAGCGAAGCCGACCGGCTCGTGACACTCGTCGATACGCTGCTTGGGCCGGGTGGCCCGCCGCACAAACAACCGGTGAACGTCCACGAAGTGCTCGAATACGTGTTGCGCCTGCTCGAGCCGGCACCGGCGGGAAAATTGCACCTGGTCCGCGACTACGACCCCGGCTTACCGATGATCAGTCTTGACCGTGCCCAGATCATTCAGGCCCTCATCAATTTGATACAAAACGCCCTAACAGCCCTGGAAGGCCACGGGACCCTTGTCCTGCGAACTCGTGCAATTATGAATTTCACCATCGGCAACACGCGACACCCGGTCATCGCAACCATCGAAATCGAAGACGATGGACCCGGCATACCAGCGGAGCTTCAGGATTCTATATTTTATCCGTTGGTCACCAGTCGCACGGAAGGTACCGGACTCGGTTTGCCCGTGGCGCAGGAATTATTGAGTCGACACGGAGGCCTGATCGAATTCGAAAGTCGCCCGGGCCGAACGGTCTTTTCCATACGTATCCCGCTCGCCAACGAAGACAGCGTTGATGGCCACAACTAGTCTCAATGTGTGGATTGTCGACGACGACCAATCCGTTCGCTGGGTGCTGGAAAAGGCCCTCTACCAGGCCGGCCTGCATACACGCAGTTTCGATCGAGCCGAGCATCTGCTCGAAGCCATCCAACACACGCAGCCGGACGTTCTCCTGACTGACGTACGCATGCCGGGCATCGATGGAATCACGCTGATGCAGCGTCTGGCTCACGCGCACCCCGAACTGCCCATCATCGTCATGACCGCGTACTCGGATCTGGACAACGCCGTATCCGCCTACCGCGGTGGCGCTTTCGAATACCTGCCAAAACCGTTCGATATCGACGATGCCGTCGAACTGGTCAGGAAAGCCGCGCGCCAGGAGCTTTCGTCGCCGGCCAACGAGTACCCGCCAGCCGACCGCAAGCTACCACCGTTACTCGGAAAGGCCCCCGCCATGCAGCAGGTTTTCCGTGCTATAGGGCGGCTTTCCGGCTCCAGCATGACCGTTTTGATTACCGGCGAATCCGGCACCGGCAAAGAACTGGTTGCCCGCGCATTGCACCAGCACAGTCCCAGGACGGAAAAAAACTTCGTCGCCCTGAACACAGCGGCCATCGCGCCCGAACTCCTCGAAAGCGAACTTTTCGGCCACGAAAGAGGCTCGTTTACCGGCGCTGACGCGCGACGTATCGGGCGTTTCGAGCAGGCCGATGGCGGCACTTTATTTCTCGACGAAATCGGCGACATGTCCCCCGCGTTGCAAACGCGCCTGCTGCGGGTGCTCGCCGAGCGGGAGTTTTTCCGTGTCGGCGGAGCCGATTCGATCGCCGTCGACGTCCGCGTCATAGCCGCGACGAATCAGGATCTGGCACTGGCCGTCAAGGAGGGCCGTTTCCGCGAAGACCTGTTCCACCGACTGAACGTGATTCGCATTCACACCCCACCCCTGCGCCAACGACGACAGGACATCCCGCTACTTCTCAAGCATTACTTCGCCAACGCGGCAACCGAACTCAATACGCCCCCTAAATCATTAGACAGCGACGCCCTTGATCTGCTGCAAGCGTATGACTGGCCGGGCAACGTTCGTCAACTGGTCAACGCCACGCGGCGACTGAGCGTGACGGCACCGGGCGGGGTCATAACCGCACTGGACATCGATGCTGACCTGGGTGGCCAACAATCGGCCAGCAGACATCCCGGGGACTGGACGCACGATCTTGAGCGTTGGGCCGAGCAACAACTAACAAGCAACCGTGGGGAGCCTTTGCTGGAGCTCGCGACTCCCGAGTTCGAAAAAACCCTGATCCGCATCGCCTTGCGGAAAGCGTGCGGCCGTCGTCAGGAGGCGGCGAAGTTGCTGGGATGGGGGCGCAATACGTTGACGCGGAAAATTCGGCTGCTGGGGATTGAATGAGGATGGTTTCCAGGACGGACACGCGCGTGTCCTTGATCGTGGTACCCGCGTATTGAGTCCGGCGGGCTAGTAACTCAGGCTGCCGACTAACTCCGTGATGGCCGACACCTCATGGCGCTGCAGGTAGTCGAGCAGGCCTTTGTTCACCTTTTTGCACAGTAGCGGATCGTAGAACAAGGCGGTGCCCAGGCCCACAGCCGTAGCGCCAGCGACGATGAATTCGAGCGCGTCTTCCGCGCAGGCGATACCGCCCTGGCCGATGATTGGAATATTCAGTGGCCCGGCGACCTCGTAGACCTGTTTGACCTTGAGTAACGCGATGGGCTTGATGGCGGGACCTGACAGGCCGCCCTGGATGTTGCCGATAATCGGGCGGCGTTGTTCGATATCGATCGCCATGCCCATCATTGTATTGACGACTGCGAGCCCGTCGGCGCCGGCTTCGATGCAGCGCCGCGCATTTTCAGCGATGTCCGTTTGATTGGGCGACAGCTTCGCGATGAGTGGTTTGCGGGTCTTCGCGCGACAGGCCGCGACCACTTTTGCAGACGCTTCCGGAGAGTTACCGAATGAAACGCCACCCTCTTTGATGTTCGGGCAGGAAATATTGATCTCGATGGCGTCGATCGGTGAATCATCGAACCGCTGGGTCACGGCGGCGTAATCTTCGATCGTCGATCCGCACACGTTCGCCATAAAACGTGTTTCACCAAAGTCCAGGGTCGGCAAAATTTCGTCGACAACTTTGTCCATGCCCGGGTTTTGCAGGCCGATCGCATTCAACATTCCCGACGGAGTTTCGCAAACGCGATGAGGCGGGTTACCGGGGCGCGGTTCCCGGGTCGTTCCTTTCAGAACAATGGCGCCGGCATCGCGATTGGAAAAGCCCTCAATGCGCGTATATTCTTCACCGAAACCAACGCAGCCGGAAAGCAGCACAATCGGCGAATCAAGCGCGAGCCCACAGAAACCTGTCGCGAGAGGGTTGTCTGAAGAGTGGCTGGTTTCGGTCACGTTGCGGGAAATCTTGTCTCTGATATCACGTTGCTGGCAGTTCGGATTGGAATCGACTCAGGCGATCATGCATTCTAGCGTGATTGTCCCGACGCCCGAAGCCCTAATGTTCAACCTCATTCTCTACGAACCTGAAATTCCGCCCAACACCGGCAACATCATTCGACTGTGTGCGAATACCGGAGTTGGCCTGCACCTGGTTGAACCGCTCGGTTTCGAGCTCGATGAACCACGATTGAAACGCGCCGGGCTGGATTACCGGGAGTTCGCAGCCGTAACGACGCACAAAACGCTCGATACTTGTCTTGCGGCGTTGGCTTCTCCAAGGGTCTTCGCACTCAGCACCCGTGGCCGAACGCCCTATTCAGCACCGGAATACAAGGCCGGCGACGCTTTTCTGCTCGGACCGGAAACGCGAGGCTTGCCCGCGGACATACTGGAGTCGCTGCCGGAACAGCAATGCCTGCGCATACCGATGCGTGCCCAAAGTCGCAGCCTGAATCTATCCAACGCGGCCGCCGTGCTGGTTTACGAGGCATGGCGACAACACCATTTTGCCGACGGCGCCTGACCTTATTCCGAGGTGATAGCGCGAGACATGAGTGAAGCAACCGCATCCCTGGGCGGCACCGCTTCGTAAAGGATGCGATAGACCTCTTCGCAGATCGGCATGTCGACCTGCATTTTCTGCGCAACTTCGCGCACCGCCCGGGCCGCCAGTACGCCTTCCACAACCTGTTGGATTTCTTCCTGCGCCTCATTGATAGTCATGCCCCTCGCAAGCGCGAGTCCCATGCGCCGGTTACGGGACAGGTTGTCGGTGCAGGTGAGCACCAGGTCGCCCATCCCCGCCAGACCCATAAAAGTGTCCTGCTTCGCCCCGAGTGCGACGCCAAGGCGGGTCATTTCGACGAGACCGCGGCTGATCAGGGCAATGCGTGTATTAGCACCAAAGCCCAGACCATCGGACAGGCCGGCGGCGATGGCGAGTACGTTCTTGACGGCTCCGCCAATCTCGACACCGATTATGTCAGTGGAGGTATAGGCACGAAAACTCTCGCACGAAAGACCGCGTGCAAGATCGTTGGCAAAATCCTCATCAGTGGCGGCAACCGTTAGCGCGGTTGGCAGACCGATACCGACCTCCTTGGCAAAGGTGGGACCGGACAACACCGCCATCGCCCGGTCAGCGCCCAGTACCTCCTCCGCTACCTGGTGCGGGAGTTTGCCGGAGCTGAGCTCGAAACCCTTTGTCGCCCAGCAGACGCGCACCTTTGGGCTGAGCGAATCCCTGATCAGTATCAGCGTTTCGCGAAGCCCGTGACTGGGGACGGCGACAAGAACATCACTCGCGCCTTCGAGGCAGGTGGCCAGCACCGGTTCACCCGTCAGGCTGTCCGGAAAAGGTACGTCCGGCAGATAGCGTTTGTTCTCGCGGTCAGAGGAAATTTTTGCCAGGTCGTCGGGATTTCGACCCCACAGGCGAACCGCGCGTCCGCAGCGAGCAAACTGCAGCGCAAGCGCAGTACCCCAGGAGCCAGCGCCGAGCACGGCGAGTGGCTCCGCCTCTGCGGCGTTTTTGATCGGAGCGTTCAGTGGCTGGTCTCCGCGCCCCCGTTTCCGGCGACGGGCTGTGCTTCGGCCTGTGCCTGGGCCTGCTTTTTCGATTCCGCATAGAGCGCATCGAAATTGATGGGCTGCAAGAGGAACTCCGGAAAACCACCCTTCGCGACAATACCCGCGACCGCTTCACGTGCGTACGGAAACAGCGTGTTCGGACAAAATGTGCCAACGATTGCGTCGAACTCTTGTTTCGAATAGCCGGTGATCTGAAACAATCCCGCCTGCTGTACTTCGACCAGAAAGAGCGTCTTGTCTTCGTGCTTTGCGTTCACGGTAATTGTCAGGATGACCTCGTGGACGTCGTCTTGCACGTGGTTGTGTGTACTGCGCAGATTCAGGTCCGTTTTCGGCGACCACTGGCCGCCCGTAAATACGTCCGGACTGTTGGGCGATTCAAAGGATAAGTCCTTGATGTAAATTTTCTGCAGGAGGATTATTCGCTGCTGGTTTTCCGCTTCAGCCATTCTCGTTATTCCTGAGTGATGTCATTGTTCCTGGGTGATTGCGCCTGTTCGAGCAAGGCGTCGAGGAGCCCGTCTTCCTCAAGTGCGGATAGTTCATCAAAGCCACCAATCGATTTATCGTTGATAAATATCTGCGGTACGGTGCGCTGTCCGCTGCGCTGTTCGAGTTCACGTCGCATCTCCCGGGTCGAGACCGAAATGTCCTCGTAGTTCACGCCCTTTTTGTCGAGCAGGCGTTTCGCCGCAATACAATAGGGACAAAACGGAGTTCCGTACACCGTGATGTGTGCTCTGTCAGCCACGTGGACTAGCCTTTGGACTTCGTTTTTTTTGCAGAAACGAGCGGCATGTTGGCCTGCGTCCAGGCACTAATCCCGCCACGAAGATCGTATACGCTTTCGACCCCGGACTTTCGCAATGTGGCGACGGCCCGTGTGGAGGTAGTGCCGGAATCGCACACGGCGATAATGGGTTTGGACTTGAGCCGCTCGAGCTTGTCGCTTCCCGCCTGCAGCTCATCCAGCGGAATATTCTTCGCGTTGACAATGTGACCGCGCGCAAACGCGTCCGCGTTTCGAAGATCGACAACAACGGCATCCGCGTTAACGAGTTTTACGACTTCGTGCGGCTCAAGACTGGTGACGCCGGCCGCTTTTCGTCGAAGCTCCATAAATACGAGCAGAAAAAAACTGAACATCAGGGCGCTGACGAGCAGTACGTGATTGCCGGCGAATTCCAGGTACGTTTCCATGTCGGTGATGCTACCAATGCAAAAAGGCCCGCGGGAGGCGGACCGTCGAAAAAAGGCAGTATACCAGTGTGCGGCGCGGGTTGCGGTACACTTGCGCGCGATGAAGAGGCCCGCTCAAAGCTGTTTCCAGCTCGTCTGCCTGCTGCTGGCCATGCCGGTGCTGGGCCAGGCACCCGATGCGGGCCAGACAAAGGTCAAGGAACGCGAGCTTGAGGAGGTTCGTGCGCAGATCAGTGAGCTTAAACAAAGCATGGATCGCCGCGCCGCCGAACGCGACGAGATCACGGCGAAGCTGCAAACGGCCGAAGTACTGATCGCCGAAAAGCGCATAAATCTCGCTGAACTGGTACGACAAAGAAGCTTCAGCGAACGCAAGAAGGCAGAGCTGGATGCAGAACTCGCTGATCGGGAGGCACAGTTGGCGGTTGAAAGCAGCGCGCTGGCCGACCAGGTTCGCGCGGTGTACACCAATGGCGGCCAGGAGCGCATAAAGTTGCTCCTCAATCAGCAGGAACCGGCCGAGTTGGGGCGATTGCTGGCCTATTACAAATATATGTCGGACTATCGTGGTGCCAATATCGAAGCGGTCACCGAGCACATCAACGCGTTGTCGATGCTGCGCTCGGCCGCGGCTGATGAAGCAGACCGCATCGCGCGCCTGGCCAGGGCACAGTCGGCCGAGCTGGCTGAACTGAATGCCGTGCAAATCAAGCGCAAAACGCTGCTGGTCTCGCTAAATACCCGCATTGAGCGGGAAGGAACCATGATCGAGCGCCTGGCGGCGGAAGAGAAAGACCTGGCTCGCCTGATCGCAGAATTGACCAGCATTCTGTCCGACTATCCGATCACCTCAGAGGAGCCGTTCAGCACGCTTAAAGGCCGACTGACCTGGCCGATTGCCGGCAAATTGCTGCATGATTTCGGTCAACCGCGCGCCAGCGGCGAACTGAAATGGAATGGCGTGGTACTGGTCGCGCCGCGTGGTCGCGAGGTGCGCACTATTTATCACGGCCGAGTCGTGTTCGCCGACTGGCTGGCGGGCATGGGCCTGCTGGTTATCGTCGATCATGGCGAGGGCTACATGAGCCTGTATGGATACAATGAAACCATTTTGAAAAGCACGGGTGACTGGGTGGCCCCGGGCGACGCCATCGCGACCGTCGGCCAAAGCGGCGGCCAGCCGCGCGCGGCGCTTTATTTCGAACTCCGCAAAGGCGCTCGCCCCATCAACCCCCGCCAATGGATAAGTCGCCAACCCAGCAACCGTTAGAAACACCAAAAACACGCCGGATAACCCTCGCCCCTATGCTATCGTCAAGTCAACGTCTGTCGTGACCGTACAGCGGCGACGCCCGCAGGAGAACCGCATGTCACTCAAAACCAGGGGAATACTGGTCCTGGTCATTGGCACCATTCTGGGACTGAGCCTGTCGCTCGGTGGCGGCATTCTTGCCAGCCACGAGCCATCGGATGCCGCCCGGCTGAGTTGGCAGCAGGCGCGACTTCTGGCCGAGGTAATGGCGCGCGTTAAACAGGATTATGTTGAACCCATTGACGACGATGCGCTCTTCGACAGCGCGGTTCGCGGCATGGTGGCCGATCTGGATGCGCATTCGCAGTTTCTCGATGCGGCCGAATACAAGGATGTTCGCATTAGCGCCTCCGGCAGCTACTCCGGCGTGGGTCTGGAAGTGAGCAGCGAAGGCGGTCGGGTGCAGGTGATTACACCGATTGACGGCACGCCGGCCTACCGGGCCGGAATACGCAGTGGCGACATCATCGTGGCGATCGACGACTATTCGGTACACCAGCATGGTTTACAGGAAACCATCGGCAAGATGCGTGGCCGACCGGGTAGCCGAGTCAGTGTTTCCGTTCTGCGCGGCGGCGACGCCGAGTTGCTGGTATTTAATCTGCGCCGGGAACACATTCGTGTCGTGAGCGTGCGGCATGAAATGCTGGAGCCGTCTCTGGGTTACGTACGTATCAGTCAGTTTAGCGATAACACGGCGGCGGAACTTGATACAGCGATCGATGAATTGGCGACCTCGTATGCGGAGCACGGTGACTACCTGTCCGGCCTGGTCCTGGATCTACGCAATAACCCCGGTGGCATACTCGATGCGGCCATTGATGTTTCCGACCTGTTTCTTACGCAGGGCATCATCGTGACGGCCGCCGGACGCACGGCGGATGCACGCTTTACACGCGAAGCGACGCCAGGCGACATTCTTGACGGCCTGCCGCTGGTGGTGCTGGTCAATGGTGGTTCGGCGTCCGCATCGGAAATTGTGGCCGGCGCACTGCAGGACCATCATCGGGCGCTGGTAGTCGGTACCACCACTTTTGGAAAAGGGCTCGTACAAACGGTGATGCCTCTGTCGGGTGGGCGAGCAATAAAGCTGACAACATCACGGTATTTCACGCCCTCCGGCGATTCGATTCATGAGGTGGGCATCGAGCCCGATATTCTTGTCGATGGCACAGGCCGCCATCCGGGACGCAGCCTGACGGCGGTACTCGACCGGGAGGGCGATCCGCAGCTTGCCGAAGCAATCGAACTTCTGGACGATTACCGCATCATGCAAAGTCGTGCGCCCTAGGGAGCCGCTAATCAATTCTGAACTCGCATCTTACGTTTCAAAATGTTCGGCTTCGGCGTTACGAAGCTTCGCAATAGCTCGTTATTACGTGCGACTCGCGCCTTGAATCTGAATGTTTTGAAACATAATCTGCTTCGCCCGGAATCGATCAGCGGTTCCCTGGCTTTACGGACGTTTTTCGACCGATGAAAGTTGTTTTTACCTATGTGGTACTGACCGTCGTGCTGGTATTGACTGCGCGAGCCGAGCCGTTGCCGAAAATCGCGATCATCATTGACGATCTTGGCTGGCAACTTGCGGTGGCGGAGCGCGCAATTAATTTGCCGGGCCCGGTGAGCTGTTCGGTTTTACCGCAGACTCCGCGCGGATCCGAGATCGCGGCGAAGGCCCACGACCGAGGTAAGGATGTCTTGCTGCACTTACCGTTGCAGCCCATATCACGGCAGGCGTCCGCGGACCTCGGCGGCATTACTCTGGATATGAGCCGCCACCGCTTCGCAGAAATTTTTGCAGCCGATCTGGCGGCGGTTCCGCACGCGGTGGGAATCAACAATCATCGTGGCAGTTTACTGACCCGGCATCCCGGCCACATGCGCTGGTTGATGGAAGAAATCGGTGCCCGTGACGGCCTGTTTTTTGTCGATAGCTATACCACGCACCAGAGCGTGGCACTGAGCATCGCCGAGGAGTCCGGCATCCCGGCGCGACGCCGCGATGTATTTCTCGATACGGATACGGCGCCCGAGAGCGTTGCGCGCGAATTTGAGCGCCTGAAAAAACTGGCGCGCAGGCGTGGTGCCGCGATCGGCATAGGTCACCCGTACCCCACAACTCTCGCCTTTCTCGAAGCCGCGTTGCCGAAACTGCGGGAAGAGGGGTTTCAGCTTGTCGGCATCCGGGAACTTGTGCTCGGGCGGTCGGTCGAGACTGTAGTAGATGCAATGCCTGCTCACGATGGGCCGGCAGTGAGCAAGGGCGAATAAACATGGGCTGGTACGACAAACACATTCTGCCGCACGTCATAAACTATGCATGCTCGATCAAACCTGTCCGCAAGCAACGAGAAAAAATCGTGCCACAGGCTCACGGCGATGTGCTGGAAATCGGTATGGGCGGCGGCCTGAATCTTCCCTATTACGACGCGAGCAAAGTGCGCAAGATCTGGGGCCTGGAACCGTCCGAGGGAATGCGCCGGCTGGCCCGGGAGAAGCATAAAGAAAGCAGCCTCGATCTCGAGTTCATCGACCTGCCCGGCGAGGAGATCCCGCTGGAAAACTCAAGTGTCGATACCGTGCTTGTAACCTATACGCTGTGCACTATTGCTGATGTCGTGCGTGCACTTGAGGGGATGCGGCGGGTGCTAAAACCGGGCGGGCAATTGCTTTTTTGCGAGCATGGCCGGGCGCCGGATGAGAACGTACGCCGTTGGCAGGATCGAATAAACCCGATCTGGAAACACGTGGCGGGCGGCTGCAACGTGAACCGCGATATTCCTGAACTGATACGCTCTGCCGGTTTCCGGATTGACCAGGAGGAACGTATGTACATACCGGGCGGTGCTCGCGTGCTGACCTACAACTACTGGGGCAGTGCGTCCCCTGCTTAGAGCGCCTGATGAAAAACACACACTGGTGGATATTGGTTTCCTGCATCACGGTGCTGGTTGCCGCTTTCTTTCTTCCGCGAGCTCTCGCGCAAGAAAAGGAAGAACCCGCGGCCGCCGCGGAAACACCGGAAAGCGGCGCCTGTACAATGCAGTATGACCCGGTATGCGGTATCGATGGAAAAACCTATAGCAATGACTGCGTTGCGGGCGAGGCTGGAATCGAAGTGCTCTTTTTTGGCGAGTGCCCGGATGAAGCGGGTGCGGAAATCGAATCCTGCCCCGAAATATTTACGCCGGTCTGCGGCGTTGACGGCAATACCTATAGCAATGAATGCCTGGCCGGCATCGCCGGTATCGAAGTTGCCACCGCGGGTATTTGTGCGGATGAGACGCTGGCATGCAGCGAGGAGTTCGAGCCGGTGTGTGGTGTAGACAGCGTGACCTACACAAACGCCTGCCTAGCAGGCAAAGCCGGGATCGACGTCGCCGGGCTCGGCGCGTGCGTCGGTGATAACGGATGTCCCGATTCGTACGAGCCCGTCTGTGGCATGAACGCCGTTACCTACCGGAATCGTTGCGAGGCAGGCCTTGAACGTATTCCCGTGCAACGTCAAGGCGTTTGTTCGGCGGGCAAGTGCCCCAAGATTTACGCGCCGGTATGCGGGCCCGATGGACAAACCTATGCGAACGCCTGCGAAGCGGATACGGCGGGTATAACCACGGCAACGGAGGGCGCCTGCAACACACGCGCCTGTCCGCGGTTTTTTATTCCGGTCTGCGGGTCCGATGATATGACTTACGGAAACGCCTGCCAGGCGGAGCGTGCCGGGGCGCGAATCCAGTACGCGGGCGTATGCGCGACCCAGGGGCGCAATTGTCCGTCCAACTATCAACCGGTGTGCGGTTTGGATGGCAATACCTACGACAACGAGTGTCATCTGGAAAATACGGGCGCTCGCCTCGCCTATGCGGGCGTCTGCCTGGGCCAATAGTCTGGCCGCCGGTTGAAAAACGCCGTTTTTCGATTTGCGGTGTTGAAAATACCGTGGAGGTCTTTTCAACAGACGGCTAGTCGACGCCGCCCATCAGTTTCTTGAGGGGCCTGGAGAACAATAACAGCAGGACACCGCTGCCAACCGACGTCATGACGATACCCCAGTATTGATCCGGGAACGCCTGCAGGTTGCTCGCATCGAAGTCACCGGCAATTTGACCGGCAATCAGGTTGCCGAGCGCCGTGGCGACGAACCAGATGCCCATCATCTGCCCAACGAAACGTTTTGGAGCCAGCTTGGTCGTTGCCGACAGGCCCACCGGCGACAACGCGAGCTCGCCGAACGTATGAAACAGGTAAGTCATCAGCAGCCAGGTCGGCATTGCTTTATCGCCGCTGGCGACAACCTTCGAGGCAAACACCATTACCGTGAAACCGACGCCGAGCAAAACCAGCCCAAAGCCAAACTTGGCCGGCGTTGACGGATTGAGGTTGCGTTTGGCAAGCCATATCCACAGGTAGGCGAAAGCGGGCGCAAAAAGAATGATGAAGATCGAATTCACCGATTGAAACCAGGTTGAGTAAATTGTCACCCAGCCCAGATTGAGTTGAGTGTAGCGATCCGCGAACAAATTCAGGGAGCTGCCGGCTTGCTCAAAACCGGACCAGAACATGGCCGCACCGAAGAACAGCGCGATGATGACAACAACGCGTTTCTTTTCGGCCGAATCCAGCTTGCCAAAAAGGAGCACATAGCCAAAAAAAGCGGCCGTTATGCCAACGATGATGTAGGTCGAAACACGGGAAATTTCGACAGGATCAAACGTAAACGCCCCGCTGAGCCCCATGACGACGATGACACCGAGTGCGATCATGGATACGGCGACGACACGCCAGCCCTGGCGTCGGGATGCCGCATCGGCGACGGCATCGCCTGAAGAGGCCGGCTCTGCGCCGGCGGAGCCCAGATAGCTCTTCGTGCGCCAGAATTGAATGAGGCCGATCAACATACCGACACCGGCCGCGGCAAAACCGTAATGCCAGCCGAAGTTCGGGCTTTGACCCAGCGAACCGCAGACCAGGGGTCCCAACATGGCGCCGAGATTGATGCCCATGTAAAAGATCGTGAAGCCACCGTCGCGGCGCGGATCGCCTGCCGGATAGAGTTCGCCGACGATCGCACTGACGTTCGGCTTTAGCAGGCCCGTGCCGAGTATGACCAGCAACAGACCGATGAAAAAGGCACTGACCGAAGGGATGGCAAGCACGAAATGGCCTGACATGATGATGATGCCGCCAAAAAATACGGCACGTTGTGCGCCAAGCAGACGGTCGGCAATCCAGCCACCCGGTAGCGCGACCAGGTAAACGAGCGCCGTGTAAATTCCGTAGATCGCGGTTGCGGAGGTATCGTCCAGGCCCATTCCCCCATTGATGACCTGGTCGGTCATGAACAACACCAGCAAAGCGCGCATGCCGTAATAGCTAAGCCGTTCCCACATCTCCGTGAAAAAAAGCGTTACCAGGCCGCGTGGATGGCCGAATACCTGATGATCGGAAAGAGCGCCGCTATCGGCAACGGAATCTGTCATAGGTGTCTCGCTTAAAAAAGGCTAACGCAGAGGGCGGTACGGAATTTTTGTCGTTGTTGCGTTTCGATCGGGCGATATTACCTTTTCAGAGCACAAGCGCCTAGCCCGGACTAGTCAGCGGCGGCTTCTTCGTCGGTTTCTTCCTTCGAGCGGGTGAATATACGCGCCATGACAATGCCGAGCTCGAACAGGAGATAAACGGGCACAGCCAGTAACGTCTGGCTGATGACGTCCGGCGGCGTCAGAAACATTCCGAGCACAAAGGCACCAAGAAATACGTAGGGTCGCGCCTTGCCGAGTTTTTGGGGGGTGGTGAAACCGGTCCACACGATGAGGACGGTCGCAATGGGGACCTCGAATGCGATACCAAAGGCGAACACGATGGTGGTAATAAAATCGAGGAAGCGGGCGATATCCGTTTGTACCTCAACACCCTCAGGTGCCACGGCTGTAAAAAAACCGAACATCAGCGGAAAGACGACGTAGTAAGCAAAAGCGATACCGAGATAAAAAAGTACGATGCTTGAAGCGAGCAAAGGTACTGCAAAACGCTGTTCTTTCTTATACAGGCCCGGTGCAACGAACGCCCACACCTGGTAAAGGACGATGGGCATGGCGATAAAGAGTGCGACGTAAAACGTTAACTTGAAAGGCGTAAACAAAGGTGATGCAGGGTCAACGGCGATCATCTTGTTGCCGGGCAACACTTGCCGGATCGGTTCTGAAACCAGTGAAAAAATTTCTCCCGAAAACGGCAATAGCACAATAAACACAACAACGACGGCGGCGGATATTTTCAGGAGCCGTGAACGAAGTTCGACGAGATGTGAAATCAAAGTGCCTTCGCCGAGCTCTTCAGTCTCGCCTGTCTTGCCGTCCTTGTCTGTCACGCGGGCGTTTTCTTGTCGGCTTCGGCGCTTTCTGCATCGTCAGTCGTTGACGTCGAAGCCGTGATGTCCGAGGATTCCGGTGCGTTTTCGATATCGACCGGATCATCGTTGACACCCGTGCCGACACTATCGCCATCGTGCGCGGGCGAGTAATCGTCATCGTGGTTGACCGATTCGTTGTGAACGTATTGCGGTTCTGACACGCTTTGTTTCGGCGTCATGGCCTTTTTCAGTCCAAGGTCTTTTTCAAAGTCGAGTTCGTCTTCAAGTTGCCGCTTCATAACCCGCGTCATTCGCCGCGCCTGTCCCAGCCAGCCGCCCAGTTGATTGGCCACGCGCGGCAACCTTTCGGGCCCCAGGACCAGGAGCCCGATAAGAGCCAGAATAATGAGCTCCCAAAAACCGATGCCGGACATGCAGGGTTACCGAGCTAGCCGTGATTTTCTTTGCTGGGCTCGTCTACCGGCGTATTTTTGAAATCGGCGTCTTTTGTTTGGTCGCCAAGCTGTTCAGTTGTCTCCTGGTCTGCTTCATTCATCGCGCCGCGAAAACCCTTCACTGCACTACCAAGGTCTGAACCCAGCGTGCGCAGGCGTTTTGTACCGAAAATAGCGAGAACAATGACAAGAACGATCAGCAACTGTACCGGACCGATGTTGGATAACATCTCTAAAACTCCCGGGGTCGAACCCCTTCATAAAACATGAAATAACCGTCAGCCTGCCCTGCAGGCCCTATGCCTCCAGCGTAGCTGCGGCTCTGAACATCATCATGATACGCCTGCTGGCAGGACAAAACCGAATAGGCGTCACACGATGCCCGACAGCGCCCCGGACGAGCGGGCGGCCATGATACCGCAAAAACACGCAAAATCCGCGCTATGCGGTCTGCAGCCAGAAAGTAACCGGACCGTCGTTAATTAGATTGACCTGCATATCGGCCGCAAATTCCCCACATTGAGCACCGGGGAGCCGTTCCCGGCACGTGGCCAGCAGGCGATCGAAGTATTCCCGGGCCATCGCGGCTGGTGCGGCCCTGGTGAAACTGGCTCGCGTACCCTTGCGAGTGTTAGCGGCCAGGGTGAATTGCGGCACCAGAAGAAGCTCGTACCCTTCGTCAAGAACACTTCGGTTCATGCGACCGTCGGCATCGGGAAATACGCGGTAGGTCAGAATGCGTTCGGCCAGACGGATGATCTCGGCCTCGGTGTCGTCGGGCTCGACGGCTATCAGCACGAGAAGTCCGCGACCTATCGTGGCGATACGCTCCCCAGCGACCGAAACGCCCGCCTCCGTTACTCGCTGAACAAGACCAATCACTCTATTCCCCTGTGTTTCAATCGCCTGCAGAGTTTATTGATCCATCCGCCAATAACAACAGCTTCCCGGAAGAAGCGTTCGTGGCAATCTTTATCAACCGGACAGGACGTGGCAGCTTGCCGGCCAGGGTCCGGGAAATTGCGCACGTTTTTTCGCCAGGGATGGCGAAAACAGCGGCTTACGCCGGCTGTCCGGCCAGGGAAGGAACTGCCCCGGTTGCAAGACCGGGGTTTTTCCCCGCCAGGCGTGCTTTTCTAGCGCGCAGACGTCCGCAGAACCGTTCGCAGGAACGACACTTCGCGGCCAGTTTCCGAGACGGCAAATATCCGGTAACCCGCCGCGCGCAGACGTGCGACGATGTCGGCGGTTTTTTTGAGACCGACGCCCGGAAAGCGATGATGAAATTCAATCAGAAGCTGGGCCGGTTTGATGGGCGCAATCAGCAGCCCTTCCAGCACCGCATATTCCGCTCCTTCGATATCCATCTTGAGGAGGTCGATTCGAACATGGCCGAGACGGCGGCTTATCGACGCGAGGCTATACGCGGGCACCTCGATGGCGCCCTCGTGATTCACGTCGTCGCCGATCAGTGTGAACATCACGGCCGATTTGCCACCATCCTTTTTCTTGCGAGGAAAAAAACGCACCACTCCATCAGTGGCACTGACGGCCCATGGGTGAAAAAAGAAGCGCCCCGGCGTATCCGCTGCAGCGAGCATATTGATCGAAGACGGGGTCGGATCAAAAGCATGCAGGGTAACGTCATATCGGTCAATGACGGCCAGATCGAACTCAATGTCCTCGCCGACACCCAACGAATAGACAATGCTGTCCTGGTCGAGGCCTTGCGGCGTGAACACCCAGCCGCCCTCTTTGAGGGTCGGGACACGAAGCTCTACCGGCAAGCGCAATTCTTTACCAATGAGTCTCTTAAACGACGTCTTGAGCCGCTGATAGCCAGGGCGTTTTTCGATGCGTTTCCAGGCGGCGATCGCCACGTGTCTGTCCCCCTTAGTGAGGCCGTAAGCATAACCAATACCGGGCCCGGACGCAGAATGGTCAGGCGGCCGAAAAAATGGCTAAACTGCGCTCTTCGGGATCGTTAACGGGCAGAGAGAAACGATGAAAAGACGTGATTTTGTAAGCGGACTGGCACTGGCTGCCGGCGTGTCGGCCTGTGCGGCAGATGATGACACTGCAGCGTCCACCGGCAAAACATCCGTGGAAACCTTTGCGTGGAACATGGTTACGGCGTGGCCTCCCGGGTTGCCGGGGCTTGGGGTTGGTGCCGAAAATCTCGCAACGCGCCTCGAAGCAGCGACCGGAGGGCGGCTCAAAATCAAGGTATTCGCTGGCGGTGAGCTGGTACCGGCGCTGGAGGTATTTGATGCAGTGCGTAACGGCACCGCACAGATGGGTCACGACTCGGCTTACTACCACCGGGGAAAGGTGGCGGCGGCCCAGTATTTTACAGCGGTGCCCTTTGGTCTCAATGCGAATGAGATGAATGCCTGGCTATATTACGGCGGCGGCATCGAACTGTGGCAGGAACTCTACTCGCCCTTCGGATTAGTGCCTTTTCCGGCGGGCAATACCGGCGTGCAAATGCTCGGCTGGTTTAACAAGGAGATCCTTTCAATCGAGGACATTGCGGGCCTCAAGATGCGTATTCCGGGCATGGGTGGTGAGGTCATGCAACGTGCCGGTGCGACGCAGGTAACCGTCCCTGCGTCGGAGATATTCACCTCATTGCAGACGGGTGCCGTCGATGCGGCTGAATGGGTGGGACCGTACAATGACATTGCCCTGGGTCTGCACAAAGCAGCCAACTATTACTACTACCCGGGTTTTCACGAACCGGGGCCGAACATTGAATGCATTGTCAACAAAGAGGCCTGGAACACGTTGCCGGATGACCTGCAGGAAATCATTCGGAATACCTGCCAGGCTATCAATATGGACATCCTGTCCGAGTATATGTGGGGTAATGCCATGGCCCTCGACCAGCTGCAGAAAGATCCGAATGTTGAGCTGAGAGAACTGCCCCAGGATGTGTTCAACGAACTGCGTCGCCACGCCACCGCGGCGATCGAAGAGTTGTCGGAAAAGGACGAGTGGTCGGCGCGAATCGAAAAATCGGTATTCGACTTCATGAAAAAATCGTCCGCCTACCAGAAAGTCAGTGAACTGGCGTATCTGAATATGCGGGTGAACGGGGTTTGATTCGCGAATTGCTCATCTTACATCCGGATCTCGAATCGCAGCCAAAAAAAGAGCCCCGCTTTCACGGGGCTCTCTTGTGATTCAGCGTCGGACTTTAGTCGTCACTGTCACTGTGGTCGTCACTGTGGTCCTTACCATCTTCATCGTCGAGATCCTTGTTGCACCGATAGATCTGCAACGAGTATCGGCCGCTCAAAAGATCGCCGCCACCTGCGGCCGTGAGCGGGAACGGGTCGAGTACACCGTCGCCATCGAAATCGGCGAAAAAGAACTCGTCCGGTGCGGACACTTCGATGACGTAAGTGCCCTTGTACGGCGCCACGGCGTCGAAGATTTCGGCATCAAAAATGGATTCGAAGCTCTGAGAGTTCGAGGCTATCTGCGTCAGGCTGCCGTCACTCTCGACGTAGCTGAGGGTTAGCTTGCCGACAATACCTTCCTCGAACGTGAAACCCTCACCGACCACGGAAATCAGCTCAACATTCAGGAAGTCTCCGGCTTTCGCTTTGAAGCGGTAGGTGTCGACTTCAAAGGGCACCGATATCTCGCCTTTAACGATCAGCGCTTCCACTTCGAGCTCGGCATTCGCGTTCTGGCCAATAACGATCGTATTCGGCACATCAAGATCCTTGAGCTTGATCTTGTCGCGACCCTTGCGTCGAATCGAGGCCTCACTCTTGCTTTTGCCTTCCTCGGCAATTGCGAGTCTGGTCGCCGAGCGCTCCGAGAAGAAGCGGTCAGTGATCGTGCTGCCTGACAGCGACAAACCAACGCTGGCGCCGGAAGCCATCGTGTGCAATACCGTCTCGCTGGCATTCGACGGGCCGGGGAAAACCGGTACGAAATCGAAGGGTGAAATCCGGCCGGTGGACGGCAGTCCGTCACCCGGTGCACCGAATGAATTTTGATGGCGCAGACCCTGCAGGTGGCCGACTTCGTGTGCGCCGGTATTGGACGTCTGGTTAACGACGGCTTGTGATACGGCGGCGGTGGCACTACCGAAATCCGCGATCGTGAGACCCGAAAACGCTTCGAAGGTCGCTCCGCTCGCGTCCAGCTGAATCAGAAACTCCCAGAAACTCGCATCGGCAAACGCGTTGTCGTTTTTGTCCTGGTTACGGAAATCGATTTTTTCGGCTGATCCAAATAAAATGCTGACACCGCCGGTTGGCGTCACTGTGATGTTGCTGCCTTGCGAGCAATCGAGGGGTGCATCGTTGGCACCGACCGACAGCGTCGTAAACGATCCGCTTGTCGGGCGTGTCGTCACAAATTCATAGTCAAATTCAGAATAATCCTGTGCAATTCGGGCTGCAATACTGGCCCGCTCTTCTGCCGTGTAGACGTGGTCGAGAAACTGACCGAACAGGACGAACTGACCCGGTGCAACGGAGAAACAGACCGGAAAGGTCGGCTGGCCACCTGCATCGAAATCGATAAATACGATTTGCTCATCGTCGTCCTTGTCGTGATGACGAACATTGTCGCTACCGCCAAAGCCAGCGGCGCTGCCATAACCGTCTGCAACGGTACCGCGTATGTAGTTCAGGTACGCGGCGGCATCCTGTTCCGACTCGATTAACGGAATGCCGCACCCTGGGCAATCTTCCGTCTCGATGCGGTAGCTGTTAAGTGTCTGGACGGGCGAATCGGCTGCAAAGGCGATACCTGCCCAGGGCGCTAACAGGCTGGCGATGCCCAGACTGGCGGCGAACTGAAATGCACGGTTCTTTATCAATATCACTGGTTTTCCCCTTTCGGTGTTTGATGGCTTAGGAACGAGAAGTCTTATTCTGTCGCGATGTATTGTTGTTTTTGTTAATTGGGAGGACATATGCTCCTTGTTATTGAAATGGTATTGTGAACTGCATATGGTCACAAGTGAAACCATGATAATGGAAAGGTTAAATGCCGGCTCGGCTTGTGTAACCTACTGATATATTCCTGGCGTGGTCGCTGCAGCAGAACGCTTCACCACGGTTTCTAAACGTAATTCAAACGCTTAGCGTAATTTGTACGAGTGAACAATGAATACCACAAATAAAGCAAGTCAATCGATCGCTGTGTGTGCACTCGCGTTGTTAATCGGCGCATTTTCCGCTTCGGCGAGCGCCGCTTGCAATGCGCCGCCCGAAGCCGCGACGGTATCGATAGAGCGGCTCATCGAGCGAACCAGCAGAATCGTGCTGGTGAGGGCCGATGCTGTCGGCCGCGAAATTCGGCGTGCGGAGACTGAAAAGCAGCCGCTCCTGGATCGGGCCCGGGAACTGAAAAAAATTACCGAAACGGCGCGACCGTCCGGCGACCGGGCCGTGACCGACATACGTGTCGCGAGCTTGACGGTGATTGAAAATCTCAAAGGCACGGGTGATCAGCAACTCTATTTGCCCAACCACCGTTGGCGCTTTCAAAACGCACAAAACGATTTCGCGGCGCACAGCGAGGACGAGTTCTGGAGCGACAATACATCCGGCCGGGTCGGCTACGACGATGACTGCAAGATCGTAATCAATTTCGATGCCGGGCAAACGTACCTGGTATTCCTGGGCCCATTCCACGTCAAGGCATACGAGTTAATAACCCGGCAAGACGACCGCTGGCTGGCGTTCGTGCGCGAACGTACCGGCCATTTAGACGCAAAGCCTGACGAAACCCGTTCGCCATAGTGAGTTCGATTTCTTGCGCTCGGAACACTCTGTCAGGGCCCGTACAGCCGCTCCGGCAACCAGGTGACGATAGCGGGAAAAGCGGCCAGGATGACCAGCGCCAAGATCTGTAAGCCGACAAACGGCATAACGCCACGATAAATCTGCTGCGTGGTAACGGACGAGGGCGCCACACCTCGCAAATAGAAAAGCGCGAACCCAAAGGGTGGCGTGAGAAACGATGTCTGCAGGTTGATCGCGATCATAATGCCCAGCCAGACCGGATCAAGCCCCATGCCGAGCAACACCGGGGCTACGATCGGCACCACGACGAACGTGATTTCAATAAAGTCGAGGACGAAGCCGAGCAGAAACATCACCACCATTACGACGAACACGGCGGTAAAAACACCACCCGGCAGCGCGCCGAGCACGGCATGGACGCCGTCATCCCCGCCGTAGCCGCGAAAGACCAGTGAAAAAACGGATGCACCGATCAGGATCAGAAACACCATGCTACTAACGCGCAACGTACCGCGCATGATTTCCTGCAATCGTTGCCGTGACAATTGCCGCCGCAACAACGCGATAAACAATGCTCCGCCAGCACCAACTCCGGCCGCCTCAGTCGGTGTCGCGAAACCACCGAGAATCGAGCCCAGCACAGCGAAGATCAGTAACAGCGGCGGCAACAACGCGCGCAGCACCCTGAGCAGCGATATCGGCTCATCATCCGGCCTCTTATGCGCCGGCATCGCACTCGGCTTTACAACGGCAACCACGATCAGGTAAGCGATATACAACAGCACCAGCAACAGGCCCGGGATCACCGCACCGGCAAAAAGATCTCCGACCGATACGGTGTCGGGCGAAAAACTACCTTGTGCAAGTTGCGACCGCTGATAGGCGGAGGACATTACGTCTCCCAGCATGACCAGGATAATAGACGGTGGGATGATCTGGCCGAGCGTACCCGACGCGCAGATAATGCCGGTCGAGATTTCGGCAGAGTAGCCGCGCTTTAGCATCGTTGGCAGGGACAACAGACCCATGGTGACCACCGTGGCACCGACGATGCCGGTGCTGGCCGCCAACAGCATGCCGACGAGTGTTACCGAAATACCGAGTCCGCCACGTAACGATCCGAACATCGCGCTTAGCGTTTCGAGCAACTCCTCCGCAATTCTGGCTCGTTCCAGTGTGATGCCCATGAATACGAACAGCGGTACAGCAACCAGTGTCTCGTTGGTCATCAGGCCGAAAATTCGGCTTGGCAGAGCAGTCAGGAAGGCCGCCTCGAAGCCGCCACCGAGTATGCCGCCAAAGGCGAAAATAAGCGCTGTACCGCCAAGCGAAAACGCGACCGGGAAACCGGCGAGCAGCAGACCGATGACGGCAAGAAACAACAGCAGGGCAACCCACTCCACGACCTAACGTGCCCTCATGTTTTGCAGCGATGTGAGCAGGAGTGACAGGCCTTGCAGCGCGACCGCAATCGGCATGACGAGCAGTATCGATTTGAGCAACGGGATCGCCGGATAGGGAAGCCCCCCGGCATCGCGAGAAACCTCGTTGAACGACCATGCGGCGCGGGCGTAATCCCATGATTCGATGAAGAAGAACAGGCAAAGGGGAAAAACAAAGAAAACGACACCTAAAAGATTGACCCAGGCCTGTTTCCTGGCACTCATCGTACGGTAGAAAATATCGACTCGAACATGTTGTTCCTGTTGCAGTGTGTAGGCCGCTCCAAGCATAAATACAACACCGTGCATCCAGACAAGTAGTTCTTGCAGCCAGATGAATCCCAGATCGAAAACATAGCGAAAGACGACGATCACAAAAGTGGCCACGACCATAAAAAGGGTAAGCCACGCAACGGTGTGACCCGTGGCGCGGCTAAAGCGGTCGATCGTTTCTCTCAGTCGTTGGTCCTGTGTTTTCACGCAAAGCACGCGGATGAGCGACGAAGCGAACGCACCATGCCTAGTGCCGCCAGAAGGTCGGCGTAAACAGGACGAGCAGGGTAAATATTTCGAGGCGACCGAGCAGCATGCCGGCGATGGCGATCCACTTGGCGGCGTCGGGAACGGTCATGAAACCCGATGCCACATCGCCGAGGCCAGGCCCAAGGTTGTTTAGTGATGCGGCAACGGCGGAGAATGCGGTCACCTGATCGAGACCCGTCATCATCATTAACAACAGCATGATGCTGAACACGATGACGTAAACGGAGAAAAACCCCCAGACGGCATCGACAACGCGGAAGGGCACGGCATGACTGCCAAGCTTGACGGGAATTTCGGCGCTCGGATGAACCAGTCGCACGATTTCTCGCAGACCCTGCTTGTAGATCAGCAGCCAGCGAATGACTTTGATACCGCCAGCGGTTGAACCGGCCGATCCGCCGACGAAACTCGCGAAAATCAGCAGTACGGGCAATGCTCCGGGCCAGACTGAATAGTCGCTTGTTGTATAGCCGGTGGTGGTCGCAATCGAAACAGCCTGGAACACGCCATTGATGATGGTATCGCTTGGATTGGTGTAGGTGCCATACCAAAACAGTGAGCCCACGACGCTGATCGTCACCACGGCCAGAATGAAAACATAGGCACGAAATTCCTGGTCATTCACGTAATGTGAGATCTGCACGTTTCTCCAGGCAAAAAAGTGCAACGAAAAATTGATGCCGGCGGCGAACATGAAAAAGATCGCGATAAGATCGATGACTGGATTGTCAAAATAACCCATGTTCGCATCGTGCGGTGAGAACCCGCCGATCGCGACGGTGGAAAAAGCGTGACAAATGGCATCGAAGGCGCTCATCCCGGCGAGCCAGTAGGAGATACCGCATAACAGCGTAAAGCTGAAATAGACATACCAGAGCGCCTTCGCCGTCTCGGTAATACGCGGCGTGAGCTTGGTGTCCTTCACCGGCCCCGGTGTTTCGGCACGGTAGAGTTGCATACCACCAACCCCCAGCATCGGCAGCACGGCGACCGCCAGTACAATAATTCCCATGCCGCCCAACCATTGCAATTGTTGACGATAATACAAGAGGGAATGAGGCAGGTCGTCGAGACCGGTAAGCACCGTCGCCCCGGTAGTTGTAAGCCCCGACATGGACTCGAAAATGGCATCCGTGAGTGTCATTGACAGCGTGTCGGCCAGGTAGAGCGGTGCCGCACCAAAGGCGCCGAGCACTGTCCAGAACGCCGCAACCACCACGAAACCGTCACGAAGACGTAAATCGCGGCGCGCACGCCGTACCGGAAACCAGATCAGGAGACCGAAAAACAGCGTCAGAGCGAAGCCCTGGACAAAGGGCATCCAGGCACCATCCTGGAAAAAAAGACTGAAACCGATCGGCGGTAGCATCGTCAGGCTGAAAACCATCAGCAAGAGCCCGAGAATGCGTTGCACCACCTTCCAGTTCATCGGTTTTACTCGCGCGTTCGACGGGCGCTAGCGATGCCGCCCGGATCAGACAAAGGAAACGCCCACCTGGAACAGTTTTTCAAGATATTCGATTTTTCGCCGGTCCGTGAGGAACAAAATAACGTGATCATCGGTTTGGATGACGGTGTCATGGTGCGCCATGATGACTTCTTCCTGACGCACAATCGCAACGATTCTGCAGCCACGCGGCAAACCGATATCCTCGATTTTCTTGCCGACCACGGGTGAGTCACCTTTGGTGCCATGCGCGACCGCTTCGATAGCCTCGGCGGCGCCCCGGCGCAAAGAATGTACTTTGACGACGTCCCCTCGTCGTACATGCGCGAGCAGCGAACCGATGGTGATCTGGCGCGGCGAGATGGCGATATCGATACTGCCCGACTCAACCAGTTCCGCATAAGAGGGGCGATTGATCAGCGCCATTACTTTGTGGGCACCGAGTCGCCTGGCGAGCATCGAAGAGAGGATATTGGCCTCCTCTGCATTGGTTACCGCACAAAAAACGTCCACGTTGTCGATGTTTTCCTCGAGCAACAACTCTTCGTCAGCCGCGTCGCCGACCAGTACAATGGCCTTGTTCAGCTGCTCAGAGATCTGCCGGGCGCGTTTGGGATTGCGTTCGATCAGCTTGACCTGGTTAGTCTGCTCAAGCGCAAGCGCGAGCCGCACGCCGATGTTACCGCCACCCGCGATGACAACCCGTCGCACAGGTTCTTCGAGCTTGCGCATTTCGCTCATGAACACACGGATATCCTGACGGGCGGCAATGAAAAACACCTCGTCATTTTCAAGTATCACGGTGTCGCCGGTTGGCTCGATCGCTTTGCCGTTGCGATAGATTGCCGCTATGCGGCCTTCGGTATTCGGAATGTGTTCTTTCAGCGAAGCGATTTTCTGACCGGCGAGCAAGCCGTCTTTATCCACCTTGGCGCCGACGAGGCGAACACGGCCGTCCGCGAACTCGAGTACCTGCAGCGCCCCCGGGTACAAGATGAGTTGCTCGATGTATTCACAAACAAGCTGCTCCGGGCTGATGCGCACGTCCACGGGAACCGCTTCCTGTGTGAACAGCTTGGTCGCATTCATGTACTCGGCCGAACGAATACGGGCGATCTTGGTTGGTGTGTGAAAAAGTGTGTAGGCGACCTGGCACGCGACCATGTTGGTTTCGTCCGTATCGGTCAACGCGACGATAATATCGGCGTCATTGGCACCGGCACGCTCAAGCACCTCGGGGTAAGCTGCGTGGCCGACGACCGTACGAATATCCAGACGGTCCTGCAATTCCCGAAGAACGTCGGAGCGCATATCGACGACGGTTACTTCGTTGGCTTCCTCGCGCGACAGATGATATGCAGCGGAAGATCCCACCTGGCCGGCACCGAGAATTAATATTTTCATTGTGCGTCTGTGACTCTCAACGGCAAGGCACGCAAAAACAAAACAGTCTCTGCACCCCCTGACCCGGGCAATTCATGAATAGTCCGGGCCAGGTAAAACGGATTCTACATCAGATCAAGGTTGGCATAGCCAAGAACCAGCCATTTCGTGCCGGCCGTCTCAAAATTGACCTCGACACGTGCGTGCGCGCCCTGGCCTTCACAGTTGAGAATGACGCCATCCCCGAATTTCCCATGGCGTACTCGTTGCCCAAGCCGCACGCCTATTTCAGCGGCGGGACTCATGCTGCCGCTGCCACGCGACGATCGTGAAGACGGGCGTACTGGTCGGCTAACCTGGACGCGTGGGCGGACCTCCTCAACAAGCTCTGTCGGAATCTCCGCCAAGAATCGGGAGGGTTGCGCGAAGCTGTCCATGCCGTGCAAGCGGCGTTGTTCTGCGTGGGTAATATAGAGTGTTCGTTTCGCCCGGGTGATGCCGACGTAACAAAGGCGCCGCTCCTCCTCAAGACCGTGCGGGTCGGCGACGGAGCGCTGGTGCGGAAACAAGCCGTCTTCGAGGCCCGACAAAAACACCAGCGGATACTCCAGCCCTTTGGCGGAATGCATGGTCATCAGCTGCACACAGTCTTCCCAGGCATCCGCCTGACCTTCGCCGGCTTCCAGCGCGGCATGCGCAAGAAAGGCATCAAGCTCTGACATTTCTTCGGCCGGGTCGCGTGCGTAGCCGCGCGCCGCACTGACGAGTTCTTCGAGGTTTTCGATACGTGTTTCGCCGCGTTCGCCCTTTTCCTTGCGAAAGTGATCGATGAGGCCGCTGAGCTGGACGACGTGATCGACCCGGTCGTGCAATTCCATGCCGTCCGTTTCACGCGTCATGCGCTCTATGAGGCTCATGAAGGCAACCACGGCGGTTGCCGCTCGCCCGGAAAGGCCATCATTGATGACGGCGCTGGCCGCCTGCCACATGGAACAGGCATTGGCGCGCGCGTGGGTGCGCATGATTTCAAGCGTACGGGCACCGATTCCCCGCGTCGGCTTGTTGACTACCCGCTCGAATGAACTGTCATCGTCCCGGTGTGACGTCAGGCGCAGGTAGGCGAGCGCATCCTTGACCTCCGCGCGCTCAAAGAAACGCAAGCCGCCGTAGACGCGATACGGAAGGCCGGCATTCATTAGTGCTTCTTCGAGCACGCGGGACTGTGCATTCGAGCGATACAGAACAGCGGCATCCGCACGTGGATTTCCCTGCTCACTCCAGTCACGCAAGCGACCGACGATGAAGTCTGCTTCGTCGCGTTCGTTGTACGCGGAATAGACCCGAATGGGCTCGCCTTCCTCGTCGTCCGTCCAGAGATTTTTCCCCATGCGTGAACTGTTGTTCTCAATCAGGGCATTGGCGGCCTTAAGAATGGTCGCGGTAGAACGATAATTCTGTTCAAGCTTGATAACGGACGTGCCGGGAAAGTCTTTCTGAAACTGGAAAATATGTTCGACGCGCGCGCCACGCCAGCGATAGATGGACTGATCGTCGTCGCCCACCACAAAGGGCACGCCTTCGGTGCCCGCAAGCAAGCGTAGCCAGGCGTACTGGATGGCGTTGGTGTCCTGGAACTCATCCACCAGCAGGTGCTGGAAACGCCGTTGATAATGCGCGAGGATATTCGCGTTATCGCGCAGCAACTCATGCGCCCGCAACAGCAGCTCAGCAAAGTCCACCAGCCCGCCGCGATCGCAGAGTTCCTGGTAGCTTTGGTAGAGCGTAATCATCTGCCGACGGTTGTTGTCGCCGTCATCATCGAGGTGCTTTGCCCGCAAACCCTCATCCTTCTGGGCATTGATGAAATACTGCACCTCGCGTGGTATCCATTGACTGTCATCGAGGCCGATGCCCTTCATGAGCCGTTTGATCAGTCGTAGCTGGTCGTCGGAGTCAATGATCTGGAAGTTTTGCGGCAGGCCGGTTTCCCGCCAGTGGCGGCGCAACAACCGATGTGCCAGGCCGTGAAAAGTGCCAATCCACAAATGACTGGCCGGCGTCCCGAGCAGACTCTCGATACGACCGCGCATTTCAGCAGCGGCCTTGTTGGTGAAGGTGACGGCCAGCAGGCTTTCCGGAGCAAGGCCCTGCACATCGATCAGCCACGCCGCTCGATGGGTCAGAACGCGAGTCTTGCCACTGCCGGCACCCGCGATGACCAGTAGCGGTTCGGCGGGCGCTGTAACAGCCTGGCGCTGCGCCTCGTTCAGGGATTCAAGTATCGGGGTAACGTCCATGGGTCTTTTCGTAGAGCAGAGATTCGGGCGGGGCAAGTCTAGCAAAGAATTCAGACACCAAAGCGCTATTCGCCGTTAAGCAGGGCCGTTTGGCCAGATTCACCCGGTACGCAGCAACGAACCACTAGCAGCCTGTTGAAAAACACCGTTTTTCGGCGGGTTGCGAACGGTACAGGGAGGTACCGTCATTTAGCCATTGAAAATGTGAGCAATTCGAAAACGACGTTTTTCGAATTGCGGTGTTGAAAATACCATGGATGGTTTTTTCAACAGACTGCTAGTGATGCGTCCGGTCATAACGCTCTCCCGCCACGATCCGGGCTGCAATTCGGTTTCGACGCGAAGCGACCGGGCAGGTGGCGAAATCATTGTAGGCACACGGCGGGCTTTGTGAGGTATTGAAGTCGAGCTCAAGCACGCCGTCGCTGCCCGGTTTTTTTGCGTACAGGAAGCGCCCCGCAGGATAGGTTTCCCGGCCGGTGGTCTGGTCACCGAAAACAAAAAACAGCTCGTCGCCTGCGTCATAAGCCTCCAGGTCGTAAGTCTGTCCTTCGATTTCAAATTCCACCACCCCGGGTGACCAGGGATTGTAGTTAAGACCCTCGATGACTGTGCCAACCTGAACGAGCCGCGGTGAGCTATAAGGTCGCAATCTCGCATTCACCCGATACCCCGCGCTCACCGGAAAATATTCGATGGCCTGAAAATCAAGCAATACCGGGTTCTCAAAATCACGTAGCCGTACCGCAAACCGGCCGTCCCGGTTGATTACTGTCCACGCATAACGACCCTGCCGAATGACAAGCGGTGTTTTCACAGAATCGCCGGCGACGAGGATGTGCTGTACGGGCCGCTCCAGGTGGCGCACGTCCATGCCTGCGTTTACATTCAATTGCACTTCGCCATCTCGTAATTCGAACGAGCCGATAGAAGACCCGGCACCCGCAGGAAAAATCAGGTCGTTGTCTTTGCTACTGCCAAACGTATTGCGGCCGTCCTTGAGCCAAAACAGCCCGGCGAGGTTCAGGTAGCCGGCCTCGCTCCTGAGGAATGACAGACGATCGTCTTTCCAGCGCTGCAGGCATTGTGCGTAATCGTCCTCGCAGGAACCGAGCGTCGTCACCTCAGCGTTGCCGATGGTTACCCAGCTAACGGCGAGCAAGCAAATGACGATCGTTAGTCTTGCCATGGCACCGTGCCTCTTCAGTCGGGTCCTGTAACGATAACACGTCGCCATGCCGACAATCGAAGCTGAAAAGCGCACCGTTTTTGCGCATAAAAGCCCGCTGCGGGCTAGTCGTAGTTCCACTGCACGCTGAGCAGGTACTGGCTGCGGTCGTACTGGATACGGAAATCGTTGGAGCCGACCTCCCGGTAAACGAATTCGCCGACAAGGGTGACGTTCCAGTCCAGTTCAAACGTCGCCTTGATTTTGCCGCGCAGGGATTCTTGCGTCTTGCGTCCGGCAGCGGGGTTGTTGAAGGCGAACGCGTTCGTGAAATTGTAGACTCGGTAGGTCGCATCCGCGTTGAGTCGAAACCGTTTTCCCGCCCGCAGGCTGAATTGGAATCCATAGGCATCGCGTGTGTAGTCGTTATACCCGAGGTAGCCGTCTGTGCGCTCAGTGCGCACGTATTTAACCCCGAACCACATCGCTCTTGTGATGCGTTGCCGCGCCATGATGCCGTAATCGATGTAGTCGTACTGGACAGTGGGATTGCCAATAGGTTGTGTGCCGTTGAGCTCGTAAGAGGGGCGGTCACTGAAGTTTCGGGAGTAGGCCTCCGCAGTGAGTCGCAACAGTGAGGTGCGCGTGAAGCGATACTGGGCATTGCCGCCAACGCGAATGAATTCGTTATCGTATTCAGGAACCTCAAGTGTGCTCTGATAATTCCACAGCTGAGCTTTGCCCCAAAGATTCACGGTGAAGCGTTTCCAGGATTGCCGCGTGCGAATTTCCGGCCCGTAGCGGAGATAGGACAACCGGTCGCCGATACCGACACCGTTTCTGGCGCGTTCCAGACCATCATCGGGGTCGAAGTAGGTTTCCCGGTGCTGGGCGACCGTAAAGGCGCTGGACACAATGTTTTCGCGGCCCTCCTCTTTGCGCTCGTACTCCGTGCCGAAGGCGACCTCCTGACTGAACTCGTTGGCATTGGTGAGATTCGCGTCCTGATAAAAGTGCCCGGAAAAACGGTAGCGGCCGAAAAAGGATTCGTTTTCGAAACTGTTGACCGAGTATTTGGCGCCCAGGGCGACCGGGTAAAAGACGCCGGACTGCACCACCGGATCGACCACTACGGGTTGAATTCGTCTGGACCGGTCCAGGTAGCTCCGCGATGGGGAGCGATAGACGTTGTCATCATTGCCGAAGCCGGCGCGCGCATAGAAATCCAGTTCAGTAAATTTTTTCGCTTCGCCGATTTCGCGCGCATGCACGACGACGGGTTTAATCCTGGGTTCCGCTTTGCGAATTCTGGCGATGGCCCTGATAGCCAGCCTGCGAATCTTAGGGCTTTGCTTCTGGTCCCTGGCTTTGCGGAGCCAGCGCAAAGCCTCGTCATTGTTGCTGGCCGCGTAGGAATTCAGCCCAAGGTTGTAATGCGATATGACGCGTAATCGCGGTGATCGACTGGCCCGGAGCAGAGCTTGATGCGCGCGACCGTATTGGCCGGCTTTGTAGTGCGCGACGCCGGTATTGTAGTGCAGCAGCGGTGTGTCCATGCCGGCCTGAGTGGCCTGTCGATAGCGGAGCAGAGCGGCCCAGTACAGATCGTCACGAAAGAGGCGGTTGCCGTCGGCAAAGGACTCCTCCGCAGTGACCGCGTATGCGGCGGGTGCTAGCAGGCTGAATACGATGGACAACAGAAGGCCCATGAAGCCAAAAGTGACCCTGTTTTTACGAGATGTTGTCGCCATGCCTGGAGTGCCCGTACCCCTGCCTGAATAATCTGCCGTCAAATTTACCCGGATTCTGGCGTGATGCACGCACTGATCGTCAAAACTATGACCTGGCGCAAAAAAACCCCCTGATTATCGGAATAATCAGGGGGTCTCGTGGTTCTGAAGCCGCGCTGAGCGGTTATTCAGTCTTTCAGACTATACGTCCGAGTCGTCGTCACCGGCGTCATCAGCACTGTCTTGTTCATCGGCGTCGTCATCCTCGAGATCGTCGTCAGCGGCTTCGTCGTCGCTGTCATCTTCTGCCTCGTCGTCGCCTTCCATGCCGTCATCGTCGCTGGCTTCGTCGTCGTCACTTTCCATGCCGTCATCGTCACTGGCTTCGTCGTCGTCGCTATCCATGCCGTCGTCATCGCTGGCTTCGTCTTCCTCGCCTTCCATGCCGTCGTCATGCTCTTCGTCGTCTTCTTCCGTATCGAATTGGTCATCGTCGATGTCTTCGCCCTCTTCCTGATCGCCATCGTCTTCCAGGTCCATGTCGTCGCTGGCATCGGCATCGTCGTTCTCGAAGTCGTCGTCGCTCACGCCGTCAAAGTCTCCACCCTCGTCAGATTCCTCGTCCAGATCGCCGTCGTCAGACTCGTCGTCTTCGTGGTCCACCGCATCGTCGTCGTGGTCGTCATCTTCGCGGTTCGCAGCGTCGTTGTCGTGGTCTTCGTCGGGCTCACCGTCTTCGTGGTTCGCAACGTCGTTGTCCTCGTCGGATGCACTGTCTTCATCATGATCGATGTCGGCTTCGTCGTGACCGTCGTCCTCGGCTTCATCGCTGTCCGGGCCGCGCATTACAACCACATCGTCGCCCATGCTTTTCACGTCATCGTAGACTTCCATATATACGTCGAGGTCGTCTTCATCGGCCATCGCCGCGGCGGGAAAAAGCGCCAGGCACGTCAACACCAGGCTGGCGGTCATTATTTTGAACTGTTTCATGATAACTACTCCGTTAAATACTCCGGTGGTGCCGAAGGTCCTCAAATCACGGTCACCTGCAGACGAAACGATCGGTCATCGTCGTCATGCTGCAGCATGGCCAGTATTTCTCCGCCCTGCGGCGAAGTTGCAATAAGTTTCAGGGGAAGCATATTTCTTCCCGCGGTCAGGCTGGTTTCCCAGCTGATCTCACGCTGGCCCTCAAAGCCGGCGATTTCGATTCCTGTTGGCAGGATGACGGTCAGCGTCGCATCGACCAGGTCAACCGCGGATGAAAAAACCAGATTAACGGTACGCGGTTCTTCCAGCGCCATCGTGACAACCGGGATGGTCACGTCTTCGACCTCGGGTGCATTGAAAAACAAGCCGCTGACGATCCACAATGCCATCCCTGCTGCAACGGCGCTGCCAAAGCCCTTTAACCACGAATGCCGATGCTGTGCCGTCGCACCGTTTCGGGTTGCGTTGCGCAGTGCCGTGTCGTAGAAAGCCGTCGTTGCTGTGGGCACGTGCGTGTCTCCGTATGTTTTCAAAAGGTCCTGCAGTTCGCGTGCATCATTGACGATTCTCTGGCAGTCGCCGCAATGCTCAATGTGCTCGCCGGCGGCGGTTGTATCGGCGGCGCTTAGCGCGCCATCAATAAAGTCGTCCAGATTGTTATTTACCGTCTCGCAGTTCATTTTTTTCATCCTGTTAACGAGTAACACGCTTAGTCCCGGGAAAAGGTTCCTTTTTCCTGCATTAATTCTCGTAATCGAGCCCTGGCACGATGCAATCGGGACTTGATAGTGCCAATTGGGTCGCCGGTAAGCGATTGAATTTCAGAGATTTTATAGCCCTCCGAGTCGTGCAGAAGAACCACTGTGCGATGTTCGTCGCTGAGCATCGCGAGCGCCGATTCGAGCTGCATTATGTCGTCCAGCCGCTCGACATCGTGGACCGGGCTGCTGTTGCCGGCAAAGGCCTCGACGGACTGCTCCGGCAGGCACCCTTCCTCAACCGTGACCAGGCGCTGGCGCGCATAGCGGCGTTTATTGTCAACGAAGTGGTTGTACAGAACGCGATTGAGCCACGGGCCCGGATCTCTGACGGCCTGCAGATCGTCCAGTCGCCCGAAAGACTTCGTCAGAACATCCTGGAACAGGTCTTCCGCTTCCGCCTTGTTGTGGGTTAGCCGGAAGGCCAACCGATACAGGCGGTCCATATGCGGTCGCAGCAAACGCTCAAAGACTTCGGACTGATTTTTTTCAGAATCACCCATAGGTTTCGGAGTGTAGCTGCGAAATTCCTGTCTACAAGGAGTACGGGCAGAAACTGAGACACCGTCGGGCGGCTGTCAGAAGTGCTGGCGACGCCAATCAGATGGCAGGTATCAACCAGCGCGAGACGTTCAGTGAATCCCGATGCGGAAAATAAAATAGTGATCAATGAGTAAGACGGCGAATAAAATCATCAAATAGTTAATGGAAAACCGGAATACGCGCATTGGCAGTTCCAGCCCATCGTCCGCTTTAAGTTTGATCGCGTAGCCCAAGAATATCGCGCCCAGACCGAGTGCCGTGACCAGGTAGATGAGCCCGCTTAGCCCTGACAGATACGGCAGTATCGTAATGAGTACGAGCAAGATGGTGTACAGCAGGATAAACAGACGCGTGAACTCATTGCCGTGGGTTACCGGCAGCATAGGAATTCCGGCGCGAGCGTATTCGTCCTTCTTGGCAATCGCGAGTGCCCAGAAATGCGGTGGCGTCCAGATAAAAATAATCAGGAACAGAATCAGTGCATTGCTGTGGATCTCTCCCGTGACCGCGGTCCAGCCAAGCACCGGAGGCGCCGCACCGGCCGCGCCGCCAATGACGATGTTTTGCGGCGTAGCGCGTTTCAGGTAGACGGTGTAAATAACGGCATAACCTATGAGCGATGCAAACGTCAATACGGCGGTCAATGGGTTGACCAGAAACCAGAGCACCAGCATTGAGGCTACGCACAGAATTCCGGCAAATATCAGCGCTTGTTGTTCTGACAGTTTCCCCTGGGGGAGCGGTCGGCCTCGGGTCCGCGTCATATGGATATCAATGCGTGCGTCAAGCACATGATTGACGACGGCGGCGGACGACGCCGCGACACCGATTCCAAAGGTGCCAAAAAACAGCCCGTCCAGCGGCGGAAATCCAGGTACGGCGAGAAACATGCCGACGATTGCGGTAAAGACGATCAGTATGACGACGCGAGGTTTCGTCAATTCGTAGTAGTCTCGCCACTCGGCGGTTTTCTGCAATGAGCCTGCGACCATTTAGAAAATCCTCGCTAGCCGATTCGCGACAGTTTCAGGAGATGCTTGATGTCATCCACCATGTCTCCCGGCGCCAGCTCGGCGTTGAAATACATCACCAGGTTGCCGAGAGGGTCAACCAGGTAAAGACCGCCGGCCGACAAATCCGCCGGTCGTTTGGTGTTCAGCAACTGATCGAGACGCCAATCGCTGGCTGTGATCAGGCCCGGGTGTTGCTGTTCAAGAAACAGGGTATCCGGCGCTATCGTGCCATGCAAGAAGAGCCGCTTCATGCGGGACATTTCATTCCCCAGCATGAGTCGTGACTGGCGCAAACGGTGCAGTGCCTCGGTACACGATTTATCGCATTCCTTATCGTTGGCGTAGATAAGAACCCAGTGATTGTCGGTCTCGCCGTCAGTGAGCGCGGACAGTAGCTGTTGCCCCTGAGAAGCATTCAGATTAATGATCGGTTCGAGTAACCGACCATGGTTGGTACGACCAACGGGCAACCAGCTGACATTGCCGTAATACATCAGGGCGGCAACCAGCAGCGGTCCGAGAAATAACGCCGCGACGACGATGAGTTGTCGGCGCGATGCCGCCGTTCGGACGGTCATCGGCTCGAACGCTTCTTGCGAAATTGCCAGAGGGATATCGCCAGCACGGTCAGGCTTAGTGCAAACCACTGAAAGGCATAACCATAGTGCGTCATAGGGCTCGCCTGCCGCGGCTTCCAGTCTCGCAAAAAGCCATCGTCGGCTTCCGCGTCGAGCAACAGGACGTATGGCAGTACATCCCGACCCAGTTGTTCCGAGACGTCTCCGAGTATCGGATAAACGGCGACTCGCGGCCAGCTCTGGTCACCCGCGAAAGACTCATCGCTGCGAATTCCAACGCGCGGCAGATGGCCTGCTCTTCCTTTGAGCGTACGCCAGTCATCGCCGACCGGGATATTGACCGGTGACGTAGCGTCGCGAGGTTTTTCAATCCAGCCACGATTGACGATGAGCAGTGGCTGACCCGACTCATATTCAAGAGCGGTGATCACGAAGTATCCGACCCGGGCATTGCGAATGATGTTGTCGATGAGAATCTGCCGCTGCGGAAGAAAACGCCCCCGTACTTCGATGCGTTCGAAGGGCGCGATCTCTTTCGCGTCAGGAACCGTTCTGTACGGCCCCTGTTTCTCGAAAGTTGCGGCTAGTGCCACTTTCTCGGCAGCTCGATTCAGCTGCCAGTTGCCGAGCATTGCGAATATGCCGATTAACAGCACGGCAGCGAGTGGCGGGACGATCCTCAACAACAAGTCGTTTTTCTTGGTGGCTTCATTCACAATGTATTCTTTCGTCACTCAATACAAAAAGCCTCACATGAAGCTCATCGTTCTTATACTACTCCTTGCGATTGCGGTCAGCCTCGGGTACGGACTGTTTTTTCTGAGCAAGGACAATCAGAGTTCCACTCGCCTGCTGACAGCACTCAAAGTACGTGTCGCGCTCTCGGCGGCGTTAATCGCCTTCCTGTTACTGTCGTATTTCTTGGGTTGGATGCCCTCGGGAAAAACAGGCTAGACTCGACGCGTCTACATCCAGTAGACGAACACATACAGCGCCAACCACACCACGTCGACAAAATGCCAGTACCATGCCGCCGCCTCAAAGGCGAAGTGATGTTTCGCGGTAAAATGACCTTTCATCGTTCTCAGCCAGATCACTGTCAGCATGAACGCGCCGATGGTTACGTGCATTCCATGAAAACCGGTTAGCATATAGAACGTTGAACCGTAGATTCCCGTAGTCATCTTCAGGTTCAACTCATGATAGGCGTGAATGTACTCCTGCGCCTGCAAGTAAACGAAAGTGAATCCCAGTATGAACGTGGCGGCGAGAAATATTTTTAGCAAGCCGCGCTTGCCTGCTTGCAGGGCGTGATGAGCGATGGTCAGGGTGACGCTGCTGGTTAACAGAATTACCGTATTGACGAGCGGCAGGCCAAAAGGCCCCATGACCTCGTAGTCACCACCGGCGTTGCCGGGCCCATTTGATGGCCAGGTACTTTCATAGCCTCCCCACAACAATAAATTGGTGAAAAAATTGTTGCTGTCCCCGCCCAACCAGGGTATTGACATGTTGCGTGAGTAGAAAAGCGCGCCGAAAAACACGGAGAAAAACATGACTTCCGAAAAAATAAACCAGAACATGCCCATACGAAACGACATGTCGACCTGCTGATTAAATCGACCACTGACACTTTCCCCGATGACGGTGCTGAACCAGCCTGCCAGCATGAACACGACAACGGCGACGCCGGACATCATGACCCAAAAACCAGTGTCACTGCCGTTGAGCCAACTGGAAACGCCCACCATTAACAAGAACAGGCCGACTGAGCCGATGATGGGCCAATGGCTGCCGTGGGGTACGTAGTATCGATCTTCAGCGTGCGTCATGTGTATTCCGGGAAAAAGTATTAGTGTGTATTAAGTCCCGCGGCCGCGACGGTGTCTGTCTGGCGAGCGGTGTCGAAAAAGGTGTAAGACAGTGTAATGGTGTCGATGTAATCCGGCAGGTCCGATTCGACAATAAAGCGTACCGGCATTTCCTTGGTCTCACCCGGCATAAACTCCTGCGTGGTGAAACAAAAACACTCCAGTTTCTTAAAGTATTTTGCCGCTTGTGACGGAGCCACGCTGGGTACTGCCTGTGCGGTCTTGAATTCGTCCGTCAGGTTGGTCGCGATAAAGGTGGCCTCGTATATGCCGCCAGGATGAATGGCCATCTCCTCGACCTCAGCAGAGAACTCCCAGGGCGCGTAGCCGTTGACGGTCGTTACAAAGCCAAGTTGCACGGTTCTGTCCTGTTCAACGGATTCTTCCACGGTGAACGCAACGTCATTCGTCTTTCCACCGAGGCCGGTTATTTCACAAAACACGTCGTATATTGGCACCAGCAGGAAACCGAAGCCAAACATCGCAATCGCCAGAAGAACCAGGCGACCGGCGAGTGTACGGTCGATTGGTTCGGGTTTTTTTGAATCCGATGGATCCATAGTTGGCTGCTCACCCTTTGTCATGACCTACCTACGCCAAGCCAGATAAAACCAAAATAAAAGGCGAGCGCGACCAAAAAAAGAATCACTGTCGTTCTCCGAACGCCCGCCCTTCGATCCGGGTTTTCACTCATCAGGAAAAAGTGCTGCTCGACGAAATCTTCGGCGGCACTTCAAATGTGTGGTACGGAGCCGGCGACGGTACCGTCCACTCGAGTCCCTTGGGATTGTCCCAAACTTCGCTGCTCGCTTTTTCGCCTTTGCCGCGAACGCACTGCACGACAACGTAGACGAAAAGCAGTTGCGACAGTCCGTAACCGACAGCGCCAACGCTTGCGATTGCGTTGAAGTCGGTAAATTGCGTTGAGTAGTCCGGAATTCGCCGTGGCATGCCCGCGAGCCCCAGGAAGTGCATGGGAAAGAAGGTTACGTTGATAAAAACAGTCGACAACCAGAAATGGACTTTGCCAAGCTTCTCGTTGTACATGTGGCCGGTCCACTTCGGTAGCCAGTAGTAGACAGCGGCCATAATGGCGAATACCGACCCCGGCACCAGTACATAGTGGAAGTGAGCCACGACAAAATAGGAGTCGTGGTATTGAATGTCCGCGGGCACGATCGCGAGCATCAGGCCCGAAAAACCACCGATAGTGAACAGAAAAAGAATCGCGAGAGAAAACAGCATGGGCGTTTCAAATGTCATCGCCCCACGCCACATGGTGGCGACCCAGTTGAATATTTTCACGCCTGTTGGAACGGCAATCAGCATGGTCGAAAACATGAAGAACAACTGGCCGGTCAGCGGCATGCCCACTGTGAACATGTGGTGTGCCCAGACAATGAACGACAGAAACGCGATGCTCGACGCGGCGTAAACCATCGAGTCATGACCGAACAGCGGCTTGCGGGCAAAGGTCGGAATAATTTCGGAGACGACGCCAAAGGCCGGCAGAATCAGGATATACACCTCGGGATGGCCGAAGAACCAGAAGATGTGCTGGTACATCACCGGATCGCCACCACCGGCTGCAAGAAAAAAGCTGGTGCCGAAAAACTGATCGGTCAGCAGCATCGTGACGGCGCCGGCCAGGACGGGCATGACGGCCAGTAGCAGGTACGCGGTGATGAGCCAGGTCCAGACAAACATCGGCATTTTCAGCAACGACATGTCAGGTGCGCGCATGTTCACGATGGTCACGATGATGTTGATGGCACCCATAATGGATGAAATGCCTAACAGGTGAACGGAGAAAATCAAAAAGGGAAAGGCATCGCCGGTTTGCAGCACCAGGGGTGGATACATTGTCCAGCCGCTTGCCGGTGCACCACCGGGCATGAAAAAGGTCGACACCAGCATCAGGAAGGCGAATGGCAGTATCCAGAATGACCAGTTATTCATTCTCGGTAGCGCCATATCGGGCGCGCCGATCATTAGCGGAATCATCCAGTTCGCGAGCCCGACGAAGGCCGGCATGACGGCGCCGAACACCATGACCAGGGCATGCATCGTGGTCATCTGATTGAACACGTTGGGCGCGATAAACTGCAGGCCGGGCTGGAATAACTCTGAACGTATGATCAGCGCCATGACGCCACCGGTCAAAAACATGACCAGGCTCAGGACCAGGTACATCGTACCGATGTCTTTGTGATTGGTCGCATACAGCCAGCGCTTGATACCCTTTGCCGGCTCGTGATGCGCTTCGCTATGATGTGCATCCATTACTGCACTTGTCATTTCTTTCTCTCCGCGGCGGCCTTCGTCGGCACGCCAGTTTTCTGAATTAGTTGGTTGCGGCTGATTGCGTCGCAGCCGGTTGTTTGGAGGCCAGCCAGGCCGCATAGGCTTGTGGCTCTACCACGTTGACCACTATCGGCATGTAGCCGTGATCCATGCCGCAGAGCTCAGCGCACTGGCCCCGGTACGTGCCAACGGTCTCCGCCTTGAACCATGTTTCATTCATAAAACCCGGGATGGCGTCTTTCTTGATCGCCAGTTCAGGTACCCACCACGAATGCACAACGTCGTTCGCCGTAAGTAACAGGCGAACTTTACTGCCAACAGGGACAACCAGCGGGTTGTCGACATCGAGCAGATAATTGTCGACGGTGAACGGGTCAATGCCTGAATCGAGACGGCGCGCATCGCCACTCGTGCGTGCGAGGCTGCTGTAAAACTCAACATCCTGCCCGGTGTAGCGGTAGTGCCAGCGCCACTGGTAAGCGGTGATAACAACGGTCATATCCGGTTTGCGAGAGTCCTCGAGTTCTATCACCGTTCTGGCTGAAGGCACGGCGAGGATAAGCAGTATGATGATCGGAATGGTCGTCCAGATCACCTCCGCCTTCATACTGTGAGAAAACGTCGCAGGCTTGGCACCGACGGACTTGCGATGACGAATGAGCGAATAAATCATCACGCCAAATACCACGAGCGCAATCGCACAACACCAGTAAAAGATCTGCATATGCAGATCGTAGGTTTCCGCGCTTAGTCTGGTTACGCCGCGTGGCATGTTGAGTGCCCAATCGGCATTTGCGCGGCTCGCTCCGAGGAGACCGAGGACGCTTAGATACACTTTTCGTAACATTGAAAATTCACCCTGCGGGCGCGTTGGCAACCGCACATATTGACCTCTTAACCCTGCTTTCGGAACGACTCCGTCAAGAGCTAAGCCCAGCTTCAGCCTGTATCGACTGCCACACTCGCGCAAGACTCTGGCGTTGTGAGCCGAAATCCAATTGCTTGTCGGGGTAGCAGTTTACGACGAGACGAGGCCGGTGTGCCGCTACTTTTTCAAGTAACGACCGTCTGGCTCGTTCGCCGACAGTCAGAATATGGCGCGCCGGTCAGAAAGCCAGCGCAGTGTACTGAAAGCTCGTTCGCCATGCAACAACTCGTGTCTCGCCCGACTGCCAATAACTATTTTATTAACAATAAGTTAGCCGTTTACCATCGGTTCCGCATGAATTCGTCGCGGGCTAACGCCGTCGCCGCCCGATTTGCGACGGGTCCAGGTGAATTTCGCCGCGCGGTGGTGGTGCTCCGCCGCCCCAGGCATGGCCATAGACCATCTCAAGCGCGATGCTGAGCGTCTGCTCATCAAACTGGCCTTGCAGTTCGTTGCGCATCTGCTGAAAGCGGTGTTTGCCGGTCAGGCCGGCAAACCGCGCGCGCAGGCAATTGCGTGCGCCGCTGCCGGTCAGGTCGCGAAATAACGAGGGCAGGTCACGATAGCTGACCAACAGCGGGTCGACGTCCACGATGGGATCGCGCAGGCCGGCGCGCAGGACGGCATCGGCAACGTTGTGCATATCAACAAACGGGTTGACGTGTGCGTGATCATCAGCGCTTTCCCACGCCAGGCGTAACCCCACGAGGCTGGCCGGTCCCAGGGTGGAGTAGGCAAACAGACCGCCATCACGCAGGATCCTGGCGACTTCGGCGAAAAAACCGTCCAGATCGCCGATCCACGGCAGCAGGAGGTTGGCAAAAACGAGATCCACACTCCCCGTTTGCAGTGGAATATGCAGGGCGTCGGCACGCAGTTCCGAAATCCGCGCCAGGCGTGATCGCTGTCGCCGCGCCTGCTTCAGCATCTCGCCTGCAACATCCAGGCTGATGACGTGGTTGCGACGGTAGGCCTTTGCCAGTTGCCGGCTGCCGCGGCCGGTCGCGCAACCGAGGTCGAGAATACGCTTTGACTGCAATTGCATCGGTTGCAAACGTTCCAGCAGCGCATCGAAAGCATGTCGGTGTACGAAGTCGCAGTCCGCGAAAGTGGCTGCGGCCAGGTCAAAGCGGCGTATGACGTCACGTCGCCGAAAGGGATCTTGTGGAGCTTGCATTGGCATCAGGTGGCCAAGGATAAGATCAATCCCGGCAAACGGCGAGAGAAATTGAGCATAGCGCCGACTTTGTACGACGGCGATGGCGAGTCGCCTGGCGCAAACTCCCGCGATGTTCGCCGCGGCCACAAGACAAGTCGTCAAACACCTGCAGGGCCTGCTGCTGCCGGCGGCCTGCGTGTTTTGTGGAGAAACGCAGGCGAGCGGGCACGTATGTCATGGCTGCCGTACGGATCTTCCCTGGATCGCTTGCTCCTGTGAGTGCTGCGGCACGCCGCTCGCCAGGTCGCTGCCGACTGGTGTGCGTTGCGGCAATTGTCAGCAACGACCGCCGCCTTTTCGTGCCACTATCGCGCCGTTGCATTACGATTTTCCGGTGGATGCGGCGATCAAGGCATTGAAGTTCGGGCGTCGGCTGTATCTGGCGCCCGCCCTGGCTTCGTTGGCGTTGCCCGCGCTGTTGCGTCAGGCGCACGACTACGATGCGCTCGTTCCGGTGCCACTGTATCGTTGGCGTCGAGCGAGCCGTGGTTTCAATCAGGCCGAGGAGTTGGCGAACTGTTTGCACCGTTTCACGGCCCTGCCCGTGCGGCATTGCGTGGCGAGAATACGCGCCACCGAAGCCCAGTCCGGCCTCGATGCGGCGACGCGAAAATCCAACCTGCGCGGCGCTTTCAGGATGATCGCAGCGCCAGGGTGCGAGCGCCCGCTCATTGTCGACGATGTTATGACGACCGGAGAAACCTGTCGCGAACTGGCCTCCACGCTGCTTGCGGCGGGTGTCCGGTACGTCGGCGTTCTAACGATCGCGCACGCATCGCCCTGAGGGAACCCCTATGTGGCTGGTGAGCTGCTGAAGGTGTAGTGCAGCAGGATGCCAATAAAGACCACCATGCCGATGTAGTGATTGTGCAGGAACGCGGCGAAACAGCCGCTCTTACTGCGTCCCCGCGCCAGCCATTGGTGGTAGCCCATGAGTATGGCAACAATGGCGATGGCGAGGTAATACCAGTTACCAAGTTCCGCCATATTGCCGATGAACAATAAAGCGGCGAGCATTAACAATTGCAGGCCACCAATGACGAATAAGTCGAGATCGCCAAAAAGAATCGCGGTTGACTTGACGCCGACCCTGAGATCGTCCTCGCGATCGACCATCGCGTAAAAAGTATCGTAAATAACGGCCCAGACGAGTGCGCTGCCAAATACCAGCCAGGCGAGTTGGCCCGCTTCGCCGCTTTGGGCCGCGAACGCCATGGGCACGGCCCAGCCGAAGGCGGCGCCAAGAAAAAACTGTGGCACGGATACGTATCGCTTGATGAAGGGGTACGTGAGCGTTAGCAGCGCCGCAAAAACGGCCAGTATTTGTGCCGGCCTGTTCAGCATTGCGGCGAGACCAACGGCAATCAAAGACAGGCCGATAAAAAGCGTCAGCGCTTCTATCGGTGTGACCGCGCCCGACGCAATGGGGCGGTGACGCGTTCGTTCGACATAGGGATCGATGTTGCGATCCACCAGGTCATTGAGAACGCAACCCGCCGATCGCATAACGACGACGCCGAGCACAAACACAGCGAAAACACCGCCATCCGGTCGCCCCTCGCCCGCCAGCCAAAGAGCCCACAGCATCGGCCACAGCAGCAGCCAGATGCCAATGGGCTTGTCGAGACGCATGAGTCGTGCGTAGTGACGAAATTGCTGACCGGGTCCCGCCTGGCTCGACCCCGATGTAACGGCCTTGTTCATGGCGTCGAATACTACACTTTGCCGAATCGACCGGCATCCCCAAGCCAGCGCTGCATGATAAGCGCCGCGTTGCGCTCGTCGGAGTGCTGCAGTCGTTCGGCAACTCGCTGTACTTTGGGCATCAGTTCCGCATCTCGCACCAGGTTTGCAATGCGGTACTGCGGTAAACCGGTTTGACGCGTGCCAAGCAATTCGCCGGGGCCGCGCAATTCGAGATCACGCTGCGCGACCAGAAAGCCGTCATTGCTGTCGCGTAGAACCGCCAGGCGGCTGCGTGCGAGTTGCCCCAGCGGCTGTCGATACAGCAGGACACAATGACTTTGCGCCTGGCCGCGGCCGACCCGACCACGCAGCTGGTGCAGCTGAGACAAACCCATGCGTTCGGCGTTTTCGATGATCATAAGGCTCGCGGCGGGGACATCGACGCCGACCTCGATCACGGTGGTCGCGACGAGGAGGTCTATCTTGCCGTCTTTGAAGGCGCGCATCACCTTATCCCGGGCCGGCGACTTCATGCGGCCGTGCACAAGGCCGATACGCAGCTCCGGCAGTGCCTGTACGAGCAATTCGTGGCGGGCTTCGGCCGCTTCATAGTTGAGCACCTCCGATTCCTCAATCAAAGGGCAAACCCAGTAAGCCTGCTGACCACCCGCGCAGGCTTCGCGCACGCGCGCCACGACTTCCGGCCGTCGTTTATCCGGTAACGCCACGGTACGTACCGGTTGTCGACCCGGTGGCAATTCATCGATTATTGATGTGTCCAGATCCGCATACGCGGCCATCGCCAGCGTTCGCGGAATCGGCGTGGCCGTCATGACCAGCTGATGCGGGTGGAAATTGCTGCGCATGCCTTTGTCTCTCAAGGCCATACGCTGTTGTACGCCAAAACGATGTTGTTCGTCGATGATGATGAGCGCCAGATCGTGAAACTTCACGCCGTCCTGGAACAGTGCGTGCGTACCAATGACCAGGTCGGCCGTACCCTTCGCAATTGCAGCAAGCGATTCCCGACGGTCTTTGGTCCGCTGACTTCCGGAAAGCCAGGCCAGCTGCAAATCGAAATCATGAAACCACTGCTTGAAGTTGTGCCAGTGCTGTTCGGCAAGGAGTTCGGTTGGTGCCATGAGCGCAGCTTGTTTGCCACAGGCAATCGCCTTGATGCAGGCGACGGCCGCCACGACCGTCTTGCCGGAACCAACGTCGCCCTGAATCAGCCGCATCATTGGATGCGCCTGGCTCAGGTCGGCGGCAATCTCGGTACAAACCCGGTTTTGGGCCGCGGTGAGTTGGTACGGCAGGGAGCGGATGAACGTCTGCAGTTCCTCGGTACCGCCGTTCATCGCAACCGCGGCCTCCCGGCGTGCGAGCAGGCGGAGATTTCGCAGGCTCATGTAATGTGCGAGGAGCTCCTCAAAGGACAGGCGTAACTGGCACGGGTGCCTGCCTTCTTCGATGCTGATCAGGTCCGCTTCGGGAGGCGGTCGGTGCAAATAGAGCAACGCCGCGGCGAGCGTCGGCATCTGCAGATCCGCGAGGACATCGTCCGGCAACAACTCACTCGGTGTGCTCGAGCGCATGATCTCAAGCGCCTGCCCGACGAGGCTGCGCAAGCGGCCCTGCTGCACACCCTCGGTGACTGAATAGACCGGCGTCAACGCATCGCTGGTCGCTGCTTCCTGGCCGGGCTTCAGTATTCGATACTCGGGGTGGATCATCTCCAGGCCACCCGCCCCGGCGCGGACATCCCCGTAGCAGCTGACCTGAGTACCCTGCTGAAATTGCTGTTGCTGTTGTCGCGAAAAATAGAAAAATCGCAACGTGATCTGACCGCTCCCGTCCGCGATACGCACCAACAGGCTACGGCGTCCGCGATAGACGGTTTCGGCCAGCAATACCTCACCGCTGACGAGGCAGCGTTGCCCGGGTCGCGTTGTACCAAGCAGCGTTACGCGCGTACGATCTTCGTAACGCAGCGGCAGCATGAACAGGAGGTCTTCGACCCGGCACACATCGAGTCGCTCGAGCTTGCCGGCCAGCGCCGGCCCGACACCCTTCAGCGTGGTGAGCGGCGCACGGAGCTTGTTGTCGTGCTGCTGCAAACCGCGATCGCCGCCTTACAGGGCAAGCACGGCCTCTGCTTCGATGTCGGTGCCCTTCGGCAGTGATGCGACACCGAGTGCTGCGCGGGCTGGAAACGGTTCATCGAAATATTCCGCCATTACGCCGTTAACGGCCGCGAAGTTGTCGAGATCCGTCAGGTAAATGGTGAGTTTGACGATATGGTTGAGGTCGCTGCCCGCGGCCTCAGTGACGGCGCGAAGATTACTGAAAACCTGTCGCGCGCGGGTTTCGAAATCCCCTTCGATCAGTTCCATGGTGGCCGGGTCAAGCGGGATCTGGCCGGACAGGAATACCAGGCCGTTGGTTTCGATGGCCTGGGAGTAGGTGCCGATAGCCGCCGGTGCGTCATTGGTATGAATTACTTTTTTTGACAAGTCGATCTCCAGGATTTTTCAGGCGCAAACACGCGCAACGCGCAGGACAGTCGGCATTTTTCGGACATTGCGCATTACCCGTGCCAGGTGAGTTCGGTCTCGAACGGTCAGCAGAAAAGAAATTTCGGTACAGTCTTCGTGTCGATCCATGACGGAAACCTGCTCGATGTTGGAGTCAGAGTCGCCGATAACGGAAGCAACCTGCGCAAGGACGCCGGTCTTGTTGACCGTATCTACCTGAATCAGGCTGGAGAATTCGCGATCGACATCTGTTTCCCAGCTGACCGACAGCCACTTTTCGGGATGCTTGCGGAAATTGATTAAATTGCCGCAGTTGTTGCGATGGACAACGATGCCACGTCCTGCGCTCAGATACCCCATCACGCTGTCACCGGGTATCGGATAACAACATTTGGCATAACTCATTACCATTCCTTCGGTTCCGGCAATAACCAGGCTCGCGACAGCCTGTTTGTCGTCGCCATCGTCGCCGCCCGCGAGATACCGGGCGGTGAGCGGCGCAAGACGTTCACCGAGACCGACCTGCTCAAACAAGGCGGAGGTGTCTTCGATGTTGAGTTCATCGAGGACTTCGCGCATGCGTACCTTGCCAATCTTGCGCAACGACGAATTGATATCTTTCAGTGAACGATCGAGAAGGCGCTTGCCCAGATCAACGGACTCGCTGCTGCGCATGCTCTTCATATAATTACGAATGGCCGATCGCGCTTTGGCCGTCGCGACGAACGTCACCCAGTTTGGATTCGGCTTGGCACCGCGTGCGGTGATAATTTCGACGGTATGGCTGTTTTGCAACACGGTGCGTAGTGGCACGAGATTGCGGTCGATTTTCGCGGCGACGCAACGATTACCGATATCGGTATGGACGGCATAGGCGAAGTCGACGACGGTCGCGCCTTTTGGCAAGGGCATGATGTCGCCCTTGGGTGTGAAGACATAAATCTTGTCCGGGAAAAGATCGACCTTGACGCTCTCCAGGAACTCTTCGGAGCTGCCGGACTTCTGGATTTCAAGAAGATTCGCGAGCCATTCGCGTGCGCGGCGTTGCGGCGACGCCGTGCTCTTGTCTTCGGCTTTGTATTGCCAGTGTGCGGCGACACCGGACTCGGCCACACGGTCCATTTCGCCGGTGCGAATCTGTACTTCGAGCGGCAATCCCTTGGGGCCAAACAACGTCGTATGGAGTGATTGGTAGCCGTTGAGTCGCGGGATTGCAATGTAATCCTTGAAACGACCGGGCATGGGCTTGAACAAGCCGTGCACGATGCCCAGCATTCGATAGCAGGTATTTACATCGTCGACGACGATGCGAAAGCCGAAGACGTCGGCAATGTCTGTCAGAGAGCGTTTCTTCTCCGCCATCTTCTTATAGATGCTGTACAAGTGTTTTTCGCGGCCGTGCACCTGACCTTCGATGCCCTCCTCCTGCATGGCTTTTTTGAGCTGTTCCGTAATCTTTTTTACGATCTGGCGCTGGTTGCCGGTTCGCCGGCGCAGGACTTTGCCGATCACACGGTAGCGAAACGGGTAGAGATAGCGGATGCCGAGATCTTCGAGTTCGATTTTCAGGCGGTTGATACCGAGTCGATTTGCGATCGGCGCGTAAATGTCCAGTGTTTCACGAGCAATACGGGACTGCTTGTTCGGTGGCATTGCGCCAAGCGTTCGCATGTTGTGCAGGCGGTCGGCGAGTTTTACCAGAATGACACGAATATCCTCGATCATGGCCAGCATCATTTTGCGGAAGCTCTCGGCTTGCGCCTCGGCATGGCTGTCAAACTGAATCTGGTCGAGCTTGCTTACGCCATCCACGAGCAATGTTATCTCGCCACCGAACTGTTGCTCGAGATCGCTGACACTAATCTCGGTGTCCTCGATGACATCGTGCAAAATCGCCGCGGCGATCGTCTGGCCGTCCAGGTGCATGTCAGCGAGAATCTGCGCGACGGCGAGCGGATGAGAAATATAGGGCTCGCCGCTGAGGCGGGTTTGTCCGGCATGCGCATCAGCGCCGAACTTGTAGGCGCGCAGTATCAGCTCGACCTGATCGTCGGGCATGTAACGTTCGATCGTCGCGAGAAAGCGCCGCAAATCCCGTTCCAGGCGTGATGACCTGCCGGGCAATTTGGCGAGAATGGAGGAGGCGTAGTCCATGCCTCATGATAACCGGCTTGTGAAGCGGGCGGCTACCTTGATGCGGCGCCGGGGCGTGGTGTGCTCTCGCCCTCAGTCTCCTATCGAGATGCCGCGCATCGGCAGGATTTCTTCATGGCTTTCGGGCGGCAGGAATTCCTCAATCACCGGCTGCTCGACTTCTTCGAGGATGGTTGGCGTGATATGCCCCTCGGCGATTTCACGTAATGCGATGACGGTAGGCTTGTCGTTGTCGACCTCGACCAGCGGATCCGCGCCGTGCGCAACACGTCGCGCGCGCTTTGCCGCAACGAGAACCATCTCAAAAATATTGTCAATGTTCTTCAGACAATCTTCGACCGTAATTCTGGCCATTTCTTCTGTTACTCCAACCGGTGGCTGACTTGCCACTTATTTCACCCAAGACCCACCAGTTTACCGCATTACCTTACGGTTGCGCCAGTATTCTCTGAATATCGGCCTGCAACGTCGTGTTGTCCCGCCGGTTTGCCTGGTTCGTGCCGCCAAAAATCGTTGCCATTTCGGCGACCGCCAGATCCAGCGAGTCATTGATGATGCAGTAGTCGAATTCATCCCAATGCGACATATCGCTCAGCGCCTCGCCGAGGCGGCGCGCGATTACCGCGTCGCTGTCGGTGCGACGCGCCTGCAGCCGCCGGGCCAGTTCCTGGCGAGAAGGTGGCAGGATGAAGACCGAAACGCAGTCCGGCATGGATTCGCGTACCTGCCGTGCGCCCTGCCAGTCGATTTCAAGCAGTACATTGTGGCCGTCCGCCAGGTGCTTTTCGACCTGTGAGCGGCTGGTGCCGTAGTGGTTATCGAATACGATCGCGGACTCCAGCAATTCGCCATCGGCCTCAAGCCGGCGAAACTGTTCCGTGGATACAAAAAAATAGTCGCGCCCCTCTTGTTCGTCCTTGCGTCGTTTACGGGTCGTATAGGACACCGAAAAGCGCAGTGTCGGGAAGCGTTCAACCATTGCTTTGACGAGCGTCGTCTTGCCGGCACCGGAGGGCGCGGCGAAAACAAAAAGGCGGGCATTTTTGTTCATAAAAAACGATTTTCCGTGGTGCCTGGACGAGGCGGTAGTTTACTCGACGTTCTGGATTTGCTCGCGCATTTGTTCGATGAGTACTTTCAACTCAACAGCCGCACGCGACGTTTCCGTATCACCGGATTTGGAGCCCAGCGTGTTGGCTTCGCGGTTAAGTTCCTGCATCAGGAAATCGAGCCGGCGGCCAACGGCATCCGCGCCTTGCATCGCATTTCGAATCTCGGTGATGTGACTTTCCAGGCGATCGAGCTCCTCGTCAACGTCGAGCTTCTGGCTTACCAGCGCCAATTCAATCTCCAGTCGATTGGGATCGGCACTGATATCCAGCTTTTCGAGTCGTTCGAGCTGCTTCCTGCGTGCCACCTCCAGCACTTCGGGCATGCGCGTCTTCACGCTTGCCGCAATGCGCAGGATATCGTCACAACGAGCATCCAGCATGACTTCGATGCGCTCACCTTCGCTGCGACGCATCCTGATCAGCGCGTCCAGAGTATCGCCAAGTAGTTGCTGCGCATCGGCAAAGAGCGGCTCCGCGTCGATTTCCGGTTCCAGCACGACGCCAGGCCAGCGCAGCACGTCGATTGAGTCCGGCGCGCGAACCGCGGGCAAAATCGATGAGATCTCGGTGAGTTGCGCGCCAAGCTGCCGCACCAGCGGCTCATTGATGGTCAGGCCGGAATCGTCGCCTGCCGCACGACGGAAATTCAACGAACACTCGATCTTGCCCCGTTTCAGCGCCGCACTGAGTTGCTTGCGCAATTCGAGTTCCTTGGGTCGCAACTCGTCCGGCAAGCGAAATTGCGTATCCAGGTAACGGTGGTTCACCGCTCGCAGCTCGCAGGTCAGTGACCCTGCCGCGGACTCCATAATCTGTCGTGCAAAGCCTGTCATACTGTGTAACATTCGAAACCCCTGTATATATCGCGCCGCAAAGCCGCTTCCGGCGTCAGGCTGAACAACGCGATGTGATCGTGCGCGGCAGACTACACAAAACGTCGACTGAATTTGCGTGTTTGAGAGTCAGGACGATAATTCTAAGCCGGGTTGGCCTGTTACAGCCAATCCAGCACGATAATTATTCAGGAAGCTGGACCAAAACATGGAAATCGAATACGCCAAAGTGTCCGCGGTCGGCGATCGTCAGGACAACCAGGACCGGGCCGCCGTGGTGGTTGCTGAAGAAGCGGTGCTGATGCTGGTGTTCGACGGCATGGGCGGGCATTCCGATGGCGCACGCGCCGCTGAAACGGGCCTCAAGGTCGTGCAGGACCTGTTTACGTCGGCACAATTGCCGCTGCTCGATCCGCAGGGGTTTCTATACGCGGCACTGGCAGCGGCGCATGATGAGGTGGTGCACCTCGGCGCCGATGTGGCCGTCGACTTTCGACCGCGGGCGACGTGTGCGGTGTGCCTGATTCAGGATGGTGGTTCTTTCTGGGCGCACGTTGGCGACAGCCGCATATACCAGTTGCGCAGTGGCGGGTTGGTCGCGCGCTCACGAGACCACAGTCATGTGGAAGTGCTGATTCAGGAAGGTGCGATCAGCGAAGAAGAGGCGCTCGACCACCCGATGCGCAACTTTGTTGAGTGCTGCATTGGCGGTGACGCACCGGTGCCGGACATGAGCATCACCGGACGCAAGCCGTTGCAGACGGGCGATGTGTTGCTGGCTTGCAGCGATGGTCTGTGGTCCGGCGCGTCCGACCCGGAAATCGCACAGACGACAACCCGGGCCGATGACTCCCTGGCCGAAAACCTGAAGGCGATCAGCCTGAAAGCATTGAAGACCAATTCGCCGTACAGCGATAATACGACCGCTACCGCACTGCGCTGGATCGGAGCATAACAAGTCACGTGCGCTCGGCGCGTGGCGAGAAATCTTTAGGAGAATATTATGCGCCCAAGTGGCCGTCAGGCGAATGAACTGCGCACGGTTCGTTTTGTGACCGATTTTACCCGGCATGCGGAGGGTAGCGTGTTGGTGGAGTTTGGCGATACACGCGTGCTCTGCAACGCGAGTGTTGAATCGCGAGTGCCGCCGTGGATGCGCGGTGAGCGGCGCGGCTGGGTGACCGGCGAATACGGCATGCTGCCGCGGTCGACGCATACTCGCTCCGGACGTGAAGCGGCGCGCGGCAAGCAAAGCGGACGAACGCAGGAAATCCAGCGGTTGATTGGCCGGTCGTTGCGGGCGGTGACGGATCTTGAGGCTCTGGGCGAGCGTACCGTGACCCTGGATTGCGACGTTTTGCAGGCAGATGGCGGCACGCGAACGGCCGCGATCAGCGGTGCTTACGTCGCTTTGCGTATTGCGATGAGTCGGCTCCTCGAGGCGAAAAAAATCAAGGTCAACCCGATACTCGGACAAATCGCAGCGGTTTCCGTGGGTATTTTCGATGGTGCTCCGGTTCTCGATCTTGACTACGCCGAAGACTCCCAGGCCGAAACCGACATGAATGTCGTTATGAACGAAGCCGGACATTTCGTCGAAGTGCAGGGAACGGCGGAAGGCCACGCGTTTAGCCGAGTGGAATTTGACGCCATGCTGGCGCTTGCGGATGCCGGTATCCGGGAAATCATCGCAGCACAGGACGCCGTGCTGCAGAGTGAGACCTAGCCCGACAGGCGGTTTCCCGGGACGGTGAATATGGCGAAACGAAAAATTGTGATGGCGACCGGCAATACCGGCAAGTTGCGGGAAATCGAGCAGCTGCTGGCCGATACGGGTGTTGCCGTTATCGCGCAGTCAATGCTCGACGTAGTTCCGGCCGAGGAAACGGGCGACACCTTCGTCGAGAACGCGTTGCAAAAAGCGCGCAACGCGGCCGAACAGACCGGCCTGCCCGCGATGGCTGACGATTCGGGTTTGGTGGTCGATGCCCTGCAGGGTCGCCCAGGCATACACTCCGCGCGTTTTGCCGGTTTGCAGGCGACGGACCAGGACAACATCGACAAGCTCCTCGACGCGTTACGCGACGTCACCGAGCGAAGCGCACATTTTCATTGTGCGGCCGTTTTTGTCCGTCACGCCGGGGACGAGCAGCCGCTCATCGCGCAGGGTCGCTGGTACGGTGAAATAGCCACGCAACAGCAGGGTTCTGCTGGCTTCGGCTACGACCCGGTCTTCTACGACCCGAAACTCAATCGCTGCAGTGCCGAAATGACCGCAGCCGAGAAGAATACACGCAGTCACCGGGGCAACGCGGTTCGTGAGCTGTGTCACCTGATTCTGGCCGATTGGGGTGTGTCCGGCGGTAGCGTGTGAACGCGATTGACGCTGCCTTACCGCCGTTGTCGCTGTACGTGCACTTGCCATGGTGCGTCGCCAAATGCCCGTATTGCGATTTCAATTCCCACAAGGCGGGCGACGCCCCGCCGCGGCAACGATATGTCCAGGCAATCAAGGCTGATCTGGCCGCGGAGGTGCGACACGCTCACGGCCGACGTGTCCAGACGATCTTCGTCGGTGGCGGTACGCCCAGTCTGTTCAGTCCGGCGGAGATTGCGGAGATACTGGACGCGGCCCACGGCGTATTCGACGTTGCCGACGATGCCGAAATTACCATGGAGGCGAATCCGGGCACTGTCGAGTACGGATCCCTGTCGGCTTATCGGGCGGCCGGCGTGAATCGTTTGTCACTGGGAGCCCAAAGCTTCTCTGCGGATTCGCTGCGCCAACTCGGACGGATTCACGGACCGGGCGAAATTATCGATGCGTTTGCCGAGGCAACGGCGGCCGCGTTCGATAGCATCAATATTGACCTGATGTACGGATTGCCGGGGCAGACGCTGGCGATGGCCTTGACGGATTTAAACAAAGCACTGACCCTGGATCCCCGGCACCTGTCGTATTACCACCTGACGCTGGAACCGAATACGGTCTTTCACCGGCGACCTCCGCAGGACCTGCCCGATGACGATACGGCGTTCGAGATGCAGGAGGCTTGCCATGCTGTCCTCGAGGCCGCCGGCTACACGCGATACGAAATTTCGGCCTTCTCGAAACCGGGCTTTGCGTGCCGCCATAACCTCAACTACTGGCTGTTCGGGGATTACATCGCGGTTGGCGCCGGTGCGCATGGCAAAATAACGGATTCACAGGGCGCAATACGACGGTATCGAAAGCCGGCACACCCGTTGGCGTACATGGAGGGCATCGTCGATACGGCCGCGCCCAGGCCGCCACCGCTGAATCGCGAGGACATCGTCTTCGAATACATGCTCAATGTGCTGCGCCTGCCGCAGGGTTTTACGACCGCTGCGTTCGAGGCGCGCACCGGAATTGGCTCGGCGGATCTGTCTGATCGCCTGGAGACGTGCCGGGAAAAGGGTTTGCTGCAGCAAACCGGTGATGAGTCCTGGCAACCAACCGACCTGGGACTGCGCTTTCTGAACGACTTGCAGGAGCAGTTTCTGCCCTCGCGAGCACCGCTTTAGCGCGGCGATCGCGTACCCGGCGGGATGGATGAACGAGGTGCCGTTATGCACAAGGAAGGAGGTAATCCTATTTTTTCCGGGTATTAAGCGCCATACGTCAGCTTGTCCGTCCAGTAGTGCTTGTAACTATTTGAATTTAAAGTATTTCTCATTTTGGACATAAAATAGACATTTTAATAATGATGCTTTAAAAACCCCCACTTAGCCCACCCACACAATTTTCATCCACAATGTTATCCACAGCTTTTGTGGATAAGTTTTCGGCCGCGCGGCGGGGCTTGCGGCGGCTCCTGCTTCCCTATATGCTACGCGCCCTTTTCAAGTGGCCGGCCTGCCGGAGAATCAAAATGAAAGCCGATATCCATCCCAACTACGCCGAACTCAAAGTCACCTGTAGTTGTGGCAATGAATTCACCACGCGATCGACGCTCGGCGAAGATCTGACCGTCGAAGTCTGCGCGGCGTGCCATCCCTTTTATACCGGCAAGCAGAAGACCATTGATTCCGGTGGTCGTGTTGACAAGTTCCGTCGCAAGTACGGGATGAGTTAAGGCTGCGATACGCTACACCGACGGTACTGTGCAGTAGCGGCGCAAGCCAGGTAACGCGTGTTGCGTCCGTTGCAACGGGTGCGCGAAAAAACGCGATCCCATTTGCCTGATTACCCGGCTTACGGCACCATGTCTTGTTGCCGACGGGCGCTTGTGGGCGTGTCGGCAGCAATTTGCGACAGCCACCTGTTCCACCAGGCGCCTTGCTGCCGCGCCGCCAGGATTTTGCGGCGGTTAGAAATGGCAGGTATTTGATTTAAGGATGAACATGAGCAACGACACCTACACGCTGACGAACGCCGACGGCTCCAAATCCATGGACTTGCCCGTACGCCACGGGACGCTGGGACCGGATGTACTCGATATCGGCCGTTTGAACCGGGACCTCGGCGTGTTCACCTACGATCCGGGGTTCGTCGCAACGGGTAGCTGCGATAGCGAGATTACCTTCATCGATGGCGACAAAGGCGTGCTCCTGTATCGTGGATACCCGGTGGAGCAGCTGGCCAAGCACTCGAACTTCATCGAGGTTTCCTACCTGTTGCTCTACGGTGAATTGCCGACCACGGATGAGCTGGAGGCGTTCTCCTCCTCAATCACGCGCCATTCCATGCTGAACGAAGGCATGCTGCGCTTCTTCACCGGCTTCCGTTACAATGCGCATCCGATGGCCATGCTGTCGGCCGTCGTTGGTTCCATGTCGGCTTATTACCACGACACGATGGACGTCAATGACCCGCGAGCGCGCGAAGTGTTTACGCATCGCATTCTCGCCAAGCTGCCGACAATTGCGGCGGCCGCCTACAAGCTTAACGCCGGCCAGCCGTTCGTCTATCCGCGTAACGATCTCGGCTATTGCGACAATCTGTTGCACATGTTGTTTGCCGTGCCCGCAGAGGACTACGAGATCGACCCGGTTGCGGCAGAGGCGTTTGACTTGCTGTTTATCCTGCACGCCGACCATGAGCAGAATTGTTCAACCTCGACCGTTCGCATGGCCGGCAGTTCAGGCGCGAACCCCTATTCGGCGATTGCCGCGGGTATTGCCGCACTGTGGGGTCCGGCACACGGCGGCGCGAATGAAGCGGTTCTCGAAATGCTGGCAGAGATCGGCGACACCCGGAACATCAAGAAATACATTGACAAGGCCAAGGACAAGGACGATCCGTTCCGGTTGATGGGTTTCGGTCACCGCGTTTACAAGAATTTCGATCCACGCGCGACGATTATCCGCGAGATGTGCCACCGCGTGCTGAAACAGGTGGGTCGTACGAGTTCCCCGCTGTTCGACCTGGCGCTGGAGCTTGAGGAGGTCGCGCTCAAGGACGAATATTTCATTGAGAAAAACCTCTACCCGAACGTCGATTTTTATTCCGGGATCATCTATCGGGCACTCGGCATTCCGACCTCGATGTTTACCGTCATGTTTGCGATCGGGCGGACCGTCGGCTGGGTCGCCCACTGGCGGGAAATGATTCGCAACCCGCACGGCAAGATCGCCAGGCCACGGCAGCTTTACGTGGGGCCGGGACTGCGGGATTACGCGTCGATCGACACTCGCTAGAAAAGCCTATTTGACCAGCATCGCCTGTACGGTGCGCGCGTCGGCGCGCCGCATCGGTTTGCCATCGATCGCGCTGATCGGTGCCTGACGAAGACCGTCAAAGGGAAATACCGTTGCCTCGATCGAGGCATCCTGATGCATGAATTGGTAGCCGGCAAAAGTATCTGACGGCCCGGGGCGGCACTTGAGTTGCCTTTCATAGAGCTTGCTGGGAATCTGCTGCCGATGCAGTCGTTCTGCGACGCCCTCTACGCTGTCTGAAAAAACATGCAGGTTAACCGTCGAGAAAGTTGCCGCGGTGCCGCTAAGCACCGGTCCAACCAGGCGCGGTTCGAAGGCCGATAACAATTCCATTGCCGACAGGGCGGCGCTGCGTAGTTTTTGCAACAGTTTTGAGTGTGAGTCGCCGTGAAACAACTGCAGATGTTCGGACAAGGCCTGTTCGATCTCACTGTTGCCGGGTAACGAACCGCGGCTCGCTAAACCGAGCCGCTCGGCGGCCTTTATCTTGGCGGTCCGATAGTCGTCGATGCCGTGCTCGACAATAATTCGAGCGGCTTCCTGGGCCAGCATCAGTCGGGCACGATCATTGGAACTTGCGGATTTTCGGCCCATTGTCCTGGCTAGAAAAGCGCTTCTTCTTCCTGTGGTTCATCGGTGGTGGGTGAAGGGTCGTCATCGATGTTGAAAATTTCCGGCAAATCTTCGGAGAACTCACACACGGGTACGTGATCCTCGCGAAAAACCTCGAACATGACGTCTGCGATATCCGTCGACGAATTGGCCGGACAACCGGTGCTTTTCGAAATTCGCACGGTGACGATACCCGCCGGCATCGGCATTCGGTTTTCAGGAACATGCTCAAGCGCGCGGCGAGCGAACTCAATCCAGATCGGCAGGGCCGTTCGTGAGCCTTCCTCCCGTGGTCCCAATGGCCGGGAGTCGTCGTAGCCAACCCACACGACCGCGACCAGGTCACTCTGAAAGCCGGTAAACCAGGCGTCGCGCCGATCGTTGGAGGTGCCCGTCTTGCCGGACAAATCGCGCCGCCCCAGTTGTCGTGCCCGTATGCCGGTGCCACGCCGGATGACATCGCGCATCATGTCCTGGATCAGGAAGGCATTTTGTGCAGAAATGACCCGCGGCGCGAGCTTGACGTCCGCGAAAAGTTCGGGCGAAACTTTCGCATCCGGTTTGTAGGTGTCAGCAATGTCTGCCATCTGCTCGAGCGCAAGTCGGGCTTCATCGCGCAACCGCCTGGTAACCCCGGGTTCCTCGATTTCATCGGGTAAATAGTCGATCTTCGCCGCGATTTTCTCAACAATCGCCCTGGCGGCCGCCGGATCGCTCAATGGTCGTGCAGCAGCATGCGTCTTCTGTTCAACCTCGGCTTCAGGTTCGCATTGTGGACATGCGACCATCGGTTCTGCGCGATAGAGAATCTCACCATCCGGACCGCTTATGGTATCGATGACGTACGGCTTGACGGCGTATCCGCCATTGGCAAACGTAGCGTAGGCCTGAGCCATGTCCAGCGGCGTCGCATTGCCTCCTCCCAGTGCCAGTGAGCCATTGCGTGGCAGGGCCGCCGGGCCAAAACCAAATGGCGCGAGATGTCTGACGGTATTGCCGATGCCGGTTTTGTTCAGCAGCAGACGGACGGAGGCTAGATTCATCGAGCGGACAAGTGCTTCGCGCATACGCTGCTCGCCATAAAAACGCCCGCTGTAATTGACCGGCCGCCAGACCGATTCAAGCTCCGAGGAGCGGATAACCACGGGCGCGTCGAGCAAAATGGTCGCGGCCGTATTGCCTTGCTCAAGCGCGGCCGAATAAATAAAGGGTTTGAAGGAGGAGCCGGGTTGCCGCGCCGCCTGGGTCACTCGATTGAATTTGCTCAACGAAAAATCGAAGCCGCCCGCCAGACTCGTGATGGCCCCGTCGTAAGGGTCCATGGATACCACGGCGCCCTGTGCCTCCGGTAACTGCGCCAGAGCGTAGCCGCCGATCGTAATCGGCATCACGTAAACAACATTTCCGGGTGCCAGCACATCGGTAACCGATTCCGGCGCCGGCCCGCGCGTCTCGCCATCGATAAAGGGTCTCGCCCACGAGATCCCATGCCATGGAAGAATCGCCTGCTCGCCGGATTGCAGCATCATCGTGGCGGAGTTGTCGTCATTGAGCGCGGTAATCAGCGCGACCTCCAGTCCTCCCGGGTTGCCGTAGTCGCCGAGAGCAATACGCACTTCTTCAGGCCAGTCTTCGAAGGGAGCATCGAATACCGACGGCTCGACATCCAGCAATCCTATGGGTCCGCGAAACCCCCGGCGACGCGTGAACTGCAGCAGCCCATTGCGCAGCGCATAGGTGGCGCCGCGTTGCAGGTCTGAATCCAGCGTGGTGACGACATTGAAGCCGGCCGAGTCGTAATCTTCTTCGCCATAGCGCTTGACCATTTCGCGACGCACCATTTCAGCGACGTAGGGAGCCGACAACTCGTTGGCCGTACCATGCAGCTGCGACACCAGCGGGTAGTCCATGGCCAGGTCGTAGGTTTTGCGGTCGACAAAATTGAGGTCAAGCATGCGGCCGAGTACATAGGCGCGCCGCTTACGTGCATTCTTCGGGCTGCGGACCGGGTTGTAAAAGGACGGCGACGGCAGAATACCGGCGAGGGTGGCGGCTTCTGCCTCATTGATGTCCGCGAGGGGCTTGCCGAAATAGACCTGCGCCGCCGCGGCGACGCCGTAGGCACGTTGGCCGAAAAACATCTTGTTAACGAACAGTGCCATGATTTCGGGCTTGCTGAATTCCTGCTCAATCTTGTAAGCAAGAAATGCTTCACGCAGTTTTCGCGTGAAGTCCACGTCGCGTGACAAGAAATAGTCCCGTGCAAGCTGTTGCGTCAGCGTGCTGCCACCGCTCTTGATCTCGCCGGAAATCACGAGTTGAAAACCGGCGCGCAGAATGCCCTGGTAGTCGACCCCGGGGTGTTCGAAGAAACGCCGGTCTTCCGCCGCGATGAATGCGTTGACGACATGCGCAGGGATGTCGTCATAGGTGACCAGAAGACGACGTCTCTCGCCGATTTCTTCAATAAGACGGCCATCCCGGCTGTAGACTCTCAGCGGAATTTGCAAAGGAATATTTCGAATGGCCTCCGCCGCAGGCAGCTCGGGTGCAACGTAATAATAGGCGCCGATCACGGCGGCCGTTATTGCGATGGTGCTCACCGCACCGAGGCCGGCCAGCAGCACGAACCAGCGCAGGTAGCGAGGCTTCGTTCTGTGACCGCTTCGATGTTTGTTTGTTGATGGGTTCTGCATAATGCCGACCATAATTCGTCAATTCCCTCGAAAACAAGGGCTTACGAGGTTCGGGTACCGGCCTATATTTGCCAGGATTCGATTGCCAAACGATAAGGACAGGGAGGTAAAGCTCCGCCCGGGGTCGCATGATAGCCAGCAAATACGCAAGGCTGCAATGCGTTCAGCGTATCGTCGCGATGGACAGGCACGATTGAGCGGCGGGGAACGGGCTAATTGCGGTGCCAAAGGGCGGCTTTCAGGTAGCGAATTACCGTTTCAGTGGCCGCCGCCGAGGGTGCCAACCAGTTCACGGAACTGGAGCGCGATGGGGACGTAGGATGAGGGATTGCTGGATCGTGAACAAAGTCACGTTCTATTTTACATTTTATTGATATATAGTTAAATCGAATTGCTAAGGTTGAGACTACATTTGACCTGCAACTTACCGACTTAGAAGGAAAAACACGTGCTTTTTGGCAAGAAAAAACAGCCACTGTTAGGCCTCGATATCACCACATCGTCGGTAAAGCTGATTGAGCTTTCCCAGAGCGGGAAACGCTATCGGGTTGAGTCCTACGCTGCAGAGCCGACACCCCCGAGTTCCGTTAACGAAAAGGCGATTGTAGATGCCAAAGCCGTTGGCGAAGCGATCCGCAGAGCCGTTAAACGCTCAGGCGCCAGGGCGACGGATGTCGCGATCGCCATCAGCGGCGACGCCGCCATTACCAAGGTCATTCAGATGGCGTCGAACCTGTCTGAACGCGATCTGGAAGGGCAGGTAGAAATCCAGGCGGATCAATACATACCGTTCCCGATGGAAGAAGTCAGCTTCGATTGGGAAATCGTCGGTCCGAACGAAAAAGACCCCGAGCTTCTCGATGTCCTGCTGGTTGCAACGCGAACCAGCAATGTGGAACAGCGACAAGCCGCCGTGGCGGCGGCGGGCCTGCAGGCAGACATCGTCGATGTCGAAGCGTTCGCGCTGGAAAATGCCTGCCAGCTGCTCAGTCACCAGATTCCCGACAACGGCATCGGTCAATCGGTTGCCGTCGTCGATATTGGTGCGAGTAGTACGACCTTCAGCGTATTGCAGGATCTCAAGGTGATCTACACGCGTGACTTTTCGTTCGGCGGGCAGCAACTGACCGAGGAAATCATGCGCACCTACGGGCTTAGCATGGAAGATGCCGGTCGCGCGAAAAAGCAGGGCGGCTTGCCGAGCAACTACCAGCCGGAAGTGCTGGAACCGTTTGTCGACGATATGACGCAGCAAGTCAGTCGTTCGCTGCAATTTTACCTGGCTTCCGGTGGCGGTCGCGAGCAGCCTGATATGGTGCTTGTCTGCGGCGGCTGTGCCAATATTCCCGGCCTTGCCGACGTTATTTCCAGCCGTGTGGGCATACCGACTGAAGTTGGTGATCCGCTCGGGCAGATGAAGATTTCATCCAAGGCAAAATCGCAGGGCGTGCACAAAGATGCCACCGCGCTGCTCACGGCGTGCGGCCTTGCACTGAGGAGCTTCGACTAATATGCCACGCATTAATCTACTTCCATGGCGCGAAGCGGAACGACAAGATCGACAACGTGATTTTATGATCGCCATCGCCGGCGCTTTCGTCGCCGCGGTTATCGTTGCGACTTTGGCGAACTTCGTTTACATCGGCAGGATCGACTACCAGTTGGCGCGCAACGCGCGCCTGGAAGCCGAGATTATCGAGCTCGACAAGAGCATCACCGAGATCAACGGTCTGGAGCGACAAAAAGAACGTCTTCTCGCACGCATGGAAATTATCGAACGCTTGCAGAGCAGCCGGCCCGAGATCGTGCACCTCTTCGACGAGATGGCCCGGCAGATTCCGGAGGGTGTTTACCTGACGGCGATGAAGCAGTCCGGCTCGACCGTTGAGGTTACCGGTGTTGCGCAATCCAGCACACGGGTATCAGCCCTGATGAGGCAGATCGATTCATCGGACTGGCTGACTAATCCCGACGTGGTGAAAGTTGAAACGACGGATCAGGGATCCAGCCGTCAAGCCGGATTTGTCGTTACTCTGAACCAGGTCAGGGCAAGTGGCGAAGGCACGGAGGACGAAGGATGAACCTCGCAGAGGAACTGAAAAGTCTTGACGTCAATGATGTCGGCCGTTGGCCACTGTCCATTCGAGCGGCGGTTATCGCGATAGTTTTCGTGCTCGTCGTCGGACTCGGTATCTACTGGTTCATCATCGAGGATAAGTCGCCAAGATTGACGCGTGCCCAGGATGACGAGCAGACACTTCATATCACGTTCGAAAACAAACAGCGCAAGGCGGCAAATTACGACGCCTACAAAGCGCAGTTGATTGAAATGGAGCAGTCGTTCGGCACCATGTTGCGACAGTTGCCCGGCAAAACAGAAATCCCGAGCCTGATCGTCGATATTTCTCAAACCGGACTGGCGGCCGGGCTGCAGGAAAAACTGTTTCAGCCGCAGTCGGAAATACCCAAAGATTTCTATGCAGAGAAGCCGATTCGAATTCGTCTTACCGGCAGCTACCACGAAATCGCGAATTTTGTCAGCGGTATCGCGGCGCTGCCTCGTATCGTGACGCTGCACAACATTGTCATCACGCCTGAAAAAAGCGACGATTTCGATGAATTGTCCCTGGAGGTATTGGCGAAAACCTACCGTTATCTTGATGAGGAGGCTGACTGATGAATAGAGCTTCCGAAAAAAGTCGCCTGATCCTCGTGTTACTGATGACGACGATGGGCGTGGTTGCCTGCAGCAAGGACATGGATGATCTTGATGCTTATATCAACCAAATCAAGGCCAGGTCAGGCGGCGTCATAGAGCCGTTGCCGGAAATCAAACCTTACGAAGTGTTTACCTATGTGGCAGACAGTGCCGGGTTACGCTCGCCCTTTGTCCCGGATACCGCGCAGGCGTCACCCGGTGTTGCCGGTGGCGGTACGCGCCCGGATACTGAGCGCAGTCGCGAGTTTCTCGAGCAGTACCCGCTGGATACCATGAAAATGGTGGGCACATTGCAGCTTGGGGGCGTTGACTACGGCCTTGTGCGAGACCCGGCCGGATTGATTCATCGCGTTGTACCTGGCAATTACATGGGTCAGAACGACGGACGTGTTGTGAATATCAATGAATCGGGAATTGAACTGATTGAAATAATTTCGGACGGGATTGGTGGATATCTCGAAAGAGAAGCCGGAATCGGCCTTGCGGACTGATGCCTGAATGGAACTGGGAGTAATTGGAATGACGCTCAAAAATAGACTGACTGTAATAGTTCAGGCTGTGCTGCTCATGTGCTGCGGATTGGCTGCAAACGCACAGGAAGGCAATCGACTGCAGGATATTCAGATACAAAGCCTTCCAGGCCAGCGTGTCGAACTCAAACTGATCATGAGCGGCATGGCGCCGGAGCCTTTGGCATTCACCATCGACGACCCGGCGCGTATTGCAATGGACCTGCCAGAGACGTCGCTCGGTCTCTCGTCACGACGTCGCGATGTCAATATGGGTCCCCTGGACACGGTGCTGACCGCTGAGGCCAATGGCCGCACGCGTGTCGTGCTGAACCTCTCTTCGATGGTCGCCTACGACACGCGCGTCAGTGGCAATACGATCATCGTTACGCTGGGCGTTGATGACGTGGACGGAGGCAATTCAGCTGCTTCCACGAAGTTTGCCGGCGTTGTGTCACCGTCGACTCAAAGCACATCGTATGCATCAAGTGGTGCTCGCACAATCAACAGTGTTGATTTCCGTCGAACGCGTGACGGTGGCGGGCGTATTCTGATCAGCCTTAGTGACCCGTCAACTCCGGTTGATATTCGCCAGGAAGGCAGCCGTGTTGTGGCGGTCTTCAAAGACACGACGTTGCCGGCCGAACTAATGCGTCGTCTGGACGTTATGGATTTCGCAACGCCGGTGACGACCGTCGATGCGTTGCGGACAAATCTCGATACTCGTATTGTTATTTCAGCGGAAGGCAAATACGAACAACTTGCCTACCAGTCGGACAATGAATTTACGATCGAAATAAACCCGGCTGCTGAATCTGATACTGAAAGCGATAGCCTGTTTTCGGAGGAAAAAGAATACAGCGGTCAGCGGCTAACGCTGAATTTTCAGGACATCGAAACGCGCGCCGTATTGCAGTTGCTTGCAGAAACCTCGGGCCGCAACATTGTCGTATCGGATACGGTACAAGGTAACGTGACGTTGCGGTTGCGCAACGTCCCCTGGGATCAGGCGCTCGATATCGTCATGACCACAAAGGGTCTCGATATGCGCGAGAACGGCAGCGTCATTATTGTTGCGCCGGCCGAAGAAATCGCGGCACGCGAAACCGCCGATCTGGAAGCGAAAGCCGCGTTGAATGAACTGGAACCGCTTTATTCTGAATTCCTGCAGGTTAACTACGCGAAAGCGTCGGATCTCGCGGATTTGATTGACGGCGGCGGCGATAATTCGTTGTTGTCCGATCGAGGCAGTGTCGGTATCGACGAACGCACCAATACATTGTTGATTCAGGACACGGCCGAGAGTTTGCAGGATATTCGACGACTCGTGCGCATACTGGATATTCCCATACGTCAGGTGTTAATCGAGTCACGTATTGTCGTCGTCAACGATGACTTCAGCCAATCGCTGGGTATCCGTCTGGGCGCAACGGCCTACAACGCGAATAGCAGCGACGGCGCAACCGTAATTTCGGGATCGGGTGCGGGTACCGACACAATGGTCAACTCCATTGTCAGCAACCTGGCCGACCCGGCGAACGGCACCATCTTTCCGATCGAGCTGCCATCGCTTGCGAATCGCTACAACGTAAACGTGCCTATCTCGGATGCTGCGGGCCGCTTCTCTCTTGCAGTGCTCGAGACAGATTACCTGGTTGATCTTGAACTGACGGCGCTGCAGGCCGAAGGCAACGGCGAGATAGTGTCGACGCCGCGCATTATCACCGCGAACCAGAAAGAGGCCAGAATCGAACAGGGCGTGGAAATTCCTTTCCAGCAAGCCGCATCGTCTGGTGCAACGACCACTCAGTTCAAGAAGGCCGTGTTGAGCCTGACGGTTAAACCGCAAATTACGCCGGACAACAAGATCATCATGGATATTCTGGTTACCAAGGATAATGTGGGTGAACTCGTTGCCAGTGCGACCGGCGGATTCGTGCCGAGTATCGATACGCGCACCATCGAGACCCAGGTCCTGGTGAACGACGGTCAAACGGTGGTGCTTGGCGGTATTTACGAGACGGAACGTCGTGAGACGATATCGAAGGTTCCGTTCCTCGGTGACCTGCCAGGTGTTGGTGTGTTGTTTCGGTCGCGTCAGAACGTATCAAACAAATCGGAGCTGTTGATTTTTGTTACACCGAAAATTCTCACCGAAGGCTCGAGCATTTACTAAGAGATTTGGCGCAAGCATACTTGCCCATCATCAGACGAGTATCGGCAAGGAGTTGAACTTCAACTCCTTGCCGAAGACTAAACTCGGTCTAATTTCCTTTTAAAACACTGTCGTACCGTATGGCGTATCCAAAAAATCTGTTTCTCATTGGGCCCATGGGTGCCGGTAAGTCCGCGGTTGGGCGACAGCTCGCGCGACTGCTGCACCTGGACTTCGTCGATAGTGACGATGAGATCGAAGACAGAACTGGCGTTGATATACCCTTTATTTTTGAAAAAGAGGGTGAAGAAGGATTTCGAAAACGCGAAACCGCGGTCATCGACGATCTCTCGCAGCGTGAAGGCGTTGTCCTGGCAACCGGTGGCGGCGCGGTCATCAACGCGGAAAATCGCAGCCGGCTCGGTGCCCGGGGATATGTCGTGTATCTGTACACGACGGTTGCGCAGCAACTCGAACGCACGCAGCGTGGCCGGGAACGACCGCTACTGGATAGCGCCGATCCGGGTAAAGTGCTGGAAGACTTCATGGAAATACGCGATCCACTCTACCGTGAAATTGCCGACCTTGTGATCGAAACCGATGGTCGCCGTGTCAAGGCGGTTGCAAAACAGATTCACGAATCGCTCTGACGGGGCCTTTCCGGGCACCGCAGTTCGAAACCTGGTGAAGACCAATACCCTGTGATCCACGCGAAAAACCGGTAGTCTTTATTGCTCCGGCAATGACAGGTACGCAGATTGGCAAGCTCACACACACAAACGGTCGAACTCGGCGAGCGTAGCTACCCCATCGTCGTGGGCCGTGGCCTGCTGGCGGGGCAATTCGATCTGGCCGCACACGTTTCCGGTGCCGATTGCCTGATCGTCAGCAATGAAACGGTCGCACCGCTTTACCTGCAGAAGCTTACCGCCAATCTTTCCGGCAAGACGGTCAAGACACTTATCCTGCCGGACGGCGAGGCACATAAAACAATCGATAGTTCGACGCGAGTGATCGATGCGCTGGTCGATGCCGGTGCCAACCGGGATACCACACTGATCGCCCTCGGCGGCGGCGTTATCGGCGATATCACCGGATTTGCCGCAGCAACCTACATGCGCGGCGTACCGGTCATCCAGGTGGCAACGACGTTGCTGGCCCAAGTTGACTCGTCCGTTGGTGGCAAAACGGGCGTCAATCATCCCGGTGGCAAGAATCTCATCGGCGCTTTCCATCAACCAAAGCTGGTCCTGATCGATACGGAAACACTGAGTACGTTGCCGGCTCGTGAACTGGCGGCCGGCCTGGCCGAGGCTGTCAAGCACGGCGCGATTGCCGATGCCGACTACTTTCACTGGATGGAACAAAACGCGGCGGCCTTGCTTGCAAGAGACATGGACGCCCTGGCCCACCTCATCATGCGTTCGTGCCAGATCAAGGCGGCCGTGGTAGCGGAGGATGAGCGGGAACATGGCGCCCGGGCACTGTTGAATTTCGGTCATACATTCGCGCACGCGATCGAGAACAGCCTGGGCTATGGCGAGTGGTTGCACGGCGAAGCCGTTGCCGCGGGCATGCTTATGGCCGCTGAACTTGGCGGCCTGGATGACGCACAAACAGGGCGCTTAGTCAGCCTGCTCGAAGCGTTTAATCTTCCCGTTCGCCCGCCGCCTGTCGGCGCCGCACGACTGCGCGCGGCCATGAGCCTGGACAAGAAAGTCGCGGCGAAGCGCTTGCGCTTTATCTTGTTGCACGCGATCGGCGATGCGTACATCAGCGAAGACGTGGCGGACGAGTTGCTGTCGCGGGTGCTGGCCCGCGGAGACGCCTGAGACGATGTCGCGCATCGCGCTTGCACCTTTCGCGGCCCACGAAAAGCAGAGTCGGGGACGGGTATACGAGGAAGCGCCACCCGCCTATCGCGGTGAGTTCCAGCGCGATCGTGATCGTATCGTGCATTCAACCGGTTTCCGGCGCCTGGTCTACAAAACGCAGGTATTCGTTAATCACGAAGGTGATCACTACCGAACCCGCCTGACGCATTCGCTTGAAGTGGCGCAAATCGCACGCACGGTTGCCGATGTACTCGGCCTCAACGAATCACTGGTCGAAGCGATTTCCTTAGCCCACGACCTGGGTCACACGCCCTTTGGCCATGCTGGCCAGGACGCCCTGAACGCCTGCATGCGCGACTACGGCGGCTTCGAGCACAATTTGCAGTCACTGCGTGTCGTCGATCACCTCGAGGTCAAGTACGCTGATTTCCCCGGCCTCAACCTGACTTTCGAGACGCGCGAGGGAATTCTGAAACACTGCTCCGCACGTAACGCAAAGGAACTCGGTGAGCTCGGCGAGCGATTCCTGCAACGCCGGCAAGCGGGCCTTGAAGCCCAGGTGGCCAACATTGCCGACGCCATTGCCTACAACAATCACGATGTCGACGATGGCATTCGAGCGGGCTTGCTCAGCATCGAAAAACTCCGCGAACAAGCGCTGTTTGAAACGCAATTCACGGCGGTTCGAAAACGCTACCCGGAGCTTGAGGGTCGTCGCCTTATCTATGAAATTATCCGCCGCATGATCAACTACGTCGTCACGGATCTTATCGATACGACACAGGCAAAACTCAAGCAGCTAAACCTCACTTCGATTGACGACGTCAGAAATCACGGTTCAAGCATTGTTACCTTCAGCGACAAGGTGCATGAGCAGCATGTCGCGCTCAAGTCATTCCTGATGAAAAATTTGTACAAACACGACAAAGTCAGCGAAATGACCGACAAAGCAAAGCGCATGGTCGAGAAACTGTTCGAACATTACATGGCAATCCCCGCCCACATGCCCGAAGAATTTCACGCCAGCGCCAGTAGTGGCGACGAAGCCGAGCGCGCCAGAGTTGTAGCCGACTATGTCGCCGGCATGACCGATCGTTACGCGATCGCCGAATTTGAGCGCCTGACCTCGGAACGCTGATGCGTGTCCACCCGATCGCGGATTTGGGTACCACGAGAAAGGAAGCGTGTGCCAGGGTCGGGCTCTGAGACCGTGCCCCGCAGGGATGCGGGGCCCGAGCTTACAGGGACGTACTTGCAGCGG
>JAADHU010000006.1 GCA_013151645.1 Gammaproteobacteria bacterium | reverse complement strand
CGCCTCGGGAGACGCTCCTACAGAATCACCAGCAGGAGCATATCCCGAGGCGCGACCTAATCCGCCCGAATGGAACAATGCGGAATTCCGGCGTTAGCCCTAGCCCTCGAGAAAGCGGCCAATGACCGGACGAAATGCGTCCATATCCACCAGGAACGAATCGTGTCCCCGGTTGCAGTCGAGTCGCACAAACTCAAAATCGTCCACAACCGCGGACAATCCCTGCGCCATTTCCTCCTGCTGATGTATCGGAAACAATATGTCCGTGCGAACGCCGATAACCATCGCGCGATTCAGGCGTAACTTGCTAAAGCCGGCGGCCAGCGAACCCCCATGCTCGGCCAGATCGAACAAATCCGACGCCCGTGACAGGTAGAGGTAACAATTTGGATCAAACTGCCCGGTGAATTTTTGCGCCTGCGATTCCAGATAGGACTCGACCGCAAAATCGCCGTAAAACTGGTCGCCCTGGTGGCCCTCAGACAACATGCGCTCGCGACCAAAACGTTCTTCCCATTCTTCGGCGGAACGGTAGGTGATCATACCCAGCTTCCGGGCGAGCCGCTGGCCACTGATCGGTGGATCGTCGGGATCGTAGCGACCACCATCCCATTTCGGATCCTGGCGAATCATCTCCCGTTGCAGAGAGCGCACCGCAATGGAAAACGGTAGCGCGCGTGTCGACGAGGATACCGAAAGAAACGATGCACTGAGTTCCGGATGCCGGACGCAAAATGCCAGCGCGCTCATGCCACCCATCGAACAACCGATCGTCGTGTGTATTCGCTCCAGCCCGAGCGCTTTGACGACGGCGTAACCGCCGTCCGCCACATCCTCAAGCGTCAGAACCGGGAAATTGAGCCGGTACGGCTCACTGGTCGCCGGATCGACTGATGCCGGACCGGTCGAACCATAACAACTGCCCAGAGAATTAATGCAGACAATAAAAAAGCGATCGGAATCGAGCGGCAAGCCGGAGCCAATCATGTCCTCCCACCACCCGGTCGCCTGATTCTTAGGCGATGACGCCGCGTGCGCCGAAGGCGACAGCCCGGTGAACAGCAAAATGGCGTTTTCACCCTTGCCGCGCAATTCTCCCCACGTCTCATAGGCAATGGTTGGCGACTCGAGAAAGCCACCGCGGTGCATCGGAAAATGGCCGTCAATTTTTATTTTTTTGGTCGCACCCATTGGGTTATCCCGAAACAATCATCAGGGCACATTATAGCGTTCGCGGGAACCGTCGGAGCGACATCTTGGCGTGATTTAGCATCGATCCCGGCAATTCGCTGCCGTGAACTTCGCGCGTAGCAGCGAATGTTCTGCCGCACGCGTTATCAGTGCTTCCTGACGTGCTTCATGAGCCGCTCACGCTTGCGTTGCTGGCGCGGCGTCAGCTTGTTGCGCCGACCCTTGAAGGGGTTCTTGCTGGTCTTGAATACCATGCGGACCGGCGTTCCCTTGAGACGAAATATCTTGCGAAAGCGATTGGCCAGATAACGCCGGTAGGCATCGGGCAGACGCTCGGTTTGATTGCCGTGAACGACGATCACCGGAGGATTGCGCCCTCCCTGATGGGCGTAGCTGAGCTTGATACGGCGACCCTGCACCAGCGGCGGCGCATGAGCGGCGACCGCTTTCTCCAGCTCTTCGGTCAGGCGCTTCGTCGCCATGTCCCGTGTTGCCGCTGTGTAAGCCCGCCGCGCGGCCGGCAGGAGGTCACCCACACCCGTGCCGTGCAAGGCAGAAATCGTGTGTTGCTCCGCAAAATCGAGAAACGGCAGACGACGCTCCAGTTGTTCAGTCACATGACGGCGGTGATCCCGGTCCAGGCCGTCCCACTTGTTGGTGACCACGACCATCGCGCGCCCACGCTCAACCGCCAGGCCCATCAGGCTCACATCCTGTTCCGTCACACCTTCCTTGGCATCCAGCACCGCCAGCACGACCTGCGATCGTTCCATCGCCTGCAATGCCTTAATAATGCTGAATTTCTCGATGGTTTCGTGCACTTTCGACTTACGCCGAACACCGGCGGTATCGATCAGCACATAGTGCCGGCCATCGCGTTCGAACGGCACGGCGACACTGTCGCGGGTGGTACCGGGCTGGTCGTAGACAACCAGCCGATCTTCTCCCAGTAGACGATTGATGAGCGTCGACTTGCCGACATTGGGTCGACCCACGACCGCAATTCGCAGCGGTTTGTCTTTGCCGTCGGCATCATCGTCGGCCTCTGGCTCGATATGATCATCGATGTAAGGTGCAAGCACCTCATCCATCAAAGCCGAAACGCGATCGCCGTGCGCAGCTGAAATGGCGACCGGATCGCCCACACCAAGGCCGTGGAACTCCCCGGTGGCAATGGTTTTATCCAGGCCCTCCGCCTTGTTGGCAACCAGCCAACTCTTTTTCGCGTGTTTACGTGCCAGTTCGGCCACATGTTCGTCGGCCGCGGTAAGCCCGCTGCGTCCATCGACCATGATGATGGCGACGTCAGCTTCCTGCAACGCGATCACGGTTTGATCGACCATGAGTTCGCTGATGCCACTCTCGCCGCCGGCGACACCGCCCGTGTCGATGACCAGGTAGGGTACCGGACCGATCTTGCCGAAACCGTATTGCCGATCCCTGGTCAGGCCGGGATAGTCAGCCACCAACGCATCGCGAGAACGCGTCAGGCGATTGAATAACGTCGACTTACCAACATTGGGTCGACCGATGAGTGCGATAACAGGAAGCATTGAATTCGTCTGCAGCCATGCTGGCTCAGGTGCCGCCGTTCTCGTCCTGGTCGTTTGATTTCACAGGACGTTCGGCCTGTTTGACCGCAAATACCGCGATGACTCCCGATTCATTTTGTACCACAAGATTGCCACCGATCACGACCGGCGCGCCGGAAATCATACCTTTGCCAACACGAACCCGCGCCACGGGCGTACCGTCGCCATTGTCGAAAAGATGCACATAGCCCGCGAAATCGCCCACGGCGACCGCCGTGTCGAACGATACCGGCGACGTCGGTTCGCGCCGCACCAGTGCCGTCTGACGCCACACTTCACTGCCGTTGCGGCGCAACAAACCGATGACTTCACCGTCATCACTGAGTGTGTAGATGTTCTCCCAATCGGCGCCGATGCCAGAGTAACTTGAAATTTCCCGCGACCAGAGAATCTGGCCCGATTCGGCCGCAATTGCAGCCAGTCGGCCGTGGTAACCGACCGCATACACATCCTGGCCGACCACCGCGATGGCACCATCGACGTCCGCGAGCCGCTCAAGGTCCGAACGGCCCGTCGGTTGCGACAGTACGGTTTCCCATTCGACGATACCGTCATCCAGACCGGCCGCGAGCAAGCGCCCGTTGTCGAATCCGGCAATGACCGAACTGCCAACGATGGCGGGTACAGCCGTCCCACGCAGGGTCAACGGCGGCAGTGCCTGCTCCAGCAGCCACTTCTCAGCACCGTCGAATAACGACAGGCCACGCAACTTACCGTCGATCGTCGCGATCACGGCGACACCATTTTTTAGCCTCGGCGGTGCGATGGATTCACTCTCGATATCACTGCGCCAGATTTCCGCACCATCGGCGGTATTCAGACAAACCACTTCACCTTGCTGGGTAACGACGATCAGGCGTTCTTCACCGACGCCCGGACCCGCGCTTAGCCTTTCATCTACATCGACCCGCCACAGGCGTTTGCCGTTCTGCGGATTAAATGCGCTCACGACACCGTCAATGCTGGCCGCATAAATGCGAATGCCATCACCGGATGGCTGCAGCGAGAGGCGCAGAAACTCGCTGCCGTCGCCAACCTTACCCGACCAGAGTTTCCTGATCGCCAACGTCTGCTCGAAATCGAGCAACTCCGTCGGCTTAAGCTCTTCGTCGTCACCGCCGCCGAAAATACCGCAGCCTGGCAATGCGGTAACGGCAATGCTCAACAGCAAAATGTGAGCGGCAAACCTCACTCGCCACTCGCCTCTTCGTTAGTAGAAGCCGATTCTGCCGCTACGTCAGCCGGTGCGGTTACAGCGGGCTCGGCCGAGTCAGCGGCTTGCGTCAGGATATCGGGCAGATCGTTTATTTTCATCTGCACCAGCGCCGTATCCAGCATCTGCGATGCACGCGGATCGGACATCGCTGCCTGGTAGGCCGCCTCGGCTTGCTGGTATTGCCCCAGTTCGAAATAGGCATCACCAAGCACCTCATTGTTGCGGGCCGCAAAAGCGCCAGCGTCGGAACCGTCCAGCAGCGACAGCACGTCTTCAGGCTTGTTTTGAAACAGCAGGATTTTCGCCAGGCGCAAACGGCCTACCGACTGAATCACGTCATGGGTACCGTCGGTGACCAGCGCCTGCAATACGGCCGCTGCGTCCTCGTCACGCCCCTGATCCATGAGAATACGTGCCATGGCCAGCCGTGCCTGATCGGCATACACGGTCTCCGGATAGCTCGAATAAATGTCCGCGGCGATCGTTTGCGAAGGCTCGAGCCGGTTATCAGCCACTTCGTCCAACAGGGATTCGTACAGCGCCGATGCGCCGAGCTGTGTATCGAGCTGTTTGCTTTTCCACTGATTGAAGCCCAGGATGCCGCCAATACCTATGATCAGACCCGCGATCACGTAGGTACCGTTTTCCTTCCACCACGCGCGCATCTCTTCAAGTTGTTCCTTTTCGGAAAGTGTTTCGTCCACAATTGTGCCTTCTGTTAGTTTCGGGCCCGACGCCGGGCCAGTGTGCAAATATTAGTTAAGTTCGCCGAGCGCTTCGCCGAGCTCGGCGACGATCCCGGCAAGCGGAATGCTTCTCTGTTCTTCCCCGCTGCGCAGAGGTTTCAATCCTGCTACCTTCTCCTCAATCTCATCTTCGCCAAGAATCAGTGCGTACGACGCACCGCTCTTATCGGCGCGTTTGAGCTGTGACTTGAAGCTGCCACCGCCCAGATTAACTTCGACCCGGACGGCATCGATGCCATCCCGGAATATCTCGCTCAACTCAAACGCCTTCGCCAATGCCTTTTCGCCGGCCGCCACGATGTAGACGTGCGGATCGAGTGGCGGTGCCGTCCCGCCACAGGCTATAAACAACGCCACCAGTCGCTCGATACCCATCGCCCAGCCAATCGCCGGAGTCGGGCGTCCTCCCAGTTTTTCCACCAGGCCGTCATAACGTCCGCCGGAACAGACTGCGCCCTGCGAACCCAGCGCGTCCGTCACCCATTCGAACACCGTACGATTGTAATAATCGAGGCCCCGAACCAGCCGCGGATTCACTCGGTACGCAACCCCGGCCGAATCCAGCAACGACTTGAGCCCGGCAAAATGCTGCACCGATTCTTCATCAAGATAGTCAATCATCACCGGCGCCGCGGCAATGATGTCGCCCAGTTCCGGGTTCTTTGAATCCAGAATCCGCAGCGGGTTTTGCCCGAGCCGGCGAATACTATCCTCATCCAGCCGGTTTTTCACTGTCGTGAAGTAATCAACGAGTTCCTGTCGATAAATCGCACGTGCCTGGTTCGTGCCCAGCGAGTTGATTTCGAGCGTCAGGCGGGACAATCCGAGCCGTTGCCACATGCGCGCGCACAAAATAATCAGTTCGGCATCGACATCCGGCCCGGCATAGCCCATCGCCTCCACGTCAAACTGGTGGAATTGCCGATAACGACCCTTTTGCGGTTTCTCATAGCGAAACATTGGCCCCGCCGTCCACAGCTTCTGTCGCTGATTGTGCAGCAAACCATTGGTAATTCCCGCCCGCACCATGCTGGCTGTCGCCTCCGGCCGCAACGTCAGACTTTCATTGTTGCGATCAGCGAACGTATACATCTCTTTTTCGACGATATCCGTCACTTCGCCGATGGAACGTCGAAACAATTCCGTGTGTTCAATGATTGGCAGCCGAATTTCCCGGTAACCGTACGACTCGACGACCTCACGGACTACCTCTTCCAGATACCGCCAGGTTGCGGAGATATCCGGCAGAACATCGTTCATGCCTCTGACTGCACGCGGTTTCATTGACGTTACGGCGCGTTTACAGTGAGTCGGGCGGTTCGACCGCTGCGCATGGACGCGGGAATAATGTAGTCCTGACCGTTGACGGTAACATTCACATTTTCACTGTTACCGAACAGCGCGCGCAATGGTGCCGCTCCGGTGACCGTCACGTTTCGACCAGCCGTCCCCAGATCGAAGTACAGTCGTTTTCCGGCCGCATCCGAGACTTCCGTCCAGCAATCACCGCTGAAATTCATCGCAAGCGTTGCCAGCGGTTCATCGGACGGTGACGATGCAGATACGATTTCCGAAGCGGCGGAGCCGTTATCAACGATGTCACCAGCTGCTGCCGGCGGACTGGCGTCAATCGCAGCCACCGCCGATTCTGTGTCCGCGTCGCCGACCCCAACGGTCTCGGCTAGACTTGCCGCCGGCTCTGATCCGGTCAACTCGTCGATATCATTTTCCGCCGACGATGCAAACGGAGCCAGCGTCGCCGTATCGGTCTGTGCCAGCGGTTCGGCCGAGCGGTTTTCGAACCACCAGTAGACGGCCCCGACGACAGCGCCGAGCAGCGCAATGATCGCAATCGCTGCGATCCATCGGCCAATGTGATAATCGAGTTCTATTGCTCTCGGACGCCCGACTACCGGCGGTGCACCCACGGCGCGATTCAGTGAATAGTAGTCCGCCAGAATGTCATCCATCGGCACACCAACCAGCTCTGCATATTTCCGCAAATGGCCTTTCACAAAGACCGGCGCGCCAAAGACCTCGAAATTATTTTCTTCCAGCGCACGAACCTTTAGCTCGTCAAGGTGCAACTCTTTGGCGATGTCGAGTACGGAGATATCCCGGGCACGGCGGGCTGCGGCCAGGCGCATACCGGCAATCGGTGCATCCGGCTCTGTTTCGTTATCGGGCTGCGGCGTATCGGACATCAGTCTGTACCGGTATCAGCCGGCCTCCATCAGGCGTCTGGCTTCTTCGGACGTCGGAAAATCGCGCAGCAATTGATGGGTGTAATCCGTACTCGCGCGCGCGTTGCCGATATCTTTTTCGATCTGCACAGCGAGATAAAGAATCGCCGCAGAAGAAGGATTCGATCCCAGGTAGCGCTGCAGAAATGCACGCGCCGACAATTGATCTCCCGCCTGCCGCTTCAGCAACGCCATTTGCAACAGCGCCTCACCATAGCCCGGCTTTTCGCTCAGCGCGCGACGAAAATACGTCTCGGCCTCCGCTGGAGCGGGCTTTTGGACCATGCATACGCCGGCGTTAGTCAGCATCACCTCCGGATCGTCATTCTCGGGATTGTTAATGACTCTTTCAAACTGAGCGCGCGCCTTGTCGAATTCCCTCTGTTGACACAGATAGACCGCATACGTATTTCGAACGGAAATATTTTTCGGTTCAAAACGCACGGCTAACTCGAAATGTTCTTCTGCCAGGCGGGGGACATCCAGTGCCTGGTAGGTCAACGCCAGCACGGAGTGGGCAATCGCAAGCTTTGGATCGAACGTCAACGCATGCTTCAGGCGATCCCGCGCAAGCTCGTACTGACCGTTTCTGTAGTACCTCGCACCGAGCGAGTAATACTGGTTCGCGGCCTCGGCCGTGTCCTCCGTGCGCACAGGCGGCCCGCTCGACGTCGATACGCAGGCGGACACCAGCAACACGGCCAGCCCACTCGCCAGTAATTTCGCTCTATTGGTCACGATGCTGCCACCCTCCGTTTCCTGTCACCCAGCCTGACCCGGATTCGATCGCTTACTTTACCAGCCAACTGACCACAAGCGGCATCGATATCGTCGCCGCGCGTCTTACGCGTCGTCGCGATCACGCCAAGCTCGCGAATCCGCCGCTGAAATTGTTCGATCGTGCTGGCCGCCGAACACTCGAAGTCGCTGCCAGCAAACGGATTGAACGGAATCAGGTTTATTTTCGCCGGTTTGTTGGCCAATAAATTCGCCAATTGCGTCGCGTGCTGCAGTGAGTCATTGACGCCTTTTAGCATGACGTATTCGAAGGTAACGTATCGATTCGCGCGCTTTGCCGCGTACGACCAGCACGCCTGCAACAATTCAGCGATCGGATGCATGCGATTGATTGGCACGATACGACAGCGTAACTCATCGTTCGGCGCATGCAACGATACCGCCAGCGATACGTTGCAGTCGTCGCCAAGCCGATTGATCTGCGGCACTATACCGGATGTGCTGACCGTGATACGACGCCGCGACAATCCGTAGGCGTAGTCCGAAATAAGTATCTCCAGCGCCGGAATCAAGCTGCGATAGTTCGCCAGCGGTTCACCCATGCCCATGAACACCACGTTACTGACGGCCGGATCACCGCTGGCCCGGGGCGGTAGCACACGATTGGCATGACAAACCTGGCCGACGATTTCATCGGTCGTCAAATTACGATTAAAACCCTGCGCACCGGTGGCACAAAACGCGCAATTCAGTGCGCATCCGACCTGTGACGATATGCACAACGTGCCACGCGCGGGTTCGGGAATAAAAACCGTCTCGATCGCTTGCCCGCCACCCGCTGAAAACAACCATTTTACCGTGCCGTCACTGGAACGCTTTTCCGACACTACCTGCGGCAAGGCGATGTTCGCGACTTCGTCGAGCCGCTCCCGCAAACCTTTGGAGATGTCCGTCATCCCGTCGAAACCGTCCGCGCCGCGTTGGTGAATCCACTGCATAAGCTGACGCGCACGAAACGGTTTCTCACCCAGATCGGCGAAAAACGTTTCCAGCACGGGCTGTGGCAACCCGAGCAGATTTTGTTTACTGGCGTCTGCCTGCATTTCTTCTGGTCCGCCGCGACTTAACGGGTTCGCGGACACACTCCGTCATCAGCAAAGAAAAAAGCGATCTCCTGAGCCGCTGTCTCGGTTGCGTCCGAGCCGTGCACAATGTTTTCTTCGATGCTGTCCGCGAAATCGGCACGTATAGTGCCGGCATCGGCTTCTGCGGGATTCGTTGCACCCATAATCTTGCGATGAGTATCGACCGCGGCTTCGCCCTGCAGTGCCGTCACCATGACCGGGCCCGACGTCATGTAACGGACCAGGTCATCGTAAAAAGGCCGTTCTTTATGCACCGCGTAAAAACTCTCTGCCTGCTGCTTGCTCAGGTGCAGCATTTTCGCCGCGACAATGTTCAGGCCGGCTTTTTCAAAGCGGCTGTAGATTTCCCCGATCAGATTCTTTTGCACACCATCGGGCTTGATGATTGAGAGCGTTTGCTCAACGGACATTCGATTATTCCTTGCTGAATTGATGAAAAAGGCCGGCAACGAAGATGCCGACCCTGCGTAAACCTTCAATTTTACTAGTAAAAACAGTGCCAGGCAACGCGACTAAGGCGCAATCCCGGGGTTTTTCGAGCCGCTGTTCGAAGAGGAAACGGTGACCTAGACGCTGAAGCTCTCGCCACAGCCACACTCGCCGGTCACGTTGGGGTTGCGAAAACTGAATGCCTCATTCAGACCTTCCTTGACGAAATCAACCTGCGTACCGTCGATCAGTTCGAGACTCGCCGGATCCACAACCACCTTGATGCCGTGATCTTCAAAGACCGTGTCACCCTCATCGACGGAATCCGCATAGTTCACGACGTAAGCGAAGCCATTGCAGCCGGTTTTTTTGATGCCCAGACGCAGGCCGATGCCTTTGCCACGCGTCTGCAAGTGGCTTCTGACCCGGTCCGCCGCGGGTTGTGTTAACGATATTGCCATGATCGAATCTTAATCCTTGTTGGTCGCCGTACGGTCTATCTGTAACAGCAATGCCCGGACTGCATCCTCAAGCCGTAGTATACGGCCCGTTTTCTCAACCGGCACCCCCAATGTTTCCATAAGATCGGAAACACTGAAATCCTGCAGTTTTTTGACCGGTTCACCCTCGAATCGTTCGCACGTCAGCTCCGCCGCCGCGATCAGGTGCGGGCAGCCGAATACCCGAAAACGCAATACGGCCAATATCCCATCGCTTACGACGGCGGCCAGCACGATCTGGGCGCCCGCAGCGGATTCGGAGGCACGACCTTCAAACCGCCGGCCAGGGCCGTTCACGACCTCGCCGGCGTGCTGGGGTTCCTCGAACAGGGCGCGCACGCGCTGATTGTACGGTTCGGGAAGTGCGGACCGGGCGACCCCCGTCATGCCGCTGCGGCCGGTGCGATTGCCCGCAATTTCGTCACGGCCGAGCGGTAGTGTTCGCCGGCGAAGTCAATATCGCCAAGCGAGGTCTCCGGTCCGAAACTAAAGCGAATTGCACTTTGCGCTTCAAGGTCCGTACACCCCAGCGCCTTTAAAACGAACGACGGCTCGCGACTTTGCGTGTTGCAGGCAGAGCCACTCGCCACGCACAGCGGTTCCAGCGCCAGCATCAGGCTTTCGCCCTCGACGCCGGCGGCGCTGATGTTCAGAATGCCGGCATAGTGCGCGTCAGCCGAGCCATTGCGCGTAACCCCTGGGATGCGCTTCACCGCGTTCCACAGTCGCTCGTGCAAAGCAGTCACATGCCGGAGGTTCGCAGCCAGTCGATCGTGCGCCAGTTTTGCGGCGACACCCATGCCGACAATCTGGTGCAGGGCTGAGGTGCCAGGCCGCAAGCGCCGTTCCTGGCCGCCGCCGTGCAGCAACGGTGCCACCGAGCAGCCGGGCCGATCGGCAATGTACAGAGCACCGACCCCCTGTGGGCCACGAAACTTATGTGCGGTCAATGACAGCAGATCCACCGGCAGTGCGGCGAGATCGACAGGCAATTTGCCGGCCGATTGCGCGGCATCGGTATGAAACAGCACATCGCGGGAGCGACACAGTGCGCCGATCGCGGCGATATCCTGGACGACACCCGTCTCATTGTTGACGTGCATAATGGAAACAAGCTGGGTCTCCTCACGAATTGCCGCTTCGAGAGCCGACAATGCGAGAACGCCGTCGGCGCCTGGTGACAATCGGCTCACTTCGAAGCCTTCTTTCTCGAGCGCGTCGAATGACTCAAGCACGGCTTTGTGCTCTGTCGTCATCGTCACCAGGTGACGACCGCGATGGGCGCGAAACCGCGCCGCGCCGATAATCGCCAGATTGTCCGATTCGGTTGCGCCCGACGTCCAGATCAAATCCTGCGGTCGTGCATTGAGCAGCAGACCGAGCTGCTGCCGCGCCGTGTCAATCGCCGCTTGTGCACGTCGACCGGCAATGTGGCTCGAAGCCGCGTTGCCATAGTCCGCACGTGCCGCGAAACAGGCCGACAGCGCGGCAGCGACCTGCGGATCGATGCGGGTAGTCGCCGCGTCATCCAGATAAATCGGCGCATTCGCATGCGTTGATTTCATGACTTGTTGCCTCCGGCCTGCTGTTTTTCCGGGTCGAGCGAACTCAGGATGCCACGCAGTATGTTTATTTCACTCTGGTCAGGCTGCGCACGGATGATCAGTCGCCGTACCCGCCGCATCAGGTGACGCGGCTTGCCGGGATCCAGAAACCCGCTGCGCGTGAGGACACTTTCAAGATGGCCGTAAAAATGTTCGAGTTCTTCGCCGGTTGCCAGCGGCGATTCCGGTGAATAGTCGTTTTCCAGCTCGCCACAATCAGTGATTCTCAATTCATAACTCAGCACCTGGACGGCCATCGCCAGGTTCAGTGAACTGAATCCCGGCGTCGTGGGAATCGTCAGCAGGGTGTTGCAGAGATCCAGATCGTCGTTGGTCAGTCCCGATTTTTCAGGCCCGAATACGGCCGCGACCGTGCCGTGTCGGCTTTCCTTAAGCAGGCGCGCCGCGCATTCCCGGGGTGCCATGCTGGGCCAGCCGATCGTTCTTGAACGAGCGCTGGCACCGGCGACGTAGGTGCAGTCTTTTAGTGCTTCCTGCAAGCTGTCGACAACCTGCGCGGCTTGCAGAATATCCTCGCTCCCGGATGCACGCGCCGTCGCGTCTTCATGCGGAAATGCCCTCGGACGAACCAGCATCAGGTCGTGCAGGCCCATATTCTTCATCGCGCGCGCGGCCGCACCGATGTTTCCGGAATGGGTGGTACCTACTAAAATGATTCGAACGTTCATCCGGCCGCATTTCCTCTCGGGTTCGTAAATTGTCGCGCCTGCCGCCGCAAAGGTTTGCTATTCTAACGCGCCTGTCGACTGATTTTCTTGCCGGACGACACATGCTCTTTTTTCAATTTGATGGAACCGCACCATGCACGCACTACTCAATGTGGCCGTAATGGCGGCCCGCGATGGCGGAAATACGCTTATCCGCAGCCTGAAGAAGCTCGACAAGCTGAAAGTGGAACAGAAAGGACGCAACGATTTCGTTAGCGAAGCCGATCGAATTGCAGAACGTGCCGTCATCGACATGATCCATAAACACTATCCTGGGCACGCCATTCTCGCCGAGGAAAGCGGTGCCAGCGGTGAATCCGATTACCTGTGGGTCATCGATCCACTGGACGGTACCACCAACTTCCTGCACGGCTTCCCGGTTTTTTGCGTCTCCGTCGCGCTATTGCATAAAGGCCGGCCCGAGCACGCTGTCGTCTACGACCCGCTACGGCAGGAGCTGTTTACCGCGTCACGCGGCCAGGGTGCGGAACTCGACGGTCATCGGATTCGCGTCAGCGGCGTAAAAACCATGGAGCGGGCACTGGTTGGCACCGGCTTTCCCTACCGTGATTCGAACGAAGCATTGGCCCCCTACATGAAGATGTTTACGGCCGCCATGGCGCGCACTTCAGGCATCCGACGCCCGGGAGCGGCCGCGCTCGACCTCTGTTATGTCGCCGCCGGTCGCCTCGACGCGTTTTGGGAAACCGGCCTGTGCCAATGGGATATTGCGGCGGGCGCGCTGATTATTCGTGAAGCCGGCGGCATCATCACCGGCCTTGACGGCAGTGATAATTATCTTGAGACGGGTCATGTCCTGACCGGGACGCCGAAAATTTACAGTGGACTGACACGACTTTTTGCACCCCATGTTCGTGAAATGTTTGGCAAGTCATAGCGACCTCGCACGACACGAATTCAAGGCAGATCGTCGATCAGCTCCGGGTCGATTTCAGGCGGCATCAAGTCCTGTGCGCTAACGTCCAGGTTCAGTGCAATCGCGCTTGCGGTGTAAATCGACGAGTAAGTACCGACAATAATTCCCACGATCAACGCGATTGAAAAGGGCGCTACCGATTCTCCGCCGAACCACAACAAGGCGATCAGCACCAGCAGCGTCGTAAGACCGGTGATGATGGTACGTGCCAGCATTTCATTGATGGACAGGTTCATCGCATCTTCCGATGACATACCCCGGAGACCCAGAAAATTTTCACGAATTCGATCGAAGGCAACGACGGTGTCATTCAGGGAATAACCAATAACGGCCAGCACCGCGGCCACCACCGTCAGGTCGAAATCCAGACCGAATATTGAAAAGAATCCAACCGTAATGATGACATCATGTGCCAATGCCGCGACCGCGCCGGCCGCGAATTTCCACTGAAAGCGGAACATCACGTACGCGAAAATCATCAGCAGCGTGAAAATCATCGCCAGGCCGCCCTTCTCCGTCAGCTCCTCACCGACTTGCGGCCCGACGAATTCCACGCGGCGTAAATCCACGTTCGGCTCGTCCGCGGCGAGCGTCGTGCGCAGTCTTTCACGAATCTCATTCGGGTTGGCATCCACCTGCGGCGGCAGTCGCAACAAGACGTCTGTCGCAACGCCAAACTCCTGGACCTGCACATCGTCAAATCCCGCATCGGCCAGCAGGCCGCGAATTTTATTGAGATCGGCCGCCTGCGGATAGCCAATCTCGAGCAAGACGCCGCCCGTGAAGTCGATGCCCAATTCCAGCCCGCGAGTACCAATGGATACCAGTGAAACAACGATCGCCAGCGCGGATATCGACAGCGCGATACGACGGCGCGATCGACTCAGAAAATCAATGCTGGTTTTTTCTTTGATCATGCGCATCGTACGAATCCTAATCCTATACCGGGAGGCTCTTGATTTTCCGACCACCGAAAACCAGGTTGACGATGGTGCGCGTACCGATGACCGCCGTGAACATCGACGTGACGATACCTAACGACAAGGTAATCGCGAATCCCTTGATCGGCCCCGTGCCGAACGCGAACAAGACGATGGCGGCGATCAAAGTCGTGACATTGGCATCCATAATGGAAGATAACGCTTTGTCATAGCCCTCATGAATGGCGCCTTGCGCTGAATTGCCAGCCGCTAACTCCTCGCGAATACGCTCGAATATCAGGACGTTTGCATCCACGGCCATACCCACGGTCAACACAATGCCGGCAATGCCCGGCAACGTCAGGGAGGCCTGTAACAGGGAAAGCAAGGCGACGATAAAGAGCAAATTGGAGAAAAGCGCCACGTTGGCGATCAGACCAAAACCACGATAGTAGATCGCCATGAAGATCACCACCGCCAGGAAACCGATACTAACCGCTTCGAATCCCCGGTCGATATTGTCCTGGCCCAGCGTGGGACCAATAGTCCGTTCTTCGACCTTGAATACCGGCGCTGCGAGTGCACCGGCCCGTAATAACAAGGCCAGGTCGCGCGCCTCAAGGGGCCTGAGCCCGGTGACAACGAAACGATCCTTGAAAATGCCGCGAATCGTCGCGGTATTGATGATTTCCTCCGTCCGGACTGTGTTGGTAACCAGTTCGCCATTCACTTCCTTCGTTTCCCGGCGTACTTCGATAAACACGGTCGACATGGGTTTGTTAAGATTTTCGCGTGTATTTTTCAACATGCTGGTGCCGCCGGCAGAGTCCAGCGTAATGAACACGGCCGGTGAGCCTTCACTAAAACCTGATTCTGCGTCGATAATCTGATCGCCCGAAACGATAATTTCGCGGCGCAAATTCTGTCCGGCCTCGCCATTGCGACCCGGGTAACGGCGTGACCCTGGCGACGTTCCGGCGGTGTCGACCATGCGGAATTCCAGCGTCGCGGTTGCCGTCAGAATATCGTCGAGTCGGTTCGGATCCTGCACGCCGGGCAATTGCACGACAATGCGGTCAACGCCCTGACGTTGCACGAGAGGCTCGGCCACGCCAAGCTGATTAACACGGTTACGCAGCGTGGTAATGTTTTGCTCAATCGCGAAATCCTGTCGATCACGAATCTGCGTTTCGGTCATTCGTACGCGCAACGACTGCCCATCGACTCCATCGAAAACCAGCAAATCCGGATCGGCCGACGCAATGACATCTCGCGCCGCCTGCAGATTCTCTGCGCCCCGCAAGCGAACGATAATCTCCGAGCCCGCGAGATCGACCCGACTCCTGATTCGCGCATCCCGAAGCAGCGCCGTAAAACTTTGTTCGTAAAGCGTGAGCCGACTGTGTATGGCCGAGTCCATATCCACTTCGAGCAGAAAATAAACGCCGCCCCGGAGATCGAGGCCAAGACTCATTGGGCTCAAGCCCAGACTGCGCAACCAGTCGGGCAGTTGGGGCGCACGAGTCAAGGCAACACTGGCGGAGTCAGAAAACTTCCGGCGCAGAATCTCGGCCGCCCTGGTCTGATCTGAATCACTCGCCGTAGTTGAGTCCGACCCGCTCGACTCACTCTTATCCGGATCGATGTGGAAGCGTACTACCGCCCGACCGTCCTGCAGATACGCCGCTTCGGGCGTGACATTGCCCGCTTTGAGTACCGCGACGATCTCATCGATTTTCTCATCAGTGAACGCGCGACCGTCGGCGCTTACCATTTGCACGGCAGGCGCGTTGCCGAAGAAGTTGGGCAATGCCAGCAGGATACCCAACAGCAATACGCTGAGCACGAGCATGTTTAACCATGAAGGGTATCGATTCATCAGGCCGTTTCTTTAGCGGAAAATGTTCAGGCCGCGTCGATGGTGCCTTTGGGCACTACCTGCGACACTGACGACTTCTGGATCTTGACCTCGACATCTTTCGCAATCCGGATGCTGGCGTAGTGCTCACTGACTGCCGTCACCTTGCCCAGAATCCCGCCCGAGGTAAGAATCTCGTCACCGGACGACAATTCACTGACCAGAGCAGTATGTGCTTTTTGCCGCTTCTGTTGCGGCCGGATCAGGAGAAAGTAGAACGCACCGAAGATAACCAGCATCGGCAGCAGGAACCCGAAAGGATCAGCGGCCGGTGCGGCACCCTGAGCGTGAGCAGAACTAATTAGAAAATCCATGTGTTTTTAGTCTTATGCGAGGGACGTTTCAGTCCAGAGCCAAAAAATAAGCGCGCCATTATGGCACACGATTGAACAACATGGGGCCCAACCAGCACGATTCAAGCACCACAACATTCGAATTTCAGCGACCACAATCAAGGACTCGTGCGGTGAGGTCGGTCTCTGAGACCGTGCCCCGCAGGGATGCGGGGCCCGAGCCTACACGGACGTACTCGCGGCGGGTCTCAGAGACCGACCTCACCGCGCGAGTTCGTAGCGCCGCAATACTGCCCGTCAATCAACCTCGGAAGTATAAGTAGCACGCAAAGCAAGCACGTACTCATGCAGCGTATCCGCCTGAATCGCCTGCCTAAGATCCTCCATAAGTTTCTGATAATAATGCAAATTATGTATCGTCCCGAGCATAGACCCCAGAATCTCGCCGCATTTTTCGAGATGCCGCAGGTAGGCGCGACTGTAATGCTGACAGGTGTAACAACCGCAATCCGGATCCACCGGTCCGGTGTCCTCGGTATAGCGCGCGTTACGAATCTTGACGACGCCGCGGGAGGTAAACAGGTGGCCGGTACGCGCGTGACGCGTGGGCATGACGCAGTCGAACATATCAATGCCGCGGCTGACACTCGTGGCGATGTCGAGAGGGGTGCCGACACCCATGAGGTAACGGGGCCGATCCTGCGGCATATTTGGCATGAGCGCGTCGAGCACCTGAATACGCTCAGCCTCCGGCTCGCCAACAGCGAGACCACCGATGGCGAAGCCGTCAAAACCGATGTTTTCCAGCTCGGCCAGCGATTCCTGGCGGAGGCCATCGTAGATGGAGCCTTGCACGATGCCGAACAAAGCCTCGCCTCGCTCGGGTGCGAGGTCGCGCAGTTCGTCAAACCGTTGCCGGCTTCGTCTGGCCCAGCGCAGGGACCGCTGCATGGATTCACGGGCTTCGGTTTCGGTCGCAGGATACGGCGTGCATTCGTCGAAGATCATGGTGACGTCGGCATTGAGATCGTGCTGGACTTCCATCGATCTCTCCGGTGTGAGCATAATTTCGTCGCCGTTCACGGGGGACCGGAAGCACACGCCCTCCTCACTGAGTTTGCGCATGGAAGCCAGCGAAAAAACCTGGAAACCGCCGGAGTCCGTCAGCATGGGCCCGCGCCAGTTCATGAACTCATGCAGACCGCCGTGTTTGCGAATGACGCGCGTGCCCGGTCTCAGCATCAGGTGAAAGGTATTGCCGAGAATGATGTCTGCACCGCTGCCGGCCACGTCTTCCGGAGTGACGCCTTTGACCGTGCCGTAAGTACCGACCGGCATAAAAGCCGGTGTGCGAACTTCGCCACGACGAAATTCGATGACGCCAAGTCGTGCGGCACCGCTCGTTTTCCTGAGATTGAATTTCATGGCGCTGGTGACTCGGGAAGAATCAGCATGGCATCTCCGTAGCTGAAAAACCGGTAGGCATTGTCAACCGCATGACGATACGCATGCAATATCTGTTTCGTGCCGGCCAGGGCGGCAACCAGCATCAGGAGAGAGGACTGGGGTAAATGGAAGTTGGTCAACAGGGCGTCGACGCTGCGAAAACGGTAGCCCGGTCGTATAAAGATTTCTGTCTCGCCTCGCCACGACCGAAGCACGCCATCGAGCGTGGCGGCTTCGAGTGCACGCACCGATGTCGTACCAACGGCAATGACGCGTCCGCCAGCCTGGCGGGTAGCATGGATTGCCGATACCACGGTATCGCTTACCTCCACACGCTCTGCATGTAACCGGTTTGCCTCGACCTGCTCCTCCCGGAGCGACTGGAAGGTGCCGGCGCCGACGTGCAACGTGACGAAACAGTGGCGAATCCCGGCCTGCGCCGTTTCGTCCATCATCGCGGTATCGAAATGCAGGCCTGCAGTGGGCGCCGCCACCGCACCCGCTTGTTGTGCATACACCGTCTGGTAGCGCTCATCGTCTCCCGGCTCGGCCGCGCGATTCAGGTAGGGGGGTAGTGGTATCTCACCCTCTGCGTCAAGAAATTCGGCGAGTGGCCGGGAAAATTCAAGCTCGAACAGGTCGGCGTCCCGACTCAGAACATCCGCTGTGCATTCACCGGCGAACAACAATTGCGTGCCAGGCCGCGGCGATTTACTGGCACGCACGTGCGCCAGGCAGGTATGGACACCGGTGATTCTCTCAACCAGCAATTCAAATTTACCACCCGATGCTTTGTTGCCGTGGAGCCGGGCTTTAATGACTTTAGTATTGTTGAAAACCAGCAGGTCACCGCGACGCAGGAAGGCCGGCAGATCGCCGAAGTGACGGTCAACCAGGCGATCCGCCGCACAATCAACAACCAGCAATCGACTGGCGCGCCGTTGCCCGGTCGGGTAGCGGGCAATCAGCTTATCGGGAAGACGGTAATCGAAGTCGCTCAAGCGCATGGGAGCGCATGTTAGCAAAGGCACGCGCGCCCATTATCATGAAAATCGAACCTGTCGTCGCGCAGGCGGCTTATTCCGATATCCAGGCCTTCGAATCCGGCGCAACCAATATCTCCGTTTCACCTTGTGGGAAGAAAAACCCCTCGTTCCGGCTGCTTCGATCGTCGGGCACCTCGATCTTCAACGTCTTGCGGCGCTGATCACGCATGATCTTTATTTCGAGTTTTTCGCCCGCTTGATAAGAGCTCAGAATCCGGATGGCATGCGGTACGGATTTGGGTTCACGTCCGCCAATACTCTGAATTACATCGCCATCCTTAAGCAAGAACGCCTCGTCCTTCGGTGCACTGACGACGAGAAAGCCTTCATCCGTACCGAAGTAGCGACCCAGGTCCTCAGTCAACGCAACCATTTCCATATCGCCCCAGCCACCGGCACCCGTCATGAAGGCGAAATATCGAAAGTCCGAACCCGGCGTACCCGGCGGTTGTGGAAAACCGAAGTCCGAATCGGGGCCGTGAAATTCGAAACGTCGCAACATCATGCGCCTTGGGCTAGCTTCGGTCGTCAGCACCTTGCCATCGCGCAAATACTCGATATCCAGCATAGCGCCCTCTTCCACACCGGAAAGGATATCGACCAACTTGCTATTGGCGTCATCCGCGTTGTCAGCGCTCAATGACGCTTCGTTGATCGTGGTGATGACGTCTCCGGAACGCAGTCCGGCCTCGGCGGCGGCGCCGCCCGGGGTTACGCCAAGGATTTTGACCCCGGCCACCGTCTCTTTATCCTTTGTTGAGCCAATCGTAATGCCCAGCACAGGCCGGTCGTTGCCGTCCGTATCGAAACTCCAGCCTGTAGCGCCCACGGTTCTTAGCTGACGGGAACTGAGTTCACCGATACGGCGAGCGGCCTCTTCGAGGCGGGATTCCGCTTCACGCATTTCGACGACGACATTGACGCGTCTGGTTTCCAATCGCGTATTTTCGTTCTCATTTTTCTGGCGCGCCGCCTCTTCTTCGGCTGACGATTGCGCCAGCGCCTGAGTGCCCAGACAGGCAGCTGCTGTCAGCAACAAGACTTGCAAGCTGTTTTTCATTGTCATACTCCTGAATCCTTGTGCAGCAAAAAGGCGGTCCCATTGCTCACGGATAAATTATTGGAATGACGTCTCAAAATGCCATCCTCCGGGTTTCGGCGTAACGCAGTCGCAACAGTAAATCCATCAGCCTGACGCGCTCTCCCCAAAAAATTTGCTGCTGCTCCGGCGTCATACTCGACCCGGCCTGACTCAACTGATGATCGATCTCGGCAATGCGGTCCTGCAGATCGAAAATTGTGGCCGTAGTGCTGGCTCGCCGAATACGTGGCTCTCGTGGCAAGGCCCGCAAGTCACGCTCCAGTACCTGTGACTGCACCATCAAAGCGTTAATCGACGGGTAGCCGCTCAAACCCGTGTCGGCCGTATACTCCGGCACCGTTGCAAAAACTTCCGTCTCTGCCGCCGGCGACACATCGCCTTGATGGGTCGTTTTCGGCAAGATAATCACCGCCAAAACCACTGCAGCCGCAAGCCCGAAGCCCGCGTACCATCTCGTCTGTTCCGGAATACCCGCTTTTGTCAGGAGACCTTCCGCACGTGCCTGTTGCTCGATTCGAGTCCACACTGCCCGAGGAGGCATGGTATCGGGAAGTTCGTGCAACTTCATTTGCAGAACGTCGCGTTCGGCAACGGTAAGTCCACAAATCATTTCTTCGTCCTGTGCATCATTTTTTTCAGTCATAATTTTTCAAACCGTTAGTGCATTAATCCGCTCAGCAGCGGCCAAGTGCGGGGCCTTCCATTGAGTTACTGCCGAATCCGACCACCGAGTCAGGATCCAGCATGGGACGCAATCGTTGATAGGCACGCGACAGCTGCGACTTGGAAAAACTTTCTGTCTTGCCCAGCATTCCGCCAATTTCCTTGTGCGTAAATCCCTCGACGTCGTGCAGCCAGACGACAGCGCGACTGACCGACGGCAGGTTGGCCAACGCCGCGTCCAGGTCGATGGCCTCCTCGGGGTGGCGCGAAATCCCGTGGCTCTCTGCCCGACCCGGCGTGGTGTTGTGCCAGTCATCGTCGAGACTCTGTCCACGGCTGTGCCAGGCCGAGCGCAGAAACATCAGCGATTTCGTCACCGCGATGCGCCGAATCCAGGCGCCAATCGGTGCTTCACCGCGAAACGCAGCAATGCTGCGCATGACTTCGATAAACGTCTCCTGCAACAGGTCTTCCGCCTGAGTTGGTACCCGCGTGAAGCGCAGACACACCGAATAGACCGCCGTGGCGAACGAGCGATAGAGAATCTCATGCGCCTTGCCGTCTCCGCGAGCGGCTCTTCTTACGATCGCCGGATCGATATGAATGTCGATGAATTTACTCATAGTCCGAATGGTAGATGCCCTGAGTAGAGAAAAGGTCGCAATAATCGGCTGGCACCGGCGAACCAGCACACCTATACTATGCGCCCTCCGCGCCGGGATGGCGGAACTGGTAGACGCGCCGGATTCAAAATCCGGTTTCTGAAAGGAAGTGGGGGTTCGATTCCCCCTCCCGGCACCAATTTATTTGAGGCAAGACACATCCGGCCCAAATCCATGAAACACTGTTCAAACTGCGGTTCACTCGTTAGCGCAAGAATACCCGAGGGCGACAATCGTACGCGGTTCGTTTGTGCGCAATGCGATATTGTGCATTACCAAAACCCCAATATCGTCGTGGGCTGTGTGCCGGAGCACGATGGCCGTATTCTCCTGTGCAAACGCGCAATTGAGCCGCGACTCGGTTTCTGGACATTGCCGGCCGGTTTTATGGAACTGGGTGAAACACTGGCCGAAGGCGCCGCACGGGAAACCCTCGAAGAGGCTTGCGCGACAGTCCGTATCGAACACCTGTTCGCCTCGGTCGATGTCATCGAGGCCGGGCAAGTGCATCTTTTTTTCAGCGCCACACTGCTCGGTGGCTACGGTGTGGGCCAGGAGAGCCTGGACACCCGTTTGTTCAGCGAAGCCGATATTCCCTGGGACGAACTGGCGTTCAGGAGCGGCGTGTTTGCACTCGAAAAATACTTTGAAGACCGCGGCAGAAACCGCGGTGTACACCATCAGGAATTACGCCGCTAGCGAACCAACCGGGGTCCGGCAACTCCTGACAACTATTTGGCGGCATTCGCGGCCAGCGCTTCAGCAAGCTTTAAGGGCGGCAGGTAGCCGCTGACGAGCGTGCCATCCTCAAACACGATCGCAGGCGTGCCACGCAGACCCACGTCCTGGCCCATGGCGTAATGCTTGCTCACCACCGACGGATCGCACTCGTGAGTCGGGAAACTTTCGTCGAGCTTGGCTTGCGTCAGGGCGGCATTGCGGTCATCCGCACACCAGACCTTCTCGGCCTTGGTCCATGACTCCGACGTCGGACCATTGCGCGGGTAGAGCAAATACCGTATCTGGATGCCCTGGGCGAGATATTCGTCCATCTGACTGTGCAGGCGGCGACAAAATGTGCAGTCAACATCGGTAAATATCGACACGCTGTAGCGTTTCTCCTTGGGAGAAAAAACGATCATCTGATCTTCGGGATAAGCCGACAGCATTTCGCTGCGCGATTCGTTACGGGCGTTTTCAGAAAGATTGACCTGCTCCTGGAGGTCGATCATGTCACCTTGTAACAGGTAGCGGCCATCCGCCGAAACATAGGCGACGATGGCACCCTTACGAATCGTATACCAACCGTCAACCGGGCTGGCAGAGATGTTCTCCTGCTGTATTTCGCCAAACAGGCCGGACACTTTTTCCCGTACGCGCTGCAATTCTGCCGGGTCGTCGGCCGCCGTCACAATTGTCGCGAAACCAAGCACCACTGCGGTAGCGACGAGTTTGAGCAGAATTCTTTTCATCAGTTTGTTCCTGGATTTGCCGGTCGATGCCGACGCAAGATTAACGTGTCCCAAATTTTGACCGACGCCGGAGACTGGGGTTCCATCGGCGGCAACGGCCGCGATTCTAGCAGGTTGTCAAAGGCCTGAGCAGCAATCGACCGTGCATCTGTTGCAAAGGATGCAACCCGCTAGCCGCGTGGATGATGCTCGCTGTGGATCTCTTTCAAACGTTCACGCGCAACGTGCGTATATATCTGCGTGGTCGACAGGTCGCTGTGGCCCAGAAGCAGCTGTACAACGCGCAAATCGGCACCGCGATTCAGCAGGTGCGTTGCAAATGCGTGGCGCAGACTGTGCGGTGAAAGCGGCTTGCCGATGCCGGCTTTTTTCGCATAGCGTTTGATAATGTGCCAGAACGCCTGGCGGGTCATGCGACCGCCGCGTCGCGTAGGGAACAGGTATTCGGTCTGACGCTCAAGCAATATTTCCATGCGCGGCCCGTCGATGAAGTCGCGCATCCAGTGTTGCGCCTCGTCACCAAGCGGAATCAGACGCTCGCTATCGCCCTTGCCAACAATACGCAGGACGCCCTGGTTGAAATTGACCTGCGACTGCTTGAGATTGATGAGTTCGGACACGCGCAATCCGGTAGCGTACAAAAGCTCCAGCATCGCCCGATCCCGATGGCCCAGCGGTTCATCCGTGTTGGGCGCATGCAATAAAGCATCCACCTCTTCTTCGGTCAGTGTTTTCGGCAAAGAGCGGCCGATACGCGGCATGGCAATGTCCGCCGTCGGATCGTTGTCGCGCAACCCTTCCCGCATGATATAGCGGAAAAAACGGCGAAAACTGGACAGCTGGCGTGCGGTGGAACGCGGTTTTGCGCCGCTTTCGACCCGCCTGGCGATGAATTCGAGGAGATCGGCTTTCTGTGCCTCCTCGATGGATACGTTGTTCTCAGACAGTCCGCGCCACAACGTCATCAGATCGGCGCGATAGGCTCCCAGCGTATTCGGGGATAAACCGCGCTCCATCCAGATGGCGTCCAGAAACCGGTCAACCAGCTGTTCAGAACTGGACGGCTGTTTCGCTTCGCTTTGCTTGTCTTCGATTCTCGTCATATTGCCATTGAACCCACGCATTGCCGTCGCCTGACCGACTGCGCACCGTCATGCGATCGACAACACCCAAGGTGTCCCAATTCGCTCATGATCGCCGCTAATAACCAGTCAAACAACGGAATTTCCGAGGGATTGAGTATGGAGATGCCCCCGCGAAACCGGCGTGATGGCTGTCACAAATAAGACCGCGCATTAACATAAAGTGATCTGCGTCACACTGGCAAGTGTGAATTGGCGTCCTGGCACGGACTCATCGTGATACTTTCCGACCATTGGCCGTATTTGGCTTCACTGCCTCGAGACGGTACCGTGTAGCGCTCTTTTCCGCTGTCGACGATCTGGGAGCTTTGGTCCGCCCATGACAAGTACTAGCGCGGATTCCAACGGCGGAATCCTGTCCTTTCTTTTCGGCGTCTATGCCTGGATCATCTTCGTCTTCATTCTCCTTGCCGCAATGCTCGGAGCGGCCGTGATTCCCGGTCTCGATCGCCGTCGTGCCTGGGTCGCCGCTGTTTCTCGCCTGTTTTTCCGTCTCCTCGGCATCCCGGTCGAGGTCAGCGGCCTGGAGAATCTGCCGGACGGTCCCTGCGTGGTCGTTGCGAATCATGCCAGCCACGTTGATGGCGTCGTACTGTATGCCTCTTTGCCGTCCCGATTCTCCTTTGTCATCAAGGGAGAAATGCGTGCCATACCGGTTATACATTTTCTGTTGCGCCGCGTCGGCTCGCGCTTCGTGGAGCGATTCGTAAGCTCAGAAAGCGCCCGCGATGTACGCAGATTGCTGCAGGCATCCGACGGCGGTGAGTCGTTCGCAATCTTTCCGGAAGGGACGTTCATCGCAGAACCCGGTCTTGGGCGATTCAAGTCCGGGGCTTTTGCGACCGCCATCAAAGGGGAGATTCCGGTTGTGCCGTTGGTTATTTCCGGGGCCCGAAGCATCCTTCCCGCCCACGTCTGGTTCCCGCGCTACGGGAAATTGCGTGTCGACCTGCTGCGAGCGATCGGTCCGGACGACCCGGCTTACGGCAACAGCAAAACACTGGCCGTACAGGCTCGGCAACAAATGCTGCGGGTTCTTGACGAACCCGATTTGCTGGCGCCGGGGAACACATAAGGACTACCGCCATTTTGCTATTGCGACGCGCCAGCGGATACGCCAAAGTAGCGCCCCTGCGCGGTCAATTACGACTGTAACCGGAAGCTCTAACTGCCATGAACAACGAAACCGTCGACATTATTGCCGCACGACGTACGCCACTGGGCGCCTTTCAGGGCGAGCTCAGCACGGTCAGTGCAACCGACCTGTCGGCCGCCGCAACGGGCGCCGCTATTGCTGACTGCGGCGTCGACCCGGCAAGCATCGACGAAGTGTTGCTCGGCTGCGTCCTGCCGGCCGGACTGGGCCAGGCGCCGGCCCGGCAAGCGGCTCTCGCCGCCGGAATCCCCATCGGGATTCCGTGTACCACGGTCAATAAAGTCTGTGGATCGGGCATGAAAACAACCATGCTGGCATACGACCTCATCAGAGCAGGCAGCGGCGATATTGTCGTGAGCGGTGGCATGGAATCGATGAGCAACGCGCCCTACCTGATGCCAAAAGCCCGTAGCGGATACCGCATGGGACATCAGGAAGTACTCGATCATATGTTTTACGACGGACTGCAGAGCCCATTTGACGGCAAGATGATGGGCCACTTCGCCGAAATAACGGCACAAAAATACGGCTTTTCCCGGCAGGAACAAGATGATTTTGCGATCGAGTCGGTTCGCCGTGCACAGGCCGCGACCGAGCGGTTTGCGGACGAGATCGCGCCGTTAACCGTAAAGACACGCAAGCGCGAGCTGCAGGTCACGACGGACGAGACACCCCGCCGGTCCGATATAGAAAAAATACCGCAGTTGCGTCCTGCATTCGCAAAAGACGGCACCGTGACGGCGGCAACGTCGTCATCCATTTCGGATGGCGCAGCGAGCCTCATCCTGATGCGCGGTACCACAGTATCGCAACAGGGACTGAGCCGCCTCGCGACCATAGTCGGACATTCGGCCTTCGCGCACGAGCCGGAGTGGTTTACGACCGCGCCGGTTTTTGCCATCCAGGCATTGCTCCGGAAACTCGACTGGAAACCCGCGGACGTCGATCTGTTTGAGATCAACGAGGCCTTTGCCTGCGTCACGATGGCGGCGATGCACGAGCTCGGTTTACCGCGGGATAAAGTCAACGTAAACGGCGGCGCCTGTGCGCTCGGCCACCCGATTGGCGCCTCCGGTGCGCGCATTATCGTAACGCTGATTCACGCGCTGCGTGCAAGAGGCGGCGGACGCGGCATTGCCTCGCTGTGCATCGGTGGCGGCGAGGCAGTAGCCATCGCACTCGAGGTGTCGGCGGACTGATTTCAGAGAATTTCTAACGGAGAACATTATGGATTTTGCTGTGGCGAAAGCGGTGATTACCGGCGGCGCCTCCGGACTCGGCCTGGCAACGGCCCGCCAGGTCATCGAGGCCGGCGGTCAGGCAACGTTGCTGGACATGAACGCCGAACAAGGGGCCGCCAGCGCGGCGGACCTGGGTGAACGGGCACATTTCGTGGCCACCGACGTATCGTCGGAAGCACAAGTGCGCGACGCCATCGGCAGCGCCGCGGCATCCATGGGCGGCATCACTCTGGCCGTCAACTGCGCGGGCATCATCGGCGCGGCCAGGGCACTGGGGCGAGACGGCCCAATGGCGGGCGACTTTTTCGCAAAAACCGTGCAGGTGAATCTGATTGGATCCTTCCTGGTCGCGAAAGAAGCGGCCAATGTCATGCAACAAAACCAAGCGGATGACGAAGGCGAGCGCGGCGTCATTATCAGCACCGCGTCGGTCGCCGCTTTTGAAGGCCAGATTGGCCAGGTGGCGTACTCCGCCTCCAAGGGCGGTGTTGTCGGCATGATGTTGCCGCTGGCGCGTGAATTCGCGCGCATTGGCGTGCGCGTCAACACCATTGCACCCGGCATCTTCCGCACGCCCATGGTCGCCGGCATGTCAGAAGAGGTTCAGGCCTCCCTGGGCCTGCAAGTCCCCTTCCCGCCACGGCTCGGGCGGCCGGACGAGTTCGCGTCGCTGGTGGCCTGTATCTACGGCAATACGATGATTAACGGCGAGACTATTCGTCTCGATGGCGCGATCCGCATGCAGCCGAAATAGCCGTCATACGGGAAAAGGCATGGATTCGTTCGATTCGAGCGCCTTTCGTGACGCTTTTTACATGCCCGCGTAGTTTGGCCCGCCGCCACCTTCCGGCACAACCCAGACAATATTCTGCGTGGGGTCCTTGATATCGCAGGTCTTGCAATGGACACAATTCTGCGCGTTGATCTGCAATCTTGGCTGGTCGTTTTCGACGACGATTTCATACACGGCAGCCGGGCAATACCGCTGCGCCGGCTCATCGTACAACGGCAAATTGTGGGTAATCGGTATCGAAGCATCCTTGAGCGTCAGGTGGGCGGGTTGATCCTCTTCGTGATTGGTGCTGGAAAGAAACACGGATGACGGCCGGTCGAAACTGATAACGCCGTCCGGGGCCGGGTATTCGATAACCGACGCATCCCTCGACGGCACAAGTGACTCATGATCCGGCTGCTTGTTATGCCAGGTAAAGGGCAGTTTCCCACGGAAAATATTCTGATCCACAAAGGTAAAGGCAGCACCCAGAAACGTGCCAAGCCGGTGTAGTGCCGGAGCAAAATTTCGTGCCCGATACAGTTCGTCGTACAACCAGGAGTCCTTGAACTTCCGCTCGTAAGATTCGAGTTCGGCCGTGCCGGCACTATCGGCTTCCAACGCGTCATGGATACTTTCCGCCACCATGATGCCGCTCTTGATCGCGGCGTGAGCGCCTTTGATTTTTGCGCCATTGAGGAAGCCGGCGTCACAGCCCACAAGCGCACCACCCGGAAACACCAGTTTTGGCAACGACTGCAGGCCGCCCTTGTTCACTGCACGCGCACCGTAAGCAATCCGCTTGCCATTTAGTAAAAGATCGGCAATTTTCGGATGGTGCTTCCAGCGCTGAAATTCTTCAAACGGCGACAGTGACGGGTTACTGTAGTTGAGCGCAACGATGAGACCCAGATACAGCCGGTTATTCTCCGCGTGATAAATAAACCCGCCGCCCTCCGTGTGGTTGTCGAGCGGCCAGCCCATGGTATGAGTCACGAGACCCTGCTCGTGTTTCGCCGCGTCGATCTCCCATATTTCCTTCAAACCAAGGCCGTAGTGTTGTGGATCTGCGTTCTCACGCAACGCGAACTTGTCCATGAGCTCGCCACCCAGATTCCCGCGGCAGCCCTCCGCGAATATCGTGTACTTACCAAGCAATTCGTAGCCTGGCTCAAAGCCGGGCTTGTGCCGCCCGTCTTTGCCGATGCCCATGTCACTGGTCGCAATCCCGCGAACACGCCCATTGTCGTCGTAGAGAATTTCTGCGGCCGCGAAACCCGGAAAAATATTGACCCCCAATGCTTCCGCCTTTTCGCCCAGCCACTGGCACAATCGGCCAAGACTGATGATGTAGTTGCCCTTGTTATGCATGGGGCTCGGAATCAGGAAACCGGGCACGCGCACGGATTTTTTCTTGCCCAGCAAGTAGTGGATCACGTCCCGCTTGACCGGTGTCTTCAGTGGCGCGCCATCCGCTTTCCAGTCCGGGAATAATTCGTCGAGTGCGTGCGGCTCGAATACATTGCCTGACAAAATATGCGCGCCGATTTCCGAGCCCTTCTCGACCACGACCACGTTCATTTCCTGGCCGCCCGCCGCTGCCAGTTGCATCAACTTGCACGCAGTTGCCAGGCCAGCGGGGCCGGCACCGACGATCACTACGTCGAATTCCATGGATTCGCGTTCGATTGTCTGATTCATTTTCTTTTTCAGTGGTCTGATGGAGGCACGTATTCTAGCAGCCTGTTGAAAAAACCATGCAGAGTATTTTCAACGCGCTATACCCGGATCAGACAACAATAGTCGATCCGCTCTGCCGTATTGCCGATCGGGTACTGGTCGTGATTGCGTCCGCACGGTAACCTTTGTGGATTATTGCCAGCAGGATCGTCGCTTGTCCCCGCAGAAGAAACAACCACTGGATATTCGCAGCGCGTATGCAGCCACGGACGGTCTCATCGGCGACGGCGCGCAAACCCGCATCGTCGAAAAACTGGCCGGGCTGCAACGGAGGCTGGTCGATCAAAGTAATCGCCGAAATGGAATACTCGGACTGCTCGGAATAAAAGGATCCCGCACCAATGTCCGCGGTGTGTATCTATGGGGCGACGTCGGCGGCGGCAAGACCTTCCTGATGGATTTGTTTTTCGACACCCTGGCCATTGCCGACAAGAAACGCGTTCATTTCTACCGCATGATGCGCGACGTGCACGCTCGCCTCAAAGCGGCCAGCGGCGCGGAAGACCCGTTGGATGTTGTCGCAGCCGCATTGGCCAGTGAAATTCGCGTGCTTTGTTTCGATGAGTTCTTTGTCAGCGATATCGGCGACGCAATGATTCTCGGCCGGCTGCTTGACGGTCTTTTCAGCCGCGGCGTTACACTCGTCACAACGTCTAATTCGCCGCCCGTCGATCTGTATCGTGATGGGCTGCAACGCGACCGCTTCCTGCCGGCCATCGAACTGCTGCAGCAATACACCGATGTCGTCCATCTCGACGCAGGAGCGGATTATCGACTTGAATTGCTGCAAACGGAGGGCACCTTTTTTCACGGCAAGGACGAAGACACCCGGCCACGCCTGACTTACTACTTTCAGCAGATCGCACCAGGCCGAATTGAAGAAGCGAAGATTATAGATATTCTGGGCAGACCCGTACGCAGTGTGGCGGCCGCCAAAGGCGTTGTCTGGTTCGAATTCGATGAACTCTGCGAAGGGCCGCGCAGCCAGCAGGACTACATCGAAATCGCACGTTCGTACCAGACTGTCATCATCTCGCGTATCCCGATCATGACCGGCGCGCTTGACGATCCGGCACGCCGGTTTATCGCATTGGTCGACGAATTTTATGACCGCCGCGTGAAACTCATACTGTCGTCGGTCGCAAGTGTCGATTTACTTTACGAAGGTACGCGACTCAGGTTCGAATTCGAACGAACGCGCAGTCGGTTGATCGAAATGCAGTCAAGAAAATACTTGCATATGGCGCACCTGTCCTAAACCCTGTTACGCTAGGGCCGCATCGAGGAGACAATAGATTGACGTGGCGCGATCGTCGGGAAACGGGTAGCTGTCTATGAGCAACGATTTAAATCTGGAGGATTTTCTGCCATACCGGTTGGCAATTCTCTCTCATTCGGTCAGTCACTCGATTGCCACGGTGTACTACGATCGATTCGATCTCTCCATCCCGGAGTGGCGTGTGATCGCGATCGTGGGTCGTTTTCCGGGACTATCCGCTGTCGAGGTTGCCGAACGAACGGTCATGGACAAAGTGGCCGTCAGCAGAGCGGTCACGAAACTCATCAAAAACGGTCGTATCGACCGCCAGTTTGCCGACGCCGACCGACGCCGTTCCATCCTGAACCTGTCCGAAAAAGGTCTTGCACTGCATAACGAAGTTGCACCCTTCGCAATGAAGATGGAGGCTGATTTGCTCGCCGACCTGACAGAGGACGAAGTCGAAGTGCTGGATACGGTGATCGACAAGCTGTACGCGAAAGCCCAGTTGTTCACGGCCCCGGAGCCGGAGTCGTTACCACAAAAACGGTAGCCGCGCCGCCTCTACGAACTCAGGCCATAAGGTATAATGCCGGCGCTTCAGCGAAGCGTAGCCGGTACTTACAGACACGCCGGACACCGGGCCACGGCCTGATAACACGATAAACTGACGTCTGCCGCCTACCTTATTGGAGTAATTTTTGGAAACCATTGCGGATTTCGAGGTTCAGTACAGCCAGTTTCTGAGCCCGGAGGGAAAACCCAGCGCCGACATTCCCGCGCTGGCCACGGACACTGAAAAGCTCCTCGATATGTATCGGCTCATGACTGAGACGCGGGTTTTCGATACCAAGGCGATCAACCTGCAACGTACGGGCAAACTCGGCACCTATGCGTCGTGTCTCGGGCATGAGGCGGCACATGTCGGTATCGCCGCCGCGATGCGGCCTGACGATGTGCTGGCGCCGAGCTACCGCGAATACGGTGCGATGCTGTGCCGCGGCGTAACCATGGCGGAAATTCTCCTTTACTGGGGCGGCGATGAACGCGGCAGCGACTACGCCGGTCCGCGCAACGATTTCCCCCTTTGTGTACCGATCGCAACGCAGTGCCTGCACGCGGCGGGGGCCGCCATGGCATTCCAACTCCGCGGCGAGGATCGTTGTGCTATTTCGATCAATGGCGACGGCGGCACCTCTGAGGGTGCCTTTTATGAGGCGATGAACGTCGCCGGCGCGCGCAATTTGCCGGTCGTCTTCATGGTTGTGAATAACAAGTGGGCGATTTCGGTGCCCATCGAGATGCAGACCGCGACGAAAACACTGGCTCAAAAGGCCGTTGCTGCCGGTATTCCCGGCATCCAGGTGGACGGTAACGACATTATCGCCGTGCGGCACTGGGTGGAGCGCGCGCTGCAACGCGCACGCAACGGTGAAGGTGCCTGCCTGATCGAGGCTGTCACCTATCGTTTGAGCGATCACACGACGGCCGACGATTCCAGCCGCTATCGCAAGAAAGAAGAGGTGGAGGCCGCTCGTACCGTCGAGCCGCTCATCAGAATACGCCAATACCTGACCGATCTGGGCATCTGGGATGAGCAAAAGGAAGCCGCTCTGTTGGACGAAGCAGCCGCGAAAGTGGATGCAGCCGTAGAGCAATATCTGCACACACCGAAACCCGACATCGAATCGATGTTCGATCATATGTACGCGCAATGGCCGGAACAGCTTGAGGAACAGCGCCAACACGCGATTCGATATGGCAGCACCGATGGGGGCTCACATGGCTGAAGTCACTCTCATTGATGCACTCACCATGGCGATGGCCTGGGAACTCGAGCACGACCCTAGGGTGATCGTGCTGGGCGAAGACGTTGGCGTAAACGGCGGTGTATTCCGTGCAACGGCCGGACTGCAACAAAAATTCGGTGTTGACCGGGTGCAGGACACGCCGCTGGCCGAGGGCATGATCGCCGGCATCTCGATCGGCATGGCGGCACAAGGCATGCGTCCGATCGCAGAAATACAGTTCATGGGCTTCATTTACCCGACCGTCGACCAGATTATCAATCACGCAGGCCGGATGCGTAACCGGACTCGCGGCCGGTTGACCTGCCCGATGGTATTGCGGGCCCCCTTCGGCGGCGGCATTCATGCGCCGGAACATCATTCCGAGAGTACCGAGTCGCTGTTCGCCCATATGCCCGGTGTTCGGGTGGTCATCCCATCATCGCCTACCCGTGCTTACGGTCTGCTGCTGGCGGCGATTCGAGATCCTGATCCGGTGGTTTTTCTGGAACCCAAGCGCATCTACAGACTGAACAAACAGGACGTTGAAGACAACGGCAAAGCCTTGCCACTGGACGTTTGCTATGTCCTGCGCGAAGGCAGCGACGTAACGGTGGTGACCTGGGGTGCCATGACGTTTGAAACACTGAAAGCCGTTGACCAGCTCGCCCGCAAGGGCATCCGCTGTGACGTAATCGATCTGGCGACAATCAGCCCGATCGATTACGAAACCATCCTGGAATCAGTGCAGAAAACCGGGCGCCTGGTGATTGTGCACGAGGCCGCGCGTACCTGCGGAGTTGGCGCCGAAATTGCCGCTATCGTGGCGGAAAAAGGCATGTACGATCTGCAGGGACCGATCCGCCGCGTCACCGGCTACGATGTCGTGATGCCGCTGTTTCGGCGCGAAATGGACTACATGCCCAGTGTTGGCAAGATCATCGATGTCATCCAGGAATCACTCGAAGACTAGACGAAACGGAGAACCGTTCGAAATGACGACTTTCAACCTGCCAGATCTGGGCGAAGGGCTGCCCGAAGCCGAAATTGTTGAGTGGCATGTCGCCGAGGGCGACACGGTCAGTGTCGATGACCCACTCGTTTCGGTGGAAACGGCCAAAGCGGTCGTCGACGTACCGGCACCGCAATCCGGAATCGTAGCCAAATTACACGCCGCGGCCGGCGATGTGGTCCTTACCGGTGCACCCCTGGTTGATTTTACAGCCAACACCAAGGGTGGCGAGTCACCAGCCAAACAGACGCCCGCGAGTCCGTCAGCCGCGGCGACCGTGGTCGGCAACATGCCAACCGGCGATAAAGTCGTGAAAGAAACGGCCATCGCCGGCGGTCGTCACCGACGAAAGACCGGTCGGGTCAAAGCGACGCCGTCCGTGAGAGCGGAAGCGAAGCGACTCAATATTAATCTTGTGGAAGTCACGCCAAGCGGCAAGAACGGGCAAATTACCATTGCGGACCTGACTGACTATCAGCTGAACCAGCAGAAAATGCGTGACCATAAACCGCCTCTGCAGCGTACCAGCCTGCCGACCGGTCAGGCAGAAGCCCTGCGCGGCGCACGCCGGGTCATGGCTCAAAGTATGACGCAGTACCGGAACGAAGTGGCTGGCTGCACGATTTTTGACGACGCCGATATCAATGACTGGCTGAACAAGAAAGACTTCACGGCGCGCGTCCTTCGCGCCATGGTGGCCGGTTGCATCGCCGAACCGGCACTGAACGGTTTTTACGCGCCGGAAAGCATGAGTCACCAGAAAGAATCGCGTGTGGATATCGCCATGGCGGTCGATACGCCGGACGGCCTCATCGTGCCAGTCATCCGCAATGTCGAGGCGATGTCGGTCGACCAGATCAGGACGGCCGTCGCGAGCGTAAAGCAGGCCACCCTCGAACGCACGGTAGCACCGCAAGACATGGTGAATTACACCATCACCTTGTCCAATTTCGGAATGTTGGCGGGTCGCTATGCGACTCCACTAATGGTGCCGCCGACGGTTGCCATCCTGGGAATCGGTAAATTGCAGCACGATGTCGTTGCCGTCATGGGTGGCATCGAGGTACACCGGCGTATGCCGCTATCGCTGACATTTGATCATCGTTGCGTCACCGGCGGCGATGCGTGTCGATTTCTTGCAGCCGTGATACAAGACCTTTCAAAACTGCAGTAAATAGGTATAGAGTCTCACCCAGACGACCCTCCCGCCGGAGTACCTGCAGTGCCAAAGAAGCCGCAACGTCGCAGCAGCGACATTACTGATCAACTCATTGACAAGATTGTCGCGTCGAGACCGAAATCTGCTCTCCTGCGTGATCGCAAACAGATCAATCATTTTCTGCGAAAGTACTTCCGCAATGTCGCGTACGAGGACATGCAGGGACGATCACCGAAATTGATGGCGCTGGCAGCACTCTCCCACATCGAATTCGCCAAAACCCGGCGCAAGGGTCAGGCGCTGATCAGAATCTTCAACCCGACTGAAGAGTTCTATGGCTACGACTCGGCGTACACGATTATCGAGATGGTAAACGATGACATGCCGTTTCTGGTTGATTCAGTCGCCGCTGCCATTAATCGCCAGAATCTTAATATCCACATCACCGTCCACCCGGTTCTCCGCGTACACCGAACGGCGGCGGGCCGGCTGCAAAAACTCGTGTCACTAAAAGACCAGGGTGGCCGGATCGAATCGTACGTCCGCTTCGTCATCGACAAGGAGACCGACGAACACCACCTGAAACTCATCCAGCACGAGATTCTCAAGGTGCTGGCCGACGTGCGCGTCGCCGTTCGCGACTGGCGAGCCATTCGCGTGAAAATGCAGGCGGCCAAGGAATCGCTGGTATTCGGTCCGGTTGGTGCCGACGAGGAGTTGCGCGCGGAAAGCCAGGGTCTTCTGCAGTGGATGGCCGACGATCATTTCACGTTTCTGGGCTACCGCGAATACGTCCTGAAGAATCGCGGCAAGAAACAGTTTCTGCATCCGGTAAAAAGCACAGGCCTCGGTGTTTTGTCTCACGACGAGCGCGGTGGCCGCGCCATTGAAATGACGCGGGAAATGCAACGCCTGACGCGGGCGAAGAACTGGCTGATCATCACCAAGGCCAATTCGAGAGCAACCGTCCACCGACGCAGCTATCTCGATTACATCGGCGTCAAGAAATACGATGAGAAAGGCAATGCGATCGGCGAATTGCGATTTATCGGCCTGTTTACGTCCATTGCATACAGCGAGAACCCGCGCAATATTCCATTGCTGCGATTGAAAGTACAACGTGTCCTGGAACGATCCGGGCTGGATCCGTCAGGACATCGCGGCAAGGCACTCTTCCATATACTCGACTCGTTTCCACGGGATGAACTGTTTCAAAGCTCGGTTCACGACCTCGTTCGCACGACAAACGGCATATTGAATATTCAGGAACGGCACAAAGTCCGTTTCTTCGTGCGCCGCGACACGTTCCGACGATTTTTTTCCTGCCTTGTCTATGTGCCGCGGGAAAAGTACGCGACTTCGGTGCGCCGCCAGATCGAAAAAATATTGCTCGACGCTTTTGGCGGAACATCCGTGGATACGAGCGTGCAGATCTCCGATTCACTGCTGGCCCGAGCTCACATTATCGTGCGTACGCCGGTCGGTGAGCGACCGCGCATCAGTTTCCGCCGCATCGAAGAGGATATCGCCGCGGCCGTCGTGACCTGGAAAGACAAATTATCGGTTCAGCTCAATGAACGTTTTGGCGTAGAAGAAGGCCATGTTCTTTTTCGCGAGTACGGCGACAGCTTCCCGCCCGCCTATGAGAGCGACATGGACCCTGCCGTCGCCTGCCTCGACGTCAAGCGCATGGACGGGCTTCTCAAAGGCGAGCACGACGATTTCCTGCTGTTGCATAAACCCAAAGGCGCCAGCGACGATCAGCTTAGCTTCAGGACCTTTCGTTGCGATGAGCCACTGCTCCTGTTCAGCATTCTGCCGGTGCTCGAGGACATGGGCGTCAATGTGCACAGTGAACGACCTTACGAAGTACGTCTCGGGGATAACAGAAAATTCTGGATTCAGGATTTCGAATTGCATTACCCGGGTGCCGCGTCACTCGATATCGATTCAATTGCCGTGCGTTTCCAGGATTGCTTCCATCAGTTGATTGCCGGCCGGGCGGAAAACGATGGCTTCAATCGACTGATCCTGGCAGCGGATCTCGACTGGCGTCAAACGGCCCTCATCCGTTGCTATGGAAAGTACCTGCAACAGTTGCGAATCTCATTCAGCCAGGACTACATGGAGGACGTGCTGGTCCAGCATTCCGGCTTCGCCAGAACGCTGGTGGAACAGTTTGAGTTGCTGTTCGATCCTGCGATTTCCAAACAGAAGCGCACAGCAGCATTGAAATCCTGCAAGGCGCGCATCGCGAAAGGTGTTGAGAAAGCGCGAAACCTCGACGAAGATCGCATTCTGAGCGCGTTTTCCCGTGCGGTAAGCGCGACGTTGCGAACCAACTACTATCAAAGAGGCCCGGAAGGCGACTTCAAGCCGGTTATTTCGATAAAACTGGATCCGAGTCAACTGCCCGAAGTGCCGTTGCCACGGCCGAAATTCGAGATCTTTGTCTACGCCCCCGATGTCGAGGGTGTGCACCTTCGCGGCGGCGAGGTCGCACGCGGTGGCATTCGCTGGTCCGATCGGCGCGAGGATTTCCGTACTGAAGTGTTGGGCCTCATGAAAGCCCAGGTGGTGAAGAATACCGTTATCGTCCCGACCGGCGCCAAGGGAGGATTCATACCCAAACGCCTGCCCACGGGCGATCGCGATCTGATACTGCAGGAAGGTATTGCCTGCTACAAAAAGTTCATATCGGGATTGCTCGATCTGACGGACAACGTTGTTGACGGCAAAGTCATCGTGCCCACTGATGTTGTGCGACGTGACAGCGACGATCCCTACCTCGTCGTCGCGGCTGACAAGGGCACGGCAACCTTCTCCGATATCGCCAATCAACTCTCCGCCGATTACGGTTTCTGGCTGGACGACGCTTTCGCCTCGGGTGGGTCCGTCGGCTACGACCACAAGAAAATGGGCATTACCGCGCGCGGAGCCTGGGAGGCCGTTCGACGACACTTCCGCGAACAGGGCGTCGACGTGCAAAAAGATCCGTTTACTGTTGCCGGCATTGGCGACATGGCTGGCGACGTATTCGGCAACGGCATGCTGCTGTCCAAGAAAATCAAACTGGTCGCCGCATTCAATCACGAGTTCATTTTTCTGGATCCGGATCCCGACATGGCAGCCAGCTTTCGCGAACGTCGACGGCTGTTCAAATTGCCGCGCTCGCGCTGGAGCGACTATGAGGACAGAATGATCTCCAAGGGTGGCGGCCTTTTTTCACGCAATGCCAAGCAAATCAGCCTGTCCCGCGAGATCCGCGCATTGCTCGACCTGAACGAATCGAGCGTACAGCCATTGCAGTTGATCCAGGCCATTCTGAAGATGCAGGTCGATCTGTTGTGGAACGGCGGCATAGGAACTTACGTCAAATCAAGCACGGAGAGTCATGCCGATGTCGGTGATCGCAGCAATGACAATGTCCGTGTCAACGGCAATCAATTGCGCTGCAAGGTCATTGGCGAGGGCGGCAATCTCGGTCTGACGCAGCGAGCGCGTATCGAATACAGCCTCAACGGCGGCAGAGTCAATACCGATTTTATTGACAACTCGGCTGGCGTGGATTGTTCGGACCGGGAGGTCAACATCAAGATTCTCCTGGGCGAGGCGGAACGGCGGAATCGATTGACCCGCAGCAAACGCAATACTTTACTGGTCGAAATGACCGACGAAATCGCCGAGTTCGTGCTGCGTAACAACTACCTGCAGACACAGGCGATCAGCATGATGGAGGCCCGTGCGGTCGAGCGACTCGATGAGACGGCGCGCCTGATAACCAATCTTGAAAAAACCGGCCTGCTCGACCGGGACATTGAGTTCCTGCCGGATGAAACGGAAATCGATGATCGCCGAAAACGGAAACAGGGGCTGACCCGCCCGGAGATTGCGGTCGTCCTGAGCTATGCGAAAATCGACCTCTACAATGGTCTCACGGCTTCCAGCGCGGCATTGGACGATTTTCTGACTACCGATCCGCAGCGATACTTTCCACCCGTACTGCGCCGGCGCTACAAAGATCTGATTCCCGGGCATCGTCTGAGTCGCGAGATACTGGCAACGCTGATCGCGAACAATATCGTCAACCGCATGGGCCCCGCCTACGTTCAGCGGGTGCAACATGCCACTGGCGCCGATGTTGTGACCATCGCGCGAGCTTACGTGGTCGCGCGCGAGGTGTGTCAGGCACGACACATCTGGGAGATCATCGAATCACTCGATAATCAGATTCCTGCCACACTGCAGCAGAATATGATGTTCGAAGTCGGCCGCATCATGCGGCACGCCTGCTTCTGGTTGCTTGACCGATACGGCGATGATCTGGATATCGTCGAGGCTGTCGAGCACCTCAAGGAACCGCTCAAAATCATTTACAGCCGCGTGAACAGTGTTGTGGTCGGTACCGGCAAGGAACGGCAATTGAAAGCGATCCGCGACCTTGAGCAACGCGGTGTACCCGACCTCCTGTCCAAAAAGATGGCCGGACTCTTATTGACGCGTGGCAGCCTCGATATCGCGGATCTCGCGGTAACGTACAAGAAAGACGTTCTGGAGGCGGCGAAAATGTATGCACTGCTCAGTGAACGTCTTGGCGTTGTATGGTTGCACAACGCGGTCGAAGGCCTGGCGGTCGAAGGCCGCTGGCAGGCCATGGCCCGTGGCAATTTGCGCGATGATTTCTATGCATACCGCAGAACGCTGGCGACAAAGTTCCTGAAACCCGCAAGTCGGCTTACGCCGAGCCGCTTGTTTCACAAATGGGTCGAACAACATGCCGGGGAAATCGCCAAATACGATACAATTCTTCGTGAGATGAAGCTGCGTGAAGAACTCGATTTCGCGACATTGTCGGTCGCTGCCCAGGAATTACGTGAGCTGATCGCCAACTGATACCCACCATCCTTTAGCCCTTATGCGCAACCACGGAGAAACAATGTCCGGAAAACTAGTCCTGTGCCGCCACGGTCAGAGCGATTGGAACCTGAAAAACCTGTTCACTGGCTGGACCGATGTGGATTTGACCGACAAGGGCCGTCAGGAGGCGATAGATGCCGGCAAGATGCTGGTCGAACTGGACTTCGAGTTCGACATTGCATTTACGTCCGTTCTGCAAAGAGCTATTCACACCTTGTGGCTGGTCATGGACGAACTCAACCGAAGCTGGATGCCCGTCGTTCGTGACTGGCGACTAAACGAACGTCACTACGGTGCGCTGCAAGGTTTGAACAAGGCGGAGACCGCGGCGAAGTACGGCGACGAGCAGGTGCACATCTGGCGTCGCAGTTACGCGATCGAACCGCCTCCGTTGACCGTTGACGATGAGAGGCATCCGCGCCACGACTCGCGCTACGCTAACGTCGAAAATCTGCCGGCGACCGAGTCGCTGGCAACGACACTTGAGCGCGTCACGCCGTGCTGGAATGAGCTGATCGCACCTGAGCTAAGGGCCGGCAAGAATGTCCTCATCGCCGCACACGGCAATAGTCTCCGCGCGCTGGTCAAGATGCTCGATCAGATTTCTGAAGAGGAAATTACGAGCTTCAACATTCCGACGGGCATTCCGATTCTTTATCAACTCGACGATGAACTGCAGCCGCTCTCACGGAAGTTTCTGGGCGATCCCGAAGCGGCCGCGGCCGCGGCCAGGGCTGTCGCCGACCAGGCGAAGTCCGCGTAATTTACGCTCCATAAGAGGACACTACAGGAGCATCTCCTGCGCGGCCGGGGTCAGACCTGCAAGCGGGCATCAGCCGACTTCGTCTTCCGGTGCGTTTCGTCCAGAACACGCACCAGACCTTCCTGTGCGGTGGACGCAACCAGTGTGCCATCCTGTTTGAAAAACTGACCGCGGGCGAAACCTCGCGCTCCGGATGCGTTGGGGCTATCGAAGGAGTAAAGCAACCATTCATCGACCCGACACGCGCGGTGAAACCAGAGCGCGTGATCAAGACTGGCCATTTGTACCTTGCCCCGCCCGAACGGCAAACCGTGGGGCAATACGCTGGTACCCAGTAATTCGTAATCCGAGACATAGGCCAGCAGGACCTGATGCAGTGCGGGGTCATCCGGCAATCGGTCCACGGCCCGAATCCATATCTGCTTGATCGGCGGTCTCTTTTCCGTCCGGGAAAAATTGACTGCCTGAACGGGGCGGAATTCGAACGGTCGTTTGTCAGTCAGGAACCGCCGCATTTTTTCAGGGATGACCGCCAGCTTGTCGACGGGTACTTCGGTCACATCCTGAAGACCGTCGGGTCCATCGACAATGGGCATGCTCGCCTGATGTTCGAGACCGTCTTCCAGCACCTGAAAAGAGGCGGCCAGATTAAAAATGGGCCGACCATGTTGAATCGCCACCACACGTCGCACCGAGAAACTGCCGCCATCACGGGCGCGATCCACTTCGTAAATAATCGGCGCTTCCATATCGCCGCGACGCAGGAAATAGGCATGCAGTGAATGCGCCACCCGACCTTCCACCGTTCGGTGCGCTGCAGACAGTGCCTGGCCGAGCACCTGGCCACCAAATACCTGCGCGCTGCCGATGTCACGACTCTCGCCACGAAATATATTGTCTTCGATACGCTCGAGAACGAGTAGTTGAATCAGGTCAGTAAGAACTGCGTGCATCGTGCCGAGCCTTCCCTCTCAATGACAGCCGCCGTCGACCGTGATTCCGGTGCCGCTCACGAAAACCGCGTCATCGCTCGCCAAAAACAGAACGACCTTGGCAATATCGACCGGGTCGCCAAGACGTTTGGCCGCAGAACGAGTGATGCAATAGTCACGGAGCGACTTGTCCTCCGCGAAGATGCGACGACTCGCCGGCGTCATGACCGCGCCCGGCTGTACGTAGTTGACCGTCGTTCCGTTGGCGCCCGCCTCCGTTGCGAGCGACTGCGTCAACTCCGCCATCGCTGCTTCGGAACGTGCGTATGCCGAGTTGCCAGCACGTGAGAACGCACTCCGCAAACAGCCCATGTTGATAATACGCCCTGCCGGACTTTTCTCCAGGTAGGGTAGTACGACCCGCGTCGTCGCGGTATACAGTCGAATTTTTCGATCCAGGAATTGTTCCAGTTCGGCAGTATCGCCATCATCGATGGGTGTGCTCGCCTGGAGCGCAGAATTGTTCACAAGGATGTCCAGCCCGTCGAGCGCCTCGTTCGCGCACTTGATCATTTCTGCCGCCGATTGCTCGTCGGCCACCGTTGACGCATACGGCGTCACGTTTTGCAAAGACTTAAAATGAGTTTCGATGCCGCTGTCCGGCCCGTCGACGGCGAACACCATTGCGCCCTGCTTTACCAAAGTACGCACTATCGCCTCACCGACGCCATTGCTCGCGCCAGTGACAATCGCTCTTGAGCCAAAAAGACGCAGTGCATCAGACATATTGATCTCTCATTACTTTTTCCTGTTTGATTTCCGGATTCAGGCCGGTAGTTTATAGTCTGCAAGCTGCTGGCGAAGTTTAACTTTCTGGATCTTGCCGGTCGCCGTATGCGGTATCTCGTCGACGAACAGCACATCGTCGGGATACCACCACTTGGCGATCTTGCCGTCGAACCATTTCAGCATTTCTTCTTTCGTCAGGTCGGCACCTTCCGCCTTGATGACAATCAACAGCGGACGTTCGGTCCACTTCGGATGAGCGACGCCAATGACGGCGGCCTCAGCTACCGACGGATGACCAACAGCCACATTTTCGATTTCGATGGAACTGATCCATTCACCGCCGGACTTGATCACATCCTTCGTCCGATCGGTGATCTGCATGAATCCTTCCGGGTCGATTTTCGCGACGTCACCGGTATCGAACCAGCCGTCGTCAGTGTGCGTGCCGGCAGCACCCTCAAGCTTGTAGTAGTCGCTGCACACCCAGGGCCCACAAACCTGCAGCGCACCGAACGCCACACCGTCCCAGGGCAGCTCATTCTGATCGTCGTCAACAATACGCATTTCTACGCCAAAAATACCCCGGCCCGCCTTGGTCCGGACGGCAATGGTTTCGTCCGGCGAGAGGTTTTCCATGCCGGCTTTGAGTGAATTCACGGTGCCGAGTGGACTCGTCTCGGTCATGCCCCAGCCCTGCTGAACGACGACGTCATGCTTGTCGCGAAACTCACGAATCATCGATTCGGGAACGGCCGCGCCGCCGATAATGGTACGTTGCAGGCCATCCAGTCGCTTACCGTGACTCTCCATGTACTGCAGCAGTGCAAGCCAGACGGTCGGCACGCCCAGCGCTAGCGTCACACCCTCCGCCTCCATGAGCGCATACAATGTTTCGCCGTCGCCCATCTTCGGCCCGGGAAGCACCAGTTTCGTGCCGACCATCAACGCGGCATAGGGGATACCCCACGCGTTGACGTGAAACAGGGGCACGACCGGCAAAACGCAATCGCGCGTCGACAGGCACATTACATCCGGCGCGATACCGGCTAAAGCGTGCAAAACCGTCGAACGCTGGCTGTACAGCACACCTTTCGGGTCGCCCGTCGTACCGGAGGTGTAACAAAGTGCAACCGCTGACCGTTCATCCAGTTCGGGCCATTCGTAGGTATCACTTTCATCCTTGATCAACGCCTCATAGGAGATGGCGTTCTTAAGGCGCGTGTCGGGCATCTGATCTTCGCTGGTCAGGACGACGTAGCCCTCGACATTCGGCGTCTGATCGGCAATTTTTTCGAGCAGGGGAACAAACATCGGATCCGTCAGAATCCATTTATCCTCGGCGTGATTGATGATGAAAACGATCTGTTCCGGGAATAGCCGGGGATTGACGGTATGGCACACGTAGCCGGCGCCACCGATCCCGTAATAGGCTTCAACGTGGCGGTAGTCGTTCCAGGCCAGCGTTGCCACGCGATCGCCGTGAGCCAGACCCAGCTTGTCCAGCGCGTTAGCCAGTTGGTGAATTCTTTGAATGCAATCACTGAACTGGTACCGATGCAGCGGATTATCAGCCGTTACCGAAACGATTTCTCTGTCCGGAAAATTTCGCTCGGCGTGACGCACGATCGCAGATATCAGCAATGGCGAATCCATCATCAATCCGTGCATACGGGTTTCTCCCAGTCTTTTCTTGTTTGAATGCAGGGCAATTTAACAGAAACCGCGCGGCACGTCGGCATCTCGCGACCCGGCGTCGGCGATCACTTGCCTGTGGTCATTTTGGACCGATCAAATACCAAAGAATCAGCCCGGCAATGGGCAGGAAAATGACCAACGCAATCCACAATGCTTTCCGGCCATTGCTCGCCGAACTTTGAGCGATCTGCAAAATCGCGTAGATATCGGCCAACAGGATTAGAAAACCCAGTATTCCGGTGTATTCAAACATGATCGCTCTGTTGCTTCCCGCCTCTGTTGCTCAACGACGCCGTATTGGGCGGCCGGATTTGAAGACGCTGGACAACGAATCTCCTATTCGCCCACCAGCGGTGCTTTGCAAATATTGGTCCGCGTGCAATTAGTCCGTTGACACGGGTTTGTTAAAGAAATACATGCCCAGCGTTTCCGCAATACAAGCGGGCTTGCGCTCACCTTCCACTTCGATGCGTACCTCCGACGAGAGGTGCAATGCGCCGCCACGTTTACGAGCCTGTTTGACGGTCGCGCGAGCCCGTACCCGACTGCCAACCGGCACCATGGTATAGAAACGAATTTTGTTGCACCCGAAGTTGATGGTCTGGGCGACGTTCTCAACCTGAACGAATTGCGACGTCAGCGCGGGAATCAGCGACAGGGTCAGATAGCCGTGAGCGATGGTCTTGCCATTGGGCAGTTCCTTCGCCGCTCGTTCGGTATCGACGTGGATCCACTGATAGTCATCCGTCGCTTTCGCGAACTCATCGATGCGCTCCTGGTCGATGACGATCCAGTCGGAAATACCGATTTCCGTGCCCTCAAGCGCCTTGGCGTCCTCGACTGACCTGATAATCTGCACTCTTCTTTCCGTGAAATCCGTTGCTTGATTTTGTGACGCCGGCATAGCCATTCTATCCCTGTTATTGTGCAGTACAACAAATACACACTAGGCCTGATCAGAGCAAGTTTTGTTTTGCGATTTTTTTGCGCCTGAGCCGCCCGGCACTATGGAACGCGTTGTTTTTTCGACGTTTTAAATTACCCGAATTGCTGCACTCTTCAGCCCTCCGACCGACATCGGTCGCGGAGAAGCCGCTTGTATATCTATCCTGTCGGCTGTCACGGCAGCGTCTCAACGAATTCGAATGACCCGACGAGGGCATCCATCGGGATAGCAAGCCACGATAGAGTCGCGCCTCAGGAGAGGCTACCGCTTTTCTACTGGCGCTGTTGTTGGAGCATGGCCTGACACGCGACCACCATGAATCAACCCTTACAGGAAAAAGTCAGAGATGCCCTGGCTTAACTTCGCAGGGCATTTCCGGGCGATGCGATACACGTTCATGTTTTCATTCTTTCGACAGGTTGACCCGTATCCAGGACAGCAAGGTCTGAAAGTTGCAGTCACCTCGTTCCAGACCGCCAACCAGGAATCGATACGCGGCGATGCCGTCAACTGAAATCTTCCAACCGTTCAGGCGCAAAAAATACGTCGGCGGCGAAAAAAGCGACCCTTTTGTTTCCGTCGACAAACGCACGGTTCAGGAGCAGGGACTCGAACAGCGCAGCGGCCATCGACGAAAGGTCTTTGTAGTGGCCCGTCTGAGGCCGGAACAAGGCACTTTCCAGCAGGCCTTGATCACGGACTCCGGAAGTGCCGCCGAATCGAGCGATTACGCGCTCATGGATTGCCAGTACTTCTTCGACCGACAGAAACTGAACGTCGTTATTCTGCAAGCCGGCGACCAAGATCATTGAAAACCCCTACCTGAATATCTTGTAGCAGCGGATGTCGCATTTAGTCGTCGGGCAAGTGAATGCCTTATTCGTTACGGCACACTAGTTTCTAAGCTATTTGACGTGTCGTACCACATCCATACGTTGGTGCAAGACTCGAATTACGGACAGAATATCTACGGAGGCCTCAAAAAAGATTACGTGTCGACCCTCGGGATAAGCAAATAGACCATCGCGAATGTCGCCTCGCTTATGCCACTCAGCTTCGTTCTTCGATAGCCACGCCATCCGCATTGTCAGCGAGTCGACGTAGCGATCCGCTTGCTCGACGCCCCAGGTTGATGCTGTATAAGCCCATACGCCGCCAAGATCATGGCGCGCTGGTCCCGAAATTCGCCACTTCATCATCCCGTAGGCTTGCGCCCGGTGGTCTTAATATCGCCAGCAAGCTGCTGCAAACCGGCCGCGTCAACCTCTACAAAATCACCCCTCTCCAACGCCTCACGGCCAATATCAACTTCATCACGAAGACGAGATAACTTGAGAGCCTCAAGCTCTTCGTAGTCCTCCGTGGACAACACAACCGCCACCGCTCTACCGTGTTTTTCAATCGTTACTGGCTCGCGTCGAGCCTTGTCCAACAGCTCACCAAATCGGGCTTTCGCGTTATTTGCGGACATCTTCATCATTTGTCGACTGCTCCATATCGCCTGAATCGCCTATTTTGGGCGAAATAGGCGAAACCGTCAATATGTCTCTTATCCGTACCGGTACAAACGCGCCCTACCCATGTCTCCAGGCGGGCCACCTACAATGACGCGGTCTAATGGATATGCACAACCCAGTTACGGCGTATGGTCGAGGCTGATCTGCTGGCGGCGCGCGATTGTCACGGTGATTCTGCGTTCGAGTTACGGGCGACCATTACAATGGCTCGGGACTAAGTTGGTGCTCCTACTAATTGCTCGGTTCCACTAGATTCTGTTGAATTGATGGGTGTCCTCATTCCTATTACTTTGACCTGACACTGCGAATTTCATCTCGCTTTGCAACACAGCGCAAGAAAAAACTCTATCAGGAGAAAATAGCGCGGCTCACGCCCGCATGATGTTCAGCTTGC
>JAADHU010000032.1 GCA_013151645.1 Gammaproteobacteria bacterium | reverse complement strand
TTCTCCTGTGTTTCGAGCACGAGAAAAATGAGCGTTACAACGACAGCGGCGCCCCCCAGGATTTCGGCGGCGAGAGCTAGCGATTTCAACCGGTCCTTGTCCAGACTATTGCTCCGGCCCTGCGATTCCGGGTTGAGTCGTACGTGCGCGTGCTCTACGAATCGGTTCTGCTATCGAGTTCCAGGCTCTCTGGCGGCGGCCTTGCAGAATTGAACAACGAGCCAGACGTTTTATGCCCGGCTTCGCTGCCCTTTCTTCCGGACGTCTCAGACTTTTCGAAACGCGGCGGCCATGCTCTTGAGTGCGGTGCCCAGTACCTGGCGGGAACAACCGATATTCATTCGCATGCAGCGCTCGCCGCCCTTGCCGTAACCTTCGCCATCATTGAGTTGCACGCCGGAGTTGTCGACGAGCCACGACTCGAACACCTGGGTTTCGGTCATCGGCTGATCGGTTTTCTGGCTTGCGGCCGATTTACCGACCACGTCGAGATCTTCCATGATGTCATCGAAGTGCAACCAGCTCAGGAAAGTACCCTGGGCCTTGGTATAGCCGACCCGCGGCATATTTTCCTTAATGAAATCTTCAACGTAGGAATGGTTAGCGTCGAGATAGGGCAGCAGTTGATCAATCCAGTCCTTACCGTGCTTGTAGGCAGCCGTATTGGCGACGACACCGAGCGTGTTGATGCCGGCGTTGTGATTGATCTTGATGCGTTCGAGCATAACGGGGTTGGTCGAGAACCAGTAGGCGTTCTTCGAGGCGGGCATGCTGAAGGTCTTGGTGATTGCCTTGAACGATACGCTGTTGTCGACAATTTCTTTGTCGGGCAGGCTGGCAAACGGCGTATATTTCTCACCCGGGCGAACGAAGTCCGCATGGATCTCATCGGCCAGAACGGTGACCTGGTGTTTCAGGCACAGCTCGCCGATTCGCAGCAGGTCTTCTTCAGACCACACGTTGCCGGTCGGATTCTGGGGATTGCAAAGCAGCATTGATTGTGTGTCGGGTGTCATGCGTGCTTCGAGATCATCCCAGTCCACCGTGTATCGACCGTTCTCGAAGATCATCTCGCTTTCGTTCCTGAGCGTTTGCGTATGCGTCAGGTCGGAATAAAAACCGTTATACGTTGGTGTCATCAGCAGAACTTTGCTGCCAGGCGGCGAGAACGTCTTCAGTGTAGCGATCAGGCCCGGGTGCACGCCGGTGGCAATAACGATCGAATTCGGATCAACGGTCAGGTTGTAGCGATCGAGATTCCATTCAGCAATGACTTCACGGAACGTCGCGTAGGCCTCGGCGCTCAGGTAGCCCCAGTTTTCGTGCTTCATGCGTTCGGCCATGGCCTCGCCGATGCAGGGTGCGGCACGAAAGTCCATGTCAGCGATTCCCATGCCAACTTTCACTTTGTCACCGAAAAGCGCAATCTGGCTGTCCCATTTAACGCAGTCTGTACCAATGCGGCTATACGGCGTATCGAAATCGTATTTGCCATTGATCATGCCGGGAGTAGTCGCGGCGGCCGCGCTGACTGTGCTACCGGTTCCGACCGCGCCGGCCAGTGCGGTCATGCTGGCACCTTTCAGAAATGCTCGACGATTGAGCCCGTTTAATTTTGACATTCGTCTATCCCCCGATATTTTTGAATATATTGTCAACGTGTCTAAAGCGCCTGCTTTCGCGGCTGATATAAAATCCAGTTGGTCGCTGGTAACCAGCATAGACCTATTGGCGGCAACGGGCAAAACACGTTGCGCAATGCGTAATCATCGACAGCGACACAGGCTGAAGGCCATTACGCGTGAAACCAATGGTTGGTCGCGACTTTTTCCATACGCGGCTATTTGCGAGCCGCGATGGTGATTTCTTCCAGGCCATTATTGGTGTGTTCAAGCGGTGTTTCACCTGACGGATAGCGACTCAATGACAAGATATAGGCCAGGATGTCAACGTAGTCCTTCTCCGGCAACGAACCGGGATTGCTCTCGGGCATTGATGCGCTCATGACGGCGAACAGCACACTGAGCGGTTGCCCATCCCAGGCTTTGAGTACGGGTCGAAAATATTTCTTGTCATGGCAGGCAATACAATTGTCCTGGTAAAGCTGCTTGCCAGTTTTCGCCTGATCTTTGGTGTAAACGCTGTCGTTGATCGTCTGTGATGCAGCGCTCGCGGGCAAGACGATACCCAGCCCGGCGGCGATCGCCAGAAACGGCAACCAGGGTCTTGCGCGTACCACCGGCTTCATTCCTCGTACAGTGCCATGGCGGTCAGTCTGGATCCTGTCAGCAGCATGATGTACTGCTTGCCCTCATGAGAGTAGGTCATCATCCCGTAACGACTTTTAGCCGGTACTTCAATGCGCCCTAATTGTTTGCCCGTCGCTTTGTCAGCGGCGTAAAGATAGGGTGTGCCGTCACTTCCCTGCGCGGCGTAGATCAGCAGCGTCCCGGTGACCGTCATCGGTGCGACCGGTACACCGTAACCCGTGTTGGGGATATCCATGCCCTGCAGGTCCGGATGGTTCAGTACCCTGTCAGGCGTCTCACCGACCGGTATCCACCACAGGTGCTCGCCGGTATTCATGTCAATGGCGGTAATGCGACTGTACGGTGGCTTGAACATATTCAGGCCATCGGGGCCCTGCACCTGACCGTAGCCGGGAATAACCACGTAGTTCGATACGGTCGTGCCGGTGGGTGCTTCGAGCAGCTTGTCCCGTAGTTCCCCCGGTGCCAGGATTCGGTAGGAACAATTTTTTCGGGATGTGACGTACAAGATACCGGTGGTCGGATCGGCTGCAGCGGGACCGTCAATATTGACGCCGCCGATATCGCCCGGACACAAAAGTCCGGCTTTCTTTCCCAGTGCGTTCTTCTGGTGCAACGGCGGGTTAAAAAGCGGGCCGTATTCATATTCGTCAAGAATGTCGATCATTCTCTGGCGCAGTTCCGGCGTGAAGTCGATCAGATCGTCGACGGACAAGCCCTGGTTATCGTAGGGCAAAGGTTTGCTCGGGAAAGGCTGGGTTTTCGCCAGTTTTTCGCCGGGCACGGGCGATACGGGAACCGGACGCTCTTCGATTGGCCAGATGGGCTCGCCCGTCACGCGATTGAAGGTGTAGGCGAAGGACTGTTTCGTCACTTGTACGACGATGGGCACGGTCTCACCGTTCATCTCGACGTCGAGCAATACCGGTGCGGTTGGCGTATCGAAATTCCAGATATCGTGGTGCACCATCTGGAAGTGCCATAAGCGCTTGCCGGTCTTGACGTCGAGCGCAATCAGGCTGGTGCTGAACAGATTGTCGCCGGGACGAAAGCCGCCGTAAAAATCCTGCGTGGCGCCGTTGGTCGGGATGTAAACGATGCCGCGTTCCTGATCGGCGGACATGGGCGCCCAGGAGGAGATGTCACCGGTCCATTCCCAGGCGTCGTTTTCCCAGGTGTCGTGGCCGAATTCGCCTGGACGAGGCAGTACGTTGAATTTCCACAGGAATTCGCCGGTTTTCTTGTCGTAGCCAAGAATGTCGCCGGGAATATTTTCGATGCGCGACTGGTTGTAACCCTGCTCGGCGGAATTGCCGATGACCACGACATCACCAACAACAATAGGCGGCGAGGACGAGGTGATGTAACCCTTCTCTAGCGGCAGGCCGTCGTAAGCATCGTATTCATAGCCGAGGTCTGCCACCAAATCGACCACGCCGGTATCCGGAAACCCGTCGATGGGCACTTTTTTGCCAAAGCCTTCCAGTGGCCGGCCCGTTTTCGCGTCGAGGGCGGTCAGAAAAAAAGCGGGTGAGATTATGTAGATGACCCCCCGGCCATCGACCTCACCATAGGCAATGCCTTTGCCGTAATCCTTGCGCATCGAGTATTCCCAGCGCGCGGTGTTTGGCTCCCGGTATGACCAAATGGTTTCACCCGTCGCCGGGTCGATCGCAACGACATGCCGGCGTGGTCCCGCCACCGTGTAAAGGATGCCGTCGATGTAGCTCGGTGTTGAGCGTCCGCTGGCGGCGTTAAAGCTGGCACCATCCCATACCCAGGCTTCTTCAAGATCCTCAAAGTTATCGGCATTGATCTGCTCGAGGGCTGAATAGCGCGTGTGATTCGAGTCGCCGCCGAGGAAGTGCCACTCGCCGTTCTCTGTACCCGGGCTGTCCTGCGCGGTGGCCAGCGATGTAGCGGCGAGCATGGTGCACGCGGCATAAGCGGCCTTGCGGCCCAGCTTCGTCCACAACGATCTGCGAGACGTATCCATGATATTCCCCCAACGACATTTGAGTGACAGATTGAGTGGCAAGGATACCCTAAGGCCCAAACTGGCGAAACCAGCCACGGGCGCTGGTGGTCTTGGCTAACCAGCTGATTTTAAAGCAATGTCTCTCACTAATCGCGAGGAGTGCAACATCCTGTCAGTTCGCACCCGGACCGTTCAGCAGCGCATCACGCGTCAGTGACACGATCAGGTCAACCTCCTCGGACGTCATCGTAAAGGTCGGCGTGTAACGCAGAGAATTGGTGCCGCCGTGAATGACGCCAAGACCGTGTTTGCGCAGGTACTCTTCCGTGCTGTTGGCACCGTGACAGGCGAAGCGCTCGTCAAGTGCGCAGCTTAAGAGCAGGCCTGTGCCCTGGACTCCGGTAACGGCATCACCCAGTTCATCCGCCATCGCCGTAAATTTTGCGATCAGTTCAGCGCCACGATCGCGAATGTTCTGCCGTATGTGAGAGCTGAAGTTATCGAGAACAGCGACCGCAATATCCAGCGCGCGGGGATTACTGGTCATCGTATTGCCGTAAATGCCGCTGCGATAGAGATGGGCCGCCCGTTCATTCATCGCAAGTACCGACAGCGGGTACTGGCCGGCATTCAATGCTTTCGAATAGGTTTCCATGTCGGGCGCGGGCAAATCACTAAAGCCCGGATAGTCGACAACCGACAGGACACCGTGAGTTCGCAGTCCGGCCTGAATGGAGTCGACGAGAAACAGGGCGCCGTGGTCTGCGGTGAGTTCGCGTGCTTTAGCGTAAAATTCTGCGGTAATTGCCTGGCCGGGGTCACCCTCACCCATGACGGGTTCCATGAAGAAAGCCTCGATAAAAAACCCGTCTGCTTCGGCTTGCTGGAAAACAGCCTCAAGCGCCGGGACGTTGTTGGGCTCGACCGTAAGCAAGTGATCTTCGTTGGCAAAAGATCGCAGATATTTCCGGTAGCTGCCGATCGACGAATCGGAAAATTGTGCCGGTCGATCCGTCCGGCCATGAAAACTGCCCTCAAGGGTTAGTCCGCGTACCGGTTGTCCCGCATAGCGTCCGTTTTCGGCGGTCATCTCCTTCGCATTGACGTCGGACAGGCGAGCGGCGATGGAGACGGATTCAGAGCCGCTGTTCAGACAAAGATAATGTGAAAAGGGTGATCCGTGCGTGCGGGTATGGCCGATTTCCGCCTGCAAGTGCTCGATAAAAGTGAGTTGACTGACCGCTGGCGTCATGATGTTCGCCATGACATGCGGCTGATTCATCGCCTCAAGGACTACGTCCGGCGCGTGGCCAAGACCCAGCATGCCGTAGCCACCGCAATCGTAAATGACGGCACCCTTCAGGGTAACGATCCACGGACCTTTGCCACCTGCAGCAACATAGGGGTTCACGGCGTCGACCGCGTAAAAATTCACGATGCCCTTTTGTATTGCTGTTACCTGATCGGCCTCGTCCAGTGCCAGGAGTTCGGGACGCGTCTTTCGCAAAGCCTCGAATTGCGCATAGGCTTGTTCGATGGCGACGCTGAGTTCGTCATGACTGTCCAGAAAACGTGCGATGACGTTATCGTTGAGTCCCGTGGTTCGGACAGTACCGCCGTGCCTGCGCATTTCCCGGAGGTGGGCAAGATGTATGTTCGAATCGACGACGTTTGCGGGCTGGGCCATTTTTGAGTCTCCTGGCAGGCGGTCCAATCACATATTGTATCAAAGGATTATCTGCAAAAGCCCGCTCAATCTCACGCAACGGGGCGCGGGCCAGGGCGGTACTGGACGGACGGTTCGTCCGCGTAACTCGAGCTTGCGGGGAAGCCAGAATCTGAGACCCCTGTCGTTGCCCGGATTCCAGCGGTGTTTATGCTGTGTCATTGGTTGCGGCAAGCACCGTTATTATGTCTTATCGCCGCACCCCTCGGATTTTGTATCTTAAAACAAAGAGTTATCGGCATGCCTCTGCACGGCAAACGACATGTACTACGCGCGGGATTCATGATCGCCATGCTTGGCGTCCTGCTTTCGGGTTGTTCGTTAATCGCGCCCACGACCGATGTCGTTGAGCCGGTGGTTCTTCCACCGCAACTTCCGCCGACACCGAATACCGACATCAGGGTCGTCGTGCCGGTTACCGAGCCGCACATCGAAGAAACCGAGCCACCGCAACCGCCGCCCGAGCCGATGCCGATCAAGGTGGCCATCGTACTCAGTTCTCGCGTACCGGCCTACGAGGATGTCGCGGTCGCACTTAGCGAAATGCTCGATGCGGTTGAAATCTACGACCTCTCGGACAAGAGCCTGACGCAAAAGGAGGCATTCGACGCGATACACAGCAGTGGCGTTCAAGTCGTTGTTGCCGTGGGCTTGCGTGCGGCAACGTTCACCCAATCGATCACCCGGGTACCCGTCGTGTTCTCGCAGGTTTTTAACGACAGCAATCTGACGGGCGAAAATCTCAAAGGTGTGGCCGCGATACCGCCACTCGATATGCAGCTACGGGCGTGGCGACAAATCAATCCGGAATTGAGGAATATCGGTGCCATTCTCGGCGAAGGGCACCAACGCCTTATCGAAGAAGCGATGCAAGCGGCGGATGCCAATGACGCAGAGTTGCACTATCGACTGGCCAAATCCGACCGTGAAACACTGTATCTCTTTACGCGACTGGTACCGGACATCGACGGTTTCTGGCTGTTTCCGGACAACCGGATATTAAGCTCCAGTATCTTGCGGGAGATGCTGGCTTACGCATCCCGGCATCGAATTCAGGTCGCCGTATTCAACGACTCACTGCTATCGCTTGGCGCGGCGATCAGCACGACGTCGGTCAACGCTGACATTGCGCAGACCATCATGTCCGTGATCAAAAACGTGACCAGCCGTGAAGCCGAGTCCGTGCCCGTGAGGACACCTCTGTCGCAAATAGACGTTAAGACGAATATCGAATTCACCCAATCGGTCGTCAAGGATGTTTCCGGGCGATCTGAGGAAACTCTTTGAGAACCTGGATTTCATCGGTTCTGAGCCGTTCGACGCTGCGGCAGGATCTGAAACGCCTGGTAAGTTTCCGCGGTCAGCGTGTTCTGGTTCATGAAATCCTCTCGTTACAAATTCTGATTACTGCCGTGATCGGCATCATGGCCATTGCCGCGCTCTACTGGGGTGGTCAATGGGTGCTGCAGAAAAACTACAGTCGCTGGGCGATGCAGTGGACGGAGGAACTGCACGAGCTTGGGGCACCCTTGTATCTGCCGTACGACGAGGAAGTGACCTTGCGGCTGGAGAACTACATTGATAAATATCAGGAGATCAATGAAGTCTCGTATTATCGCCTCGACGGCTCACACCTCAAGACAGTTTCGAATGCGGGCGACCCGGCAAAGGAAGGTTTTGCGGCCATGCCGGCCGACTTGCTCGAAAAAGTGTCTTCGTTAATCGGTGCGGACCAACCATACCTGATGTTCAATAGCCTGCTGGATGTTCAGGCATTCGAGATTTACGCGCCCATCTGGACAGCCTCAATCGCCGACGACGGCCTGTTTGCCTTCGATCCGCTGGCAGAGGAAACGGAGGCCTCCATGGAGCTCGTCGGTTTCGTGGGTCTTGGACTCAACTTTGCCGAGTTTCATAACAACCTCCTGAGGAATATACAGCTCGCCATCCTCGCGTTACTTGTCTTGCTCTTCGTGTCCGGATTTCTCGGTCGTATGTTGCTGGGCCGTGCCTTGCGCGCCATTTCCGACCTGCAGCATCCCATCGCGGAACTGGCCAAAGGCAATTTGCAGGTCCAATTCAAGCCCGCTGCACACAGAGAGATTTCAGAAATAGTCGAAGCGCTCGAATCAACCGCCATGGCGCTTGGTGAACGCGATGCGAAACTGCTGCGTCTGGCAAATCACGATCCGATGACGGGGCTTTATAATCGCCGCCGTTTCGTCGAGGAGCTTGAAAAAGAACTTAAGAACCGGTCACGTGTCAGGTCGCGCGGTGCACTGTTTTTCGTTGATCTGGATCAGTTCAAGTACGTCAATGATACTTGCGGTCACCCGGCCGGTGATCGCCTGATCAAAAAGGTGGCGGACTGCCTGCTTCGATCGGTCGGAGATCATGTGGTCGCGCGCTTTGGTGGCGACGAGTTCGCGATACTTGCGAGAAACGTCAGCAAACGAGCGGCGAAGGAACTCGCAGAGAAGGTTCTGGAAGACATGCGACAGCTGACTCACGTAGAGGACGAAAACGTTATCCACGTGCACTGTAGCATCGGTGTAACCATGGTTCCGACCGGTACCGTCAAACAGGATGACCTTATTGCCCAGGCCGACATCGCTTGCCGCGAGGCCAAGGCGAGCGGTCGCAATCGCGTCGAATTTTATCGTGTTTCCAGGCGTGAGACCGAGCAAATGGTGGCGGACGTCGGCTGGATGCGAAAGTTGCGCGAGGCGATTGATCAGGATGCCTTCTTGTTGCGCTTTCAGCCCATCGTTGATATCACCAGTGGCGAAACGTCGCATCACGAAGTGCTCGTGCGGCTCAAAATGGACGATGAGAAAGTGGTTGGCCCGGACATGTTTCTGCCCGCGGCGATTCGATTCGGTTTGATGGCGGAAATCGATGCGTGGATGATCGAGCATGCGATTGAGGCTTATGCTCATCATTGTCAAAATGACGAATCGCTGCGCTTTGCCATTAACCTTTCAGCCAATGCATTCGAGACGGAAAACCTCGCATTGTTTGTCGCCTCCAAGCTTGAGCAGCACAATGTCGCGCCGGAACGGATAATGTTCGAAATCACCGAAAGCCTGGCAGTTCGCCATCTTTCTCACGTTGAAAAGCAAATAACCGCACTTCGCGAAATGGGCTGCGAAGTGGCGCTGGATGACTTCGGCAAAGGGTATAGCTCATTGGGGTATCTGCAGCAACTGTCCGTTGATTACATCAAGATTGACGGCTCGTTCATACGCAATCTGGTAAAAAACACCGTCGATCAAAAGATGGTGCGGCTGATTGCGGAAATCGGTCGGGAGGCCGGCATGAAAACGATCGCAGAGTATGTGCAAAATGGTCCGACATTCTCACTTCTGGCTGAGCTGGGTGTGGATTATGCGCAGGGCTTCTATATCGGTAAGCCGGCTGCAGTGCCGAGAAAGCGGACCTTGCCGGTTTTATTGGCGAGCAAACGCCGCAAACAGCGTCGCAACGGCAAAACACGCAGTGGCGCAAAACGTGCACATTGACATTCCACTACTGTGCTTTTGAGTTATTGATTGACCAGTCGTAGCCTGCGAACTCGATATCGTATTCTTTCGCAGCGGCCAAATCGCCGAGCATCCTCTCAGGCGCGGCACTTTGCAGGTATGCAATCAGCCCACCTTCCGACGGTAGTCCCTGGCGCCGCAAATCATTGAGAAAATCTTTTTCGTACCATTTGAAGATGTCCGAAAGAATGATGCGGCGGTTGTCGTGGTCGATAGCGACATTCTCCTGATCGCCGATAAAATTGATGGTGGCGCTGGCCAGAAACGGTTCCAGATCGTCACCGGCAGGAAGGTCCGGTCGCATGATCGGGCAACTTTCGCTGGCACAATTGAGCACAAAATGAATGCGCGGGTCGCGATAAGTGTTACGGATGACGTCGTTCTCGATCGCATACAAACTCATTGCCTCTCCGCCGAAGAGAAATCGTTGACGCCAGAAAAAACCGAATCCTGTAGTGACTTCCAGGGGGGCCTTCAGGTTGGTGACGCTTTCCAGTGGCCAGTGACTTAGCACATTGCGCAAGACATACGCGTTGTAGGCGTACATCCAGTAGGCCAGCTCGTCACTTTTTTTCACGAATCGGTTGGGAGAATTGACCGGGCTGTAGGCAGCAACGGCGGCCAGATAACTATCGAGCTGGCCTAAATGTTCTTCGTTCGCGTGCCAGCGTTCATAGTCGATACGACCCTCGGCATCCACATAGGTCCGCAGAAGCGCCTCAAAGGTGGCGTGTGAAAACCCCTCAGCAGGGAAATCCGCTGGAACAGTGGCATCGATTTCGATGAGTTGCGGTCGATTCACAATGAAGAAAACGATTGCAGCGGCAACAAGGAAAGCTGCAAATAGCAGTAAATACGTCATTGCTCCGCGTTTCCTCGAGGTTGTTGAGTGTGCGTTAGCCATACCTCTAACAGACCACAATGCCCGGAAGAATATTACCGCGCCAGTGAACTATTGAAGATCGGCAGGCAGAGTCGGCGTCGATAACATTCTCTGAAATTCTTGCCAACGTTGAGCTGCGCTGACGGTGTCTCGCTCTATGTACTGGCGTACCATGTCCTTGCCGAGGTTGTAGTTGATCACGTAGCTGCGGCAGGTGCTGATAAAATCAACGCGTTGACGTGCGCGTTGCGGCGACATCAGGGCATAGTCAACCAGCCATCGGGTCGCCTCTTCGATGCTCATGTCGCCATTGACGTTGTACCGATGATCGAGATCACAGAGTGCATCGTGCCGGTGCTGCAAATTGCCGCAGGTGATCCGCTGGCACGTGACCGTCGTCGGTGGCCCGTAGGGTGAAACACCTTTCACCGGATCCTGTCGACTTTATCGGCGCCGGCGTTACTATGAGGCAGGCTTTGACGGAAATTCGATATGCATGACCGTAGCTCACAGTGGTTCGTTCCACTTATCCTGACCGGTGCTGCCGCCGCTGCACTCTGGTATTACTGGTATCAGGTCAATACACCCGACGTCCCTGCGGTTGTGCGTGCACCCCCGCCAGTCGTAGAGGAACCTGCCGAGACGGGACCGCGTTATCCGTTGCCCGAAACAATTGCAGGTTCAAGCGACCGGGAGAATCTGCTGCCGTTACCGCCGCTGGATCAAAGTGACGAATATTTCAAGCTGGATCTGGTCGATTTGTTTGGCAGCGGCATCACCGAGTTGCTCGTTGATACGGCGGTCATAGAGAAAATTGTCGCGACCATCGACAATTTGCCGCGCGACCACGTTGCCGAGCGTATTCGCCCCGTTGGCGGAGTCGTCGGTTCGTATTTGGCGGATGGCCAGGACGGCAGTGGGCAGTACACCGTCAACGCCGCCAACTATCGGCGATATGATTTCCTGGTGAATCTACTGGCTAACGTGGACCAGGAGGCGCTGGTAGAAGTTTATCGGCGGTTCTATCCCCTGTTCCAGGATGCCTATACAGGACTGGGTTATCCGCAAGCGTATTTCAACGATCGCGTGGTTGAGGTCATCGATCACCTGCTGGCGACGCCGGACGTGCCGGACCCCATCGAACTGGTGCGACCGCACGTACTCTACGAGTACGCAGACCCGGATCTCGAAGCTTTATCGAGTGGGCAGAAATTATTGCTGCGGATCGGCAATGAGCATGCTGTCCGGGTCAAGCAATTCCTTGAGGAAATCCGTGTACTCGTTGCCGAGCCGCAACGCAAGGCGATCGAAAGATGAATAGTCGACAGAACGAATCTATCAGGAGGGATGGGATGCGTTATTTATTTCTGGCTATGGCAATGGTCAGCATTGGGGGCGCGGCATACGCCCAGGAAATATTGGGATTCGATACGGCCGGTTCCAAGGCGCAGTACAGTCTCGAAGCGGATTTCGATGCGAAACTCGATAAGCAGGAAATGGATGCCTGGCTAAAGAAGTTTTCCGCCAGGCCGCACCATGTGGGTTCAACGGCTGGCAAAGAGAATGCGATTCTCATCGCCGATCTACTCAGGTCATGGGGTTACGAGGTGGAGATCGCGGAATACGAAATTCTGTTGCCGACACCGATAACTCGTGAGCTGGAACTCGTGTCACCGACAAAATTCACGGCATCGCTCGAAGAGGACTCATTGCCAGAGGATCCGAGCACATCGGTAAGAGATGAGTTGCTGCCACCGTATAACGCTTTTTCCATTGACGGCGACGTCGAAGGTGAGCTGGTGTTCGTCAACTACGGCAGGCCGGAAGACTACGAGGTTCTTGAGCGCCACGGCATTGATGTCGCTGGCAAGATCGCCATCGCGAAATACGGCATGTCGTGGCGTGGTATCAAACCGAAACTGGCTGGTGAGAAAGGTGCCATCGGTACAATTATTTATTCGGACCCGGCAGACGAGGGTTATGGCGCCGGAGACGTATACCCCAAAGGCCCGTTCAAGCATCCGAGCGCCGTACAGCGCGGCTCGGTCATGGATATGCCGACGTATCCGGGCGATGTGCTGACGCCGGGAATCGGTGCAACCAAGCGCGCCAGGCGCCTTGGTATAAAAGACGCGGAAACCATTACGAAGATTCCTGTGCTGCCCATTTCCGAGCGCGACGCCTTGCCGCTGCTCGCCGCAATGGGCGGCGCCGTTGTACCGCCGGAATGGCGAGGTGGGTTTCCGGTGACTTATCACTTTGGACCCGGACCGGCGCGGGTTCACCTGAAGGTAGAATTTAACTGGCAAAAGGTAACGGCGTACGATGTGATCGCGACGCTCAAGGGCAGTGAATACCCGGATGAGTGGGTGATACGCGGTAACCATCACGATGGCTGGAATCACGGCGCTGCCGATCCATTGTCGGGCCTGGTGGCTTTGCTCGCTGAAGCACGCTCGGTCGCAGAGCTTGCCAAAGCCGGCCGGCCGCCCAGGCGAACGATCGTTTATGCCGCCTGGGATGCTGAAGAACCGGGTCTCATTGGGTCGACGGAGTGGGCCGAGCACCATGCGCGGGATCTGAAGGAGCATGCGGTCGCTTACCTGAATACCGACGGCAGCAGTCGCGGCTTCATCGGTATCGGTGGCAGTCATGTGCTTGAGCGCTTCTTCAATCAGATCATGGAAGATGTGCAGGATCCGCGCATGGATATATCTCTGAAGGAACGTCGTCGAGCATTGCTCAAACTGAACGCAAAAACGGAGCGGGAAAAAGACGACGCACGCAACCGCAGCGATCTTAGAATCTATCCGATGGGTTCCGGGTCCGACTACACGCCCTTTCTGCAACATCTCGGCATTGCTTCTGCGAATATGGGTTTCGGTGGTGAAGGGGCCGGCGGCAGCTACCATACCTTGTACGATACCTACGAACATTATTCGACGTGGCGGGATCCCGGTCTGGTCTACGGGGAAGCGCTGGCACAGGTCGCAGGTCGGGCAACACTCCGGCTTGCCAACGCACCGCGCTTGCCGTTCGAGTTCAAAGGGCTCGCGGACAATATTAGCCTCTATATCACTGAACTCGAGGAACTGGCAGACAAGCGACGCAATGATATTGAGCTCAGGAATAACCTGCTTGACGACGGTACCTATGCAGCGGCACTGGACCCCACCAAGACGCTGGGTCCTCCGAAGCGGGAAGAACCCGTACCCTATTTCAATTTCGCACCGCTCAAAAACGCGATAGACCGGTTACAACGTGCAGCCGATGCTTACCACGAGGCTGCCGCATCGGGCACGAGTCCATCGCGTGAGGTCAACAAGCTGCTTTACAGCAGCGAACGTCTGCTGACTCGTGAGGCGGGACTGAGCGGGCGAAGCTGGTACAAACACCACATCTATGCACCCGGTTTTTACACCGGTTACGGCGTCAAGACCATTCCGGGCGTGCGCGAGGCGATTGAGCAAAGCGAATACGATGCCGTGCAGGAACAAGTGGAAATTGCGTCGCAAGTCATCGACCGTATGTCGCAAAGAATCGAATCCATTGTTGCCATTGAAGCAAATTGAGGTCAGGACATGATCATGAAAAAAGTTATTAAGCGGGTATTCGGGATTGCCGCCATCCTCTCTTTCGCCATGATGGCACAGGCCGAATTGTTGCCAGAGGTGCCGGAGGGCGTACAAGCGATGACGGTCGATGGCCGGCCGTTGTTTGCCGGAAAGCCGAGCGAGGGCGCTTTACAGAAACTCGCGCAAGCACGGGCGGACTATGAGTCGGATCCCAACGATGCCGATAACATTATCTGGTATGCGCGACGCACGGCGTACACGGGCGATTATCGTGGTGCGATCATGATTTTCAGCGAAGGGATCGAAAAGCATCCGGACGATGCCCGGATGTATCGACATCGTGGTCATCGTTACATATCCATACGCGAATTTGATCGTGCAATCGCCGACCTGGAGAAAGCGACACAGCTCATTGCCGGCACCGAGAATCAGACAGAACCGGACGGTCTGCCCAACGCGCGCGGTATTCCGATCAGCAGCTTGCACGGCAATACCTGGTACCACCTTGGTCTGGCCTATTACCTCAATCGTGACTGGGAGAACGCCTATCGCGCCTATGAAAGCGGCTTCAACGCGGCACGCAATGCCGACAACAAGGTATCCACGACACACTGGCGATACATGATTTTGCGGCGCATGGGCCGATACGAGGATGCCGAGCGGGTGCTCGATCCAATAACCGCCGATATGGACGTCATTGAAAACATGAGTTTTCATCGGCTGTGCCTCTTTTACAAAGGCGAGTTGTCTCTCGAAGAGATGATGAAGGAGGTGACCGACAATCCATCCGGCGCAACGGCCGGCTACGGCGTAGCGAGCTGGTATTACTCCAATGGCGAAAAGGACAAGGCGAAGGAATTGTTCGAGGCGCTGACGGCGACCAGCGGCTGGTCGACTTTCGGCTACATCGCGGCTGAGGTTGATCTTGCGGCTATGTAGACCTGTTCAGGGATACTCAGAATTATGGGGTCGCGCGTCAGGTCACGCTCCTACAATGGCTCTATTAGCACTGCTGTAGGAGCGTG
>JAADHU010000044.1 GCA_013151645.1 Gammaproteobacteria bacterium | reverse complement strand
GTGCCAATAGAACACCTGTAGGAGCGTCTCCTGAGGCGCGACCCCCAAAGCGAAAATAACGCTCACCTACATCAACCTTCGCAATATACAAGTAACAACAAACCAGTGACAGCTTGCCTATGACTTCTCTCGACTCTTATTTCGGCCTCAAAAAATACGGTTCAAGCGTTCGTGTGGAATCGCTCGGAGGCGCTACCACGTTCCTGGCGATGGCCTACATCACCGTCGTAAACCCGTCCATCCTTGCCCAGGCCGGCATGGATTTCGGCGCCGTTTTCGTTGCGACCTGCATCGCGGCCGCGTTTGGTTCCATCGTCATGGGACTGTACGGGAAATACCCGATCGCACAGGCGCCGGGCATGGGCCAGAACGCCTATTTCACGTTTGGCATCGTGCTTGGCATGGGGCATGACTGGCAGACCGCGTTGGGAGCCGTTTTTATTTCCGGTGTCATATTTGTGACCCTGAGCATTTTTCCGGTACGTGAATGGCTGGTCAACGCAATACCGAGAAACCTGAAACTCGGCATGGCCGCCGGTATCGGCTTGTTTCTGGGTTTCATCGCACTGAAGAACGCCGGCATTGTCGTGGGTAATGCGGCAACGCTCGTCTCTCTGGGGGACATTTTCAGCTTCGAGCCGCTGGCCTGCCTGCTGGGCTTCGTCACCATTGCGGCGTTGACGGCGCGAAAAGTAAGAGGCGCTGTCATCATCGGTATTCTGCTCGCGACCGTGCTTGGCTGGCTTTTCGGCGGCGTTGAGTTCAAAGGCATCGTCGCAATGCCACCGTCACCGGCCCCCGTATTCTTGCAGCTGGATATTGCCGGCGCGTTGCAGCTTTCCATGGTGACCGCAATTTTGTCGTTGCTGATTGTGGACGTCTTCGACACCGCCGGCACCTTGATCGGCGTCGCGACGCGGGCGGATCTTCTGGACAAGGACGGCAAACTGCCAAGACTGAATCGCGCGCTGCTTTCCGATTCGACAGCCACCGTCGTTGGCGCATTGGCGGGTACTTCGTCAACAACCAGTTACATCGAAAGCGCCGCGGGCGTTGAAGCCGGCGGTCGCACCGGATTGACCGCCGTCGTCTGCGGCTTGCTGTTTCTGGCCTGCCTGTTCTTCGCTCCGCTGGCCCAGAGCGTTCCGGCTTATGCGACTGCCTCCGCATTGTTGTTTGTCGCCTGCCTGATGGCCCGCAGCCTCGCGGACCTCGACTGGAGTGACATTACCGAGACGGCCCCTGCGGTCATCGCTGCGATCACGATGCCGTTATCGTTTTCAGTTGCGGAGGGTATCGGCCTCGGCTTTATCACTTACGTCGCCATCAAAATTGTCAGCGGCAAGGCAAGGGAATGCGGCAGCGCCTCCTACGTCATCGCGCTGATCTTCGCCCTCAAATACGCTTTTTTGTGAGCATACGCCATGACTAAACCACTCGTTCTTGTTCTTTTGCTGCTCCAGGCACAGGCCGCATCCGCCGACTGGTTTGACGACATCAGGTCGAATGGCCGTTCTGAAGACCTTTACCGCGTGCTGCATTACATGCCCAAGGGCGGTGATCTACACAACCATCTGTCCGGGGCCGTGTTTTCCGAATGGTGGTATGAGCTGGCGCTGGCCCAGGCCTCGCGCGGTTACATCTATTACACCAAGGTTCGCATCAATAACTGTCGCGGCTATGGCGGCAACGAATTTGGCCGCGACCCTTACTACCTGATGTTTCGCAATATCATGGCCGTGCAGTACGAAGCGCTAAGCGACTGCGAACAGTCCGAATTCAAATTGCTCTCGGCGCTGGACGAGATTGAGAAAGCGGCCTGGCGGGACAGCATTCGCCTCGACAAACCTTACGAAGGACGGGAAGAGTTTTTTGGTACGCACTGGCAGCGTCTGGGCGCGCTGATTACGAATCCGTGGCTGCAGGCAGAAATCCTCTACCGGAATATGCAGGCCTCTGGCGACGAAGGCGTCTCCTATATTGAGTTTCAGGTCGCAGGAGGGGGCGGTCTGAATCCCGATGGTTCGTCAGTCTCCCCGGCGGAAGAAGCCGCCATACTGCGCGCGCGCCTGGCTCAAAAAGACGCCATCGCCACCGGTGTCACGGTACGTTTTCAGCTGGCGATTCTGCGTTTTCTGCCGAATGCCGAAGAACAGCTGCGTTTTGTCTACCAATTCGTGCACGACAACAGCGATCTCTGGGTAGCCGTCAACATGGTTGGCCGCGAAGACAATGACAAAGGTCATCCACGGCGTTTCCTGTCCACAATGCGGGATTTGCGGCGCCAGTACAGCGGCGTCAAACTGTCAATTCACGCGGGCGAGGTCGACGAACCCAACTCGCACGTTCGCGAAACCCTGTTACTCGGTGCCGACCGTATCGGTCATGGCCTCAACCTGATCACGGACGACGATACGATGCGCCTCATGCGGCACGGTCCCTACCTGGTCGAGATCAACCTGATCAGCAACCTGATGCTGGGCTACATCGACGACTACTCGCAGCACCCGTTTCCGGAATATCTCCGCACCGGGATTCCGGTTGCTTTGTCGACGGACGATCGGGGAATGTGGGACTCGACGCTCACGGACGAATTCTTCGTCGCGGTGAAAGAATTCAACCTGTCCTGGGACGAAATCAAGTTGCTCAGTCGGAATTCGCTGGCACACGCGTTTGTTTCGCCGGAGCTAAAGCAGCGACTGCTGGACAAGTATGACGAAAAAATTCGCCGGTTCGAGCGCAAAATGGATCGATCCGGTATTGCAAAGCTGGGGACGATGCCGGAGACTAGGGCCTTCGTTTGCGCGCGTTACGAACTCTGTTTTTAGCCGTTTGCGAACGAAACGGCGGGGGAACACAGCCAAAAAACCAAAGACTGGGTTGACAGCAAGCGGGGCATATTCGTTCCGGCACGCACCAGTCAATATCAAAATTCCAACTGCGATACGCATTTCCGGAGGCTGCAACAATGAAATTTCACAAGGTAGTTAGTTCAAGAGCGATCGCATTTGGTGCGTTTGCGCTGCTGGTCGGCGCGCTCGGACCGCAAGCGTTTGCCCAAGAAACAGAGGAAGATGACAACGAGACCGTCGACGAGATTATCGTTGAGGGCAGCCTCAACAGTTTGCCAACACAGAATGTCGGCTCCGTATTCGGCTTCGACAAGACCCTGCTCGAGACGCCGCGATCGGCGTCGACCATTAGTTCGGAACAATTGGCACGTTTCGACATGACCGATATCGACGACCTGGTTGCGCTCGCGCCGGGCACCTTTACGCAGTCTTTTTTCGGTGTCGCCGGCTCACTCGATGTTCGTGGCACACCGGGTGAAACGTATTTTCGCGGCGTACGCCGCCTCGACAATCCGGGCAACTACCCGACACCCATTGGCGCATCCGATCGCATCGACATCGTCCGCGGGCCGGCATCGCCGATTTACGGACCCGCCAAGATCGGTGGTTACCTGAATTTCGTGCCCAAGTCGTCGCGTGCTGACAGCGGTGCGTACCTTGACGCGCCGGAAGGTAACATGTCTTATTCTACCGGCTCCTGGAACAAGAACGTCCTGACCGCTGAAGTAGGCGGACCGATGAGCCTTGGCGATCAGGATCTTGGCTACTATGTGTATACCATGCTGGAAGACTCCGGTAGCTATTACGACAATACCACCACGCAGCAGACGTTAATCCAGGCATCCTTCGATATGGATATAAACGACAATTTGCGCGTGCAATTCGGCGGCATGTATCACGACTACAAAGGCAATCAGGTCGCTGGATGGAATCGCCTGACGCAGGAATTGATCGATGACGGCACTTACATCACCGGCACGGCACAGCCGCTGGATACAGACGGTGACGGCTCGATTTCCCATCAGGAGTACTTTGATGGGTGCGACTGTTTTCAATTCGCCTTCCGGCCGGAATTCGCGGATGCCGCCAATTTCGACCCCCTCATGGCCTTGCAGAATGTTGGCACAGCGACACTCAAGGGCAATCAGGTGCTGGTTGCGGCAGATGACAGGCTCGACAACCAGACTGTCACGCTGTACATGGATATCATTTACGATACGGACAGTGGCTGGGAGTTCAAGAACCAGTTGTTCTATGAAGGCTATGACAACCTCAACGAGAATGCTTACGGCTTTTCGCAATTTGCGGACAGTTCGGTCATCGAAGACAAGTTCATCGTATCGAAGACGTTCGAGACCGGAAGCCTGACATCGTCAATCCAGATTTCGCCGTCCATACGGTATACAAAATTTGAGCACGCCAACGATTTTATCAATGAGTATTTTGATCGACGCGACCTGACCGGACCCTCCACCGCGCTGGACCGGCGCCTGCTGGCAACCCGCATCGACGACGATTACACCGAGTACAATATCGGCGACTACACCGATCTCGGTATCGGTTTTATGGGTGATTTCGTCTGGGAATCAGGCCTGAACGCCTTGATCGGCGTTCGTTACGACACGATCGACATAAGCGGTCGAACGGTCGCCGACAAAACGTTGTTTGGTGGTACATCGCCGGAAACAGCGTCTTCAACCGAGGACGGCGTTTCATGGACCGCAAGTTTGTCCTGGAAAACGCCAATTGGAGTTATTCCTTACGTCACCGCATCCGAGCAATCGACATTGATCGCCGGCCAGAATGCTGATATTGACACGGAATTGATTTCTGGCGGCGGCGCCTTCGACACCTCCGATCTGTTCGAATACGGGATTAAGGGCAGCTTTCTCGATGATTCGCTGTATATGGCCCTGTCAATTTACGAACAGGAACGTACGAATTTTAGTGCTCAGGCAATTGTGACCAATACGGTCAGCAATACACAAGGACTGGAGTTCGAAACGCGTTGGGTAGCTAACGATAATCTGATTCTCACTTTCGGCTATACGAACATGGAGGTCGTTAATCTGACCACGCTGCAAGACGGCGGGCGATTCAGCTTTCTGGGTGCCGGAGACGTTCCTCAAATCGACCCGACATTGTTCTACGGTGGCACGCTGGCTGGAATCCCCGCGGCAGCCACGAAGAACGATGCCCGACGTGCCGGAGTACCCGAAAACATTTACACCTTTACCGGCACTTACGCGTTTAACAACGGCTTTGCCATCAACGCAAGCGTGGTCTCGGCAGATAGTGTGTTTTCCGGATTCGCGCAATCCATTAGATTGCCTTCTTATACGCTGGTCAATATCGGCGTGATTTACGAAGCTGAACGGTGGACATTTAGCCTGACAGGCAAGAACCTGACGGACGAACGTTATTTCCGCGCAAATTTTCCGAACATTTTTGGCTCCACCATCGTGTTGCCCGAATTGCCCGCAAACTACCAGGCAAAGTTGGCGTTTAACTTCTGATAAGTAAGGCACGCATGGCCAGGCCGCGACGATACCCGGTATCACCGCGGCCTGGCATTCTCCGCGTCGAGAGAGGCCATCCATGCCCCGGGCAATGGACTGTGATAGATCCCATCAAGTAGCTAAGATAGCGCCACTTTTGCTGGCCTTGCTTGTCGTCGGCTGTGCCGAGATCCCAACCAGCACGGTATCAGCAGCGCCCGTAGAGGTCAGGATTGTCCTGGTCACCATGTTTGAAGTCGGCGCTGACACGGGCGACGCAGCGGGTGAATTTCAGCTCTGGTTCGAGCGCCGCCGTCTGGATACGGTTTTTCCGTTTCAGGGCGAACACGATCTGCATTTCAATGCCGAACAGGGTATTCTCGCGATTGTTACCGGTGCCGGAACGGCCAAAGCGGCCGCATCCATTATGGCGCTCGGCATGGATCCGCGTTTTGATCTCTCCAACAGCTACTGGCTGGTCGCCGGCATCGCCGGTTTCGATCCTGCCGATGCCTCAGTGGGTTCTGCCGCCTGGGCAGAATACCTGGTCGATGGAGACCTGGCGCATGAAATCGATGCCCGCGAAAAACCGGCCGACTGGGAGTGGGGCTACATTGCACGCCACACCAAAGTGCCCTTCGATCCCGACAAACCCGAGCCACGCGGCGAGATTTTCAGGCTAAACCCAACGCTCGCGGAATGGGCCTACCAACTGACCCGGGATGTCGCGTTGCCGGATAGTGCGGAAGCCGCTGCGGCGAGGGCGCTGTATGTCAATCACCCGAATGCGCAAAGACCGCCCTTTGTATTAAAGGGTGACAACCTGGCCGCACTCACGTTCTGGCACGGAGAAATTCTGAACGCCTGGGCTAATGCCTGGGTCAACTACTGGTCGGACGGTAAGGGTGAGTTTGTCTCTTCAGCGATGGAGGACACCGGGACGTTTCAGTCGCTGACCTACCTCGACAAAATCAAGCGCGCTGACAAGAATCGGGTAATGGTGCTGCGTACGGCAAGCAACTATACAATGCCGCCCCCCGGCATAACCGCCGCGGAAAATCTGCTAAAGGAAAACGAAGGTTACTCCGGACTCAGCCTCGCCGTGGAGTCCGCATACCGGGTTGGCTCGGTTGTCATCGATGAGATTCTGGGCAACTGGTCGCTTTACGAAAAGCAGATACCGGCTGCGCTGCAGGACGCCGATACGACGGCTCTCGCGTCAGGACACGCTCCTGCAGATGCGCCAGTGGAATGACTGCAGAACCGTCGCCCGACGCGCGAGCCAGAAGACGCGATACACCGACAATGCTTGTCATGGCGCTGTGTCTGATGACCTTTTCCGCGTGCGCGGCGGACGAGAACACAGCCACGAATCTCGACGACGGCATCGTTGTCGAAACGGGTCGAATGCATAACGCGGCCATTCATGAAGCCAGCGGGCTTGCTCTGTCGCACCGCAAGAACGGCCGATTATGGACGATGAACGACGGCCAGTCCGGGCCCGTTTTGTACGCCCTCTCAGACGACGGAACCGAGCACGGGAGCGTGCTTTTAACGAATGCACAGAATGTGGATTGGGAAGATCTCGCATCGTTCGAACTGGATGGAACGCCGTGGTTACTGGTTGCGGACGTGGGCGACAATCTCGCTAGTCGCGACCATGTATCAATTATTATCGTTGAAGAACCGGATTTGTCGCGACCGAACGTCCTGTCATCGCGGCAAATCGATTTTCGTTATCCCGATGGACCTCGAGACGTGGAAGCCGTCGCGGTCGATGCGCGTGAGCAACTCGTTTACCTGCTGTCAAAACGCACGGTTCCCGCTCAACTCTATTCAGTCCCATTGTTCGCAACCGCCAGCAATAGTGAAGAGGTCTTGAGCGCAAGCTACCTGGGCACCGTGGCGAGTCTTCCACGGCCAACGCAGGACGATCTGGACCGGGCGCTCGCCGACATGAACTGGTACTGGCAACCGACCGCCATGGATTTTTCGGCGGACGGGAAAAGGGCTATCATTCTTACCTACCCGGCGGTTTTCATCTACGATCGGCAGGACGACGAATCGTGGCTGCAGGCGTTACAACGAACACCCACCCGAATTGAACTCGGCGGCATTCGGGAGGCCGAAGCAGCCGCCCTCAACCTGAACAACATTTTCCTGACGGTGGAAGCAAGGCTGGCGCCGATCTATCGTATCCGGATTCCACAATAGAACGGCGTTGCGTCACGTTTCGGCCGTTGCCTCCCTGCAACCGTGGCAAAAACGCAACAGAGTGTATTCGCGCAGTTTGCGGTGCATTTGCTGGCTCGTCGACCGACAACGCAGGGCATGACGGTGATGTAGCAACCGCCACACGACCCGTAATATCCAGCATAGCCGACAGACCAACCGGTATTTTTCCTCTTGAAAACAAATAGAAACAAACACTTGTAGGGTTTATAACAGACCATTTCGACGGAATGTCTGGCCATGCTCGAATTTTCAGCTCCACATATTCACCAGCGATTTCGAAGCCCTTATTGCAGAGTCTTTTTTGCTGCGTTAGATTTACCACATAATTACAACAGTTAACGTCGATCCACACGTCGTACGAAATCGTTTCACGCCAATAACCAAACTGAAATCCGGCCGCAAGAAAAACCGCCTGGCATTTCATTTTTTTAACATTCCGGGGATTCATAATGATAAACAACCCAATCGTCCCACGCCCGACACTCAAATTGCTGAGCCGAGTCGGCACCGCGTGGCTTGCAGCCATGCTGCTGTTTGCCGTGCCTGTTGCAGGATTCGCACAGGAGATCACGGGTTCTATTCGCGGCACAGTCACCACGCCGACTGGCGAGCCGGCAGCGGGAACAGCGATTACCGTTACGGATACCCGGACAGGGTCCAGGCGTACGGCGACCACCACAGTGGGCGGAACGTTTCACATTCGCGGACTCACTATTGGTGGTCCTTACACGATTGCCGTCGCCTCGGGCGAGTACAAAGACGCCCTGATCACGGACGTATTCACGAAACTGGCCGGTGCGACAACCTTCAATATTGGCCTGGAAGATGCGGCCGGCGCTATTGAAGAGATCGTCGTCACGGCTTCGCGCGACGTGGCCGGCGCCGACCTGGCGATCGGACCCAGCACGTCCTTCAGCCTCGCACAGATTCAGGCGCTGCCAACCATCAGCCGCCAGATTCGCGACATCGTCCGACTCGATCCCCGCGTCGGTATCGGCCGTTCCCGGGGTGGCAACGGCTTTGGCATTTCCTGTCTCGGCGGAAGCGGTCGCGCCAACTCTTTCACAATTGACGGTGTGCGCAGCGCAGATGGTTTTGGCCTGAACGCGTCGGGTAATGCCGCGCGCAATACGTTCCCGATTCCATTTGACAGTGTCGGTTCTGCTGCCGTCGAATTTGCGCCTATTGATGTTCAATACGGTCAGTTCACGGGCTGTAACATCAATGTCGTCACGAAATCCGGTACCAATACGTGGAAAGGATCCGCAACTTATCTGTTTAACGACGAAACGATGACCGGTAGCAAGCTCGAAGGCGATGATCTCAGTCTCGAACCTTATAAGGACACCGACTGGGCATTTGAAATCAGCGGTCCGATTATCAAAGACAAGCTGTTTTTCTACGCCGCTTATGAGGAAACCGATCAAGGCGGCTCACAAAATACGGGGCCGATTGGCGCCGGTTTTGCCAACGAACGGTTTATTTCCCTTGATGACGCGAACACCATTCGGGACATTCTGATTAACCAGTACGGTCGTGATCCCGGAATCATCGTCAGAAACCTGCCGCGCACCAGTGAGCGTAAATTTGCACGCATTGACTGGAACATCAATGACAATCACCGCCTGGAGGCAACTTACGTCGATCTTCAGGAATCCAATACGGAGCCGGATGATTTCGGCTTTAACGGCTTTACTTTTTCCGACAACTTCGAGAACGAGGGCACCGATTCACAGGCATTTTCTTTTCGCCTTTTTTCTAACTGGACCGATAACTTCTCCACCGAAGTTCGACTCTCAAGCCTCGATGTCAATGACATCCAGGGCCCGGTGGGTGGCGGTGAAGCGCAGGATGCAAATCCAATACCGCGCATTCAGGTTGAGGACGGCAACGGCGACGTTATTCTGACCAGCGGGCCGGGTCAGTTCCGCAGTGCAAACGACCTGCAATACCAACTCGATCAGGTGAAACTGGCCGCTGACTATGTCGCTGGCGACCACACCTGGACGGTCGGCTATGAACTGGATCGACTGGATGTATTCAACCTGTTCGTCATCGACGCAACCGGCCGTTTCGTCTTTGACGATATCGCCGCGCTGCAAGCCGGAACCGCCAGCGTCATTCGAGGCAGTGGTTCGTTTACCGGTGATATCAACGATGCCGCCGCCAATTTCAGGCGAGATATTAATAGCTTCTATATTCAGGATGAATGGTTGGTCAACGATGCACTAACGGTAACCGCCGGCCTTCGTTACGATAGCTATTCATCGGATGATCGCCCGATCGAGAATCCGATTTGGGAACAACGTTATGGTTTCAAGAATACTCAAGCCTTCGATGGCCTGGATATCTTCCTGCCGCGATTGGGATTGACTTATGACCTCCCTTATAACGACCACGGGGACATGACGTTACGGGCCGGGTTTGGCGTATTCACCGGCGGCGACCCGACGGTACACTTTTCGAATGCCTTCACGAACTTTGGCGGCGCTGTCGGCTTTGGTGCGACCTTCCTGGGCGGCTGCCCTGCCGGCACGCTGGATGTCCTGAGCACCGGCTCTTTCACCGGAGTTCCGCAGTGCATCGTCGACCAGCAAATCGCAGACGCAACTCAGAATACAGGCCGTGCCGCGGCCGTCGACCCAAATTTCGAGTTACCTTCACAGCAACGCTGGAACCTTGGTCTGAGCATGGCGACAGAGTCTGACAATGCCTTTTTTGACGGGTGGGACGTTAGCGTCGACTACATTTACAGCGATCACAAGAACTCAGCCGAGTTCCTCGATCTCACGGTCACACAAAATGTCGATGCAAACGGCCAGCCTATTTTCCTGCCTGACGGACGTCCGCAGATGAACGCGATCGACCCGTTGAATGCGGGTTGTAACGCCGTCTTTAACGGTCCGGGACTGGGTTTCAGCAATGTGTCCTCGGCGTGTGATTCCGGCGGTGACGATGAGGACATCCTGTTCACCAATGGTCCGAGCGGACGAACCAAGTCCTTTTCGGTTCAACTGGGCAGGGCCTTCGATCTGAATGAAACCACCTCACTGGATTTCAACTTCGGCTACGCTTACACAGACTCCAAGATTGGTAATCCGGTGACCAGCGCGACGGCAACCTCAAGCTTCGAGGAAGTCGCTACAGCGATCATCAACCAGAATGTATTGGCGCCGGCACAGTACGCGAACAAACACAACTATGTCGTGAATCTGACGTTCAAGCACTTCTTCTTTGGTGGTGACGATGCAACGACGATTGGCGTTTTCTTCCGCCGTCGTTCAGGGCGTCCGTTCAGCTACTCCTATGACAACAACACGCCGACAACACTGTTTGGTGATACTGACAACGAAGAGCGCAATCTGTTCTATGTGCCCACCGGGCCCGGCGATCCCCTGGTTGATTTTTCAGCGCTTGATGCGGCCGGAACCACGGGTGCGTTCTTCGACTTCCTGGATCGTTCCGGGCTTAGCAAGTATGCCGGTAGAATTTCGGCCAGAAATGCGTTCGAGGAATCCTGGTCGTCAGACATGGATATTCGCATCCAGCAGGATATTTCCTTGCCCGGATTCGATCACAAGCTGAATCTGTTCTTCGATATTGAAAACGTTCTTAACCTGTTCTCGGACAAGTTGAACGTACAACGATTCAAGGACAATGGCGACGTCGCTGAAGCTATTCCGCTTCTGGATGCCGCGCTTAGCGCGGACGGATCCCAGTTCGTTTATTCAAACTTTAATCCCGGCGGTAGCAAGCCAGCGGACTTCAACCCGGTACTTCGCGATGTTGACGATTCCCTCTGGCGTCTGCAAATTGGCGTGCGGTACTCGTTCGGAAGCGGGCGTTAACCGAAGTCTGAATAGTTTCTATCTTGATCGACTAAAAGGGGGCATTTCGGTGCCCCCTTTTTTATTGGAAACATTTATCCCCATCGTCACCGGCAAACTGAATGCGGGGGTTCTTCGGATCAACCAACGCGCCAACCTTGAGCCCCGCCGCCTGGGCACGAACAACGGCATCCAGAACCAGATACTTGAGCTCGGATCCCGGGCGCGAGCGTTCGCGATGCGATGGAAATCGATAGCCATCCCCGCCCCTGAGCAGGTAGTCCGGCGCAACCACCGTATACTCCTTATCGATTTCAATGTCCGCCCAGCCGTCGTCAATGGGCACCTGCATTTGCACGATTCGATCGCCGTTGGGTCGACTGCGGTCCACACAGACTCTAAAGCCGGAAATCTGAGGAAAGTAACCCTTGCCCAGACCGGTGCCTCGATAGCCGGCTTCGAGCGTCGCCCGAAACTCCCCACCAGTCATATCCAGGTAAGCAAGAAATGAGGAAAAACCGAAGGTTCTACCGATATCCTCAAAGGTAATGTCCCCGGCAATGTAATCGTCAATTCGCAACGTGCCGCCATTGATGAAAGCCAGATCTGCCAGCGGTTTACCAAAGGCGCCGCGCATTTGATCGGCGATAAAATCGCCCCAGTTACTCTCTTCACTTCTGACGGCAACTTCCCGGCCGTCCAGCGGCACGGCCGCCTCACCAATCCTGCTGGTCAAGAATGGCATTTTTGCCAGCAGTCGGTCGCGCCACTTGTCCGCGATGAGCTGATATTCCGCATCCTGTGCCACATTCGCGTCCAGGTCGATCATTCTGGTCTCGATTGACGGCACGCTATTGTGGTCAAAAGTCACATCGATCTGCCAAATGCTGCGAGCGTTCGATGCCCCTTTCATCACCTCTGCCGAGGACGGCGTAGCCAACTCATGCTCCGGCTCATGATCGTGGCCACCGGCGACAAACAGAAATTTCGGGTGGTTCGCTTTCAGTGCAGCCACCTTGATATCGTCCGCCAGCAAGAGGTGGGTCAGACCGATAATCAGGTCGACACCCGCCGCCTCAAATTCACGAATGACGCGCTCGGCTTCGTCGACATAGACGGTCCTGAAAGACAGATAGTCGCGAGTATTGCCACCGTGTTCAGGAAGAACCGTTAGCGCGAAGATACCGATTTTCCTGCCCCCGATTTCTGCAATGAACTGACTGCGCAGCCGCTGGTCTGCCTCGTCGTCACCGCTTGTCAGACGTATATTGTCGGCAAGCCACTCGAACTTCGATTGGCGAATCGCATTTATTGTGGCCGTGGGCGTCCGCCGATCGAATTCGTGGTTACCCGGCACTACATACATCGGGGCAAGCGTATGCAGGAAATTCATGCCCTCTACCATTTGCTCGCCATTCCAAAGCTGACTTTCCAGCGATGGGTAGAGGAAATCGCCGCCATGTAGCACGCGAACGGTTCTGCCCTGATCCTGTAAGCCGCGAATGATCGTTGCCACACGCCCGAATCCGCCACGATTGCCATCTTCGACCGCACCGACGCGATAAGTATCGTTCAAATGCAAGAATGAAATTGTCTCGTCAGGCAGGCTCACCATCCTGCTCTCTGGAGGTGCCGCACAGGAATACAGCAGCAAAGCCACCAACACAGACAACGTGCAACGTTTCAAAATTGATGTCATAGGTAATGCTCTTTGAGTGTTATTTACGATGGATGAACATTTTGCATGGCTGCCATCGGATTAGCGATTGCGGATTCCCGCAAGGTCACGAAGAAACGGCGTACTCACTCTGAACTGTCTGTTAAATCAGCAACATAGCTCACGACAACACTGGCACACGGCCTCCGCGCCGTGATAGTCTCAGGAGTCTTTTCGCGGTAATTCACGCGGCTAAATAAGGGCTACAACGATTCTCATGGCACCAACGGTTTACCTCTTGTCGCGATTCGCAGCTTGTGCTTTATTGCTGTCCGCTTGCGCATCATCGTCGCCCGATGCAACGGATCATGGCGCTTCGCCTAAGGCCACCAATCCCGCTATTGCCTGGGTGCAAACCGCTGCAGAATACGACGCAATTTCGCGATCGGTATACCGAGCAGCACAGGATGCCCTGCCCGGGAAGGTCGCCGATGTCTCCTGGAGTGCGCTTCCCGATCAGACCGATGCAGGCGATCTTCCCGCCGCCGTTATTCTTGACGTCGACGAAACGGTGGTCAGCAACGCCGAATTCCAGAGTTCCTTCATTCCGCCATTTAGCGACAAGAAACTCGACGTCTGGAATCGCGCGCATCGCGCTGTACCGATAACCGGCGTCGTCGAATTTGCGAAACAGGCGCGGCAACTGGGTGTCACCTTGTTTTTTCTAACCAATCGGCCATGCACCGCATCGGAAAACGATCGCTGCCCGCAAAAAACGACCGTCGTACAGGATATTGGCGAAGCGGGCATACCCGTCAGCGGCGAATTTGTCATGCTATCCGCAGAGCGACCGGAATGGGGCAAGGAAAAGAGCGTACGCCGCAATTATGTGGCGCGAAATTATCGGGTTATCATGCTCATTGGTGATGATCTGGGTGATTTCATTCCCTGCACACGACAAAACCCCGTTCATCCGTGTACCCAGGGAGCAACGGTCGCGAGTCGGCAGGCAGCAACCCTGGAGTATCAGGAATATTGGGGCAACGGCTGGTACATACTGCCTAATCCAATGCACGGTTCATGGGCGTCCGTAAAATGAACATCGTGCTAACTGATCGGTCAAATTAATTCGCAGCACGAATTGGCAAAAAAACAAGAGGTTGATATGGCAAAAGTGAAATGCGGTCTTATCCAGATGGGTCTCAAAGGGGACCCGAGGTCCATGGGCCCGGACCAGATTCGAGACCTGATGATCGAAGCACACATTCCGTTGATCGAGGATGCCGGCAACCAAGGGGTGCAAGTGCTTTGCTTCCAGGAGATTTTCACGCAACCGTACTTCTGCCCCAGCCAGGATCGTAAATGGTATGCCGCCGCCGAAAAAATACCGGACGGACATACGACCCGGCTCATGCAGGAGTATGCCCGCAAACACAACATGGTTATTGTTGTGCCCATTTACGAGGAAACCATTCCCGGGGTCTATTTCAATACGGCCGCTGTCATCGATGCCGACGGAACCTTTCTCGGCAAATACCGCAAGACCCATATTCCGCAGGTCGACCCCGGTTTTTATGAGAAGTTCTTTTTCAAACCCGGCGACCTGGGCTACCCGGTGTTCGAAACGGCCTACCTGAATCTTGGTGTCTACATTTGCTACGACCGCCACTTTCCGGAAGGTTGGCGAGCGTTAGCGCTGAACGGTGCTGAATATATCGTCAATCCGTCCGCCACGGTCGCGGGCCTCAGTAAGTATTTGTGGGAACTGGAACAGCCGGCTTCGGCGGCCGCGAACGGCGTGTTTATTGGCGCCATCAACCGCATTGGCCAGGAGCAGCCCTGGGCGGACGAATTCGGCATGGGCGAGTTTTACGGTTCGACCTATATCGTCAATCCGCGCGGTGAAATCGAGGCGCAGGCCAGTTACGACCAGGATGAACTGCTGGTGCATGAGATTGACCTGGACATGATTCGCGAAGTGCGCAACACCTGGCAGTTCTTCCGTGATCGGCGACCGGAAATGTACGGGGATTTGGTTAAACCTTAGCGTGAGTGCAGGATTACGGAAGTAAATCGATAAATGGCCATGCATTGAACGCCGGGGTCGCGCCTCAGGAGACGCTCCTACAGGGACTGCTGTAGGAGCGTCTCC
>JAADHU010000031.1 GCA_013151645.1 Gammaproteobacteria bacterium | reverse complement strand
CGGGCGAGCCATCTTCTGCGTCGCAGCGCAACGATCAATGCCACCAGCCACAGCAAGCCGGCGCTGCCACCGCCACCGGATGAAGGTGGTGGCGGCGGTGGCGGTGGTGGTATCGGTGGTGGTGGGCTCGAAGACTCGGCGCTCATCTTTCGCGACGCCGCATCCCCCTCGGCATCGCGTGCCTCGAGCACCAGGACAGCGTCTGCGCCCGCCGCGAGAACGCTTAGTTCACTGCTGCCTCCACCGGGTTGCTGACTGGCGGAAAAACTTCGTGCCGTAAATTCACTGGCATGAAAAGACTGCTGATCGGCAATACTGCCGTTCGCGGCATCATAGATCGTTAAGCGCATCTCACCTGTATTCGACACGGCGGCCAGTACGATAGCATCCCCGCTGCCGGACCACTCCGTGAGCGTCGCAAGCTCCAGCAGAGTCCAGCCACTGTCGAGCACTTCGAAAGTGTCAATGATCGTAGCACCGTCGGCGTCAAGAACAGACAGCCGAATCGTGCCGTTGATGGTCTGTACGGCGACGACAAAACCCGGACCGTTGCGTTCGACCATACCGGTGAGTGCTCTCGCGCCTTCGACGATGCTGCTGCCCATGCGTGCATCGGTAATAACTTCGCGGGCGGTGGCGACGAGGTCTCCGTTGACGCTATCAATGGCAAGCAACAGCATGGTTTCGCCACTCGCATCCGCTGTGATCGAACGGGGCTCGAGCTGCGTGCCGAAATCATGCGCCGCGGTTACGCTGCCATCGGTGAGATCGACCCGACGTACCTCCACACGATCATCGATCCAGTTTCTGGCGACGACCCAGTATTCTGCCTGCCCTGACACCGTCGTGACGATCGCATCAGCGTACAGCCACTGATCGTCGAAGACCTCGGAATCGAATTCGGCGGCGCCATCCGAAACACCCACCAGTTGAATACGCTGTGCGCCGCTGGCATCCGCATACAACATCACCAACGCGACACTATCGCGCCCGTTGGCGGGGCCGGCGGCGGCGACATCGAGCACCAGTCTCTCCGCCGTACTGCCAAGGTCAATGCGGTCGGCACCGATCGAAAAGTCGGTCGCGCTGTCTTTGAAAAATGCTTCGATTCTGTCCCCGTCAGCGCGGACGATTGCGTAGTCCAGCGCCAGATTTCCGTCCAGGTCGCCGAGTACAGCAACGGCCGCAAATGTAGCACGATCACAGGCATCCCCTGTGCCATTGCTGTCCTGGTCGTACTGATTCGCATTGCCTACCAGCGGACAATTATCCACATCGTCCCGGCGCTGGTCCCGATCGGTGTCTATGGTATCTGGCCGGGTACCGGCCAGATACTCGGCGGCGTTGCTGAGTTGGTCTCCATCCGCATCGGCCACGGCATCGCCGGCGTTTAATGGATCGAAGCCGAAACGGCGCTCCCAGGTATCCGGAAGGATATCGTTGTCGTCGTCCAGATCGGCATTGTTGCCGATGCCATCGCTGTCGGAATCCACACTCTCGTTCGGATCGCCCGGAAACGCGTCGTCACCGTTTAACACACCGTCATTGTCGGCATCACCGTCGGGATTGACGTTAACCGTATACTGCTTGAGATTCGCTACCATGCCTTTGTGGTCGTCTTCGGCTGAACCGGCGGTGACCAGTAGGGAGATATTACGCGCTTGAGCCAGCGAACCGTCGCCGCGCATTCTAATGGTCACCGTCGTCTGACCGGGGGAGCGCAATTGGGCGAAACTGCAGTTGAGCTGCGAACCGACGGTACCGCAAGCGCCGCCACTGGCATCGAGCGCGTTCATGACCGGAGCGCCCACGAACTCGAGACCGTCGCCAAGCATTGCCGTCAACGTTACATCCGTTGCATCGAGTATCGTGAAGGTGTCGTCGGGCTCCAGGTTGTACAACGCCAACGTGACGTCAAATGCCTCACCATCGACGACCGGGTCTGTGAATCCGACCCCCAGCTCGGACACCGTTGCGGGTAGTGAATCAGTGATTACCACACTCTTGCTGACCATCGGCTCAATGGACAACATCTTGCTGGTTACGGCCGTCACACGCGGATCGTCGCAACTCGTCAGAGCCGCCACACCCGGCTGATCGGAGACACAGATTCTGACGGTTTTCTGTCCGGGGGAAAAATAGGTCACTCCATGAAGCAGTATGGCGGTGCCGCCGGCCGCCTGAATGAACGTGGGTTCCTGAGCGGCCGCTGTCTGTCCCGGCAATAACGCGCGCCCGGTACGAAACAGCTCACCCGGTCCCCAGTCCAGCCCGTAGACATGACGGTCATCGATGTCAATGTCTTCGAGGACGACTTCAAGTTTGATCGGAAAGCCAGTGCCGAAACGATCGGCCATCGGCGAGATTGTCAGGACCGGAAGGTCGTTCACGGCGGCCACTTCTATCACAGCATCAACTGGCTCGGAATTCATCTGCCCGTCGCTAACCGTGAAAGCAAAGCTGTCGGCACCAAAATAATTCGCGTCAGGTTCATAGGTAAAATCGGGACCAACGCCATTGAGCGCACCATGTTCCGGCGTGCGCGTGATGCTGTAGCTGAGATTGTTCAGATCGTCCGCATCCGGATCGAAACCGTCGACCACCAGGTCAAGGGACTGATCCTCGGTCGCATAAAACACCAGCCCCTCCGTACCTACCGGCGGGCGAAAGTTTCGCGTTATGCTGACGTCGATCGACGCCTCGGCGCTGGTTGCCAGACCGTCGCCGACCGTAAAACGAAATTCGTCGGAGCCGGTGAAGTTGTCGTTGGACTGGTAGACGACCGTCGCCGATTGCGCGGGTGTCAGTGCTTCGTCGTCAAACGCACTGATCGGCGTTGTTTCGAACACGTGCAATAAATCACGTTCCTGGTCCAACACATAGAAGAACTGGCGGTTCACCGTCACGTCTTCAGGATTACCGAAGTCGCCCAGTACGAAGCAGGTTCCGTCACATTCCGATATTGCCTCACCGGCGAAAAATCCGTCTGCTGTAAAACGCTGCACCCGAAAGTTGTTGTAATCGGTCACGTACAGGACACCGTTGGCATCGACGGCAATACCACGGGGCGAATCGAATTGGCCGGGCTGACTCCCCGCCGTAACGGCCGAGCTGCACAAGGCCGTTGTACAAGAGTAGCCATAGCTGCGTTCCGCGATTTCGTCGCAGGCCCGAGTCGTGGTCAGGTTTTGCGCGCATCTCCCCATCCAGCCGACCAGGCTGCCTGCCTCGAAATCGACCGAACCGTCGGCATTTCGGGTGACGCTGCTGGTCGAGAACTTGTAAACACGATCGGCGTCGATATCGGACACGTACAGGTTGCCTTCACTGTCGATCGCCATGTCCTTGCGCTGCAAACTGCCGAGTTCCATGTCTCCGGGCTTCGTGATGGCTCCGAGCCGTACGGGCTGACCATTCCCATTGACGTTTTGCAGATCGTAAGCAATTATCGACTGCTGGCCGTCGACGGCATAGAGCACATCGGAGCCATCGGCGACGATGGAGGTCGGATCGTCCTGAATGTGATCGGTAACCGGTTGGCCAGCCTGGTCGGTATCCAGATCGAAGGTTTCGCAAATTTGCAGCGTATTGTCACAACGACGAACTCGGCCGATCGATGAGCCGGAAACCGGAGAGATGTAATAGACCGATTCGTCGCCGTCAATGAACAACGAGCGGGGCTGATCGCCGCTGATCGTGAAAGTCTGGCCTACATACTGCAAGACTCCGTCCGCGTCTTTGGTGAAACTGGCGATGCGTGATCTCCTCTCGATCCGCCCGTCAACCTGGTTGCAGATAAAGTAGTTGTCACTGACATAAGCCGTGCCATTGTCCGTTACGGCAATGTAGCGTGGGTCGGTAACGAAATCGCGCGGCGGAGCGTAATTACGCGGATCAGCACCACACTGCTGATCGAGAAACTGCGAAAGATCGGCTTTGGTCAGACCAAAAGCGTTTTCCACCCGATAATCTTCGATAAAATAGGGAAACAGCGGCGCAACAAAAAAACCGTTGCTCGGCGGCTGACTGATGGAAAAAGAAAGCTGATCGTATCGCCCGTCCAGCAGATCCTGATCTTCGCCACCGAGCTCGATTTCGATCGGCTCGAAACTGCGTGCATTCACGCCGGCGGAGAACGCTTCGGGTACCGTATTCGTGCCCGGCGTTTTCACGGTTACCCACTGGCTGCGACTACTGGAATTGCCGGATGCATCGGTGGCCGACCAGGTCACCCGGGTGCGACTGTCCGCTGCGAACGTGACGGGAGCATCGTTGACAATGGCAGGCCGAACGTCCGCGAGATCGAACACCGCAGCCCGACCGAGCATCGCATTGACGGCCACGTCGGACTCAAGCACACGGCCGGGTGGTGGCAGGATAATGGGCGGCATCGTGTCCTCGACAATGACCTGCTGCAAGCGCTGCACAACATTGGCACCACCATTGATATCGATCGGCCCCGCATCCCGAATCGTCCAGGTGACGTCAGTGGTCTCGCCCACCGGCAGGAACGACGGCGCCGCATACGACACGAAGGGTATGCGCTCGCAGTTGTCACTGACGACCAGCGAATCGCGCAGTCGACCGATGTGATCACGAAGAAGCTCCCCGCCAACCTGTGTAGCCTCGATGCGAAACACGTTTTGGTTCAGTGTCGCGGTCGGCGCGACCGTGTCAAAGATACGCACGGTCTGGAACTGCTCGTTGCGAATCGGGCGGCCGCCCGCTAACGTTGGCTGTCCATCGAGACCCGCCCAGTTGATGCCAGCCTGAGCGCCCTCCAGGCCGAGCGAAATAAGCAACTCGATCATCACTCGCAATACCGCACGACGGGCAGGCGGGGTTTTTGCCAGCGCTGCGAGCTTACGCGAGGCTACTTCAACCGGTTTTGCAAACACGATGTACCACGGCGGATAGTCGAGAATGGGCGTAATCAGGGTCTCGCCGCGCCACCGCAAGCTCTGATTGCCCATCGGTATACTGACATCATTGCCCAGCAAAGTGTTGCCCTGGTACAGGCCGACGCGGACATCGGTGTTCACGTGAAATACGCCCGGCGTACCTAAAAAGTTGTTCCACACAAAAGAATCGTCATAGCTTTGCAACACACCGAGAAAGTCCTGACGCGTTTTCTCCACGCCGCCGTTTATCGTGAAATCGAAGCTGCAACCGTCTGCACTGTTCGGCAACGCGCCCACCGTCCCGGGCGCGATCAGCACCGGCGGAATGTATTTCAGGCCAAAATTGGTCGTGTACGTGACCGTACCCGCGATAAGGCTTGTGATTGGCTCCGGCAACATCGACGGTGGATAGGCGATATTATGTACAACTCCGAGGCCCGTAATCAGATCGCGCAGCGCGTCGTTGTCCTGCTGTTGAGCAAAACCTGGCTTGCTCAGCAGTGCGAGTGCGATCGCCCCGCAGGCCGTTAGCAGTAAGAATCGTCTAGACAGCCGCAACATCATCATTCTCCCGGTGGAATCCGTTGACAGCCGCAATATCGGCTGTCGCTCCAATGGAATGCGACAACGCGCACGAATCTGTAAACCGCTCATGCTGTGTTACGGCCAAGTGACTGTTAGAATTGAATCATTCGAAGCGGCAGCAGGACATCATGTCCAAAGCACACGTCACCGAACTCCTGCATGCCTGGCAGAATGGCGATCAGACGGCGCTCGAGAAAGTCATGCCGTTTCTGCACTCCGAACTCCGGCGCCTGGCGACACAGCATATGCGACGGGAGAATGCCGGCCACACGCTGCAAGCCACGGCACTCGTGAATGAGGCTTACCTGAAGCTGGTCGGTGTGGAGCTCGAGTTCCACGATCGGGCGCATTTTCTGGCACTGGCATCCAGAGTGATGCGACGTATCCTGGTCGATCATGCCCGCGCCCGGCAACGCGTCAAACGTGGCTCTGGTCTGAGACCGGTGACACTGGATGAATCCCGCTATCCGTCCGACAACCCCGATTTCGATCTCGTCGATCTCGATGAGGCACTTAACAATTTGGCGGAATTTGACGCAAGAATGGCCAAGAGCGTCGAGCTTCTCTATTTTGGCGGCCTGACGACGACGGAGGCTGCGGCCGCGCTCGGCATATCCCGCGTGACGCTGAACAAGGATATGCAACTCGCCCGCGCCTGGCTGTACAAGGAACTCAAATAGGACTCGCATCGAGGATCATGGACACAGATCGCTGGAAAATCGTATCGACTTTATTTCACGAGGCGATCGCGTTGGACGCCGCGTCCCGCGAGCATTTTCTTACCCGGTCCTGCGGAACGGACCAGGCATTGCGCGATGAGGTCGATGCGCTGCTTGAAGTTGCGACGAGATCCGCTGAAGGCATCGATCGCGTCGTCGAATCCGCCGCCGCTGACTACGTCGACCAGTTGAGTGAAGGCGAACATATCGGCCCATACCGGCTTTTGCGGGTGGTCGGTCGCGGCGGCATGGGCCAGGTATTTCTGGCCGAACGGGCGGATCAGGAATTTGATCGTCAGGTTGCGATTAAAACCATTAGCTGGATGAGCGCGACACCCGGCCTGATCGAACGCTTCCGCCTCGAGCGACAAATCCTTGCCGACCTGGATCATCCGAACATTGCACGCTTGCTGGACGGCGGGCGTACGGACAAAGACGTACCCTACCTCGTGATGGAGTATGTCGCCGGCAAGAACATCATCGAGTTCTGCCGCGAACAAGGCCTCTCCATACGCGAGAAGCTGCAGCTGTTTCTGAAGATCTGTAGCGCGGTTCGATATGCCCACCGGAAACTCGTCATTCACCGTGATATTAAACCCTCGAACATTCTTATCATGGCCGATGGCACACCTAAACTGCTCGACTTCGGTATCGCACGGCTGCTGGATGCCGACGCCGCGGTCACGCGTGCCGACATGCGATTTATGACACCGCAATACTCGAGCCCTGAGCAGTTGCGCGGCGAGGCTGCCAGCACCGCAACCGACGTCTACGGCCTTGGCCTGTTGCTTTATCAGTTGCTGACCGATTGTTTCCCCTACCCGATCGAGGGCACAAGTTCGCCGGAGATCGAACGATTGGTTCGCGAAACCGAACCCATTGCCCCCAGCGCCGCTGTTCAAATCAGTGACCCACACAGCGAAACAGTCAATGCTGATCTGGACAACATCGTACTCATGGCGATGCGCAAAGAACCCGAACGCCGTTATGAAACCGTTCGGGGTATGGCGAACGACGTCCGTAATTTTCTTGAGCACCGACCGGTAACGGCACGCACGCCTTCACTTCATTACCGTGCTGGAAAATTCATCAAACGAAACCGTACCGGCGTCGTCGCGGTGAGCGCTGCTCTGCTGGGAGCCATCGCCATGACGGTCGTTTATACCCAGCGACTGGCAACTGAACGTAACATTGCCGAACAGGAAAAGCGCGTCGCGGAATCGGCCACGGAATTCATGGTGGAACTCTTCGCGACCAATACACCGGATCAGGCATTGGGTGAAAAACTGACCGCCCGGGAAGTGCTGGACCGAGGCGCCAAAAAACTGGCCACTGAACTGGACGAATCCCCGCAAGTACGGGCGCGGCTGTTGCTGACACTGGGTAAAGTTTACGAACGGCTGGGCTTGTATGATTCCGCGCGCCACTACCTTGAGCAAAGCATCGACCTGTATCGTAACGACGTGCCCGACGCCGAGGAAATCACGCTTCAGAATCTCGAGGAACTGGCGTGGATTTATTACCGCAGTGAAGACTGGGACAAGGCAGATGCGACCGCACGCGAAGCACTGGCGCGTCGCGAGGCACTGGTCGGCGCAGAAGACCCATCGCTAACCAGAGTATTGAATCACCTGGGTACTATTGCTTACTGGCGCGACGATTTTGACGATTCGATCGCGTATTACAAGCGTGCACTCGAACTTCTGCACGGCAAAGAGGAAGCCACACAGGCGATGCGCGCGAAATCGCTGAACCATCTCGGCATTGTTTACGATTCCGTTAACCGCACGCCGGAAGCCGAACGGGTGTATCGAGAGTCCCTGCACATTCGCCTGGCGTTGTACGGTGAAAAACACCCGGACAGCGCCACGGCCCTGGCTAATCTGGGCGCCTTCTATTTCAATCAGGACGATCTCGAACAGGCGGCGGAATTCGCGGAAAGAGCGCTTGCCGTCGATCGTGCCATATACGGAACGGTGCACGCTGATGTTGCGTACGATTTGACGGTGCTCGCAAGCGTTGAACGCAGTCGCGGCGACTTCGTTGCGGCTCTTGACTATGCTCAGGATGCCCTGGGCATTTGGGAGAAAACCCTGGGTCCGTCCCATAACCGATATGTGAGCGCGCTCAATGAGATTGCCACGATTTACATTCAAATGCAGGACTACGAAACCGCGCTTGAATACACCGTTCGCGCGAGAGATATTGTGCTCGTTGAATACGGAGACGCTCACACGTTAACGGCCGATGCCCTGTATACAAGCGCAAGAGTATTGCGCGGACTCGAACGCCTGAATGAAGCCCGGGATGCGATGCAGCGCGCCGGTGACATTCGGCGGGAAAAACTAGGCTCTCAGCATCCTTCTTACTGGGATACGCAACAAATGCTCTCGCAAATCGAATACGACGCGGGTAACTGGCAAACGGCAAAGCGCCTGATTGCGACCACGCTGAACTATGTCGACGCAAATTTTCCGGACGATAAAGAACGTATAGCCATCGTGCTGAATCGCTACATTGCCATACTCGAACGCAGCGACGACGATTCAGCGAAACTGGAAGAATTGCGAACCCGCCGTGCGGAGAATTTCTAATGTGAAGGGTGTGGCGAGAACGAGACCGTCCACTGTAATCCTGGCATCGGGCTTGACGATAAGATTGTCGACCAGGAGTCGAAAACGGTAGACTCGAAACGAATTTGAGGGCGATGGGGAAAACGATGCACCAAACCGGTACCGGCCGTCGTCCGCTGACCACAATCCCCTTTCTGGTCAGCACGCTGTTCACGATGACTCTTTTGTCTGTCGTCAGAGCCGCACCGGGTGTAGAGGATTTCGCTCGACTGCCCACCTATACCGATCTCGCCATTTCCCCGGGGGGCAAATACCTGGCCGCAAGAGTCAATGAAGACAACCGCTACGTGATCAGAATTTTTGCGATCGGCGCATCGCAAATCGAACGCGTATACAGCGTCCGCGAGACCGAAAAAACCTCAGTGGGCTGGTTCCGCTGGGTGACGGACGAGCACCTGCTGGCAAGTACCTATTCCAGCGCGGGCTGGCGGAGTCGTATACCGACGGGCGAAACACGGTTGATCACCATTGACGTACCACAACGAAAAATAATCTCCCTCTTCCACCCCCAGCGAAATAAACGTTCAGTCCAGATTCAGGACCGGATCGTTTCTTACCTGCCACAGGAGCCGGAGAATATTCTCGTACAGTACTCGATAAGCAACCCGATCAAGCCAAAAGTGCACAAGATCAATGTAACAAAATTCGCGGGCCATCGGCGCGTCGAATACGGTCGCTACGGCGTGCAATGGTGGATGGCAGACAACGATGGCAACGTTCGTCTCGGTTACGGCCTGGCGAATGAATCGGTTCCCGTCATGAAGGTTCGGCCAGCCGGCAAACGCAGATGGAATGATCTCTCACACCGACTCAACGCCGGCCGAAATACTTTTACGCCACTCGCATTCTCATCGAACCCGAATCAAATTTATGTGTTGTCCAATCACGAGAGCGATACCGACGCGCTGTATCTTTTCGATATCGCGCAAGACGAATTCGTCGAACAGCTCTACCGGCATCCGAACGTCGATATTTCAAGCATCGGCATTGATCGATTGACGGGCGAGTTGCAGCGCATCCATTTCATTGAAGACTCGCGTTCCACCGTCTATGTCGCAATGCGACCCATGGATGAGGCCGTCGAGAGACTGCGCGTCGAATACCCGACTTTCTCCATTAGTCTGACAAGCCTGAGCGACGACGGCGATCACGCTATTTTGCTGTTTCGCGCCGCTGGCGACCCGGGACACTATTACCTGTTCAATCGACAAACCGGCCGGCGGCTGGAACTTACGGCACAATATCCGGGGCTGGAACCGTCGCTTCTCGGCAAGTCATTTGCGACCGGCTACACCGCTCGCGACGGGCTGTCGATACCGGCCTTTGTCACATTGCCGGCGGGCATCTCATCGATTGCCGAAGCCCATTCAGTGCCGTTCGTCATCCTGCCCCACGGCGGTCCGGCTTCACGGGACCTGCTGCGTTTCGACTACTGGGCCCAATTCCTGGTCAGCCGGGGTTACGGCGTACTGCAAATGAATTTCCGCGGTTCCGACGGCTATGGCCAGACATTCATTGACGCTGGCGACCGGCAATGGGGCCAGTCCATGCAGGACGACATTACCGACGGCGTACAATGGCTGGTGGACGGCGGCTATGCAGACCCGAACCGCATAGCCATCGTCGGCGGCTCTTACGGCGGCTACGCCGCGTTGATGGGAGCGATCAAGACGCCCGAAATATACCGGTGTGCTGTCAGCTTTGCCGGCGTCTCCGACCTTCCGGATCTGATTCGTCAGGCATCCCAATACATCAATGGCCGATACAGCACCCGTTTTATCGGTCGGCTGTGGGGCGACCACGCCATGCTGGCCGAAAATTCACCCGCCCGTCGTGCAAAGGATATCGGTATTCCGATCCTGCTGATTCATGGCGATCGGGATCTCTCAGTGAATATCGAGCAATCGATTGGCATGGCAAGAAAACTCGACAAGTACGACAAGGATTTCAAGTTCGTCCAACTGGAAGGCGGCGACCACTACCTGAGTCGGTATGAGCACCGACTGAGGTTTCTCGAGGAATCCGCACAATTCCTGAAAAAATGCCTCTCAGTACCGTGATCGCGGCGCAAAACCGAACAACGCGCTCTCTCAGGACTCCCGCAGCGATGGTTCGATTTCAAGCAAATCGAATGTCGTGCCCGGATCGCCGAACACGATGATCCGGCATTCTCCCCATTCCTCCGGGAGTGTCCACACCTTGTCCTTACTTACTTCATCGACGACGCGTTGCCATTTGCAACGAATATCGATGTTCCGCAGCGAGCCCTTGATATTCCCGATTGCCAGGTTGCGGCGCAACGGCACGTACTGCCAGTCCGCGAGGCAGTCGTCGCATTGCCGACTGGCGATCAGGCGGGCCGGCACCGCCAGAACTTCATATTTCTCGATTTGCTGGTACACCGAATCGAACGCGCGGCGCAGACGCGTCGGGGTGCCGCTATCACCCGTCTTGTCGACAAGCATTTTGTAATGCGTTATCGCGGCGGAATAGTCACCGGCGGAAAGCTCGAGTGAAACGATGGATGTCATGACCCGTCGATAGGCTCCCCCGCTGAGCCATTGCCCGCCATTCCCCGCCGCTCTTCGATAGGAGGCAAGCTGCAATTCGTCATCGCCGACGCCTTGTGCGAGCGTGCCGCGCAGCATCCACAAACGCGCAAGATCGACAATGTTCAAACTGAAGTTTTTAAACGTGTCGTCGATCAGACGACCGGCACCCTCGAGATCCCGTGAAACCAGCAATCGATTGATATCCCGAGAGCGTCGATTGAACGCACCCGACATGGCCGTATCCGATTCGATGTCCGGGAACGTGATCATGACGCCGGTGATGCTTTGCTCCACCGGTTGACCCTTTATTGTCGCCGGTTCATAAATCCAATTGCGCGCGGCGTCCAGGGCAGAGCGCTCAAATACCCGGCCACCACCCGAATCCTCAATAATTGGATCGATGACAGAGCCGTCTTTCGTCACCACATAATTCAGTCTCACCCACCCATGGCGCTGGCGCTGAAGTTCGTCCGGCGGATACTCGGGCATAGCGTTTTTCAATATCGTCGCCAATGTACGCTGCGCTGTGTCGCCATCGGCCGCACTGTGTGCAGCCACCGCAAGGCACACCAGCAACGTGGATCCGATCAGTGGGTATTTCGAGAACAACCGGTTTGTTCGTATTCGTCGCATTGCGCGCCTCCCTCCGCTGGATTCTTTCGCCGCTCTTGTGCTATTTCTGCCCGTCAACGCGGTTGATCGCATTCGCCCGGAACAACATGTCGGTTGATTGCAGAATCTTCATGCGAAGTTGCTCGTTGTAATCCGGCCTTTGTTCCAGGAACGATCTTACCGTGTAAACCGCCGTTGAAGAACGATAATTCGCAAAGGTCACTTCCAGCCAGCGCTGCGGAAAGAAAATATCACCCGTTACCTGGATTTCCTGCAATAATTCCAGACTGGCTAACAAGTATTGTTCGGAATACCCGGTTCGCAGCGGGTGATGCAGATTCCGCAGTGCCCTGAGCACCCAGGATTCAATGTCCCGATTCCCCGCCTCCGCCAGGGAATAAAAAAACCCGTCCCTGACCGCATCATCCGCCGACAACGATGGCGACAGGAACACGAACTTGCGCTTGTTGTCCGGATTCTCCGTCTTGCTGATTTGCCGCGCAACGATCTCTGCCGCTCGCTCAGGCATTTTAATGGCCAGTATCTGCGCAAGCTCGATGTGGTCGTTTTCCGACAAACGAAGACCGTCGATATCCACAGAACCAGACCACGCCGCGTAAACTTTCTGCACTTGCGGTACCGACAACGCAATGTCCGCAAATGCGTCGAAGTAGATTTTCTTCCTGCTGCTCTTCGTTTGATCAAGCATAGCCTGCCAAAGGACCGCTTCGAGTTCGCCGGCATACTGCAGGCGCGCAAGATCGGGCAAGAACCTCCAATAAATTGTTTTCAGTTGACCAAGCGCCAAATCAAGAATCAACTGATTCTCTTCGCTTGGAATGATGGTCAGCAGCACCTGTAGATATGCCTGCACCTCCGGACCGGAACCGACCAAAAGGTTTTCGAAAAGATTAATCAGCTCGCTGCCCTTTTCGACGTCATCCAGGCGGTCCCATTTTTTCAGATTGTCGATCGACGCCGGGAACAGGCCATAGCCGAAACCATCGGAACTAAAAAGGAGTCGAGTCCCGATCCCGAATGACATGCCTTGCAGCGGAGTCTTGACGGTGGAAGAGGAAATTGTCTGCCGTTTCTCCTTATTGTCGGTATACGCCGCCACCTCGAATTGCTGCGGCCATACCCGCGCGCCGTCAGAGGCGTCAATTTGCAGGAGATAACCGCTATGCCCACCACCCTTGATCGGTTCCCATTCCACCTTGAACTCCGGACGGCCGGCGGTGTTGACCCATACGTCACTCCAGGCTTTAAGGTTCTGCTGCGAGCGTGCGTCCAATATTTCGATCAGATTCGGCCAGGTCGCGTTCTTCCAGGCATAGGTACGCAGATATTCACGCAAGCCTTGCCGAAAAACGTCTTCGCCAATCAGCGTTTCCAGCTGACGCATCATGATCGGTGCCTTGTTGTAAATAATCGCACCGTACATCTGCCCTGCCTCGTTCAGATTGGCCAGTTCCTGTCTAATGGGATTCGCGCCAGCCGTACGATCAACGGAATAAGCACCCGGATAGTGTCTGATGAGAAAGTTCAGGTCATGATTGATTTCGGGAAAAGACGGATTGACAATTTTTGCCGCCATGAAATTTGCGAACACTTCCTTCGTCCACACATCGTTGAACCATTCCATCGTAACCAGATTGCCAAACCACATGTGTGCCGTTTCGTGGGCGATCAGGCTGGCACGGCCAAGTAATTCACGGTCGGAGGGCGTTTCGTCGAGAAACAAGCTGGACGCGCGATACTGAATAGCGCCAACGTGTTCCATACCGCCATATTGAAACGCCGGTATCAGCGCGAAAGCGAACGTTTGATAGGGGTAGTCTATCCCCGTATAGGTCTCCAGCCAGTCAATCGCAGCGGCATGCAAATCGAAAATCGAGTCCAGACTACGCTGTACTTTTTCATGGTCCGTCTCTCGATGCAGCATCGTCATCGTACGCCCGTTTCGTTCCTGCGTAACGGTAGTGAATTTTCCTGCGACAAATGAGAAAAGATAGGAGCTGATGAGATCCGATTCGGCGAACGAATATTCGCTGCGATTGCCCGCCTGTCTGACTGCGTCAACGGCGGCGTTGGACAAAGCGCTCCAGCCGGCGGGAACGTCCAGTGTCAGTGTATAAGTCGCTTTCAGATCCGGTTGATCGAACAACGGAAACGCTGTCCTCGCGCGATCCGGCACGAACAAGGTGTACAGGAATTCGGCGTTTCGATTCAGTGACGCCGAACCTGCCGTAAACTGGATGATAACCTCGTTGATACCCGTTACCAGCTCCGAGGCTGGTATGACGATGTGCTCGTTTTCGAATCGAAAGTCGGACGTTGTGCCATTGCTCCTAACGCGGCTGATCTTGTCGCCCGCTTCGCGAAAATCGAGCTGCAATGCTGTCCCGGCATCCGCCAACTCGAAAGATATCGCGACAAAGCCTTCGACTTCTTCGCCGACGTCCTGTGGAATATGGAAACTCAAACGATAGCGAATTGCCGATATCGTCCTGGCGCGGTGTTGTGCGAGTTCAATGGACACGCCCGCGACGACAGCGGGTTCCGATCGATTGCAGGATACCGTGCTGAGAATCAACAGGGTCAAGATCAGTCGTCCCGCATGCAACCGAATGTTCATCGCGTCTTTGCCATACTCAGGTCAGGTCGATGACCTTACCAGGGTTGAGTATGTTGTTCGGATCCAGCAGGTTCTTGAGTGATCGCATCAGCTCGATTTCCTCAGCACTTCGACTGACGTCCAGGTAGTCGCGTTTCTCCAGGCCAATGCCGTGTTCCGCCGAGATGGCGCCTGCGTACGGAACCAGGGCCCGGTAGACATGCTCCTGAACAACGCTCGCAACGGCATGCCGGTCTTCTTCGATCAGAACCGACAAATGAATATTGTTGTCGCCGAGATGGCCGAAGGCCGTCACGAACGCTTTCGGTACATCGGCAACGATTCCGGCCGTTACCGTCTCAACATAGTCAGCGACGTCCGCGACCGGCAAGCTCACATCAAAATTAAGGCAGCGACTAATCAGCCATTCCACTTCCTCCCGGATCGCCCAGATCGCATGTCGCTCCTTGTCCGACTTGGCGAGAATACCATCCACCACGTGCCCGTTCGCCAGCAACGTTTCGAGCGCAGCCGAGAATATTTCTGCGTCGTGTTCCGGATGAACTCCCATGGATTCCACGATTACGTAGTACGGCCAGTCCGCGGGCAGCAATGCGGGTTGTGGCCCGATCGGCTGCGTCACCTGGCGATAGAAACTGTTCCACATAACCTCGAAACCGGACAGGCTGTTGCCGAGCAGTTTGCGGGACTCAGCAAGCGTCTGCACGACATCCTCGTAGGTATTGCAGCCAAGAAACGCCACGTTTTGGCTTTTCGCTTTAACGGCCAGTCGAAAGACGATGCGAGTAATTACGCCGAGCGTACCCTCGGTACCAATGAACAAATGTTTCAGATCAAATCCGGAGTTGTTCTTGATAAACCGGTTCATGGATGAAATGACGGTGCCATCGGCGAGTACCGCTTCCAGCCCGAGCACCGAGTCGCGCGTCATACCGTAGCGAATAACCTTGGTGCCACCGGCATTGGTGGCAACGTTGCCGCCGAGCATGCAGTTGTCACGCGCACCAATATCCACCGGAAAATACAGGCCGGCTGCATCGACGGCAGCTTGCGCCTCGCCCAGCGTGACACCCGCCTGCGCAATCATGGTCTGGGCAACGGGATCGATGGCCTCGATCTGTTTCATTTTCTCCAGCGAAAGCCCGACATCGCCCTCCACCGTCGCGCAGCCTTGCACGAGACCGGTGAGCCCGCCGATAGGCACCACCGGCTGGCGCGCTGCGTGACAGGCGGCCAGCACGGCAGCAACCTGCTGCGTGGTGGTCGGACAAATTACGGCTAGCCCGTGGAACGGCTGATGGGTCTCCCAGGCGGACTCCCGGACTTGCGTGCCGGGCACTAGATGAGCGTCGCCGACAATGGCACGCAAACTATCGAGCAGTTGATCTGTCATACCCCAATGCTAGCGACGATGGACGAGCGTTGCCATCAGAATTGGGACGCAAAAGCCCGATTACGATATGATTCCCGGCTCTTCGTACGGAGGAAGGTGAAAATGCGCGAAATGCTTCAGTTCTATATCGATGGCCAGTGGGTGGACCCGGTGACGCCAAAGACTCTGGACGTGATCAATCCCGCCACGGAAGAAGTATGCGGCCGCATCAGCATGGGCAGCGCAGCCGACGTCGATAAGGCCGTGGCCGCCGCAAATCGTGCCTTTGCAGATTTCGCCAATACCCGCCGCGAGGAACGCATCGACCTGTTGCAGGCGATTCTCGATATCTATGCGCGTCGCCACGACGAAATCGCCACCGCCATTATGGAAGAGATGGGGGCACCGTGGGGACTGGCCAAATACGCACAGGCCGCCAGTGGCACCCAGCACATCGCCGTCGCGCTTGAGGTCCTGAAGTCTTACCCGTTCAGCGAAACCCATGGTTCGACCCGTATCGTCAAGGAACCCATCGGGCCGTGCGCCATGATTACGCCCTGGAACTGGCCGATCAACCAGATCGCGGTAAAAGTCGCACCTGCTTTGGCGGCCGGTTGCACCATGGTCCTGAAACCGAGTGAAATCGCACCGTTCGATGCCGTAATTTTCGCCGAAATACTCGATGAAGCCGGTGTACCCGCAGGCGTCTTCAACCTCGTCAATGGCGACGGTCCCGAAGTCGGTAGCGCACTGAGCGGTCACCCGGATATTGCGATGGTATCGTTCACCGGATCGACCCGCGCGGGCGTTGCCGTCGCGCAGAATGCGGCACCCGGCGTCAAACGGGTTGCTCAGGAACTGGGCGGCAAATCGGCCAATATCATTCTCGACGATGCCGATTTCGAAAAAGCCGTCCGCGGCGGCGCCAGTGTTTGTTTCAACAATACCGGCCAATCCTGCAACGCCCCGACCCGCATGCTGGTCAAGCGAGACCGGATGGATGCCGCGGCCGCGATTGCGAAAGAAGTTGCCGATGCGGTGACGGTCGGCGACCCTGCTGAAAAAGGCGTGAACATGGGCCCTGTTGTGTCGGACGTCCAATGGAATAAAATCCAGGGTTTGATCCAGAAGGGGATCGACGAGGGCGCAACACTGGTTGTCGGCGGTACCGATCGACCGGCGGGGCTCGACAAAGGCTTCTACGTGAAACCGACAGTATTTGCGGATGTTGACAGCAACATGACGATTGCGCGCGAGGAAATATTCGGTCCGGTGCTATCGATTATTGCCTATGACGATGACGACGATGCCGTGCGCATCGCAAACGACACACCCTACGGACTGTCAGGTTATGTCAGTTCGACCGACCTGGATCACGCGCGACGCATTGCAGCGCGTCTCCGTACGGGAATGGTCCACATCAATGGCGCACAACTGGATGACCTGGCTCCGTTTGGCGGTTACAAGCAGTCCGGCAATGGTCGGGAATGGGGCGCACATGGCATGAACGAATATCTGGAAATTAAATCGGTGTTTGGCTACGACGCACCGACGGCAACCGGCGAGCCAAAGTAATATGTCTGTCTTTTACCGCTTCATCGTCCTGCTGGCCCTGTCAAGCATCCTCATCAGTTGCGCCAAGAGCGAGCGCAAGGAGGCCACGGGCAAAGGCGCCATTCGCGGCTATAACGCGCTATCCGAATCATTCAATGTCAATTTTCTGATCGAAGAACGCAGCCTTGGCGTGCTGGATTACAAAGAAGGCAGCGCCGTAAGCCGATTTGACGACCTGACCTACTCATTCAATTTCGATATTGCCTTTGCCGGTGCGGGCGCTCCGCAACGCATCGCCAGCGTTTCAGCGGACGTCGTCACGAATACAGACTACGTGTTCCTGCTTGCCGGGACGGTCGCGACACCGGAAATCCTGGTTTGGGAACGGCCCGAACGCGAATGGACCGACACAGAAACGGTGTTTGAAATGGCATTCGGTCACCTCAGTCCGGCATTGGGTTCGGTTGACGTCTATTATGCGGCGACGGGCACGGCGCCGGTACTGGGCAATGCGATTGGCACGATCGCTTTCGGTGAGCGTATCGACGAACTCGAATTTGAAGCCGGCCAGTACGAATTAATCCTGACCGCGCCCGGCGACCCGTCCAACGTTTTGTTTCAGGGATCGCCATTGACGAACCCGGCCGCGGCCACCAATGCCAGCCTGATTCTTGACCGGGACCCCTCCCGGACCGGAGATGTCGCCGTACGTCAGCTCATTCCGTCGGGCAGCTCGATTGAAATACCCGACGCGCGTTTCCTGCCGACAGTACAAGTTATCAACGCCGCGTTCGGCAGCGGTAATGTAGACCTCGTCATCAACAATGACTTCGTGAATCCACCGGCGATCACTGACCTGGCATTTGGCATGGCTTCCGCCGATGTCGTGGTACCAGCAGGTACGTTACCCTATACATACACGCCCCCGGCCAGTACGACCGCTCTGCTGGAAGAAGAAACCGGCATCGGACTCGGCACCCGCACAATGATTATTCTGCGTGGCGAACCCGGTGCGCTTGCCACATCAAAACTGGCCAGCAACAGGCGACCAATCGCGACTTCGGCACAGTTTCGTATTGCCAATGCCGCCTTCAATTTCCCGGCCGTTGACGTCTACTTGTCAAACGACGACACCCTGCTCGATGACCTCTTGCCGATCTTGCGCTCACTGCCATTCGGACTCGCCAGCGAGTACCAGCTACCGGTTGCCGACAGTTATACGCTCACGGTCACCACCGCCAACGAAAAAACCGTGCTGGCGGGGCCACTGACACTGGAATTGGCAATCGGCGACATTGAAGAGATCGTCTTGCTGGATACCGCTGACCCGACAATCGGTAGCTTGCTTCAATTCACCAATCTGCCGACACCCTGATCCTGATAGAAGGAATATCCAGGCAGGTCACCGCTTCTGCGCCCCGGATCCAGGCCTCACGAGGAGATTGCGGCCTCAATGTAGGCGCTACGATCGTTCGCCGCTTCGCCGTCGCTAAGAGATTTGGCGTTGTACATAGCCTGATCCGCAACGCTCACGAGCTGCCAAAGCTCATGACCGTGGCGAGGCATGAATGCGATACCAACGCTCGCGCTGCAAACAATTTCCTGTCCCTGAATGATATAGGCCTCTGACGCGGTCTCGATCAGGCGCTCCGCCACGCGTTTCGCTTCATCGTCACTCAAGCCCGGCAAAACGATGGCGAATTCATCGCCGCCGAGGCGGGCCAGGATATCCTCAGGCCGCAGGCAAAATTCGAGGCGATGGCCGAAAGCTTTCAGCAGCGCATCACCGGCGCGGTGACCAAAACGGTCGTTGATCGATTTGAAGTCATTCAGATCCAGGTAGAACACGGCGCCCGCGCTGCTGCACGCTTTGCTCTCGTCGACGGTCTGCTCAAACCCTCGCCGATTGAGAATGCCAGTAAGCGGATCGCGCAACGCGTCCGCCAGAATCTTGCTTTCATTGCGCTTGCGCGACGTTATATCAATCAGCGTAACGGAAAAATCCCGGCCAATCGGTTCGCAGACAACGCGCATCCAGGATTTTCCATCCAACAATTGTGCCTCGAAGTCGATACCGGAAACCACATCCATTGCGTTTCCGTCGCCGCCAAAGGCGTCGATCAATTTCGGTGGCTGTAGCGCCGTCAGTTTCTCAAGCGGCATGCCGACCAGCGCGCTGCCTTCGTTTTGCAAGAAGTGCTCCGCAGCGCGATTGGCGAACGTACACCGATACTTGTCCGGCTGCTCCTCGTCGCGAGCGAAACGCAGGATGCCGTTCGAAGAGTGTTCAATCAGCGACCGAACCAGTTGCTCGCTGTCTTCGAGCGCTTTCAAAGCCTGTTTGCGCTCCGTGATATCCCGACAAATTACCACGGTCCCATGAATGCGACCGGACGGGGCCGTCATCGGGGCAATGTTCAGCTCGAAGAAACGGTCACTCTGCAAGCGAATGGTTTGCTTTAGATCACTTCCCGGCCCTCCCGGAAGGGCCGCTTTGGCCGCCGGTAAATCTTCCCACAACCCTTGCCCTATCAACTCACTCTCCTCAGACCCAAGGAGTACCTGCGCTGGTTGATTGGCGCTGATAATTTTTTGCCGGTCATCGAGCACGAATATGGGGTCGCGTACGTGGTCAAACATGGTTTGATACGCCAGAGGACGGAAATTATGTACTCGAAGAACCACGCTGACCCACCAGTAAAGCGGCAGCAATAAAACGAGCATCGATGACGTAAACGGAAAAGTAGCCGGTCCGATCCGAAGCAGACTGTTTCCGGCGCTGACCAGGAACGGCAACAGAGCACAAACCAGAAGTAGCAAGATCTTCTTGCGGTGTGCGCGCGTGATAGTCGGCAATCGCCCGGCCATGGCAATGATGGAGTATGCAAACAGTGTGTATGCAAACGGCGCGTGCACCTTCCTGAACCAAAAACTTTCTGTAACGTCCGTGAACCTGATGCCATTCTCTGTCTCGATCACAGACCAAAGAATGTGGTGCCACGAATTGGTCAGTGCCAATATGGTCGTCGTGACAGGGACAATGCAGAAAACGGCAATCACGTATGGATTGGCTCGGCTAACAGTGTATTCGCGATAGACCATGTACAGCACAACCGGCAGAAAGCCGACGGCGAAATAGGTCAACACCCAGCCGATACCGAAGATATTTTCGTCCGTGGTGCCGAAGGAAAAAGAGGATCCGAGAATCATCGCACCGATCAGGAAGAGGAAGTAGCTGATGGATTGAGAGGAGGTTTCGGTCGATTCGCGTGATGCCCGGACCGCAAGCCAAAGATAGGAGATGCCGGCGAATACAAACACCATGGACAACGCGGAATTAAGCTGAGCTAGCACCGAATCGCCCTGAAAATCAAAGATTTAGCTCGCGCATACATTCACACACAATATCGGTTTTGGGCGAAATATACTGCGACCTGTAGCGCATTCCAGGCGGTGAGCCGTCTCATTTCGGGACGTTGGGTGGCAGCGACTGATAGGGAGCTCGCGTGTCAGGTCACGCTCCAACAGCAGTGCCAATAGAAAATTGTAGGAGCGTCTCCTGAGGCGCGACCCTCTCAGCGCAGGTCGCGCGTCAGCCCAGCCAGTAGAAAATTGTAGGAGCGTCTCCTGAGGCGCGACCCTCTCAGCGCAGGTCGCGCGTCAGCCCACGCTCCAACAGCAGTGCCAATAGGAAATTGTAGGAGCGTCTCCTGAGGCGCGACCCTCTCAGCGCAGGTCGCGCGTCAGCCCACGCTCCAACAGCGGTGCCAGTAGAAAATTGTAGAAGCATCTCCTGAGGCGCGACCCCACTGTCAATCGCAGCGGCAAAGCGTCTTACACGCCCTCCGCTGTATCGCTGATCAGAGTATCAACCACCGCCTTGAGTGCGTCTTCCCGGCTCTGCCCTGAAGCTCGCGCGAGTTCGTAGGACTTGAGTTGCCGGTGCGCACTCGTGCCACGACTCATTATATCGTGAACGTGAGCAATCTCCGTCTCACAGTCGAGTGCCGCGGCATCCTCTGCGGTCATACTCAGAATATCGAGCAAGAGCTGATCGAAAGGTACCAATTCACCCTTCGCGAAATCGATCAGACCCTCATCGAAGCTATAGCGCATGGCACGCCAGCGGTTTTCGTAAATGAGCATCGGTGTGTATATACGCCAGCGCTGGTTTTCCAGACGCAGTCGATACAACATTCTCAAAATGCATACCAACATTGCGACCATTGCGATGGCGTCATCGATACGCGTACAGACGTCCATAATACGGGTCTCGAGCGTTGGGAAGCGTTCACTCGGACGAACGTCCCACCAGATCTTGGTCGAATCCTTTATCATGCCGGCGTTGACCAGAATATCGACGTGTCGCTGGTACTCCGCAAAACTCTGAAAGCGCTCTGGCAAGCCGGTCCGCGGCAGTGCATCAAACACCGTCAGCCGATAACTCTTCAGCCCGGTATCACGACCTTCCCAGAAGGGTGATGAACACGACAGCGCCAGCAAGTGCGGCAGGAAGTAGCTCAGTTGATTCATCAGGTCGATGCGCAAGCCGTCGTCGTTGATACCAACATGGACGTGCATACCACAGATCATGAGACGACGTGCCGCGCCCTGCATTTCGGCGGTCAGGGAATCGTAACGTTCTTTTGGCGTGTGTTTCTGTTCAGTCCAGCGGCTGAACGGATGCGTGGAGGCGGCAATCGGCGCCAACCCATGTCGGGCGGCAACGTCGATGATAATGCGCCGCAAACGCTGCAAGTCCTCGCGTGCGTCCTGCACGTTGGTACAAACCTTGGTACCGATTTCAACCTGCGATCGCAGGAACTCGGTGGTCACCTGCTCGCCGCACAATTCTTCGCATTCGCCGATCAGCGATTCGGGCGGGTCAACGACCAGTGCCCGGGTCTCCTTGTCGACCAGCAAATACTCTTCTTCAACACCGATGGTAAATTCGGGTTTCATGTGCAGCATCGCTCTACCCCTGACGAGATCTAAATACTAGCAGCCTGTCGAAAAATGCCATTTTTTTGAATTGCAGTGTCGAAAATACCATCGATCGTTTTTCCTGCATACGGCTAGGCCCTTGCCGGATTCAAGACTAAATGGCTTTCCTGACTGCGCTCTACAACGGGCTTGATGATTGAGTGCATCACCGCGGCTATCGCCTGCACACCAGCGTCATTGTCGATTAGATCCTGCCGAATTTCGATGCCGACGTGCGGCAGTGCGGCATCCTCCGCGTGATGATCGATCGTGAAGTCCTGCGGCGCTTTTCCGGAGTACGGCTCATTGTCGCCCACCTTGAATCCCGCCTTGCGAAACCCTTCGATCATGACTTCCGCTGTCGAACGATCAGCGTCCCACAAAATGCCGATTTCCACGTCGCGTGCAATACCATTCATCACCGGCGTAAAACTGTGAATGGCAAAAAAGGCAGTGGGATAGTCGAATGCCGCAAGCCGTTTCAATTCGACGTCGATGGCGTAGTGATAGGGCCAATACAGCTCGGACGCGCGCTGGTCTTTCAGCGCCTGATTCAGGTTGCGATTGCCGTGAACGACAACACCGTCGCCGTATTCCAGGAACGCGCCCGGATCGAAGAGATCACGGTTACAGTCCACGACGAGTCGGGAATACTGGGCCAGTACAGCGGTGACTCCCAGGGTGGCGGCAAGGCATTCGGTCAGCGGCCCCGCCCCGATATCCCAGGCAAGATGACAGCGACGTGCGAACGGATCCAGCCCCATGCTACCCAGGGCTTTCGGAAATCGGCGGCTCGCATGATCGCAAACCAGCAACACCGGCGCATTGGCGTCAGCGTTCAGAACCATAAACGGAAGAGGCTCGTCAGATGCGAGTAAATTCGCGTTGCTGCGGTCTGGCGGCGCGCCGTCGTTGGCCATATTCGATCTACAGTCCGATTGATTTGCCACCAGTGTACCGTAAGGCTGACGTCGAGTGGCAGAGCATGCGTTGTGGAAGTTACTTAGTGCCCGAATCCGCTAGAACCGCGAATCGAAACATATCAAGCAGTCAGCGACGACGTCGCCGTGTCACCCCAGGGTTCGAACTCATCGACCGACTCCGGCCGCGCAATAAAGTAGCCTTGCGCATACGCAATGCCGAGCTCACCCAGCTTGTCCATGACTTCTTTCGACTCCACGCGCTCGGCAATCGTTTCGATGCCCATCGCTTGGCCCACGTCATTAATGGCACGGACCATGCTCTCATCGACTGAATCATCGACGACGTTGCTGACGAACTGGCCATCGATTTTCAGATAGTCTACGGGAAGATTCTTCAGGTAGGTAAAGGACGACAGGCCGCTCCCGAAATCATCAAGAGAAAACTTGCAACCCAGGTTTTTCAGGGCTTGCATGAACCGCACAACGCGTGACAAATTCGAGATGGCCGCTGTCTCTGTAATCTCGAAACAAACTGCGCCCTCGGGCAGAGCGTACTGCTCCAGCTCGGAAATAACATAGTCGAGGAAGCTTTCTTCGCTGAGCGACGTACCCGACAAATTGACGGCCAGCGTAAAGCGTGCGACACCGGAGGTGGACTTGCGGTCTGCCAGCTTCGACAAGGTTTCATGAATCACCCAGCGATCCAGCGTCGACATCATGTTGTAACGTTCTGCCGCGGGAATAAACTGATCCGGCTGCACCAGATCACCGTTCTCATCGCGCATGCGCAACAAAAGCTCATAGTGCCCGCGCGGGTCGCTGGCATTGTCACCGATGCCCATAATGGGCTGGTAGAAGAGTTCGAATCGATCCTCCTCGATGGCACTGGTAATTCGCGACACCCACTTCATCTCTTCATGGCGAGCGACGGCATCGCTGTCCTGGTACATGTGGATCTGGTTACGCCCCATATCCTTCGCTGAATAACAGGCAACGTCAGCCGAACTCATGATACTGCCAACGCTTGGACTCTCATGGCTCACCATCACAACGCCAATGGAACACCGAACGTTGATGAACGACTCCTGCCAGACGAAGCGATGCTCTTCAACCGCGATACGAATAACCTCCGCAACCTCCCGCGCGCGATCGCGATCGCAATTTTCGAGCAAAACACCGAATTCGTCACCACCGATTCGCGCAACGATATCCGTTGAACGAACATTCGCCTGAATGATCTCGGACACTTGTAGCAACAGTTCATCGCCTGCCGTATGGCCAAAGGTATCGTTGACGACCTTGAATTGATCAAGATCGACGTACAGCAATGCATGAGAGTTGTCCGGATTTTCGCGGGTTTTATCAAGCGCGGCGACCAGTTGATTCTCGAACTCTCGTCGGTTGATCAAACCGGTCACGGCATCGTGGGCGGCCTGATAACTCATCTGCCGAAAAAGACTGGACTCCTTGCCGATGTCGTGAAAAACCATCACGGCGCCGATGACGTTGCCGATGCGATCACGGATTGGCGCCGCCGAATCCTGAATCGGAATCTCCTGCCCTTCCTTGTTGATCAGCACGCAATTCTCAGCAAGGGAAATAACGCGGCCTTCTTTCAGGCAACGCAGCACGGGCTGTTCGACCGTGGTTCGTGTGTGTTCATTGACGATCATCATGACGTCACTGATCGGCTTGCCGCGTATGCTGCGCAGGTTACAGCCGATCAATTGCTGCGCGACAGGGTTGATGTAATCGATACAGCCCTCGGCATCGGTCGTAATAACACCATCGGCAATAGACTGCAGGGTCACCTGCGCACGTTCTTTTTCTTCGAACACACGGGTTTCAGCGATTTTTCGATCCGTAATGTCTGAAATCGTACCCTCGTGCGCAACCACATTACCTTCGTCGTTGTAAATTGCCCGGGAGTTTTCCAACACGACGATCTCTCTGCCGTCCTTGCAGCGCAATCGGTATTCGAAATTCTTGATCACGCCTTCCGATTCCAGTCGCGCAAAGACGCGCTCTCTGTCGATGGGATTCACATAGAGCATGGTTGTACGCCCGGCGTTTTTCAGTTCCTCAACGCTGCTATAGCCAAGCATCTCGACCAGCGCCGGGTTTGCCGTGGTAATTTCGCCGTCGCGGGATGCTATATAAACGCCATCGACTACGTTTTCAAACAGACCCCGATACCGCAGCTCGCTGTTTCTGAGCTTTTGCTCATCGAGGTTGCGTTTGATCGCGATGCCGGCCAGTCGGGCAACCCGGTTTAGCTTGTCGAGTTCCTCCGTCGTAGGCGGTCGTTTCTTGTCAACGTAAATATCGAAGGTGCCAATCACCCGACCCTCCATACCGAAAATCGGGAATGACCACGCAGCGACGATACCCCGTTGCGCTGCTTCGCGATGAAATTGTGACCAGGTCGGGTCAGCAGGAAGATTTTCGACGATTCGGTGGCGTGCGTTGAAGACGGCAGAACCGCAAGCGATGCTGTCCTGTGCTACATCGATGAAATCGAGTAGCAACTTGAAAGACTCCGGGAGACTGGGCGCCTCCTCCACGTACAGTTGCTGGCTGCTGGCATCCAGCAGCATGATGGCCGCCCTGAAGCCGTTGCCCGCTTTTTCCGCACATCGGCATACTGCACGCAGCGTCTGACCGAACGGCTTGCCCGTGGCGATCATTTCCAGAATTTTGTTTTGAGCGAAAACAAGTTCGTCATCCCGCTTTCGGCTGGAGATGTCGACAATACTCATACGCAGTAGCTTGTGATCGCTATCGGGCAGCCGACTAAAACGGACTTCGCAGGGAAATTCCCGACCACCGGCATCTTTATGTGTCCACTCAAAGACCGGGTGCTCACCGTTAAGCGCACGATCAACGAACTCTTGAGCCGCCGCGAAAGTGGCTCGCCCATCCGGTTGTACGCTCGGACTGATCGCTTTGGGTCCAATGCTGATGAGTCGCGCCCGCGACAGATTGAACAGCTTGCAGGCGCGGTCATTTGCGTCACGAAAACGGGACTTGTCGACATCGAGTACAACAATCGCTTCCGGTGCATCTTTTACCAGTGCGCAATAGCGATCGGCATTGTCCTGAACCGTCTTCTCGACGCGTCGGCGGCCGCTGATATCGCGCAAACTGACAATAAATACATCGGTATCCGGGGAACTTAGCTGGCTGGCATTGATTTCGACCTCGAAGGTTTCGCCGCCGGTACGAACGGCCGTCGTTTCGCCTCCAGCGACTTCGACTTGTGTGGCATCCAGCTCGGACGTAAACGGTGCCAGGAAGTCGATCAGCGGTACCTTACCGGCACCGGGCAGAATATTGGCAAGCGGTAAACCGATCATGACATCCCTGCTCATACCAAAGTAACGCGAACAGACTTTGTTGCAGCTGCGTATGACACCGGTTGTGCTAACCGACATGAGCGCCTCGGTAACGCTGTCAAAAACGGCCTCGATCGGGGTGGGTGTGGTGGCGCTAAACGTCTGCGTCAATGTCGGCGCGCCAGTCGCCTCCATTTTGTCATAATGCTGGTCGATCATTTTCAGCAGGGTAAGGAAGTCCAGCTTACTGTCGCCCGACTTGGACGATGCTTGCCTGATCTGCTGTTCCGACTCTGTGCGCATCAAATGTCCTGACCAATATCAACAGGTGACGGGATTGTGCTGACCGCAACACGCCCGTGGCGTAACAGCGGCAGCCTGGTAGGCACAGTAATCCGCTCAGAACCAATCGTCTGTGATGAGTTTCTCGAATTGAAAAGGCGGTGGGAAATTATTCCCTGAGTTTTGGTAAGGATTATGCAAAACGGTCGTTATTGGTCGTTTTTTACCAAACTACTTCTCTTTGGCTTTACATAACTTTGATATGGTCGTTTTTTGTTGTGTGTGTGGTCACGCCTCAGGAGACGCTCCTGCAATTTTTCTCTTGGCACTGCTGCAGGAGCGTCTCCTGAGGCGCGACCCGTAACAAAAAAGAACGCCGCGCTACGGCTCCTTCGCCGGCATCGAAATGCCCACTTCCCCGTCCGGCCCTTCAACCAGCTCACCGTTCACGGTCGGCGCTCGCGGCGAATTGCCCACCTGGATGGGAATCGACATCGACCGCATCATCGTGCCGCCATCGGTTTCGACTTCGGCGGACACGACCAGGTAAATGCGTCCCTCGCGTTGCGGCACCACGGTCACTTGCTGATTGCGTGACGTCACCTCAGCCAGGGGCAGAAGCGTAATTGTCTCGAGCTGTGATTCCGGGAACGTCAGACTGCCCGCCTCATTCACACGATAAAAGACCGTGATGGTCCGATCGTCGAGCGGTGACGAAATCTGCAAATTGATACTCACGGGCTGGCCGACAATCGGGTTGCCGACGATTGAATAGTCGAACGAAATTGGCGCCGTCAATTTCCCCGGTGACTTCTCTATTGCCGCTCCCGGTTTTTTCACCGCGGTCGCCGGTTTGGCGGTGGTTTCTTGCGTCGAATCGCTCATCGATTCCCGATCGCCTTCGCATGCCACCAGCGCCAGGGCTGAAATTAGAACGGTTAATAATTTGCTAAGCACTATTCGATTCATTCTGGTTACCCATACAAGGTGTTTTAGTTGATGGTCACGTCAAAACAGGTTTGTTCCGGAAAAGTCACCCGCGATTCGGTATCCGCATAGCGAAACTCGGTCAAATCAATAACGTAGTCGCCCGGTGCCAATACACCCGACGTCGCGATTTCCTGATTGGGCTCGCAACCGCGGGCTTCCAATATGCGTTGCCCGTTGAGCCACAGTTGCAGGTCCGGGTCACTGTGTTCCCTTATTTCCGGGTCCGTGGCCGCGGCCGTAGTGCAATCAAACCCGGCCGACGGTGTTGAATCGGGGTTCACGGTATCGACGGTGAATGTCCTTGATCCCGCACTTTGCAGGTTGAGCCGCAAGTATCGGACTTCGGACAGTTTGTTACCGTCTCGCGCGGAGTCAAACTGGCTGTTACTGCAGACCCGCACGGTATTGCCCAGGGAGATGTCCGTATAGATCGGCAAGACATCCGGCGGCGTGCCTGGGCCGTCGTTGGTTTCGCCGTCACCGTAAAGATTGATGCCCGTCGCTGTAATATCTTCGCGCAAAAGCAGCGCGTCGATAAACGCGGTTTCGGCGTTCGGCAATGCTTTCAGCGCCTCCGCGAAAGAGAAAATACTCGTAAACGCGGCGGTCGATTGTTGCGCACCGGTCATGACGTCATAAATCGGCGTGAATCCAATGCTCATAGGATCGCCGCCCTCATCGTTGCTATCCCACAGGTCATACAAAATCTGCATCACCGACAATTCGTTGAACCAGCCCGTAAAGCCAACGCCGCTCGGACTTTCGACATTGATTTCGAAACCACGCAGCATGCCGCCGGACCATAGCGTGTCGCAATACATCGGACCCAGTCCAATGCCGGCTATTGCCGTCCCGAAGCCCTCGCCAAACGCCAAACGCATATCAAGCTGGTTCCCAAGCGAGTGAGCACCGCCGATGCTGTCCGAACGCGAAAACTTATCCTCGAAATAATGGCCCCATTCATGCCCGACGACATGATCGTCAAACTCTTCGATGTCATCGCCGTCCATACCCAGGAGGAACAAGCTGCCCACGCTTCCGCCGACGTAGAAGGAATTACCGATATCGCCCGTGTCGAGGTCGGCAAAGAAATCGCCGGTCCCCGCGCTGGTGTTGTTGGCCGAACTCCAGAAAGCGTCAAGTGCCGGAAAATTAATCGTCGGATCAGCCGACACGACAAGCTGCATCATTTCGTAGATGGCATCCAATATCGCGAACGGAGCGGCCGCACGCACACCGGTAAAGCTGTTGGCGCCCCATCCGGTGCCCGCCACCAGCGGCGGCCGCACGAGGTCCACACCGCCGGTATTAAAAGGTGCACTATCGAGAAAATAGAGTGGCCGCTGATTCAATGGAACAGTGTTATTGTCGGTATTACTGCGAACGTCCACATCCCACGACGGACTTCCGGCCTGCAACAATTGCGAGCGCACACGCACGATGACGTCGATAGCTCCATCGAGAGTGACGCTGTAAGCACCGGTCGCACTGGTGGTTGTCGAGGCAATCAGCGCATTTGTCGCGGCGTCAAGAATTTGCACCGGCGCGCCGCGAATCGGCCGACGAATAACGGCGCTGAAATTGAGCCCGTCGCAGCCGTTATTCGGCGGCGGAAACTCGTATTCGGCTACCCCGGACAATAGCACCACCGCACCGGGTTCCTGCACCGAAACGACAATGTCGTCGGTCGTCATCCCGCCGGCGCCATCGGATACGGACAGCCGGAAAGTCAGGCTTTCCGGCATGCCCGCCAATACATCCGGCGCCGTAAAACTGGCGTCTGGCGTGTCAGCGTTCATCAATGTCACCGTGGTGCCAACTGTTTGCGTCCAGCTGTAAGTTAACGGGTCATTGTTGACGTCGTTGGCGGACCCCGCGAGTTGAACAACGGTTAATTCAATGACGGTCTGGTCGACACCCGCGTCCACCGTCGGCGCTGTGTTGACGGGCGGTGGCGGAGGCGGTGGTGGTGGTGGCGGATTGCTCGTCCCGGAACCGCCGCCGCCGCACGCACCAAGAGTAGTCAGCAACGCCAATGGCCAAAATCGATGGAAACTCATCCGTGTCTAATCCTTTGCTGAAAAATTCACTGCTGGTCTGACTCCCGATAGTGCCATGAACAAATTGGTCCGGTCGCGCGCGCGTCAGGTCACGCTCCTACAGTTGCGCCAGTAGAAAAATTGTAGGCGCGTGACCTGACGCGCGACTGCGGCAAGGCCAAACCAAAGCGCGATACTACCGCACCCACCAACGCTCGCAGCACTGATTTACCACAGAATATGCGACTCACGCCCGGTTTCGGTCCACAGTATTGCTAGAATCCGCCATTACCACAAGATTTCGCTCACAAAATCAACGTAACAACGGAAACTCGATGAAAAACAAAAAGATACTGGTAACCGGCGGCGCCGGCTATATTGGCAGCCACGTCGTACGCCAACTCGGGGAAGCCGGTGAATCCGTCGTCACCCTGGACAATCTTTCCACCGGCTTTGAGGCCGCCGTCACCGCAGGTGAACTGGTCATCGGCGACACCGGCGACGCAGCGCTGCTGGAAAAGCTCTTCGTTGAACACGAATTCGATACCGTCATGCACTTTGCTGCACATACTATTGTGCCGGAGTCTGTCACGGACCCGCTGAAGTACTACCGCAATAACACCGCCAACAGCCGCACCCTGCTGGAAGCCTGCCAAAACCACAACGTTCGCAACGTCGTATTTTCATCCACCGCCGCCGTTTACGGCTTGCCACCCGGCGGCAAAGCGGCCGAAACCTCACCCACGCAACCGATCAATCCCTACGGTACCTCGAAGCTCATGACGGAATGGATGCTCCGCGATCTGGCCCTCGCCGGCGGACCGTCCTACGTTGTGCTGCGGTATTTCAATGTGGCCGGCTGCGAGCCGACGGGCACCATCGGCCAGTCAACACCGAAGGCCACCTTGCTGGTCAAAGTGGCTTGCGAGGCCGCGGTCGGCAAACGGCCACAAGTGAGCGTATTTGGTACCGACTACCCCACACCGGATGGAACCGGACTGCGGGACTACATCCACGTAGCGGACCTCGCGTCAGCACATCTCGACGCACTCAGCTATCTACGCAACAGCGGCGATCCGGTCACCCTGAATTGTGGCTATGGACACGGCTACAGCGTGCGCGAAGTATTGAGTGCCGTTGAAAGAGCCAACGGTGGCCCGCTAACAATCATCGAAGAAGCCCGCCGCGCCGGCGACCCGCCCGAATTGATTGCCGTCGCCGAGGAAATCGGCCGTGTGCTGGGCTGGCAACCGCAATTCGATGACCTCGATATGATCGTCCGCACCAGCCTCGAATGGGAGCGCAAGATCGCAGCGGGCGACCCCTCAGCTTACTGGGCCAGCTGAGCGCTATTGAAAGGCGCGCAGTGATACACTTCCCGCATGAAATTCCGCCGCCCACGATCGCTTAACGGACTGATTCTCGTCGGTTTCGCACTGGTCGCGATGCCATTGCTGGTGGCCGTGCTGTGGGCCCTGTTCAATCTCGACCGGCTGGCGGAGCAAAGCGAACAGCTGGTCATCACTGGCGTCTCGGCGGCGGAGAAAAACCAGCTACTCACAGAGCAGATCGGCTCTCTGGAGCGTGTCTCGAGACAATACGTTGTGCTGCGCAATGCAGACAGCCTCGCCTTGCTGCGGCCGGATTTCGTCACGATCGAGGAAACGCTCGACAGGATGAAGCCACTGGCGGAACAAGCGCAAACGCTGGCTGTGGTTGAATCGATTCAGCGCGGCGTGCGACGAATCGTATCGGCACTTGAACAAGACCCTTTGACCGCAGCGGACGCACAGGCTGTGCTTGCGGATTTCGGCCCTGTACGTCAACAGGTCCGGGAACTAACGTCATCGCTGAGTGCGCATATTAACCAGGAGCTGGCGGCGTTGCAGGAAAGCACGCGCCACGCGCAGCAAGTCTCCGCCTGGCAAACGGCAGCGCTGGTTCCTGGCACCATAGTCCTGGTGCTGTTTTTTACCTTGCTCGTGTCACGACCGATTCGCCAGATCGATGATGCGATAAACCAACTTGGGCAAAGCGGTTTCTCGAAGGCCATCGTGGTCAAAGGACCGACGGATCTGGAGAAACTCGGTCGACAGCTCGAATGGCTGCGCCTGCGTCTGCTCGAACTCGCACAGGAAAAGAACCGATTCCTGCGCCACATGTCGCACGAGCTGAAGACACCGCTGGCCAATATTCGCGAGGGTACGGAACTGCTCCTTGACGGCACGGTGGGCGAACTCGAACCAGCGCAGGCTGAGGTCACCGATATCCTCAGAATGAACGGGCTCAAGTTGCAACACCTGATCGAAAACCTGCTGAGCTTCAGTGCGTGGCAGACCAAGAACGAAGTTCTGACGATCACGGAGTTCCCGGTTCGGGCGTTGGTGATCTCCGTCGCCCGGGCACAGCGCCTCGCATTGAAGGCCGCCCAGATTCAGTTGAGCCTGACAGTTGAGGATATTGTGGTCACGGCGGATCGCGACAAGATTCGCACTGTGCTGGACAATTTGTTGTCGAACGCCATCAAATTCACGCCGCAAGGCGGAGTCATCACGATTCGACTCAGCAGCACAGCGGAGAGTTTTGTGCTCGAATTGGCAGACACAGGACCCGGAATACCGGAACATGACAGCCCAAGGATATTTGAAGCGTTTTTCCAGGGTGGTCAGCAACACGGCGGGCACGTAGCCGGTACCGGCATTGGCCTGTCCGTGGTGCTGGAGTGCATACAGGCCCACGACGGTAGCGTGGAACTGGTCAACTCGGACGAGTTTTCGGGTGCGCACTTCCGCATTCGTATTCCGCAGGAAAACGCCGCCGAAGAACCGAGGTTAGTTGCCAGTGCATAAACTGCGAAAAACACGCCGGAACGCCAAAGCGATGACGATGGTCGTCCTGATTGCGTTGACGGCGGGTTGTGCGCAGACCAGCGACTGGTTAAAAGGACGACGCACAGCGAAAGCAGTCGATCCGATTATCCTCGGCGCACCGGAAGCCGAGTCTTATCTGAGCGAATTGTACGAACTGGTCAACGGTGATCCGTTTACCCAGGTGGAAATATTTTCTGACGCAAAATCCGCCGCCACACTGACGCCAGACCCGTCATCGCAATTGCGCTACGCACTGGTGCTCGCAGCGCCAGGGCATGCAGAAAGCAATCCACAAGAGGCGCAGAGCCTTTTTCGTCAACTGCTCTCACGCACCGAGTTATTGACGCCCGCCGAGATCGCGCTCGCCACCATTCATCTGAAGGATGTGGAAGAACGCCTGGTTCTCGATGCTGAGACGCGACGCCTGCGGGCCGAGAATACCCGGGCGGCGACCACAGAGCAGCGTGCGATAGCCCAACGCATGAGCACGGTCGAAACAGAAAACCGGCGTCTGCGGCAACAACTCTCTGATGCCGAACAGAAGCTGGAAGCCATCACGTTGATTGAACGCTCGATCCGCGAGCAGGCGGAAAACGACGGCAATTAGGTCAATTGGTACTACCTAACGCCGTAGGGTCGCGCCTCAGGAGACGCTCCTACAGTTTTTCTACTAACGCCACCTCAATCACGCGACCGGCACACGGTGGCGCAGGAGAGTGACCTGACACGCAACCGACATGCTTCCATTACCCCACTGTAGGAGCGTCTCCTGAGCCGCGACCGACATGCTTCCATTACCCCACCGTAGGAGCGTCTCCTGAGGCGCGACCGACATGCTTCTATTACCCCACCGTAGGAGCGTCTCCTGAGGCGCGACCACCACCCAGCCAAAAGCCGCTCCAGATTAAGACAAATGCCACCAGAACAGCCATAATGGCCGACCGGATAATGAGCAACCATCGTGAACAAACAAAAAGACACACGCGGCAGAATCCTGCTGGTCGATGACGACCCTGGGCTGCTGCGTCTGCTGAGCATCCGGCTGCGGGCGGAAAGCTACGAAGTCGAAGCGGTCGAAAGCGCGGAAAAAGCCTTGTCCGTCTTGCACCGATTCCGTCCCGAACTGGTCATTACCGATCTTCGTATGGACAAGATGGACGGCATTGGACTGCTCAAGGAACTGCAAACCCGGGCACCGGGGCTTCGCGTTATAATGATTACGGCGCACGGTACGATTCCCGATGCTGTGACGGCAACCCAGAGCGGTGCATTCGGATTCCTGACCAAACCGATCGACAAAACCGAACTCGTTGAGACGGTGGAAAGGGCCATGCGCGTATCGGGCGCAGTGGAGGTCGACGCCGGTTGGTCTGAAGAAATCATTACGCGTAATCAGGCCATGCAGGAACTCCTCGCACAGGCAAAAATGGTGGCCGCGACGGACGCGCGTGTCCTGTTAAACGGTGAGACCGGCACCGGTAAGGAATTGCTGGCCCGCGCAATTCATCGCGCCAGCGCCAGGACAGACAAACCTTTTGTCGCCATCAATTGCAGCGCCATGGCGGAGAACCTGCTCGAGTCCGAGCTTTTTGGCCACGAGAAAGGCTCGTTCACGGGTGCAACTCAAAGTCATGATGGATTATTCCAGTCCGCGAACGGTGGCACGTTGTTGCTCGACGAAATCGGCGATATGCCGATGCGACTGCAGGTTAAATTGTTGCGTGTCCTGCAGGAACACCAGGTACGCCCGGTCGGCAGCAGCAAGGCCATCGATATTGACGTCCGCGTGATATCCGCCACTCACCGCAACCTTCAGAAAATGATGCGCGAAGGCGAATTTCGTGAAGATCTTTACTACCGGCTTAACGTCGTCAACATGAGTTTGCCGTCGTTGAATGATCGTCGTGAAGATATTCCATTGCTGGTTTCGCACTTTTTACAGGAGATCGCGAAAGAAGCCGATCAGGAACGGAAAGTGTACGCGCCCGAAGCCGTGGAATTGCTGGTGGCCGCCGAATGGCCGGGCAACATTCGCCAATTGTTTAATATTGTCCGGCAGAACGTAGCGTTGTCACGTTCACCGGTCATCAGCGGCGAGCTGGTACAAAGTTCCCTGGGCGAACACGCCGGAGCGCTGGCGTCATTCAGCGAGGCTCGCAATGAATTCACGCGTAATTACCTGTCGCAGATTCTTCAGATTACCTCGGGGAATGTGAGTCAGGCCGCGAGACTCGCGAAACGTAATCGCACCGATTTTTACAAACTCCTTTCCCGGCACGACCTCAATCCGGATACGTTCAAGATCCGCTAACGCGAACTTCTTAAGCCTATCGCGTGTCAGGTCACGCTCCAACAACAGCGCCAATAGGACGGTTGTCGCATTGCGCGGCGGAACCAATCCCTCCGGCGGTGTCAAGAGGGAAGCTGTAGGAGCGTGACCTGACACGCGACCGCGTTAAAGCTGAAATCCTTGCCGGACCCAAATCGCGTCCCATAACGAATACCGCCCAATATCTTCCACAATTCCCGCACGCAACGGATTGGCGACGATGTATCGCGCAACCACAATCAGGTCTTCATCCGAACGAATACCACGATCATAAAAGCCATGCTGCCAAATCGGTCCGGAAGTATTGCGAAGCCGATTGATCACTTTTGCAGACGACGATTTGACATTGCTCACGCACTGGGAAAGATTCACATGGTCAGGCAATTGCAACAACCAATGCAGGTGATCAGGCATAACAACAAACGCGAGCGTATGGGCACCTTGCCTGACCTGCTCCCGAGCGAGTGATGCCACCACGGCCCTGCCGCATTCAAGCGCCCGCAGCACAGGAACCCGATCCAGCGTTGCGGTGCTTATATGATAGACGTTGGCAGGCACGCTTCGGCGTCCCAGTCGAAGTTTTTGCGCACCTCGGCAGGGTGGGCGAATTCGTGTATTCATGTGGGGAAATATGACGAAATTATTCGTAGGGTGCCAATCATGAATTCGGGCGGATTGATCGAATTTGCGGTCGCGTGTCAGGTCACGCTCCTACAACTGTGCCAATCGAAAGATTGCCCTTGCCGACAAAAGAGCGTGACCTGAGACGCGACCGTAATTTCCCTGCCGCCACCGCACATTACGCCCTGCATGACACATCCGGGCCCCGCAAATGACAAATCCCCGAAATTCCCTTAAGCTGGTTTTTTTGTAGTTTGAGGTCTCGAACATTGAAAACTCTTGCCGCCATTGTCGTACTGATCCTTTCTCTGGCGATCAGCAATGTTAGCTTCGCTCATCATTCCTACGTCGCCGAATTCGATGCCAATAATCCGGGATCCATCGAGGGCGTGGTTAAGGAAGTCTGGTTCAAGAACCCGCACATCCGTTACTACATTACTGTCACAAATGACGACGGCAGCGAAACAGTCTGGGATGTTCGTGGTTTGAGCCCGGTCAAACTTGTGCGCCAGGGCTGGACGAGAAAGACCATCAAGGTGGGCGATCACGTGAAAGTTGACGGCCATTCAGGTCGCACCAACAAGACCATCTTGTCGATTATCGACATTACACTGGCCGACGGAACCGTGCTCAGTTCGCGATCGGTTGCTTACGATATCAAGGACAAGAAGTGAAGGCGGTCGCATTGCGTCTCACTCCCGCGCTGTTGATTCTCGGCGCTATGCTTGTCAGCGTACCGTTGCAACAGGCACAGGCTCACGAGGACCACTTTGCCGGCAAATGGATATTGAACGTCGTCATACCCGGTGCCGAGCCGATGGTTGGTCTACTGGAGATTGTCAAAGAAGACGATCAGTGGAAAGCTTACGTTGAAAACGGCCCTGCACCGTTCAAAGTTGACGGTAGTAAGATCGAGATTGAGGTCGACACTCGCGACCGTCAGGGATTTCGCTTCAAGCGCTTGCTCATCGGCGAATTGAAAGATGACAAGTTGTCCGGCGTTCTGCATTCGGTTGACATACTCGAATCGGCCGCCGAATACGGTGAGGACGGCTCGCTCTGGACCGCCGTCCGCGAAGAGGCTGTTCCGCCACGCAATTCCCACGCAACGCTCGAAGACTTCGGCGGCACCTGGGTCGGTATTCGTGGCGTCGATTTCCGTAAATACACCATGGACATGACCGACAGCGCGAAAGAATGGCTATCGGGCTACGACGCGCGCATGGATGAAGCCCAGAAGCGATGCGTATCGCCGGGTCTGGTGGCTACTGCCACCTGGATTTTTCCGTTTGAGATAATTGTCAGCCCCAAGCGGCTGACGATGATGTACGAAGTATTTGGCTTGTCGCGACGCGTTTTCATCGATCAGACGGAGATGCCGGAGTTTTACCCGGAATCATCGATGGGTTATTCGCAAGGAAGAATAGAGGACGGTGAGCTCATCGTTGAGACCACATTGTTGACGCCAAGTACGCGTGATTTTAACGGTGAACCGGTCGGCGAGAACACACGTATCGTGGAACGTTACTTCCTGACAAACGATGGTAATCGCCTGAACATGGTTATGCAGCAAATTGATCCCGACAATTACAAACGTCCACCGATCAGGCGACGAGCGTGGGACAAGAACAATGAATCGTTAATTTTTCCTTTTGAATGCGATCCGGACTCGTTTTTCCGCCAGCTTCACGACGAGGGACGTATGCAGGAATACATTGACCGGGCACCACGACGGCAGTAACGAGGGTAAAGGACAGATCATCACGGTCGCGCACGTTACCTATTCCTCGCCGACTACACTCCGCTTGGAATAGGCCTCCGCCGACAGCCCGTACTTGTTCAACAGGTCGTAAAGCGTCGGTCGCGTAACGCCGAGTTGCTCGGCGGCCCGCGAAATGTTCCCGAAATTCTTCATCAGGGCGCTGCGGATTGCTTTCGATTCCGCGTGCTGCCGAACCTCGCGTAAATTCAACGATTCCGGCTCGACGTCGCCAACTTCAATGCCGAGATCGGCCGCGGTCACCTGCTTGCCATCCGCCATGATAATGGCCGCCTTGATTTTGTTCTCAAGCTCACGCACGTTGCCTGGCCAGCCATAGGATTCGATTGCTGCATTGGCGTCCTCGCTGAAGCCGTTCAATGCGCGGCCTTCCTGCTTCGCGTATTTGTTCAATAGTGTGCGAGCGAGAATCAAGCGCCCCTCTTCCCGCTCTCGCAACGGCGGAATGTCGATCGCGATTTCACAAACGCGATAATAAAGATCCTCACGAAACAAACCCTGCTCGATAAGCTCCGCCGGATTCTTGTTGGTGGCACAGACGACCCGCACATCCACCGATATTTCCTCACGCCCGCCGACCCGCTCAATGACGCGCTCCTGCAAGAAACGCAACATTTTGGCCTGCAACGCCATAGGCATGTCGCCGATCTCATCGAGAAACAGGGTACCGCCTTCCGCCAGCTCAACCTTGCCGATCGTCTGTTTGACCGCGCCGGTAAAAGCGCCCTTCTCGTGACCAAACAGCTCGGACTCAAGCAAATTCTCGGGGATGGCCGCACAGTTGATCGCGACAAAGGGTTTTGGCGCGCGTGGGCTCAATCGGTGCAACGCGCGGGCAAGCAACTCCTTGCCGGTGCCACTGTCTCCGAGCAATAACGCCGTCACATTCGACGGCGCGATTTTCTCGATCATCCGACAGACCTGCAGCATGCGCTCGCACGCCGCAATAATGCCATCGAGCGGCGAGTCGCTGGCAATACTCTGCAAGTGCCGATTCTCCGCTTCGAGCTCGCCCATGTGAAAAGCGCGATCGACGAGAAGACGCAAAGTGTCGGTATCGACCGGTTTCTGGTAGAAATCATAGGCGCCAAGCGCAACCGACTTCAAGGCGTTTTCCTGGTCTCCGTTTCCGGTTACCACAATAATCTTCGTGTGCGGCGCAAGCTTGAGCGTCTCTTGCAATGTCAGCAGACCCTCTTCGACACCTTCCGGATCGGGCGGCAGGCCAAGGTCCTGCAATACCACCATCGGTTCGTGTCGTCTCAGCTCGGTGATGGCTGCGCTGCGATCCTCGGCAGTGATGACATCGTAGCCGTCGAAACACCATTTGAGCTGGTTGAGAAGACCAGGATCATCTTCAACGATCAGTAGTTTCCTGCCTTGTTCGCCCACCGCAATCCTTTGTTAAGAGATGCCCGACTGAATAGACCGCTATGGTGCCACGAGTGACGGCGGCATTGCAGCGCTTTCGGTCACACTCGGGAACGGATCGATACGTCGCGGTGCCACTACGTATTTACCGCAGTTGCGAATCATTCGCATTTGCGTTAGTGTTCGTAATAGATGCTTCTGGCCCTGGCAAGTTTCGATGGAACGACATTTCAAGCACCACGGATTGAACCCCAAAGCCCTCGCAGGTCGCGCGACAGTAGCGAGCCCGATCGTAACGGTCTTGCTACTGGCCTTGCACTCCCCTGCGGTAACCGCGCAAACCACAATCTCCGACCCGCCCCAACGCAGCTCCCTCGATAACGTCACCATCATCGGCCACCGCCGCGACGTCAAGGACATCCCGGGCTCCGCCTACGTCGTCGATCAGGAAGAACTCAAGTCCTTCCTCTCCTCCGATGTGATGCGCGTATTACGTGCCGTACCGGGCGTCTACGTGCAGGAAGAAGACGGTTATGGTTTGCGCCCCAACATCGGCATCCGCGGTTCGGGACTGGACCGCAGTGCCCGCATCGCCCTGCTGGAAGACGGCGTGCTGATCGCCCCGGCGCCCTACGCCGCCTCGTCCGCCTATTATTTCCCGACGCAGCGCCGAATGTACGCGCTCGAGGTCCTGAAAGGCCCGGCATCGGTCGCTGTTGGCCCACGCACGACCGGCGGCGCAATTAACCTTATCTCAACGCCGATTCCGGACACGTTCGGTGGCAATCTCGATCTGCGCATGGGTGAGAACGGGACCAATGACGCCCACATCAACCTCGGCAACCGTGGCCAGCGATTCTCCTGGCTGGTGGAAACGGTGCAAAGCAGTAGTGATGGTTTCAAACGCATCGACGGTCCTGCGGGGACCAGCCAGAATTCGACCGGGTTCAACATTTCAGACTACCTGGTGAAGTTTCAGCTGGACAGCGACCCGGCCGCCACGCTGTACCAAAGTCTGCGCCTGAAAGCAGGCTATACCGATCAGGTTTCAAATGAGACCTACCTGGGATTAACAGTGGACGACTTTACACTCAGCCCGTATCGCCAATATGCCGCTTCCGCCGGCGATCAGTTCAGGGGCGAACACGAGCAGTTGCAGCTCTCCTACGTTATTGAATCAGACTCGAACTGGCAGGGAACGGTCACGGCCTACCGCAATAATTTCAAGCGCGACTGGTTCAAGTTACGCTCAGTGAATGGCACAGGTATCAGCGCGGTGCTCGACGACAGCGATACCTACGCAACGGAATACGCCTACCTGACGGGCAACGACAGCCCCGACGATGCCATCGTCAAGCGGCACAATGCCCGCCAGTATTTCTCGCAGGGTGTGCAGGCAGAAGTGAGTTGGGACTTTGACTTCAATGAGACGGCCCTCACCCTGCGCACAGGCGTTCGTATCCATGAAGATGAGGAAGACCGACTGCAACAAGAAGACGGCTTCCGCATGCAAGACTCGACGCTGATTCAGACCAGCACGGGTGCCCCCGGCTCGCAGGCCAACCGCATCAGTGGCGCGAAAGCCCGCTCAATTTTCATCGACACGGAGATTCGGGCAGGCAACTGGATTTTAACGCCCGGGGCTCGCTTCGAAAATATCGACTTGCGGCGGCGGGATTTCTCGAGACAGGACCCGACCCGGGCCCAGGGAGCTACCAGGATACGCGACAACTCGGTGTCGGTATTGATCCCTGGCATGGGTGCTTTATATCGATTGGGCGACCGGTGGCGGTTGCTGGCCGGCGTACACAAGGGTTTCAATCCGCCAAATCCGGGCAGCTCAGCCAGCGAAGAAAGCAGCCTGAATGTCGAGGCGGGTACGCGCTTCAGTGGTGATCGCCTCAACGTTGAAGCTATATATTTCATTAACGATTACAAGAATCTCGTCGGCACGGTCACCGCGTCGACCGGCGGCGACGGCGCGATTGGTGATCAGTTTGACGGTGGCGAAGCGACGGTACAAGGGCTCGAGCTGAATTCGGACTATACGTTCACGGACCTCGGCAATGGCCGTTTCGACCTGCCGCTCAAACTGCAATACACCTGGACGTCTCAAGCGCAATTCGATAACGCCTTTGACAGCAATTTCCAACCGTGGGGAAACGTAGACATTGGCGACCAGCTGCCCTACATCCCGGAGCATCAGCTGCGCGTCTCGACAGCCATAGAGCATGAGCGATTCGGCCTGAGTCTGTCGGCGAACTACGTCGGCAAGATGAGGACAGTCGCCGGCCAGGGCCCTTACATCGCTGCTGAAAGCATCGACTCACGCGTCGTCTGGGATATGCTGGCAAGGTGGCATTTTACTGAGTCTTTGAGCACCTATATCAAAGTCGATAACCTTTTTGATGACGTATACGTTGCGGCCCGCCGCCCGGCCGGCCTGCGTCCGGGGCTGGACCGAACGGCTTACATCGGCCTGAGTTACCGCCTGTAATCACTCCCGGCACAGTCGCGGGTCAGGTCCCGCTCCTACAACTTCGTTAATCACACCGTCGTTTAAGCCAATTCCCGCGGGCAATGCGACAACCAATCTATGGCACGGCTGTAGGAGCGGGACCTGACCCGCGACCTCCCACCCCAACAAAAACCCAAAAACCTGAACTTGCCTCACAGCAACACTCAAACCGCATTGACAATCATTCTCATTCGCGTTTAAATAGCCCCATGTACATCTGCCTCTGCAAAGCCATTACCGACAAGCAAATCCGCCGAGCGGCCGCCGACGGCGTCGATAACCTGTACGAGCTCCGCCAAACCCTGGGCGTGGCATCGGTCTGCGGCACTTGCGCCGACATGGCCAATGCGATTCTGCAAGAAACGAATAGCGCGCCGACAAAACCAACCCTCTACACCCCCACCGCAGCCTGACAATACCGGCGGTAAACCGGTAGGAGCGGGACCTGACCGGCGACCGCAATACCGACGGCTGCCAGACTTCATCGCCCCATTCTCATTTCCCCCTTGCCAATCCCTCCCAGCAAATTACTATAGACCAACCTAAACCACAGCCAGCGGGAGACCCCAATGAAGGGCGACGCCACAGTCATAGAACACCTGAACCGCGTACTCAAGAACGAACTCACGGCAATCAACCAGTATTTTCTCCATTCCCGCATGTACAAGGACTGGGGTATGACAAAACTCGCCGAACACGAGCAAGCCGAATCCGTCGACGAAATGAAACATGCGGATGTTCTTATCGAGCGCACGCTGTTTCTCGAAGGTTTGCCCAACTTGCAAACGCTTGGCAAGCTCAGAATCGGCGAACACGCGGCCGAGATGCTGCAATGTGACCTGGATCTTGAACTGGATGCGATACCCGATTTACAAGCCGGGATCGCCTACTGCGAAAAAGTTAAGGATTTTGTCAGTCGGGATTTGTTTGACGCGATCTTGCAGTCTGAGGAGGAGCATGTGGACTGGCTGGAAACTCAGCTTGGACTGATTCAGAAGATGGGTATCGAAAACTACACGCAGTTGCAGAGTTGATCCCCGACTAGCGGTATCACTTTATCATTCACGACGTCGCCACGTCGATGCGCAGAAAACACACGGCGCTTGCTCATTTGCCGTTAAAGAGATAGCGGGTAATCCGATATTTGACGATAAAGTGTCTATGAATGATGAGAGAAAGAACGGCCGTAGTGACGATCAGAAGCGGAAGGCCCAGAAGAGCCGGCATGTCCAGGCGAATCAGAACGAGACCCAGGAACACAACAATAATGTGATGAAACAGATAAACCGAATACGACGCATCGGAAAGGAAGAGCCAGATTTTCGATGGTTTGCTCATAAATGCGAAAGAGACGTAGAAACAAACCGAAATTGCCAACCAGACGATCAATCCTTGCAGATATTCTGTCGTTATCCGATAACTTAAACTGTCGCCGTCAGACACCTGTTCAAGCACCAGCAAGAAAATCGATATCAACAGAAGGCTTACGATTGGATTGACGCTTGAAAACCGGTTCAAGAGCTTCCCGCTAATCGCCAGAATTCCGCCGAACGCAAAATAGGGCAGGTAGCGGAGAATATTAAATACATCGAATATTCCCATAACGTTCGAGCGAAGCGAAAGACCGTATTTGTTCAAAGCGAAAATCGCCAACGTACTGAGCGGCAACATCAAAATCACGGCAAGAACAGGGACGGACAAGAATAGTCGCTCAACCTGCTTACCTGCATATTCGGTAAATCGACCCGCAAAGGCGGCTAACGCCGTGGCTAATGCGAAATAGACGATCAATATGTTCAAAAACCACAGATGAAAAACCCACCCGCCATGCAAAACGTAGTCTTTCCAGTCGAAACTACCGAATCCAGCATACGTCGTAGCGATGGTTTGAATCGTATTTAGCGTGAGCGCAGTAACCACCAGTGGAACGACAATACGTTTGAATCTTAGCTGCAGGAACTCTTGCGGCCGGTACCTCCTGATCGTTAGTACACAGAAGAATCCGGACACCACGAAAAACGCGGGCATTCTGAACACGTGAATGCTTTCAGCGATGTAGTTCGCGACAATAGTATTGTTGGTGCCGTATACAACCCAGGTTTGTGCTGGATTGTAAAAGCGACACGCGTGCAAGATGACCCCCATCATCATGAGAATGCCCCGCATGGCATCTAACGCATGAATTCTATTTACATGGAGTTGCATACCTTTCCCGGTCTGGAGACAGCATTGCTGCCCTCCGACCTTTCATGACACGGCCAAAAACAGTGCCAACAGCGAATGCCATCATTTTTTTCTCATTGTTATTCTAATACCGGATGCGGACGTCTTCTGCGAGCTCGATCGAGAAACGGACTATTCGTGACCGAGTATCACTGACAATTCAGGTGAGATTCGCGAATCCGCCCGGCGATCGTCGAAATCAACTCGGCTCTGTCTTTTTCAAATACCTGCACGTGCCCGATATGCGGCAGATAATCCAGAACCAGACCGCTTCTTAAATCGACGCCATCAAACATTCTCTTGAATTGGCCGGTATGATTGAATTGCTCGGTGCGCCCCCCCGTATAAATGTAATGCAAAGCGACATTTCGTTGAATCAACACCTGCAATATCCGCGTGGATTCCTCTTTCGCCATGTAGTGGTAGTTGATTAAATCGCCTTCAAAACCCTCAAGATCAGTATTCCCTGAATCGTCCTTGGGAATGTTAATAACCCGCAGCATCCTGAGCACCTTGTAAAGTACGCGATTGAAGCAATACCGACTGAATAAATTTCTCACCCACCACCATTTTGTCCGATAAGCATGCGGATCTATCAGTACGACACCCACAACACGTGTATCTTCCTCCGCAAATCGAAAGGCATCTTCGGCGCCCGAACATAGTCCGCCAATCAGGATTTCCCCGATATTGTGATCATCCCGAAGATAGTTCAGTGCTTCCCGAATATCCGCTTCTGTGCGTATCTTAAGCGATTGATCCGGCTTGAGTATTTGACTGTCACCAATACCGCCGAGATCGAATCTCAAGGTAACCAGCCCCATCTCGGCGACCGTCCGCGCGAGTTCGGTGTAGAGTCGGTAAGGGCCGACTTTGGACGTGAATCCAGCAGACACGAGCACGACGGCCAGCCCGGGACGACGGTTCGTTGTCGGTATCGAAAGAACGCCTTTCAGACGGCCATCGACACCGAATTCGCAGGCTAACTCACGCATTGGATATTAATCACGCAAAGACTCTTCGAGATTTTTCAAAACTGACTGAAAGATAATGGACGTCGTTATACGAGTCGAACTGTACCAATCACATTCCGCTTCGACCGTCCTTGCCGGGATTTCCCCGAGAATGTTACCCCACAATTGCTCCGCCTCCTGGCTGCCCGAAAAATTTCTGGAAAGTACCTGACATACTTCCGCATTCCGGGGTAAGTCCTCACGCCGTAAAACCAATGACTTAATCTCTTCGACAGTGGCGGACGAGTATCTGCTACCAACCAACTCCTCGCTGTCATTTCCGTTCTTGGGAAAGTTAAAGTTTCGCACGACAAGGAGCTTGAGCACCTTCTCCCTGGTCATTCTTGAAAGCCCTTGATAATAGGTATATCCGTCGACAATCGGATCCCACAGGACCCAGCGATCGACATCGGTTTCTTGCAACGATTGAAACGCCAGTATCGAAGTTAGTCGCGCGCTAAACACGCGTACTTTTCTGGAACCGGTTTTGGATACTAACTCCTTGTAGGCACACAGCAGATCCGAACGCCACCGGTTGACACTAACGTCGATGTCTTTACCAAGTGAATCGCCAGATCCGAAAAAATCGAATCGTAAAGACGCGATGCCAAGTCTGGACAGATTCTCTGAGAGAACGCGCAGCAGAAAATGGCAACGAGCGTATTCGTAGCCGATGGGAGGGCAAATCAGAACCGGTGTTGCATTGACCTCAATCGCGGCCGGATGATACATACCATACAAACTATCCTTGTCCCCGAAATAAAACGCCTCAATCGGACTCACCGGGTTCATCAAAGAGACTTTATTGTGAACAGCCTTGCCGGGATTAGTACCTGATCGCTGCCCGAGCATCTGTGCCAAAACGAAAAGAGATTCGCGCAATACATCCATGCCATCGAGTTTCGTGCCGAATCGCTGTTCCACAATGAAAATCATCTGCATCGCAAGCAGGGAATCTCCGCCGAGCGACATAAAATTCGCATCGATACCGACAGTCTCCAGGCCCAATAATTCGCACCAGATTCGTGCCAGTGCTTTCTCTTCATCGGATACGGCCGGCACACTCCCCGACATTTCACTGTGAACAACGTCTGGAAGATTTTTTCGATCCACCTTCATATTGTGATTGAGTGGCAATGAATCAAGTTGCACGAAAAACGCCGGAACCATGTAAGCCGGCAAATACTTGACCATGTGCACTCGCAAGGCGTCGGTACTGACCTGCTCACCCGGCTCTGCAACGTAGTACGCGACAAGTGCGTTTTCACCACTGGGCTTCCTCTGACCGGCAACGACGCCATCCATTACTCCGTGCGCCTGTCTAAGGTGGTATTCAATTTCACCGAGCTCGACTCTCATTCCATGAATTTTCACCTGAAAATCGCGACGTCCAAGGATTTCGAGATCGCCGTCCTTATCGAGTCTGCCTCTGTCTCCCGTCCGGTAATACCGAATACCATCGCGTTCGATGAACAACTCTTTCATAAGCTTCGGATGATTGAGGTAGCCGGGAACCACTCCATCTCCGCCGAAGCAAATGTTACCGATTACATCAATTGGCACCTGATTCTCATCATCATCCAATACCAACAAATGCACATTGGTAAACGGTCTGCCCACAAAGGTCCGCGTTAACGCTCCCCCCGGCACTTGCCATGTACACCCCATCAGGCTGACTTCACTGCATCCGTAAATTACAAAGACTTCAGCGAATTCGAAAATCTCCTGCATGTCCTGGAGCAACTCTGGTGGAACCATATCGCCACCGGAGGATGCATGCCGCACATTCTTGAAAACAGAGTAGTCGGAAATATTCAGTTTGATGTATTTGACGATATTCTTCAGGAGTGCGGGGCCGGCGTGAAATATCGTTACTCGTTGCAAGAGCGCAGCCATATACTCCGCATCCAACACCTGCTTCCTATCAAGCAACACTAAAGTCCCGCCCACAGAAAGCGGCGAAAGCAGCTCATACATACTAATGCTGAAACTGAAGCTTGCGATCGCCGGCATGACGTCATCGGTTGTTACGCCGTACCTTTCACGCGAGGTTTTGATCATATGCATCAGATTGTTATGGCTTGCCATCACTCCCTTTGGCTGGCCGGTCGTACCTGAAGTATAAAAAATATAGGCGTTCTGATGCGGGCGTATATCAAGAGACAGGTTGTCCGTGTCTTGATCAGCAAGTGCTCGGGAATCACCATCCACGAGGAAACTTTCTACACCATAGCGATCAACCAGATGTGCCAGATCGACTTGTGTCAATATGATTTTCGGATTGGTACTGTCGATAATCGCCCCAATTCGAAATTCGGGATAGGCGGGGTTGAGCGGCACATAAGATGCACCAGCCTTGAAGATACCCAGCAGCGAAACGGCGAAATCCAGCGATGGATCCATGCAAAGAAGCACTCGGTCTTCGTGACAGACGCCTCTTGAGCGGAGAAAGCGCGCAACCTGGTTAGCCCGCTGATTGAGCTCCGCATAACTCAATGCCTCACCCTTGAATCTTATGGCTTCTTTGTCAGGTCTATTTGCTGCCTGATCTTCAAATTCCGCATGAATCGGATAAAAATCGTATCTCTTTTCTTCTCCCTTGCAGTGACGGTCAAACCATTTTATTTCTTCCTCGGAATACAGTTCAATTGATGCAACGGGAGTCGAAGGTGCTTCCAGCGCCGCCGTGAGCGTGCGGCCCAGATGTTTTTGAAAAAGTCTGATAGTGGATTCTTCAAACAACGTAGCATCGTAGTGAACGGCCGTTTCGATCGAATCGAAATCAATACTGAATTCCAAATGTATTTCCGCAGATTCAGCTTCCGCACGTTCTGCGCACATTGAACGCTGATCTTCGAAATCGCCGTTCAAGATACTTATAAACACGGGTGCTCCCCCGTCCACACCACATTCAGTACGAGAGAGGTCGGTAGCGATATCTGCCTGTAAAGCACTCAATGTTCTGCATCCGGCAACACTGGGCTTTAGCCCAATGACAGATACGGGTCCGTCCGTTGTCACAATTGCTACTGACATTGGGATATTTTTTTGATTCGAGTATCGGTACAACAGCGCGGCACAGGCGGAGATAATTCTGGCCGCATCTTCGTTGTCGACTGCGTCGACGGTCGTCGGTGTCCACGCAAATCCTGGACCACCAAGCGTCCTTTTCTCCGCGGGAAATTGAGACGTCTTCAGCCGGTTGTGCGGTAGCTGCAAATTGTTTCCGTCTTCGATTCCCAACGTTATGCCTTTAACGCCAATGGTTAAGCCGGACATGATTTCGTTTATACCAGCGCATCTGTACAAGAATCCGGGCCCGAACAGGCCAACTGCAGGACCGTTTGATCATCGGTTACTAATGAGCCAATTTCAACAGCTCTTTACTGAGACCGTGACGTGGGTCCCGCGCCGAACGTGACATAAGACCCGCTAGTCCGGCATGGGTCGTATCGACTAAAACACATTCAGCCAGTACGGCGAATACGGTGTCACAACGTCGTCGATTTTCGCCAGAAAAACGCCCCGCAGACATCGCCTGCAGGCAAGCGATTCCCGGGCGGCGAAAATTGGCTATGACAATGAGCTGGCGGTGTTTAGCCGCATCCCTCAGGCCGCGGACGTCGCTCGAAGCAAGCTGTTCGATAGCGTCGAAAAACTTGACAATGCCATTCACCCGATTTAGTTAATTGATTGTTTTTCAAGGATATAATTGATTGGCATGAAACTTGCTTCGATATACATACGAACATACTGTAGAGAGCAGTTCAATGAAAACGATACAGCGTCTATCCATCACACTCCTCCTCCTGCCGTTCGTCGCGCTGGCAGATCCGATCGTCACAACCTTCGATGGTCCGGATGCGCCGGACGAGTTGGGCGGCTTTACGATGACTGATTTTGCGCCGCCTGCGTGCCCCGGCGAATCGTGCGCGGCTTTGGCCTATGAGGCCGAATCCCCGATCGACGGTAGCGTTGTGTTTCAAACCAGGAGCGGCGATGCACTTGGCATGACCGTTTACGACCCGCTCTGGTGGGAATACGATCAGGGTAATGTCTATACGACGACGGTGAGCTGGGTCGAATTGATCATGCCGCGAAATACCAACGCCTTCTCATTCTTTGTAGGCGCAAGCTTTTTCGGCCGCGGCTGGATCGAAGCATATGACGGCAACGGCGATACCGCTTTCACCCGCTTTCGTGTTGGTCCGGGCGATACACCTGGATTCGGAGTCTTTAGCACCGACGCGTGTTCGTCGATTACGAAAATTATCGTTGAACCACAGGACTGGGGCGTCGGTGGGTTCTCAATCAATCAGGGGCAAAACGAATCTTGCGCGTCAGTGCCAGAGCCTGCTCCGATCGGGCTGCTGGGAATCGGCTTACTTGCGCTTGCCGCATCGAGAAAATTCCTGGGCACTACAAGATAACGACTGTAGTGTTGCTATTGAGAAAAGGGGCCGGATGGCCCCTTTTTTTGTGTGGCACGGTTTGTTCAAGACCGACATCCAACTCGTTCAGACCCGCATAGCCGAGATTCTGCGCCGGCACGGGTTTCGGAGCGGAAAGACGTGCCGTCTCAACGTCGCTCGAAAACCCCACTTTGGCGCGCAGTTGATTCTTTACGCTGATACACTGACTATTGATATCTGATTCGTCGAACACCACCCGGATGGTTTGAATATGCTCGCTAAGAGAAAAGTAATTTGGGCCGTTACAATTTTGTTTCTAATCCAGGCAGCAGCGTGCTCTTCAGGAGGCGGCGGTGACGAACCCACTCCACCGCCGGCCAGGATTGCAGTTCCGGACGTCACCGGCCTGGATCGGACCACGGCCGAAAGCAACATTGTCTCGGCAGGCCTGACCGTTGGCACGATTACGAACCAGTCCAGCGACACGGTCCCCAGCGGCGATGTCATTAGCCAAAATCCGGCATCAACGAGCATGGTCAACGCCGGAAGCGCCGTCAATCTTGTTATATCGACTGGCCCGGCCAATATTGCGGTTCCCGATGTTGTCGGGCGAAGTCAGGCACAGGCAACGACGGATATTAATGCAGCCGGCCTGGTCGTCGGCACGATCACACAGCAAAACGATAATAATGCACCGGTCGGCGACGTCATCGGTCAGGACCCTGTCTCGGCCACCATGGTCAGCGCCGGAACCGCCGTCAACCTGATTGTATCGTCCGGCCCCGCCAACATTGCAGTTCCCAACGTTGTTGGGCTTAGCCAGGCACAGGCAACGACGGCCATCAACGCGGCCGGTCTGGTCGTCGGTACCGTCACCCAGCAAAACGACAACAACGTGCCAATCGGCGACATCATTAGCCAGGATCCCGTCTCGGCCACCATGGTCAGCGCCGGCAGCGCCGTTGATCTGGTCGTATCGACCGGACCGGCCACCATCGCAGTTCCCGATGTCGTCGGCCTGAGCCAGGCGCAGGCAACGACGGACATCAACGCGGCCGGCCTGGTCGTCGGCACCGTCACCCAGCAAAACGATAACAATGTGCCGGTCGGCAACGTCATCAGCCAGGATCCCGTCTCGGCCACCCTGGTCAGTGCCGGAAGCGCCGTAGATTTGCTTATATCGAATGGACCGGCCGCCAATGTTGCAGTTCCCAATGTCATCGGGCTGAGCCAGGCACAGGCAACAACAGACATCAATACGGCCGGCCTGGTTGTCGGTACTGTTACCCAGCAAAACGACAACAATGTTCCGCTCGGCAACGTGATCAGCCAGAACCCCGTAGCGGCAACTTTGGTTGTGCCTGGGTCTGCTGTCGATCTGACTATCTCTCAAGGCCCGGCAGCGACGACGTTTAGCGATGAGTTCAACGCCGACAGCCTGAACGAGTGGTCACTCCGTCATGTTGTCGAAGGCACAGCCGCCCAATACACAACGCTTGATATCAACCAATCCACTGCTGGCCGTTTGACGATCATACCGACGCTGACGCCCGGATGGTTTGACGATGGAGACGCTCCGCTGATATTTAAAATGCTAACCGGCAATTTTGCGGTGCACGTTCGGGTACTCGCTGACAGCGTGTCGAATCCAGGTCAGCCACCAGGCTCCGATTTCAATTCAGCCGGTCTCCTTGCACGAAACCCGGCAGGTGCAACCGGTCCGGAAAATTACATCATGCTCAACACGGGCCGGCAAGACGGCCGGATAGCGACCCGGGTCGGCAGTGAAACAAAGACAACGGTCAACTCGAATTCAACCTTGTTCCTGGATCAGGGCGCGAATTTCGGCGAACTCATCTTGTGCCGAATCGGCGATAACTTTCACTCCTTTCGCTTTTTGGACGGTGACGCAGGTTGGTCCCAAACCGACGTATTCGCGCGACCGGATCTGCCCAACACCTTGCAGGTCGGTATGGTTGCGCTCAGCTTCGGAGCGCCTCCGGATTTGCGCGCGGAATTCGACTTTATTCGGCTGAGGCCAACGCCGTCGATTCCAACTGATTGCACACCGTAGTCGACTAACGCAACTCACGGGCGCTCTGCTGGTTGGAGCGCCTGACCCGGTGCCCGTACGTCACGTCGTAAACAAACGGCGCTAACGGCTTGCGTATCCGTAGACGCAGTGGCTGTTGAAATACCCTGGCGAGTTTCTACGAGTTACGGCAAACGCGCGAGAACGAAGCCCGGCGGGCGCCCCAATCCTCTGCTCAGGACGTTAGGCCATCCCTTCAATCATTCGGCCCTGTACTTCCGTACATTCCCGATCTGTTGGTAAAAGTCAAAGCCGGTACGCTTTGGGGTTTAGCTCAAACCGGCACGAAATCCTCAAATTCTTTGGATTCAATTGCCTCGCCAGGTAAATCTTTAATCCAAAAATAGATACAAAATCGACAACGTGCGTTATCTCATACCCCATACTGAAATGGGCTCGAAGTGACTTTCGATTGTTATAGGATGTCTCCGCGCAAACCACCACCGGACTATCGTCGCTATAGATCGAACGTACCGCCCCGGACAAATATCCGAAAAGACCTTTTAGCCGAAACTGTGGCAACACGTAAATATCGAAGAACCACATCGAATGGACATTCTTTGGTTTGAAAACCCACAAACTATTGGTCTCATAAGCCCTTGCTGGTGGTTGAACCCAGACATACGCAGAAATTTGACTGTCCGTAATCGAGACGTAACAGTTTGCGCCACGCGCAAGACGACGTTCAAACTTCGATTTGTCGTCTGGAAATGCTTCGAACAGTCGATCGCGCATTTCTTCGTCGACGGCAACAATCTGGTGTTTAAATTTCTTCTTGAATAGCTCGTAGTACCTTTCAATGGTTTCGAGATCTTTCTGCCCCAAAATCACTTGCCGACCCGCATAGAAGATATTGTTGTCGGTCGGAAATATCCGTTTGAAAATATATCGATACTCTCGATTTCGGATTCGAGCCAGAATTCCTCGCCCTTTATTCATTTCAATCTCCGAGCAGCAGAACCGAGACGCCTAGCTGGCGAAATCGACCGACTACAATTTTCACGCACTTCCAATTCCGTCTCCAGTTTCGAAAATTCCAGTCGCGGACTTGCGGACGTCTACACAGGTCTACAAACCACCGGCCACTTCCGAATACAATGCCGTGCGATTCCACAAGTGCGATTAAGTGACGGTGTTTCGACATCCATTTTCGATGGTCAACATGCGCAATGTAACTACTTCGGCTACGCTCATGGCAATTGGTGAGCAGAGAATAGTAATAGGAAATAATATCCATTTCACCGTCGTCGCTGATCCGGTGCCAAAGGCCGATGCGCGGGTTCACCTCTATAACCTTCAACAAGCCATCGCGATGGTCGCGTTTGAATTCAATGTCAAATAGGCCATCAAACTCCAATTCCCTCAAGATACTGCGAGCACTGGTCACAGCCTCTTCCTGCCATTGCAGCCTCGCAAACGTCGTATTCCCGCCAAGCTTTGGGTGATCCATGATCTTCGTACCCACGAATATTTTCTCTTCGCTATCCTTGGAACGAACAACACCACCAACAAATACCAGTGCTTCTCGACTGCCCGGTATGAGTTCCTGGAAAAAAAGCGGTCGATCCAATGCCCAGATTTTCTTGCCAAGAGCAAGTAGCTCTTCATGATCCTCTGCAAGAATAACTTTCGGCACGATGGATGCCGGTAGCCCACGAGCTATTATCGGCTTAACTATTACGGGATAGTCGATACTGGACGCATGATTCTGAAATTCCCGTTCAGAATTTATGCCGTAAGACCTGGGTGCATCGATCCCGTTTTTTTCGCAAAACTCGCTGAATTCCAGCTTATTTGCACAGATTCTGACTGACTGAAGCGGTGGCGAGAGAATTTGAAATCGCGGTGCGAGATCCGAATGATAATTGGCGAAAAACATTGCATACTCATCTGAAGAAGGTATGACAATAAAATCCACGCCGGGACATCCGTTCGCATACGACTTCAAGAATGAAACCAACTGCGTCGGCGAATCCGGGGACGGACATTGCTCTATCGAAATGTTTCCGAATGAATCGCGCGTCTTGCTCGCGAACACAACGATATCGATTTCCCGCTTTAAAAGCCCACTGCTCATGAAATAGGCACAATCTGACGAGCCGAAAATCGCGGCAACTGATCGATTGCTTTTCATGGGAGCGACAGTTGAATTATATAACTAACAGATTTCATCAAAAGTGACTTGTCGTAAATCGTCCGGGTAAGTATAGGCTTTTAGTATTTTATCGGATGCGGCAGACAAATATCTCTCAATACCCTAGTCTGCCGCCAAGAGTTACCTCCCGATGTGCTGCGCTTAACGTTTTGGAAATATATCGACCCACGAGGAATGCGATCGCCTGCTCCTCTGCAAGAGAATTCATTGCCACCTCCTTTGAGTCCCGGGACTGCATAGTCTTCGAAACGACCCGGCACTCGATCATGTCTCTATGCATTTGCTGCAACCCGAAATCTGCAGCCGGCTTGTCGATGAACTCCGATGCGGCCACGGTTTGTAGCAGAAATTCATCTCACCAAAGACGTGTTTCCAGTTCGTATTCCCTGCCCAAAGCACCGCCAACCGTTCGTCAGACGAGCCGCAATGGTATTTCAAGTAGTTGGCACTCACTACACATCGTGACGCCGTGGTCCGTTTAGCACTGCCCGCAAACGGCGCTCCCTGACGCGTGTCCAGGCACGGCCGGTTGGCCAGTACCGAGATTCCGCCCGGTTCGTGGCAGACGTCAGTGAGCTCCCCCGGCCGCAATCCCTACGACCGCCATCAAGCCGACCGACCGACGTAACCGCGTAAGTAACATCGTGCGCAACGGCGCGTTACCCACGCACGATTCCCCTTACATTCCAAATAGTTATGTAAGGGGAGTGGCGTCCCCAGGGGGGTTCGAACCCCCGTTACCGCCGTGAAAGGGCGGTGTCCTAGGCCTCTAGACGATGGGGACCTAAGTTGTTATCTGCCGAAACTAATTTATGAAGCCAAGCGTGACCTTTGGTGGAGCTAGGCGGGATCGAACCGCCGACCTCTTGCATGCCATGCAAGCGCTCTCCCAGCTGAGCTATAGCCCCAAGAGGCCGGAACTTTACGGACACTCATCGGAGCTGTCAAGCAACGCGTCAATTGACATTGTTTAGCTATTGAAACAAAGGGTTGCGTTACGTTAGTGGATCCGGAACGCGTTGCTTCAGCAGCCTCCGGCGGCTCGCCTGGCTTCGACGATTTCGATCGCATGATCAAGTCTGTCAAGCGTTCTGCGATAGCCTACCAACCACAAAGTCACATCGATCGGCGGCGACACCGGACCGCCAGTCACAGCCACTCTGATCGGTTGTCCGAGCTTACCCATCTTCACCTCGAAACTCTCGGCTACTTCCCTGATCGTCACTGCAATGGCCTCTTTGTTCCAGTCGCCCAATTCCGCTAACCGGGCCCTCACCCGCTTTAACGGCTCGAGGATTACTGGCCGAAGCTGTTTCTTAGCCGACTTCGGCTCTATTGCCTCGAAGTCTTCATAACAATAGCGCGCGCTTGCCGCCATGTGTAAGAGAGTTTGCGCTCGCTCTCGGAAGCCGTCCGCAACATCCGCAGGATCGGGTCCATCAAGCAGGTTGAGGCCTATGCCTTCAAGATACGGCACGAGTTTTTTACCAATATCTTCAGCAGAACCGGCCATAATGTATTGCTGATTAACCCACACCAACTTCTCTGGATTGAATGCCGACGCCGACTGATTGACGTTCGCAATATCGAAAAGTCGAGTCATGTCGGAAATCGAGAAAATCTCCTGGTCACCGTGCGACCAACCGAGCCTGACAAGATAATTCAAAAGCGCTTCCGGCAAATAGCCCTCTTCGCGATACTCCCGAACATCGACCGCGCCGTGGCGTTTGGAGAGCTTGCTTCCGTCCGGTCCGAGTATCATCGGCAAATGCGCGTAAGCCGGTGGATCGACGCCAAGTGCCGCGATCATGTTCATTTGCCGCGGGGTATTGTTCAGATGATCGTCGCCACGTATTACGTGGCTAATCTCCATATCAGAATCGTCGACGACTACCGTGAAATTGTACGTAGGAGTCCCGTCGGATCGAGCGATGATTAGATCATCCAATTCCGCATTCTGAAAAACCACCCGCCCCCGGACATGGTCATTGACCACGACCTCACCCTCAAGCGGGTTCCTGAAACGCACCACCGGTTTGACGTCACCTTCCGCTTTCTCACGGTCGCGGCAACGACCGTCGTAGCGTGTCTTTTCGCCCGCCGCCATTTGTCTTGCACGCAATGCCTCCAACTCGTCCCTGCTGCAATAGCAGTGGTATGCATTGCCATTTTCCAACCAGGTATCAATGACCTCCTGGTAGCGGCCCATACGGTCTGTTTGAAAAAATGGCCCCTCGTCCGGATGCAAGCCCAGCCAGTCCATGCCGTCGAGTATGGCATCGACGTTCTCTTTCGTAGAGCGTTCGCGATCAGTATCTTCAATTCTCAGTACGAATTGACCACCATGGTGCCTGGCGTAAAGCCAGCAAAATAGCGCTGTACGGACGCTGCCTATATGCAAAACCCCCGTCGGGCTGGGAGCGAAACGAGTACGGACGGTCATTTGGTTTAACTCTGACTTTTTAGCAGGGAAGACAAGCCGCAGTTTATCAGAAAACCTGAACGGCCTTGCGGGTTCACAGACGGGGCGACAGTGACGCGAAACTCGTTCACTGTGGACGATTCAACACACGTAACAATACACTGAAAACCGATTACATAATCTCTGATCCTCACGCACCGTTCGCGCAAAAGATCGCGACCGAGCAGTAGTTGAAAAAATCCGCTAAAAATATTTTTCCTGTCTGCAAATCGCGACAGTACTTAATTTCATTGTTTCTACGAACTTAGCTAAATAACATAACTGTGTCGTTAGGTTACTGTGTGCAAATGGCGACTACTTTACGAAAAATTCCGGCTGTCGAATATTCTACTTTGAATTTTGATTCTAATTTATCGTGATATACGCTTGTATTTAAAGTGCTTTATTATTTATGGCACGAGACTTGCTTTTACTTATCCAAGATTTGCATTTTACTCAGTGTCATCAGGTTTGGCGAGAATTGATTCAGAAACCGTTTTCCATATTCACGCGCGGCTAAAGGTAGATTTCTTGCAGCTATGGGGTGCTTGCACTCCAAAACCGAAGTACTGTTAGCTGCGGATTGATGAGAACGATGCAAGTCCTTGCCTAAGTACAGGGTCTTGGATTAAATGATCGTGTGTTGAAAATGGCAAACCTGCTGAAAGGCAGGGACGCAAAGCTTCCGGTCTAAGGGTTGTACCTATGATAGCGGGGCTGCCAGAGAACCAGGCGATTTTCGCCTGCGTAACGCAGTATCTCAGGCAGTTCTTGTGCTGTCATTTAGTCTCCCCTGACGATCGACCCAAAGTGCTGCTAAACGAGGCCGGTAGCATTTAATTCGCTTGGTCAAGGTCACGTGGGAATGGATGTTATGAGATATAAAACAATACTGTCATTGTCTATCTGTATTGCCACACTGGCATTGGGTGGTTGTCTGGATCTCGGCGAGCCAGTGGCCGTTGCCGATGTGACCCCGCCGCCGTCCTCCGGGACACCGCCACCGACACCGCCGCCGACGACGCCGCCGCCAACAACACCGCCGCCACCGCCGCCAACGACGCCGCCGCCGCCTCCCCCACCGCCACCACCAGTCGGGGAAATAACCTCCATTCCGGACATCCCGTTTGAATACCAACAGGAACCTGGTACGGCGACTGCCACAGGTATTCTGCCAGCGACAATTGGCGCCGGCGAAGTGCTGAACTTCACTCTTCAAAACGTCAATCAGGATTTGAGCATCAGCTGCTCCGGAACCGAACAGAACCCCGCATTTATTGTCGGCGGCACGTTGCAGGGAGATAACGACGTATTCTCCATCAGTGGATCATGGTGTATTTTTGTCGGAACAATATTCGACAATATACAACCACGAACGAACGGCGATCATCACATCTTCCGAAATGTAGAAATCCGCAACCTTCGTGGAAAAAACGGATCGTCTTTTCGTGGAACCAATATGGTAATCACTGATTCCGAGATTCACCACAATCAGGGCGACGATCGACATGGAATTTTCGTCGCATCCGGAGCCGACAGTATTTGGATACTTCGCAATGAAATACATCACAACGGCGGTGACGGATTCCAGGCATGCCACCTCTGCTCCGCAAACCCGCCACGAAACGTTTATATCGGTGCGAATCTGTTTTATTCCGATCGGGAAAATGGCATCGATCTGAAATACATCGAAGACGTCATCATCGAAGGGAATGTTTTTCATAGCTTAGTCAGGGCGCCAGCAGGCGAAATGTGGTGTTTCGACGATGGGTCCGGATGCGGCGTTTTCTCCAGCGGCTCGGACGGTAGCGCGATTCTTGTTGGGTCAGCCGGCGGACCGACCAATGTGCAGATTATCAACAACGAAATCTACAACACTGTGAATGCGATTCGAATTGAAGAAGGCATACAAATAGCGATCGCCGGCAACAATTTCCACGACCTGGTCTCAAGATGTCTTCAACTTGATAAAGACGGTTTCAATACCGTTTTTACTGACAATACCTGTCGCAATGCGAACCGCGGAATCAACCAGAACTGGCGCTCAAATTTCTCACTCTTCGTGGAAAGAAATTCGTTCGAAAATATCACTGAGGCCGCCGTCAACTACGAAGCCCGGTCTGTCTGTGAAGCTGGAACATTAGTTGAGAATTCTTTCACCAACAGCGGAGCCGTGATTTGTGGCAATACGGCAGCGGCGACTCAGGCCGATATCAACGCGCTACCGGGAGCAAGTGGCAATACGGTGAATTAGCAAATTGGACAAAGCCGTTCCGCCTGCCACCGTAAGCCTGCTATGAATACTATCCTGTGATAGCGGGCGCGGTGGCAATGCTTGCAAGCGAGGCGCGTACGAACGACTGATTCGTACGCGCATAATCGTCATCAGTCAGCAGTCGATTATCAAAGCTCCCGCCGGCGCACCGCCAACAGACGATCACTCTGCGACGATCCTGCAAATCGCCCTGGCGACCACGATATTGTCCAACCAACCGGACTACGCCGCCTTCCGCCGAAAAAGTGACGACTATTGCCAGAATGGGTGGCATAATCGCGCTCGAAAGCGGTATTGATCCTGAATCAATCCAATTCACCCTAGTCGATAACAACGTTTAACGGGCAATACACTGACGTTCACCGCCGGAACAGAGACTATTCGTGCATTTGACGGTTACCCTGTGGCCGTACGATGGTGGCGTCCTGCACAGACAAATGCTCAGGTGATTTTACTGCATGGCGTTGTCAGTCATTCAGACTGGCTGAAGCCGATTGCCGAACGACTGGCGAAGAACAACATAGAGGTAATCTGCCCGGATCGACGCGGCGTGGGCCTCAACACCGAATCCCCCGGCGATGCTGAAGATGCTCACTCCTTGATCGAGGATGTCGCTGCAATTCGCCTCAAGTACGCCCGTGCCGGAACGCCTGTTCATATCGCTGGATTTTGCTGGGGAGCAACCTATGCGATCTGCTGTATTGAGAAATACCCGGACGCTTTTCGATCATTGATCATGATCGCTCCATCAGTATTTCCCGCAAGCGACATCGCGAATGCCGACATCGTTGCGGGCGAATCGTCTGAACCGACGGAAAAACCGCTGGTACCGATAGACCGGTTTACGAGTGGTCCTGCGTATGAGAATTACATCGTGCCAGACCGCCTTCGTACGACGGCGGTTTCACCGCGATTCAACGCCGTAATGATCAAAATGACAACTATGCTCGCACCACGCTGGGTCCGATTGAGAATACCAAGTCTTATGGTGCTGGCCAGCGACGATCGTTTGGCCGACATTGCAAAACACGAAAAAGCCTTCGAGATCTCGAAGGCGGCGCTGAAGCGAAAAATCACAATTAGCGGAGAACACGGGTTACAATTTGACGATCCTGAAAGGACAGCTCAAGCGATGCTGGAATGGCTGATTTATTCCGGTAATCATGGCGAATAGTGACGCAGTTGGCATCGTTTTTCGTCGCGTAAAGGGATCATCCCAACGCGGACACATGCAATCGGTGGAGAAATTTCTATGCAGGACGACATGCGTAAAGCCTATACACAATGGTGCCGGGATGTGCTGTTTGCCGAGGATATTGTCAAAGCCTCCGCACTATTACAGCAGGCATTAAATGCCCATCTCCTTGCTATTTATAGCCGACTCGGTTTTAAGAACCACCTCCGCGCGCCAACAAGTCCGCAAGAACTTTCGGGGAAACTCGGCTACGTAGAGAGCGCACACATCACCCTGGATGCGGTGCTTGAAAGATTGTCTTCGCGCTATGCCTTTGTCGCGAGAACGCTCGTAGGCAATGCTGTCAAATATCATCACGTCAACAACGTTCCAAATCATGCCGGCAGTCTCGAACAAATTCGAGAGAAAGTGTCAGAGCTTGGCGAGGAATATTTGACGACACTGGAATTTCTTCAGTTTGGCGATGACCATTTCGAATACGCTCTCAAAGACGATCCTGACTTTCTTGATCGAATCCTGTCCGGTCGCGAGCCTGAATGGGAAGATCTGTGGTTCCGTGCAACCAATATAGATCCGTTACAGAACGTACATGGCGTGATGGGTGCGGTCGCGATCGACGGGATGTTCGATGCCGGCGATATACTGGAAATCGGTGGTGGGACCGGAAGTGGTATCCGAAATTTATTTCGACATCTTGGCGCGAAAAATGAACTCGATCGTATTCATAAATATACTTTCACTGATATCAGTCAGAAGTTCATCATGTCGACACGACAGGAAATTCGCAAGGCCTATCCGGACGTCAATACGGACTGGCGATTTGCCGACCTGAATATCCCTCTTCAGCAACAAAAAATTGAAAAAGAAAGCGTTGACCTGATCTATGCGGTTAATGCCGCACACGTTGCGAAGGATATCGTCGCCTTCTTGAAAAGCGCCAGGGACACTTTGAGACCCGGTGGCAGAGTACTGTTTTCCGAGCGCATTCGCCTCACACCGACCGATATGGCACCGAGGGAGCTGACTCTGAATTTGTCCATTTATCACCGAACTGCCGCTATTCGCAATCCGGATTACCGGCCGATGCATTGCTACTTATCTCCGGACAACTGGATACGCGTCCTCAAGCTCGCCGGTTTCCGTGAGGCTGAGTTCTGTCCGGACCTCGATAAACTCGAAGAAGGGTTTCCGGATCAATATGCCGCTATTGTTACGGCGGTTAAATAGACTATGGAGATCCGAAGGTATAACACGGATGTGCTGGTAGTCGGTGGTGGTGGCGCTGCGACTGCTGCGACTATCGCTGCGCATGAAACCGGCGCCAGAACAATGCTTGCCGTAAAAGGAAAGTTCGGTGTACCGGGCGTTCGTGGCGCCGGAGCGACTTCCAATCCGATCGGTGATTTTTGGACGATACGGACAGTCGGTCCAAAAGGCAGTTTTTTTAACCCACCCGATGCCGTGTTGGCTGACATGATCCAGGCGGGGCTCGGCATGGCCGATCCGGATCTCTGTAAGATATTCGTCGATGAGGTTTCCGATGCTCTCAAGCGTCTGCAAACGATGGGAATGGAGTTCCAAAGCAAGATGCTTGCGACAATGGAAGGGCGCGCGAGTGAGGGGAAAACGAACCGAATTGTTGAAATTCAGAAAGCGATTATTGAACAAACGAACACGCAGGTTTTGGAACAAGCCAACTTGACGGACCTCGTCGTAGACGGCGATCGATGTGTCGGCGCCGTCGGCGTAGACGATCACGGAGAACCGTTTGTTGTCGAAGCCGGTGCGGTGATCATGGCCACCGGCGGCGTCGGGCAGCTATTCCAGTACAGTTTTAACCCTTCTGGCAACACCGGTGACGGTTACGCTATGGCAATGCGTGCCGGTGCTGAATTGTTCAACATGGAGTTTATGCAGCAGGGACTGGCTACCACCTGGCCGCAGCAGACGATGGTGATGCTTTACGAAATGGAAGATCCGTACAGGTTACTCAACGTCCACGGTGAAGCATTCCTTAAGAATTACTTCCAGGATGCAGAATCGATGGCAGAGGGCTGCCGTCTGAAAGCGGCTCATTGGCCCGTTAGTTGTCGCGACGCCGCTCTGAATCTCGATCGAGCCATCAAGGCAGAGGTCATCGCGGGTCGAGGAACAGAGTTTGATGCGATCTATCTTGATCTATCGCACGCGAAACGCGGCTTCGAGCCGGAACTCTTTGAAGAATTCATGCTGGCGCGAGGCATGGACATCAAAAATGACATGATTCAGGTGCAGATTCATCACCACACAAGCAACGGCGGCATACGCATCGACCAGAACGCCCAATCCGGCGTTCGCGGCTTCTACGCGATAGGTGAAACCTCGGGGTGGCAGGGCGCTGATCGTCTTGGCGGCACGATGTTAGGTGGATCACAAGTATTTGGCTGGCGTGCCGGTCGGCATGCCGGTGATCTCTGCAATCAAGGCAGTCCTGGCCCGATAGCGGACGACGACGCCGGTGCGATGTTCGACGTACTGCGGGGATTCAAGTCGAGCAAAGGCGCGCTGGGCATTGACGTAATGCGACGAGAACTTCAGCGGAAAATGTGGCAATTGCTGACCGTCGAAAAAGATGCCGCAAGTCTTTCGGAGGCCAGAAAATACGTGCAACGTGATCGGCAGCGACTGAAGAACGAACTGGGGATTGGTAACCCGTTCGATATCGCGCTCGCGTACGAACAACGCAACCTTCTTGATGTAGCCGAAGTTATTATCGAAGCGGCTGATATGCGCAAGGAAAGCCGCGGCTCGCACTATCGCAGTGATTACCCTGACCGTGATGACGGTAAATGGCTAACCAATATTTTCGCGACACACAAGAAAAACGAAATCAGCTTGAGAAAGCATTGGATAAACGAAGAGAACGGGTGGCTTGATCGACCCGGTGATATCCGGATTAGCCCATGGGGTTAGAAAATCGAGTTTGCCTCGTTGTAGGGGGCTGCGGAGACATTGGTCTCGCGATATGTCGACAAATGCTTGAAAGCGGTGCCACAGTCATTGTCTCGGGTATGACGAAGGAGAGAGTAGAAAGTGCGCGCGGCGTACTGGCGGAAACCGGTGGTTCTCTGGGGACGGCCGTGCTCAACGTCACTGACCAGAGCAGCTGTCGAGCCGCCGTTACCGACATCGTGGCTAACCATGGACGGCTTGACTGCCTGGTGAACTGTGCCGGAATCAGCTATATAGCACCGGTATTATTGGGCAAGGTTGCCGAATGGCAAAAGGTGCTCAATACGAATACTCTCGGTTCATTCATCATCAGCCAGGCTGCACTACGGCCAATGATTCGACAGCGCTCCGGACGTATCGTGCATATCGGATCAATTTCTGCCGAAGTCGGTGCACCGTTCAACGCTATTTATGCTGCGTCAAAAGCGGGTGTGGCGGCATTCGTTCGGTCGCTCGCGCTAGAAGTCGCAGGGACCGGGGTTACGGTCAATGCCGTGCAACCCGGTTACGTACGAACCAAACTGTTCCATCAGACTCAGCAGGCTCGAGCAAAGATCAAAGGCGTCAGCCTGGAACAGCATGAGCAGGACTTGATAAAAGATACTCCGACTCGATCACTGGTGACGCCGGAAGACGTCGCATCTCTCGTTTGTTATCTGGCGGCCGAGGAAAGCCACTCTATCACGGGTCAAATGCTAAACGTCGATGGCGGAAGAACAGCACGCTGATGTACCACCGACTCGGTCGGCTTAACCAGTCCATACCGAAAGATCGAACCGGGAAAGAAACTCCTCGGGTAACTCATTCCTCACGATTTCGGTCTTGATTCGCGCGTCAATCGCCATTTTTGCAGTCTTGCCGTCAACTTCCGATGGATCAATACCATTGCCCGTGTAGTCTCCGATTATCCGGATATCCCGATCAGGCTGAACATGGCACGCCATCGCGGACTGGACGCTGGATTGCTTTCGCAAGTCAACACCGGAATCGAAACACACCACTTGCTTCAGATAGCGCTCCTCATCCAATAGTTTTTTCATCAGACGCCCGGCATCGAAATCCGGTTGTCGCGTCTCGTCGATCGCAAGAAACAACGTAAGCGCGGCTGGTAACAGAAAATCCGTGATGGCGGCATTGGCGGAAAAGTAGTTCCGATGAAGCCGAGCACGCAATGCGATGCTCGACATCGTCAGATGCTCTATTCCACCAGCGACCACATCCTGATAGATCGGACTCTTCCGGGTACTCATCGATTGAAAATGAATGACCGGTCTTGACTCCCGACTGGCAACATAGCCGAGAAACTCGCCGAATGGCCCTTCATCGTGACTCATTGAAGGTTCGATCTGTCCTTCCAATACTATTTCTGCTCGCGCAGGCACCAGAAGCTGCTCATCAATTGTACCGTGCGTAAGTTGAATCGCTTCACCAAGTACCGCACCCAGGACTGAATAGTCATCATGGTCCAGGGCGCCGCAAACAAGACTCGCGTAGCTCCAGAGCGGGTGCACACCGATGACCGCTGACAACGGTGTTGCCCGACCCTGAGCGACATTCTTCCGCCAAATTTGATCCAGATGGCCATCGGGTGTCATAAAAATAGCCACTGAATTGTCACTACAGATCATCAGCCGATGAAAACTAATATTGTGCGCGCCGGAATCGGGATCGCGCGCAACTATCAATGCGGCCGTTATGTACGGATGCGATTGCGTCGCCGTATAGTAAAACTGGGGAAAACTACCGAGCGACAAATCTTCGGCATCAACAGTAATTTCCCGAACAGGCGCACTCTGGCGGTGAATAATTTCAGGCAAAACGAGGTTTTCCATCGAATCCGAAAAATTCCGGTTCAATTCTTCGCCCGATCTTCCAACACTGTTCGCGACTCGTTCGATTGAACAACACACATTGGATACGACCGGCATCGTGCTGTTTTTGACGTTCGAAAAATATACAACAGGACTGCGCATTCGGTTTGCGAGCCCGCTCACGACTGCTGTCGTTTCCCAGCGTGGCGATATAGACTTTTCAACCTGGAGATACGCGCTCTTGCCCTTCTCGTTTACGTAGTTAAGGTATGCACGAAGGTCCAGCTCGCTGCCTTTCTGACTAGTCACCAGCCTGACTCGTCCTTACAATCTCCTGGCGATCCGGCTTGCCATTGGATTTCATCGGAAACGCTTTCCAGCAATTATACTCACGCGGTGCACGCGCAAAGGGCACTGCTTCCAGGCAATGGCTTCGAACACCCGCAATTACTTCGTTGTTGTCCATGCTCTCGCAGCGGTCAGAAAGCAATAGATGGGCGACAACTCGCTGGCCGTACATACTATCGGTAACTCCGACCACTACCGCATCGTCCACGAAATTGTGCGAAGTAAGAACCTTCTCCAGCTCTTCCGGAATGATCCTTTCACCAGCCGCTTTTATCATTTCCGATTTTCTGCCAACCAGAAACAGATCGCCATCCTCATCGAATCTACCCAGGTCACCGGTCAACAAGCGCCCTTCCGAATCAAGCGCCTTCGCAGTGCTTTCCGCATCTCTCCAGTATCCCGCCATTACATTCGCACCTTCAACGGCGACCTCGCCTACTTCTCCCGCCGAAACGGGTTGGCCATCATCGCCGAACAACAAGATATTCACTCCCGGAATCGCAGAGCCAACTGAATCTGGTTTGCTTCTCAATTTTCCAGGATCGAGGGCGGTCGCTCTCGGCGCACATTCCGTCTGCCCGTAGGCTATATGGAAATCGACTTTCGGAAAGCTATCCATGATTTCGATCACCCGGCTATTTGCGAGCTTGCCACCCGTCACGGTTAACCATTTTAGCGAAGGCAGCTCCGCTTCCAGAAAGTTTCCGCGACTCACCAGTGAATTGAAGTGAAACGGAACACCGGAGAATCCCGTCACCCCGGTCGAACGAAGGAGTTCAACGATTTTTCTCGGAAACGCGAAGCTGTTCGTACAAAAAACGGTTGCGCCGGCCAGCGCGTGAACCAATAGTTGCATCAATCCGTGGACATAGTGCATCGGAACAACCATCAAGTACGAGTCATCGCTCGTAATCGGCATATGCTGGATGACGGCATTCGATACGGTCAATAGATTTCTATGAGTGAGACAAACGCCTTTGGGTTTACCGCTACTACCTGACGTATAGACGATCGCCGCAACAGCATCGGGTCCGGCTTCGTCGCCCGTTGGATCGACTGAGAAATTCGCTTTGGCACTGGACGAGATCTCAGAAATCCGCATCAGTCCGTCACGGCTGCCACATACCGAATGTAGCATGTCCATATGTCGATCTGACTGCGCAAATATGACGATCGGATCGGCATCGTCAATAATGGTAGAAAGCGTCTCGCTACCCGCGTCATCGTTCAGCCAAACCACGATGGCGGAAACCTTGAACACCGCCCAGAATAATACGACGGCTTCCGGATCGTGACGCGACAGAATACCAACACGACTACCGGGTGTGACCCCGCTCTGGCGTAAAAAACATGCTGCTGCGTCGCTACGATCGACGAGTTCGGCGAAACTAATTGACGAAGCGCCACAAACTTCCAACGCCGTCTTGCTGGCACATTCCGCCGCTATTTCGCCTAGTGCTTCTTCAAGACGCATTGATGAACGGCGCGTTAGCGCTCCAGGTAGGCCACCATCGCATTGACTGACCCGAAATTATCGGGTGTCAAGTCGTCAGGATCGATCGTCATGTTGAAGTTTTCCTCAAACCAGACAATGAGGTCCATCATCGCCACACTATCCACGATTTCTTCCTCCAGAAGGTTGGCGCCATTATCGATGCCATCCTTAGCAGCAGGATTCAATGTTCCAATAAATTCTTGAATTTGCTCTTGTTTCGACTTCTCGGTCATTGTGCTCTCACTCTCTTGGTTTAGTGGCGCGCCTAGTTTATCGAGATATTCACGCTGGAAACTTGCGCTATTCGGCAGTTTTCGATCCTACGACGTATTTTCTTGCGATATCTGCCAGCCATTCGAAATGACGGCTCGGATTACCGTCCACGTTTACAAGTGCCTGAGCTTGCAGCAGTTTCTTCGATTGATCAAGACCCTCAACGTATTTCAACTCGTTGCAGTAAGCGAGCATCTTGCGACTGGCACGCAACATCACGCTGGTTTCTCCCACCATTGTCCCCGACGCAATGGAAAGACCGGCATTGAGCGCCGCTTTAAGGACTGCCGCCGCACCACTGATTCCGCCGCATTTGCCAATGCGAATATTTACGATCTGGTAGGCACCCTTGCCGGCAAAACGGGCCAAATCAGCCTCGGTACAAATCGATTCGTCCGCCATCAACGCTACGCCGGTTTTGCGATACAGTTCGGTAAGTTCGCGAACAAGATCCGGTGCAGACTTGTTTAGCGGCTCTTCAATCGACTCGATACCGTAACCGGCACATTGATCCAGCAATTCACTTGCGGAGGAAAAAACCAGTTGTCCGTTAGCATCCAGACGTAGCGCGATATCGTCGCCGACCCACTGTCGTAGATCTGCGATACGCGCGACATCTTCGACACCGCTTATTTTCAACTTGACGACGGCGTACCCACCCAGGCGGGCGAGGCGGGCCTGGTTTCGGAGGTCATCGCCGGAATAGTCTTCTCCGACGGTCAGGCACTTTTCGGCTTTCCTCTGTCTTGCGGGCCCGAAAATTTTCGGCCAATCGAGACCATGCTCAAGTTCCAACGCATTTAGAACTGCTATGTCGAAGCCGCCGACCAACGCGGGTCGCTCTTCGTACGCGGCGCTCGCGCCTAGTTGCTCATAAACCTCTTGCCTGGTTGAAACAACGCAACCAACGACGTGTTTCGCGATACCCGGTGCAAGAGTCTGCCAAATATCATCATTGTTCTCGCCGGTGACGTATGGCCGCGCCTGGATTTCTCCAAAACCGTGTACACCGTTTTCGGTGACGACGTTGACGATAATCGCGTCACCATGAGATCGCTCTGCTGCCGCATGCTTAAACGCCCTGCGAAACGGAGTCTGGAGACGAAAAAGCTCACATTTAACGATTCGCACGGTATTCTTCAGTTGCGCCAATTCCACGCTCAAGATCGCGATCTTTTCTCAATACCCCTGGCTTGTATTGATCGTCGCCAACATGAGCGGCCCTGTTCTTCGACTGAAACGAATCAAATTCGGCTTCACCGATCAAGAGCACACAGGGTCCTCCAAGGCGCAACGACTCGCGCTTGTCCTTATATTCGCCGTTGGCCCTTCCCAACTCCCGATCGAATACGGACAGCCAATTCGCCAAAACGTTTTCGAGATCGCCACCGTCTACTGCGGTTCTCGGCAACATGACCGCGTAGTGTGGCTGAGCACCCGTCCGGGGAAAAACGACAATATTCGAAACCTCGATATTCGGTGACCTTGCCTCGCGGAGCGCCGTAAGGACCTGTTGCTCCGTCAGTTTTTCCCCGGTTATGCTCGACGTCCTGCCAAGCCTGTATTGAAAACCGATCTGTGGTATTTCTCCGTCGAAACCGTTAACCGCAACACAGTCACCCGTACGATATCGATAGAGGCCGCCTCCGGTCGTCACTACAACCTCATATTTCCGCCCCACCTCGACTTCCCACGCAGGAACGGTCTGTGGCGACACTTTATCGACCTGATCCTCGGGAATAAATTCAAAGAAGTGGGAGCTATATGCGAGCAGACCGCCCGAAACGTCATCTGCAACCGGAACGGCAATCACGCACTCGCTCGACTGGGTAATATAGTCGCGATAGCTAACGCCTTCGGTGTACTGTCTCAATAAACGAAGATACGGCTCAACAAGGTCCGATTGCCAACAAATGACCAATTCCAATTCCGGCCAAATGTCCCGTAACTGGAAGAAGACGCCCCGAGACTCGCAGGCCGTTGTCAGTTTCCCCGCCGCTTCAGCATTTTTCTGCAGTGCGTTTGTCAGTTCCGCAGGGAGATCCATCTTCGAATCCAGTTCGGCCAAACCCCACAACCCGTCCTGCATGCCTCGAGCGAGATCCGTCGAATGGGCTTCTATTACGTGACAGAACTTTACCAATGTGCTTGGGTTCAGGCTCATCATGCAGTGCAATGGACTTTGTAAAGCAAGCCTTGCGGCGGCGTAATAACGCAACTCCGCCGACTTGATGGCCGTCAGGTATTTACCTGCCGGCCATCTGGACGAGTCCTGAAAACCCTGCATACGCTGGTTCCAGAAGGTAGTCTCCGCAATCTCAACAATGCCGTCCGAGTTTCGCGTAGAACTGCCTGAATCGGCGAAATTGGCAATAAAATAGCCATTCTTCAGCTTCGGGTGAGCTGTATAAATAGCTTCCCAAAAAAGACCGAACGCCTTGGCCTTTTCACGCACCAGACTCGATGTTACCGGTATCCTTTTCGGCGTCGATGAAGACCCACTGGTCAAAAAATAGGCAATCAGTCGATCCGACGTAAAATTGGCCGCTTCATCCCAGTACGCGTCAACACCTTCCACCCGGTCGTACGTCATGAACGGCAGGCGCCGGTATTCGCCGGTATCGGTGATCTGCTCAAACTGGTGCACTTGACCATACCGACTCTTTGAATTTCTTCGGAGGACCTCGGATAGAACCTGCTGCTGTACGTTTCGCAGTCCCGTAGGCGGATTGCGAAATTGGTCAATCTTCGACCCGGACGGCCGCTTCTCTGAGGCGATCTGCGTTTTTCGAATCATCTATGGCCACTTTCCTGTTTCATTTGAATAACCCCGTGTCCAGGCCAACGGCCTGCTTCCATCACCAGATACACCGATCGGAGATTCGAACCCGCGAGCAATCAGCCGGTCAAGAAGCACTGGCAAATACGAAGAAATCGCGAGCGGCAAGATCCGACGAAAAACGACACAGTCCGACTCTCATCCCGGTCAGTATCCAGACCGCCAACCACCCGGGCGATAATCATGATCGATTTGTATAACACTATCTACACAATTCAAAACGAACAGTTAACAATTTTCGGGCGACGACACTCTACTCTTCAAACGGTGTCTCTACGCAGATCGCGTCATGATACTATATGCTGATCGATTTATCGGGCAATTGGACGACAACCGACATGCCGCGCGTGAACCCTGCATTACACACATCGTGTCAATCGAACGGGCGACGTAACGGAAATCTGAATTGCAGGAGCGATTACGCTTCACCTTCGATCTTTAAGAACAGCGGATTGTCTGGACAATCGTGTTGAAGTACGACATCTTCAGAACGGTCGACGAACTGCACGCACTCTCAAGTGAGTGGAACAGCGTCCTGGAAAGAAGTCGATCCAATACTATTTTTCTCACCTGGCAATGGTTATCTACCTGGTTGGCAGTGTGCGGTTCGCCCCTCCAGTTATTCGTCATTGCGATTCGAGATGAGAACCGGCGATTGGTTGGCATCGCACCATTTTACAAAAGCGAATACCGTCTTTTCGGCGCTATTCACAGCAGTTGTCTCCGGATAATCGGCGATGACAACACCGCTGCCGAATACGGTAACTTCATCGTCGATCGACTCACCGAAAACGATGTCTTGGCTCAGATGATGAATGTCCTGCATCAACACCGAGAAGAGTGGGACTTCGTTTGGCTGCATGATTTTCCACAGTGGTCTGCCGGTTCACGAGTTGTCGTCGATACTATCGATCAGTCTCAACTATCGCTCCGCGGCCGAACGAAACCGTTCAGTTACCTGCCACTACCCGATACGTTCGAAGACTTTCTTGCGAACGCATCGGCCAATCAACGGCGCTCAATGAAACGCGCGGACCAGGACATACTTCAAATGCAGTCCGCTCACATCGCGGAACCGTCGAATGACGAAGATCTCGCGGCCGCGTTGTTGATTCTGACGGAGCTTCACCAAAAGCGATGGAACCAACTCGGTCAACGCGGATCATTTGCCAAACTGCCGATGCTCAAGAAGTTTCATGATCTATTCGCATCAAGGGCGCTCAATGAAGGATGGCTGAAATTGTATATATTGCAGATAGACGGCAGACCCGTCGCCGCGCAATACGGGTTTATATACAACGATGTTTTTTCTCAGCTTCTGGAGGGTATCGATCCGGATTATTCAGCCGGGGCCGGATCAGCCCTCCGGGTCCACGTCATTCAGAATTTGTGCAATCGAGGCGTTTCAGAGTATGATTTTCTTGGCGGATATTCCAGCCACAAGAAGCGATGGGGAGCGCTGGAGCGAAGCGGTTGCGATTTATTTGTGACGAATAAGCGTCTTGCAAGCTTGTCGCTGCATGCTCTACCGCTATGGCCCAATGGGCGTTTCCTGAAGACGCCGGGTAACGCTGCCTAGCAAGGTCTCGACGGGATTCGATCTGAGGAAATTGTGAGGCACCCGCCCCGCAATGAAATCCGCCCTTACGTAGCCTTGAACCGAATTTGCGTCAGTATGTCTGTGTCGCCACCGACTTCCAGTTCCAGGACGATACAGCCGCTTTTCTTCTTTCGGTGATAGCCATCACTTATCCAGTCAATCGGCCCGGTTTCATCCGCGTAGAAAACACGCAGTCGGCCGCCATCTGACTCGACCAGTAACTCGATGGACCCGCGCTTGACAACTACGTCGCCATTCGGTCGTTCGTCCAATTCGGTTCCGGGTGCCGTATGAAAGTATATTCTGACATTGTGCTGTTGCTTCGCGACCAGTCTGTCACGAATCTCCAATCTCCCCGAATCCTTGTGGAGCGTCAACGTGCGTCGATGAACAGTGGGGTCTGGTAACCTAAGGTAACCGCTATGTTCTCCGCTTACGGTTGTCCGCTGATTGTCGTCTTGCCAGTCAAGCAGTTTAGCTTCCGCGCGTTGGCCCCAGATAAACGGGCCAAGCGACTCCGACTGGCATTGCCCATCCACTGCCAGCGTATTGTGGGCACGAGTAGAGCGGAAATACTCCCGCCATTCCGGATGGGTAAAATAGTCGTAGGTTCCGGAGTCCACGAAAATCTCCTGGTCGCCAACTGCTAAGGTAAAACTCAGGCAATCGGCGTGACCGTGCGCTGCTATCGAACCGTACCCTAGATCGGCACAATCGAAAAACACGCTGACGTTATCGCATCCCTGCTTTCCTGCATTGCCTGCTCTTAGAATATAGTAACCGGATTCTTTGAACGGCATACTTTCTGTCTTCTCGTGCGCGGTCGGAGCACCCACAGTTTGTTTTCCAAACAGCCAGAACGCTGTCTCTGACTCCTCTCCAATGACCAGACTCTCGTCATCGAATAACTGTGCGCCAACGGCCAACAGTTGCTTCGCTTGTTCCGGCAGGTCACCCAGATCCAGAACATAGCCATCGTCTGCATCGCCGAAATTCGGAGGGCCGCCGGTGTCGGCACACAACTCGGCCATAAATCGATACATTTGATGAAGCCTGCTTTGAAACTGCGGAGAAAACGGTCGACCTGTTTGATTCCCCGCCAGGAGGCTCTGCGTCAGAAACTGAATAACGAAGAACTGATATCCGAATGCATGTTCACGGGTACATCCGTCCGAATAGCTTTGCAGTTGAATTTGTTCCTCGAGAATTTTCTGACTTTCCTCTCTCCACTTACCGATGTCTGCAAATTCGGAGAAATAGCTCGTGGCAATGAAGACCCCCGCCGCCTCACCAATAAGATGATTGTTCGCTGAAGATCCTTGCGAAAACTTACGCTGTAAGTCCCACATTGCGAGATAGATGCTCTCTAGCACGCGACTCCACAGTTCGGCGGAAAAAACGTTCGCCTCTTTGCTTAGTTCGATTGCCCAAACCCAGTTAATAAGGCGAATACCCACCTCTAGCGGGCTTTTCCAATTCATCCCGTAGCCGAACGGATTGCTGTCCAACCACTCGCTCATTAAGTCCGCGATCTTAATGGCATATCGCTTGTCAGAGGTAGCTACGTATGCACGCGCCAGCACCACAAGCTGGTGGTGTCGATTCGGTTCCCAAACCAGTTTGCAATCACCTACATCATCAAAGTTCCTGTAGTCAATCAGGCCAGATAATTTAAGAGCTGCTGTCTTGCCGGACGAAAAGTCCGTGTGCCAGTTAACCGGATCGTCGACGTCCTGATCAACCAGATCGAAAAAACTCAATCGGTTCGCAAGAATCGCATCCGCCTTGTGAACCAGCCGGTCTCGCCATGAACGCAAGGGCTCGCTCCCCCAGTCCATACTTGATTCCGTCGCAACAGGACTACACTCGAATCCACCGGTGAACCGGCTGACCGATAGGGTGCCGGTAACATCCACCTTCGGGTACATCCGCAGTGGAATCCGAACCAGGTCAATATTTGCAGAAACCACGCCTCTCATTCGCCACAGTATTTCCGACGCATTCATCGATCTCAGTCGATGCAGGTACCAACTCGGTTTTTGCATTATTTTTTCCCGACGGGAACCTCTTCGATAGTGTCGACCGATTTACTCGGCGCCACGAGGGTCCTTCTTAAAGATCATACCCGAGGTCTCGGGCCAGTGGTCCGGCGATTTTTACAATCAAGTCGAGTTCTTCGGCAGTCAATTTTTCGCGCCACGCCCGATCTTCACGAATATTCAATTTTTCATTCGAAAACCGTATCCGGTTCCCGCCCACTGTGTGCCCATGGTCGGCACCGCCCTCGGGTCCGGATGGCACACCGGACACATCGAACGAGTCAAGCCCAATGAATTCGAACAAGCTCTTCATCGTTTCATCCGGATGACTGCACATATCCTCGTAGCGGATATGCAACCAATTCGACTTCGGCAAATCACTGACCAGGCGCCAGATTCTCCCATTCACCTGCACCCACTCCCTGCTGGCGGAAACAACCCTCTCGCTTCGTCGCTCCCCGGCTGCAAGGCGCTTAAGCATAGACCAGACATTGCCACGACAATCTCTGGTGAGAAATATTATTTTAACGGGTACCGTCGCGTTATAGAAAATATCGAGCATATCCAACGGGTCTTTGGATGCATCGATAGTGGCATCAACATTGCAAACCGTGGCGAATTTCGTCACAAGCGTGCTACGATTTTCTGCCCATGTTTTTTGCGGCTTGTAAAAACCGAATAGTTGTTTGATTCCCGCCGGAGACAGGTATTGCAAATAGCGAAGCAGTCGCCAGCATCGATTTCTTGCCCAGACGAGCGGGACTCGGATGAACGCTGTATGCCGGAATTCTTCCTCCATGCCAACGTCCGAGATTTTCCATGAAAACGGGTGTTTTTCGAGATCGACGCCTTCTTCCTCACCAATCTCGCGCAGAACCTTCCCCCACACATCACATTCAAACGGGCGTTCCCCGCAACTACAGCGGCCCACCCAACGTGTACTTTCGTCGCGCGCCATTTGCAGAGAAAGGTTCGCCAGTTCTCCGATTGCAGCGACCTTCGGGTGACGCGCCAGAAGTAACGTGAGCAATGTGGAACCGGAATGTCCGCGACCGGCGATATAAACGTACTTTGGACACTGCGCCTGCCCGACACTCCTATTTGACATTATGATCGGATCCGTGCTTTTCAATAATTAATATAGTGTAGTTGCGCAAATAGTGCTAAATCTCAGGGAAATTACTCCATTGGGGATTCCCGGAAATCGGATATTTCGACAGGGACCGTCCCAATTGTCACCTGACAGACCGACTTTTTCACCATTCACCGTTAGTATATCGAAGTGCGGTATTACACATCAAAACGTGACGCTATAGTGTGACGAACTGCTGTTTTTCTGCGACGATATCAAGGTCTTACTCTGACCAAAAAAGCAGCGCATTCCGAGTAGTATATTCAGCTCTACGTACTCCCGCAATTCACATCCTGATCGAGACCCGATGAACCGCATATGATTCGCTACACTCTACTGACACTGGTCATTCTTGTCCTTTCGGTTTATGCGTTTCGTGACTGGTACCGAAGTCTGTGCGGTTTACTGGTATTGATGGCGTTTATCGAAAGGTATGACATGCCACGCCAGATGCTGGGTATTACCGGCCTTAACCCGTGGAATGTCCTGATCGTGTTCATTGTCATCGCGTGGATGATTAATGCTCGACGGGAACAACTGACCTGGGATTTTTCCAGGCAGATCCGTTGGCTATTGTTTATCTACATTGCGGTCGTTTTCGTCGGTTTCTACAGAATGACGGACGGAATGGGCAGTATTCGGGAATTTTACTACTCCACCGGCAAGAATATCCCGACGCTCAGCGAACTGTTCATCGATGATCTGCTGAACTCCCTGAAATACGTCGTCCCGGGCTTACTCATATTTCACGGTTGCAATACACGTTCTCGCCTCCTGTGGGGACTCGGTGCCTGTCTGTTGGCGTCCTTCTTTCTCGGTATTCAGATCATCCGGTGGATGCCGCTCAGCGATCTCTCCGATGGTGATGCCCTGAGTGAGCGCGCGTTGCGGGTGCTAGACCGATCAATTGGCTATCACCGTGTGGACCTGGCGGCCATGATGGCCAGCGCCAGCTGGGCATTTTTTGTGAGCCGCGTACTGGCGCCTAACAAGTTCTGGTTATGGACGTTCACAGGCATCGGCATGATTCTTATCTTGTCGCTCGCGCTCACCGGAGGCCGTACCGGATATGTCTCGTGGGCTGCGGTGGCATTGCTGCTGTCCGCCTTACGTTGGCGAAAACTCGTGCTCGCTATGCCAATACTGGTGCTCGCCGTGGTATCCCTCGTACCCGCCGTGCGCGATAGAATGTTCCAGGGATTTGGAGAACAGTCTCGCTTCGAGTCGGCTACTTTTGGTGACGGAAACAACGATTACGCAGCCATAACCTCTGATCGAATTTTGATCTGGCCGAGTGTCATTGGCGCGATAGGCGATGCGCCACTTTTTGGCTACGGTCGAAAGGGCTTTTTTACCTCCGGGGCCAGCTTGGAGATTCGCCGACTTTACCCCGTGAAAGGCAAGGGATTCCCACACCCTCACAACGCCTATCTTGAGTTTCTCATCGATAACGGCCTCGTCGGTGCATTACCTGTATTCTGGTTCTTTTTTGTAATCCTGAAACAAAGCGCAATAATGTTCCGCGACAAAGACTCGCCGCTCTATACTGCAACTGGAGGCATAGCTCTAGCATATATTGCCGGCCAACTGGTCGCATCAATCGGCGCGCAATCGTTTTATCCGCGTGCCGGCGTAGTGATCATGTGGGCCGTTATCGGGCTGGCGATGCGCGCATACATCATGCGAGAAAAGGATGCCATCGGTTCCGAACTCGCGCCGATAGTCTCTGACAATCGGCGAAATCGACCAACAGCCGCGCGCACCTATATTGAATGATGGCGCAGAATCCTGACATAAACATTAAACTTTTTGCGTCGGACCGACGTCAAAGACAGCGTAGTATTTTTTGTAGCAATAGTCGCATTTCAACCAGAATCGCGGCCCGGAGTGTCAAATGGGAAAACTAGTTATCGCCGTGTTCTGCCTCGTCGCGCCCTTTATGGCGGCATACTCTGAACCAGTCGAATGGAGCCCGCCGATCGCTATACCCTCTCCCCCGTTTGGCATAAAGGAAACTCATCGGATTTACGATGGACAAGAGGGATACCGCGATGCGGGGAATGGACCGTATACGATCTACGTAGATAACAGCGCGTCGAATTGCAGCAATTGGGGTCCCGCTACAGAGAAAAAACCCCGTTGCGACATACCGACTGACATATCCAAGGCGGGCACGGTGGTGGAGGTCCACGGCGGTCCCTATGACTACCATGGCAATAAAATAGCGATTAACGCGAACGGTACTTTGGAGAAACCGGTTTTTTTGCGTGGCGTGGATGATGGCAAGGGATATCCATCGATTTTCAATGCGGTAAACGCAACATTGCAAGGAAAGTATTTCATTATCGAGAACCTTATATTCAACAAAACGCAGGTACGAAATGGCGGCAATCGTGATGCGCCGTACGGCCGACAGTTTATCGCCATGCGCAACCTCGAAATCTTCGGTCATCCCCGCAAGAATGGCTCGGTACTGGATGGCGAAGATATCGTCTTCTATAACAATCACGTTCATCACAATCAGGGTGACGACAGGCACGGAACATCAGTACGCTCAGGCGCAAACCGAGTTTGGATCCTCGACAACTATTACCACCACAACGGAGGCGACGCCATTCAATTCTGCCACGGATGTCGAAAAGCTCCGCCGCGTAATGTCTATGTCGGTCGCAATACCATGCATAGCGACCGTGAGAATGCGATCGATTTGAAGTACGGCGAAAATATCATTATTTCCCAAAATACAATGTACGGCTACAAAGTCGCACGCCCCGACGTCCGATGGTGCTTCGACGACGACTCATTCTGCGGTGTCTACAGTAGCGGATCAGATGGTAGCGCGATCGTAATCGGATCGGACGGCGCACCGACCAACCCGTGGATCCTGTTCAATAACGTCTCCAAATCTGCTCAAGGCATTCGCGTCGAGGAGGTTTATGGCGCATGGATCGTCGGCAACCAAATCTCCAATGTTTCCGGAAGAGCCATTTCTCTCGAAAAGAATGGCCAGCCCCTGACAATTATCGGCAATACCATCTACGGAGCTGAGACGGGCATCGATCAATTTTGGCGGGACAACTTTGAGTTAACAATCGAAAACAACATATTCGCGAACATTCGCGGCCTATATCTCGACGTAGGCGTCGACGTAGCCAGACAAAGCAGTATTCGTAACAATATATTCTGGAATAACGGAAAATCAATACCGTTCCGATGGGGCAGGAATCCAACAAAGGCGTCGACCTCTGCCAACCTGAATAACCGGACAAGAGGCCGCGGAAACATCGCCGCTGATCCGGGGTTCGTCGATGCGGCGCAGGGCAATTTCAATTTGCGGCGCGATAGTGCGGCGATCGGAACCGGGACCTCGACGCTGCAAGAGTCCGATGCTCAATTCAAGAGCTATTTCGGAGAACAGCTGTCCATTCTATTCGATATCGACGGCAATAGACTGGCGATCGCCGACGGTGGTGAGAAAAATGGCGCCAGTGACATTGGCAACCATCGATATATTCCGGCTGCGGAGTAGCCATCCCTGACAATGCCGCGGATTTTCCCAGAGAACTATGGCTGATGCTGTCGAAACGATTAATTTGCCGACTAGCAGCCTGTTGAAAAACACCGTTTTTCGGCGGGCTGCGAACGGTACAGGGATGTACCGTCATTTTCGATGGCTGCAAGCCATTGAAGCCATTGAAAATGTGAGTAATTCGAAAACGACGTTTTTCGAATTGCGGTGTTGAAAATACCATGGATGGTTTTTTCAACAGACTGCTAGGCGACGATATCCATTGATTTGAGTGTCTCGTGCCATTTTCGAGCAATGGCTTCTCGACTACAACGGTCATACACTGTTTGCCTGGCCGCCAGGGAAAGCTGAAGAAGTCTTTCCTCGTCCTGGAGTAATTCAAGAATTCTGACCGAAAATCCGTCAACATCGTTTTCGTCGAGTATGAATCCATTTTTACCCTGGTCAACGACGTCCCGAAGGTCGCCGACATCACTGACAACCGGAATCGTACCGGAAGACATTGCTTCCAACATCGCTATTGAGACACCTTCCCAACGCGATGTCAGAACGAAAATCTTCGACTGGCTCTGCAATTCCAGCACATCATCTCGCAGTCCCAGCATAGTGATTTGATCATTCAGACCATTGTCTTCAATCTGTTGCCGCACGGCCTCTTCTTCCGGGCCATCGCCGACGATAAGACAACGAACTTCCGGTAGAGTGCGCGCAACGCGAGCCACGACATCGACGAAACGATCGGGTCTTTTTCGTTTGGTCAGTCTCCCAACGAAAATCAAATCGACCCGCCTTGCCGGTGAATGAGGACAGTCCGCCGGCATTTCTACACTACCGGTGATCGTCTCAATTCGGTTGGTCGCGCCAAAGCCGCGGATAAAGTCTTTCGCTTTGTGACCACGAACGATCAGTAAGTCAAATTGACTGGTCAACGAAAATGCTAACTTCTCGATCCACCGCGACGGTTTTCCCAGAGACGAAAGGATCTTGTTTTCAGCGTGAAAACCGCCGCCGGCAAGCTCCAATGGACCGGACGTCACCTGAAAACACGACGGCCGGCGAAAAATCCGACCAAGAATAAGCGCCGTTGTCGCCGCAGGAAAAATCGCGTATCCCATATAGTGATCGGGGCGATACTTGATCGCACACCACACAGACCACAAAAGCTTAGCGCCCGCTCGAGATAAAAGTTTCGATACGATTCGATTGGGAACGATTACTTTCAATCCCTCTACTTCGCCCGTATAACCATCCGCGACCAGAATAATTTGCGAATTCGAGCAGCGCGCCAAAGGTTCCAGATGAGCATAGAACCAATTGGGATTGTGAAACGTCCCAATCACCAGAATGCGTCCGGTTTTCCGGGCATCGGAAACGGCACGTGGGGTGCCGGTAATTCGTGCAACTACTATGGCGAATCCGTAGGCCAATGTCAGAAATGAGACAGCCGCCCAACGCTTCAGGTGATAAGTCATTATATTGCAATCCTCATTCGATTCGAAATTGCGGCGCCAGTCCATTCGCCAAATACAATTTCCCGTGTCGGAAATCGATAATTACCATAGACAACAATGCGATATAGCTTGTCGATTGGCCTTCATTGTACGAAAATACAACGCTGAACGATGCAATTCGACCCATTTACTACGGAGACCGTGCTCTTGCCCCCCAAGCGAATTTACCTGATGAGCATGGCCGCCTCCGGCAAGTCCACGTTCGCGCGCGACCATCGCTTTTTCGAAGGGTACCGAGTGGTTGACTTCGCAGGACAACTGCCACAAAAGAAACCATTGACCAAGTTCTTGTTGTATATCAGTCGACCGATTCCAATCTTGCAACGAGCGATCAAGAAGAACAAGGGCCTGGTTGCGATCCACCAACAATATTATTTTGATGCCGTAATTGACTTGATGCGAAATCATGATGGTCCCATCGTAGTCCTGGGTCGGCGTCTACCGAACAATTTTTCGGAGATCGAGTTCCTCAAGACTGTCGCAATCGGAATGGTCATCGTTCCCGAAGAGCAACATCATCGAAATTGCATGGCACGTAAACGAAAGATGCGTAACCCACTGCCATTTTTCAATCACTGGACAACAAATTTCCAAAAAGTACTCGAGGTCAGAAAAACGATGACGGATTACGCCGATCGTCATCAGATTACGGTCTATGACGGTTTCACACAGGCCATCGAAGCCCTTCAGTCCTGGCAGCAACCCGTAGACGCAGAGGAATCCGTCTGAGCCGGATTCGACGCGTCCTGTTACTGCTTCAATCCAGAACGTCTCATCGTTTTTCTCGCCCTGGCCGTCTTTCTAGCCACGATCCGTTCACGAATGCAGAGCGTACCTGGTGAAAATTACCCTGGATTTTCGTCGTAGCCCATTCTGACGCACGTTTCGCCGAGCAAATCTTGCAATGTCTCCTGTTGCCGGACGGTTAACTCCTCTTGCCATTTGTAATTCGCTTGACGAAACTCGGTACGGTGGATCTTTTGTTCCAGGTCGTCATGCCAGTCGATTTCGCAAAACTCCGCCAACCGTCGAAATCCCTCCTGCGGATTAGCGCAAATATCTTCGTACCGAACCTCAAGAAAATTGTCGATTCCGGCCGACGCGATGTCCATCGCGTCAACGAACTTTTTCCATTGCAATGCGGCCAGCGCGATGAACGATTGGTCCCAACGCTCCCACTGCGCCGTATAGTCCGTCCCTAATTCGCCCCAGCGCCATCGATTCGGGCCTTTCCAACCGCGCCAAAACTCCGTATGCAGGAGTGAATTGGCTGCCGCTCGTCCATCGCGCAGGACGTGGACGAACTTGGCATCCGGAAAAATTTCCTGCAGAAACGCGATTCGTGGCCACCCCGTCAACTTGATAAGGACTCGGCCTCGCGACTGCGTTGCAATGTCCGCGACCGCCCTCTTCATTCGCTCTCGTAAGTAGGGCGATACGTCCTCCGCCGTCAGGTCCCGGAACGGTTCGCTGAAACCCGGAAAAAATGAATCCCAGTATTTCCAGCCTTCACGAGGCGGCAGTTTCCGAGCAACGAGGTCCGACAACGGCTTCACGTCAAACAAACGCATTATCAGTGCATTCAGGGCCATTCGATTTGGATAGTTATCCGCAAAGCGAGTCAACCACGCCAAATTCGGGTGAAAGGCGAATACTCCATGGATATGAGTCGACCCGCTCCTGCCAAATCCAACGAGAAAAATTGGTCTATCGGCGCTCATCACAAACTCCTGTTTCTTGTGTGCCGTCATGTAATCGGCGATGCAAATTCATCCGCGATTCTGCCCGTCAATGATTCTCTTGTACAACGCAAGCGTTGCCGAAACAACAGAGTCCGGATGATAGGTTTGCTGAGCTTGATTACGTACAAATTTGCTCATCTCATCGCGGCGGGACGAATCTTGTAAAATCACGGCAAGTTTTTCCGCAATAGACCCAATGTCGTTCGGCCCAATAAGGAAGCCGGCTTTGCCTTCAGCAACCATCGTCGGCATTCCGCAGACGTTGGAGGTCACAACGGGCACTCCCGCCGCCATTGCTTCGGCAATGGCCATCGGTGCGTTCTCCTGTAGCGACGGCAAGACGAATACAGACGCTTCTGTCAATTCTTGGCGAAGCTCCTTGTGGCCGATACGCCCCAGCATCAGTACACTTGATTCCAACCCTAAGTAAGCGACTAGCTGAGTTACTTTATCCGCGTAGTCCTGGTCCGCGACATCTCCGGCTATATGCAAGGATACGTCCATTCCTTGCTGCAGAAGTTTATTGGTCGCACGGATGGCTGCCATAACATTTTTCCTGCTGTTGATCCAACCCGCAAAAAATATGCGCCCCGGAACCGGTTTGCTTTCGACCGTAAAAAACTCGGGACTGATGGCGTTGGGAATCTCTGTAATCTCAGCAGTCGACTCCGCTTTGAGTTTCTCCGTAACGTAAGGAGCGATAGAAATTATGTTTGCGTGCTTCCGCAGTCCCTTTTTCTCCGCGATCTTCCACAATGGAGCACGAAGCCACCAGGCGTACTTGCGCTCCGTAACGAGGTTCAAGCTATCGAATCCATGAACGGTAAATACCGTAGGTATATCGGAGTAAGGCCCGCCCAAACCGTAGGACTCCTGAAAGTGCACGATATCCGGTTTAAGGCCCACGATGTAGTCATCGATCCGACGTCGACCCGGCCCGCCGAACACGTCGAGAATCATAGGGCGACGGTTTCCCGGCAAACGGTGAATCGTCGCAAAAGGCAATTCTTCTACTACGGTATGACTCAGTCTTCGCTCAAGCGTAACGACGTGCAATTCCAGCCCGGGCTGAGCGGCGAGTCCGCGTACAAGTCCAACCGTTGCCGATTCAACCCCGCCCTTCGGATGATTGACATCAGAAGGGAATCGGCTAAACATTACTATTCGCATATCATATCCATATTAATCGTGTTCGATACCATTTTCAGAAAACTCAATCGGGAGTCGATGCAGCCGTTGAAACGCGGCCTGGCAATTTTGCCCGTATCTTTGATCTGTTCGTCTCGGAAAGAAGAAACTTCCAGTACAGCCCGACGACGGATAGGGCTCCGAATAGACCCCACCCGGACGCATGCAGAAATGACATGTCTGAGTCGGCCACTCTTGAGATTAGAATCACGCCAAGAAGCGGAAGATTGCATAACGCAGGATGAAGAAACACCCGCTGCCAATATTCCTTGAAACTCACCGAGAACCGACGGCAGGCCCCGATGATCACTACTAATCCGGGTCCCGCTGAAAGGCTGATACCTACCACGATAGCACCGATCTGCGCTGACCAACCGAAGTCCGATGCAACCACCACGGATATCGCCAAGGCAACGAGTGTCGCGACAAGTGACCAGACACCGATTCGACCATGGGAGTTCACGCCAACGAGAATACGCATAGCTGCCGAATGGGAAAATGGGAAGATAAATGCAGCAGCCAAAGTCGGCGCAAGATACGGTACAACGTAATCGCTGCCCATCCATAGATCGATAATAATATCTCCGTATCCGCCGAGCAGGAGCAGCGGTGGTATGGAAATAGCGAATGAAGACCGTAACGAACTTAGAAAAAACTCCTTCAACTCGCTTTGATGTTTCAGTCCCTGAATGCTTCCAGCCATAGGTGTCAATAAGAATGCATATTGCTTTATCATGCGCTCAACGTGATGAAAAAGTGCAAGCGGTCTGGCATATACTGCCAAAGCTGCTGGCCCGGCCGTCGCGGCCAAGACCAGACCTGTCGTCTGAACTGCGAGAATTTTCGGCAGACCGGTAACATTATTCTTTAGCCCGAAAATGATCATTTTTTTCATCGTTGGTCTATCTACAGCAGACCAGACCAACAACTTTCTTTTGTAAACACGTTTCGCCATCGTAACTCGAATCCCTTCTGTCACTATCGCGACGGCGAGACCCACCATACCTAATTGCGCCAGACCGCCACCGAATTTCAGCGTGCTGAAAAGCCCGACTAACAAGACGATGTCACCACCCGCAGTAACGGCCGAAGTAACAGTCCACAAATGGTACCCGGTCAAAATGCTTCGAGCCGGCCAAAATAGCATCCGAACCGCCAGACCACAGCCCAGAAAAATAACCAGATATTGGCTCTGCACTACTTGCGCATCGGCGATATCATCAAAGATTAGCGGGAGATAGTACGAGACAACAAATGCGGCGAGCGCGGTTATGGATGCAACTATCAACTGCAAGACCACCGTTGACGAGATAGCTCGCTGCAAGTCCTCTGTCGCTTCCTGGGCGTTGTACAGGGCAACAAAACGATTCAGGCCGCTCGCGAGACCGAGTCCCATAAATCGGAAATAGGCCACAGTTGACCAGGCAAAATCCCATATTCCCAGTGCCGATGCGCCGAGATTTCCGTCGATCACCCGGGGAATGACGAACCCGGATATCACCACAACAATCTGCCCAAGCCAGCGGGCCATCAGGTTTCGAACAAGGCGGTCTCTTCCAGTGACGTCCTTTTTGTCCGTCGAATCGGTGTCGACATTCTCTGTTGATTTTGACATTGATTCTATTGCGCGACCGCGGGCGTCCACGTTGGGCGTGTCGGTCCGTGCCAGGTGCTATTAAGCTTAACCGGACGATTCAAAACACCGACCACCGGACACCAACTGCCCCAATTGACCAGAGCAATCCTGAAAACGAACGCATGCTTATCTTGCGTCAACACGATCAGTCGTACCCGATACTTCGATTCTGTGCACCACATTCTCGGGCGAACAGATCAAGCTCAACGGACGATAGCCTCGTTTTCCAGGCTTCATCAAGTCGGATTTCCGAAACATTGCCAAGACGCATCGTGTTTCCAAGGATATGGAATTCGCCTTGTTTTAGATCCTGTTGTGCGATCGCTTGATCTCCAATGCCAAGCCACGACCATATCTCATGAAATACTTTTTGAGGTTCGCTACAAAGCGATTCATAGTGCAAGTCGAAGACGGCGTGATCATCAAGTCTCGCCCGCATGTTCTCTAATTCAGCGACCGCCCGACGCCATAAATGCACTGCTGCCGAAAATTCAATATTCCGATGTCTTTGGTAGGAATTGGCTACCCCCCTTCCATCTCGCTGCAGGTAAATGACTCTTACGTCCCAACGTCCGGAGCGGATCAAATGCAGGAGTCGTACGGAGTCCTTGGATCCGTCGACAAAAATCTCTCCGCCCTGCATGTCACAAATAATTTGTCCAAGTGAAAAGTTGGTCGCAGCTGTCGCGTTGGTACCTAAAAGTCGCTGAGGTACGGTATTCAACAATGCTGTGCGTAGCAGTTCGAATTTCCGCCCCCGCACTGATGCCCGAACCACAGCATTGGCTCCCGGTCCGCGGCCATGAAACACCGTTCCAAAGTCATCGATGGAAAAACGGATGCCGTCTGCGTCGGCGCGTCGTTTTACTTCGCGCCAGAAAGGACAGCTCCGAATGAGTGTTCCGCACGAGCACTGATATTGGTCAACATTGCCCATTTTGGTTGCTTTCAACTCTCCTACGGTTGAGATTTGGCGATGCTGCGCCAACAGATACGTAAGCAGGGTCGAGCCCGAGAAACTCGGAGCAAGAATGTACAACAAAGTAGGGCGCTGACTCACGGTCTCGCTCCCCGCGTGGTGCCTTTAATCCAGGCGACCAGGACCATTTTGATGAAGGCGGTATTAGTAACTAAATATCGTTTCCAGAGGCGTCCCGGTTCTTGCTTGACGCGGTACAACCACTCCAATCCCATTCGTTGCCATCTCTCCGGAGCTCTATCGACAAGACCGGCCATGACATCGAAAGAGCCACCTACCCCATGAACAACCGTGACGTTGAGTTGATCCGACCACTTCGCCATCAAACGCTCCTTTTTGGGCGAAGTAATGGCCACGAACAGTACGTCTACATCGAGTCTCGCAATGTCTTCCACGATTCCCGCTTCCTCGTCGGCGGAAAAATACCCGTTTCGGCGCCCGACCAGCTGGACTCCAGGGAAATCCTCCTTGATCTTATCTTCAACGATTTGGGAAACTGCTTCGGTGGCACCCAGGCAGTACACTCGATAACGTTCACTACGTCCTTTCGCCAGAATACCCATCATGAGGTCGATTCCCGTTACTCTCTCCGGCAAAGGAGACCCCAGAATTTTCGAAGCGAGCACGACAGACATGCCATCGGCCAGAACCAGGTCGGAACCGGACACATCCTCGAATAGTTCGGCATCTTTACTCATATTGACGATCTTCGCCGCGTTTACAACACCAATCATCAAGCGTCTTTTTTCCTTAATCGCGACATGGATGGCCTCAAGTGCCTGCGGCAGGCTGGCCGCGTGAATTCCGGTATTCAGGATGCGACAAACGGGAAACTGAAATCTACTAGTCATTGAGAAGCCGCTCCATCGACATACGATTTATGCACGCCAAGAAAGTACTCTTCGAATTTTTGCATCGCGGTATCCAGACTGTGGTGCTGATCAAAGTACCGCAACCCCGCAGTCGACATTCTCTGGCGTTTTTCCTGGTCGGCACCAAGGCTTGCAATCGCCGTGGCAAATTGTGAAATATCCACGACGTGTTGACCGATTTCATTTTTTTCGATAATCCCGTCTGGGTCGCAGGTTGACACGACCGGGAGTCCGACGCTCCACCCTTCGAGGAAGACATTAGGAAATCCCTCGTATACAGACGTACAACAAAGAATGTCGGCGTCGCGATAGTAGTCCGCAATCTGTTCGTACGGCACCCGGCCAGCAAATAATACGTTCGGTAGCGCTTTACCATCTGCCAGAACTCCCTGTGCATACTCAGAGTCCTGGTTTGCCGCCCCGACGACGGTGAAATCCGTGTCTGGCATCTTCTTGGCGACTTCGAGCAACCACTCTACCCGCTTCTCCGGGCTCAGACGTCCGACCCACAGGACACGAAGCCGGTCCTTGCCGACACTAACCCCTGTTTCTGCAGGTGCAAACCCTTTGCACGGCATCGCAAGAATCTCCGACTCTTTCGAAAAATGTTGGAGCAGCATTCTTTGTTGCTTTTCCGATTGGGCTACTATGTGCCTGCAACGGGAAAGGCCGAAGCGATAAAGTATCCTCTCACGATAGCTGCGCAGGGACGGCAACCTCGCATCGCAGTCCGGATCGCTGGGCACCGAGAAAATAACGGGTTTTCGTTTTACGCCAGACCACAACATAATCTGCCCTAACGCCAGATCACCACAATTGTAATAATAGAGATCGGCGGAAACTCTGCTCAGAACTGAATTCAAACTGGTCCAACGTGGGTAGAAGAACCTCAAACCGGGTATTCCCGAATAGCGCTTGCACAATCGTGCGATTCGAATTCCGGCCACCCGTTCCGGCGTGCCGTCAGTCTCATCCCAGGTGACAACCGTCACGTCCCATCCCCGGTCAGCAAGCCATTTTGCCATAGTGGCCTGCTGCCGCTCAATTCCGCCGACGTGAGACTGGTTCTTACCCGTCAAGGCACCCAACGCATTATGCGCAATGAAGCAAATGGAGGGCTTCACGTCACGCTGAAGTACTGCGCCGACGTTCACGACATAGCCCGAAATATATTTCGCAAGACTGGAATTTCGAATATTCCGCTAATTGAACACAAGTTCAAGAATTCCGATGGTTTGCTCGGCAAAGCATATCGCCGCAGTGTAAATAAATTATCACCGACCTTATTCAGCCCGCGAACGGTCGTAAGCGCCGCCGTATAGCCCGCATCGCGAGTACTTGCAACCACCGCTTCATCGAAACTGCCGTTCGGAAAACAAAAGTATCTGCACTCTTGCTGCAAGTGCTCTTCAATCATTTTCTTCGAATTCACCAGTTGACGATCCAGCAACGCCTGCGGAATTCTTGCCAGTTGACGATGATCCACCGAATGACTACCTATGGTCACTCCCTCGGAAGCTGCTTGAACGAGTTCATCCCACCGCGCGATCGCCACGGATTCGTCACTATCCAGGATATCCGATATTGTCGTTCCTGCGGCGATTTCGAGCGCTCCCGACATCGCATCGAAAACGCTCAGCATCTCCTCATCGTCGACTGCACTCTTCTTTACTTCAAGACGAAGATTTCTATACTGGCTCTGCAATTGTTCCCGGGACAACCCGCGGAAGTCGAATCGAAATTGTCGATTTCGCAATAGACGTGCCGAATCCGGGGCCTGCTGTAACGCGTAATCGAGGCGATCAATCCAAAAGGACTTACCCGTTTCGACGAAACCCGCCGCCACGAAAAATGTGGCTGCTGCGCTATGTCGCTTTAGTACCGGCCAGGCTTCCGTCACGTTGTTGCGATAACCATCGTCGAACGTCAGTACCAGCCCATGATTTACCATCGGAATCGTTCCCGATAGCATTTCGACGGCCTCCGACAGGGAAATGAAATTGTAGTGCTTTGACAATTGACTGAGCACTGCGTCGAGTCTCTCTGGTGTAACTCTTTCCCACAACGGATTCCAAACACCCTTTTCTTTCGTCGCTGAAATACCGTGTAGCATCAGAATCGTTATTTTCTTGCGATTCCAGAACCTCCAGGCGTCGAGAATTCTCGATACCCGGATCAATTTCATCACTAACTGTTTCATTGCGACGCAAAGCGGCGGCTAGACCGCCCCACTACCTTTCAGCACGGCGGGTATCGTCTTCAGCAGAATCTTGAAATCCCAAATTAGCGACCAGTGATCGATATAGTCAAGATCCAACTCAACCCACTTATCGAAGGATAAATCGCTCCGACCCGATACCTGCCACAAACCGGTAATACCCGGCCTTACGCTAAAGCGTTTCCTTTGAATGCCCTTGTCGAACAGCTCGACATCGCGTAACGCCATCGGCCTGGGGCCGACCAAACTCATATCGCCGAGGAAGACGTTTATTAACTGCGGCAATTCATCAATACTCGTGCGCCGCAGCAGGCGGCCGAGCCGAGTCATTCTTGGATCATTCTTGACTTTGAAATTCGGTCCGTCCGCTTCGTTCAGGTGTTCAATATCCTGCATGCGCGCCTCGGCGTCTACGACCATGCTACGAAACTTATAGAGCCGGAATCGTCGTTTGTGCAGTCCTACACGGTCCTGCACGAACAGCGCAGGTCCGGGCGAGTCCAGTCTTATGGCGATCGCGACGATAGCGAGAAAGGGCAGCAAGACCGGAACGAGTAATATGATGGCGACCAGGTCGAATAGCCGTTTTGCAATTAACGCATTCTCTCCCCTCGCTACCGGCTCGAAACTGAGCAGCGGAATATTATCGACCATCGTCAGGCGAATTCGTGCTGCATTGAAGTCGTAAATGTCCGCCATGAAACGCAACTTGACGCCTTCTTCCTGACAGGCATCTATTATCGATTGAACGCCTCCCAACATGGATCGCGGAACGGCTACGATAACTTCTTCGATTACCGAGTCACGCAAGACCTCACCAATCTGATCGACGTGACCGAGGATGTTGTCAGATGAGCGACGCCCGGCCGATTCTCCGAGTGGATCGAGGAAGCCTACGATGTTGACGCCCCATTCGAGCGTTCTTTGCAAGATATCTGCCAACTGATGTGCGCGTCGACCCGATCCGATGATCAGGACATTGAGATAATTTTCCTGCTTTTCTTTACTTCTGGAAAAATACCACCAGATCACGAATGCCCGGACCGCGATCAGCACCACTGTCCCGGACGCTGCAAATCCCAGGAGTACCGCCCGGCTTACGTAGGTCAACTTCAGCAAAAATATCAGTGCGGCAGTAATCGCGAAAGTGATGGTGGTCTCTTTTATCAGGCACCAGCTCTGCATCTTGATCGAACCCGTTTGCAAAGCAGATACACCGCCAGAATACCTCCTGCTAAGAAGAAATATGACCAAAATCACTGGAAATAGTCCGAGGTGAGCCAGAATGTCAATATTCGGCTCAACACTCACTAGTGGATAGATGCGCAACACGACGGTGTACGTCAAAGACAATAGTGCGATATCCAGCAGAACGAGCAGCCGCGCAAGGTGATTTGATTTGGAATGAAACGAGAACATGAGTTTGAATCTATTATTTCGCTCAGAGTTTGTCAGTGCATGAAAATGATGTCCGTGAACAGGTTCTCGGAACCGACATCAACGACCCCAATCCGGGTAGTAGGAAAACCGTATCACGCCTCTGTTTTCCTTGTAATCAGCCCGCGATGCATCGCTCTTTCGCTGCGCATACTGATAACTCAACGAGAGGCTGAAAGCAGCGTTGAATCGATATCCCAGGGTTACCTGACCACGCAAGCTATCGTCCCGGCGAATCAAGTATTTGTAATCCCGAATATCGAACCTGAAACTCAGTCGAGTGAAAATATTCGCGGTAATATCCCGACTCAGATTGCCGTCGACTCTCCAGATGTCTCGATCAAGATTCCCTCCTTCCTTGTAGTCCTCCTGGTTCCAGCTGAAGTTGATCGCGGCCGTCGTTCGTTCGCGATTGATCACATAATTAGCATTGAAAAAGTTATTGAGAAACGGGACTCCAAGCGTACCAATGTCGTTAACATCGGCAAGATTGTTCGCTCTGGATTGCGATATATTGAAGATATTACCCTGGTCAGAGTAACGGCTTCCCCCTCCGAGCGTGAACGATGTAAAAGGCGAGATGGTTCTGGTCCAGTCGACGCGAAGCAGCATTCCGTTTCTGCGCTGGCCATTAATATCGAGTCCTGTATATCCGGCATCTACGCCAAACGTATTTCTTGCCGACAAGACATCGAACCGGACATATCCCTCGTATCGATCAAAATCCGGTGCAATCACACCGGCATCGAATTTGGTTTTCTCAGCAAATGCGTTAAGCGACAGATTGGCATTCTCCCGAATAGCACGTCGCACGAAAACGGTGGCCGACGATCGATCGTTGTCGAACTGCCGCCGTTCGTAGTTAATATTCGTGTAACGGAGATTGGCACCCAAACTGTTCCGTGCACCAACCGGAATGAGAAAATCGGGTCCAGTGCTGAAAAAATTGATGTTTTCCCGGTTCCTCGGCGAGAGCGGTGCTAAGGGATTTAGCAACTGTTGACCAAAAGTCTCTTCCACGATCCAATTGATCCGTTGGTCGACAACGGTCCAATCAATGGAAGCATCAACTCCCCCCACAACCTGGTCGCTGAATGTGTTGTCCTGATACTGCAAATAGTCGATATTCGCTTGAATCTGTGCATCAATGTTTTGTGTCAATTCCGTCAATTGGAACTGGGCACCCACCAGGTTGAAGGTTTCATTGATTTGGTCCGAATCAGTTCTGGCGATGTTATCCGACACGCCAACACCGGCACTGACATTCGCAGTGATTTCTGCCGCCATGGCGGCACCAGCCAAGGCTGCAACACACAGCGAGGCAATCAGGAATGATCTCCCCAGTTGTCTAATTTGTTCTTCTACGATGTGCATCTCACTCCTCCGAATTCATCTTTTCCTGATTTTCCGCAATGCGTACGGAATCGCTCCGTACCTACTGACCGTATCCGTATCCATACTGATATTCTACTTTGGCGTTTCGAACCTGATTAAGAATCAGGTTGACGGCTTTGGTATCACTAAACATGTCTATCGCAGTTAACACCGCATCTTTCGAGGTAGCTTCTGCACGAACCACCATGACTATCTGGCCGGCGATAGCCGCGAGCACTTTCGACTCACTTGTTTGCAGCAATGGAGGTGTATCTAACACCACCAGTGAACTCGGATACTCTTCTCGCAGTTCCGTTGCGAGCTCATCCATACGTGCACTCGCCAATAGTTCGGTGGAATGATGTCGGGGTCTCCCGGCCGGTAGAAAACTGAGGCCTTGCACGTCCGTCGGCAGCAACAACTCATGGAGCTTCAATGTCCTGTCCTCAATGGCATCCAGCAAACCCGGCTCATCCGAGGCACCGAAAATACTACTCACGTGGGGTTTCGCGACATCGGCATCAATAAGAATCACCGTGTGATCCTTTTCCCTGGCCATGCTTAACGCAAGATTGATACTTGTGAAGGTCTTCCCTTCACCGGCTACTGCGCTGGTCACCATGATCAAATTGCCATTTTCAATCTTGGTCGCTCGCTTACCGAAAGCATGTGCGATCAGCGGGCGCTTAATATCCCTGTATTGATCGGCCAAAAGTCGCTCGTGATACTCCGGCGCCAACAAGCCGGCCTCCTTGAGCGCGTCTCGATCGATTTCCAGAAATCGATTGCCCGCACCCGTTGCACCGACAGGTTTCGTCGATCCGACTGCCCCGTTATCGACGAGTTTGGCGAGAACCACAGACTCCGACTGGCCAATCTTTTTGCCGGCTATTTCTCTCTTGGATGCGGACTTCGTCGCCTGAATCCTCGCCAGCGCCTCTTGAATCTTGCTCATCTGCGCAATACTCCCGGCTAACTCGCCATATCTCGAATAATGTTTTGAATCATTGACACGCCTGGTTCCTGGAAAATTACCGTTAATACAAACACCAGGACCAATCCTAGCCCCGCGAATGTAACTGACGACAAGTCGAAGCGGCGTGCCGTCCGATGTCGCTCCAGCCACGTCATGCTTACAACCCCGAGAATCGGGCGACCCGACGCGATTCTTAGCGCATGTGCGTCGTGGAAGACCGGACTCATCTGGTGCAATATGAATGCCAGCCCGACTCCACCGCCAATGCCCAGTAAAAGTACGCCGACCAACAACAAAACCCGTTTTGGTGCAATGGGTTCCAGTGCGGCGGCTGGTGGGTCAATTACGTTGAAACTGACAACGTCTCGTTCCTCGCCGACATTCCCCATTCTCTCTCGTTCTTTCTGCAACAAGAGTTCAGAATAAAGTGCACGATACTGCTGGTAGTCTCTCGTTAACTCAGCGTATTCTGCTTCTACTTCCGGTATCGTATTGATCTGCTCATTTAATTGTTCAACAGTCGCTTCGCGTTGTACGACCTGGCTTCTCAATCCAGCTATGCGAACGCCTGATTCGTTCAGCGCGATTTGAACACTCTGGTATACGGGATTCGTCGAATTGGCGACTCCCTCCATACCACTGGCGGAGTTGGCCAATGCGGCCCGATCCGCTTCCCGTTTCGCATACAATTGCGCAAGTTGCTCGTTGATCGCGATGACGTCCGGATGGCGCTCTGTAAAAGTAAGCAAGAGATCCGAGCGCTTAACCTCCAGGCCCGTGATCGTGGTTTCCGTAGGACTCCCAGGCACGCCAGCGCTCTGTGTCGAGCTTCCATCATCGACTATATAGGGAATCTCCGATCCGAGTTGTCGTCGCAGTTCATCTCTGCGGTCGACTTCAATCTGAAGGTCCAGTCGCTCTTGTCGAAGAAGGTCCATCTCTTGCTGCAACCGCTCGAATACCCCGCCGTTTTCGCCTGGAAGAAGGCCAACATATTCCTTTTTAAAGGTTGCAAGCCTTAGTTCCGCGCCCGAAAGCAAACCGGCGTAATAGGAAAGTTGATCGGCAAGATAGGTCGAAACGTCATCAGCGCCTTGCTCTTTTAGTTTCAGTACATCCTCGACGAACGTATCCAGCAATTGCTGCACGACCGCCACTGCCATATTTCGATCCCGATCCTCGAATGTTATCGTATACAGGTGTTCGGTTTGCGTCGTCCGCCCGGAACTTACGCCGATTTTCTCTCGCAAACTGATCAGTAGCGCTTCCCTGTCAGCAGCGGTGGCCGCCCGCAAATCCAGGTCTGTTTCTCGTGCAACGCGCTCCAATTGCGGCCTGCCCAGCATCGCCTGCCGCACAACAAAGACTCGAGACCCGATAGTTGGTGCCACACCGACCTCACCCATCACGTCGGCCAGTCTTGAATCGGCATCGACGTAAACCTGCGCCCGTGCCTCGAAAATATCCGGCATCGCGAACACGCTGACCCAACCGATCAGGCAAATCGTCCAGGCCGTTATCATAGCCACCCATCGGTACCGCCAGGTACCGCGAAGCTCGGTACGAAGCATATTGATCAGTTCGTTCATTAGAAGCGGGTCCTGGGAACAACGATCACATCACCCGGGTACAGATTGATATTCTGCGACATATCCCCGGCGAGGAGGTCTTTCACTCGAATACGACATTCCGCCTGTCCGGGCTCTGTTTGCCGAACAAGTTTAGTTCTGTTGCCGGCGGCGAAATCAGTCACGCCGCCTACTGCAATGAAAACATCCAAAACCCGGAGTCCGTCACGGTAGGACAACGGCTGCGGCGAAACGACCTCACCAACTACTTGTATCTGGTTCGCAGACCCTTGCCCGGTGACGATGACACTTACTACAGGCGACCTGAGATATTCCGAGAGTACGCTTTCCATATCTCTGGCGAGTTGCGACGGCGTCTTTCCCGATGCCTGCATATCATCAACCAACGGTATCGATACCTTACCGTCTGGCCGGACCGGCACCGTCACCGACAATTCTTCATTGCGCCAAACAATTATTTCAAGATTGTCGCCTGCGCCAATGAAGTATTCCGACGAACCAGCCACGGGGGCCGGGCACTCCGCTACGGAAAATGTCGCCCCACCGGAGGCACAGCCAGTTGCGAGGCTTGCCAGCAAGAACATACTTACCAGTCTTCGAAAAGTCGTTTGTCGATTAAATTTCATTGGATTCCCGATATCAGTTTGCCGACGACAATTCGTTCAGCAAAATTGAGGCTGCGTCGATGGATGGAAACGACGCGCCCCTCACCAACAAATCACCGAGTATTTCTCGGGATTCATCTCGTTTCCCAGTTTCAGCCAACACAACCGCTAAATGGTATTCTATTTCACCGTTGCTGGCAGAGAGTGATCTAGCCTCTCGCAGTAACGCCTCACTCCGATCCATCTCACCAAGACTACGATAAATCCAGCCAAGCGTATCGGTGACAGATCCCGAATCCGGCAATAGTTTTCGAGCCTTTTCCGCCGCCGCACGAGCACGCTCAAGATCTCCGGAAGTCAGGTATTCCCAGGCAAGATTGTTTAACAATTCGCCATCGTCCGGGTTGGACTCGATAAGCCGTTCGTATTGTTGAATGGCTTCAAGAGACCTGCCTGTCGCCTGGTATCGCTCTCCCAGCAATCGTCGAGCCTGCCCGTCATCCGGATTCTTTGCCAACCAATCGACCAATGGAGCTTCCGGTCGGCTTTGCTCCCCAAGAACCCGTGATTGGTATTCTCGAAACACAGCGCGGCTGCCCGCCCCTTTCTGTACCGCCCGAGCATAGGCATCCGCCGCACTGATGTGCTCTCCGCGCTTGCTGTAAACTTCGCCCTCCAGCAACATCATTACAACGCGGTCCGGCAGTTTCTTGCGGAGTTTCTGGACTCTGATCAAAGCAGAGTTGTACCGCCCCTGGCGTAGTTCGACGAGAATCAGCGCTGCCGCGGCCGGTTCCAGTTCCGGATCGATTTTTAACGCCCGAGCCAAGACCGATTGAGCGTCGACAGAGCGGTCGAGCGCCAGATACGTATATCCAAGGGCCATCAGGAGCCGAGGAGAATTTGGTGCGCGGTTTACGGCGATTTCATAAGCCACCAACGCTTCGTCATAGGCACCGGTCTCCATCAACACTCTGCCAACCGCCGCGTTAATTGATGGATCCTGTGAGCCAAACATTACTGCCTCGCGCGCGGTTGCCAGCGCGAGATCAACCGAATCGTTTCGAAAATATGCCAGCGCCAACGCCAGAACAGGACGCACATCGTTCGGGTGATATTCCCTTGCCTCCATCAACAATTGATAGACGGCATCGTAGTTGCCGTCGATTGAGGCAATGTGTGCGAGACCCAGTGTAGCCTCTAGCTGTCCGCGTTCGAGGGTACGGACAGTGTCGAGAATCCCGCCCGCCTCAATAAATTCGCCCGTTTGAATTTCCAACCGAGCCAGCCCCAGCAGCGCAGTAATGTTCGACGAATCCAGCTTCAGCGACTTTTCGTACAAACTTTTGGCGACATCAAGCTTTCCGACACCGAAATAAAAGCTTGCGGCAAGACTGAGCGCCTCGGGATCGTTGCTATGGCCTTTTTCCAGTTCTTCCACGATGACATTGGCGGCCGCCAACTTGCCGCTACGCATATAGGCCATGAGCAGCAATTGCTCACGACGATAGTCACCATCCTTGCCTTCTGGTTGCTCGACCAACAAGCCAATGGCCATCGTGTTATTGCCGGCAAACAGGTAAGAGATGGCCAGATTCAGTTGCTCGGCATTGCCGCCCGGATTCGAATCGGCAGCCATGCGGAAGTTCGATATTGCTGCGTCAATATTGCCTCGCTGAAGATTGGCTTGACCGACCAGGCCGTAAACGTCCGCATCGCCACTATCCAGAAAAGGGGACAATGCTTCGACAACCCCGCTGGGTTTCGATTGCCTCAATTGCACGCGAGCAAGCAGCTTGCGCGCCTGAATATTATCCGGCGCGTACGCTACGACTCTATTGAGCAATTCCTCAGCCTGCGCCAGATTCCGTTGGCGCATTTGAATGTCTGCCAGAAACATCAAAGCGAAATAGTCGTCAGGATCACGGGCCACTATCTCTTGCAAATACCGGGCAGCCGCCGGAAAGTCCTGATCAATCTGCGCAAGTCTGGCGCTCAGGAGCAAGGTCAGTGTCGCAGATTTGTCCATCGCGGTGAGAAGTGCGATGGAGTTGCGACTAGCCTCGATAAGTTGTGCGCGTAACTGTGAGTCTGCAAGACCTGCCAGCGTCACGTAGTACGATCGGAAACCCGTCTCCAGGTCGCTGTTCTTGAGTGCCAGCGCAAAGCCTTTCGCAGCCTCGGCGTATTCACCAAGCGAAAACCGGATCCTGGCAAGTTCTGCCCAGGCATCGGCGATGTCGGGGTCGACTTTCAGTAGCGCATCGAGTTTCGCGATCGCGTCCGTTCGGCGACCGACCGACGACAAGACACGAGACAGACCAACGACCGCCGACACATTGCCGGGGTCTTCGGCGATCCAGTCCCGATACGTCGCTTCGGCTGCAGCAAGATTATTCACACCGTAAAGTGCGGCACCGCGAAAACCAAATTCCTGTGCAGAAGTGAGGCCACTATGGCCGTCACTCAGTGCTGCCAGCACCGTTGTGTATTCCCCTTTTTCGATCAGCATCTTGAGAAACAGGGGTCGAACGCTGGATTCGGAGGCACCAAGGTCGGCCGCCCGACGGATCTCTTTCTCGGCGTTCAATATCTCGCCGAGACCGAGGTACACCTGGCCGAGAAGTATCCTGGCTTTGGCATTGTCCGGATCCGCGGCCAGAACGTTCTTGAGGTCTATCGAGGCAGTGCGGTACTCGCCTTGATCCATATGCCGCTCTGCCCGAAGCAGCCGATCTTCATCGCTAACCGATAAACCACAGGCGACGAGTTGTACGGCGACGATTGCAAACAACAGGAAGCGAGAGATCGTTTTCATCGGCTCCGTCCGCTCTGCAGCATACTGTCAAGCCTTAGCTCCGTACCTGCCTCGCTGATAAAGTCTTGCATTCTTGCGGTCGTGGCTGAGCAACTCGATCGACAACGAGTCGCCAAGGCTACGATGCCAGACGACGGATTGCCGGAAATAAAGGCCAGCGCCTGCATCCCCTTGGCTTTCGCCTCACCGGTCGTCCATCGGCCGCCGATTTCGTACCAATACCAGATCAACCATCGATGATCTATGCCAGCAGCCTCTACTTCAATGACCTTCCCGGGCAACGTATCTGGCAAATTGAGGCGCCGAACACGCGTCGTTTCCAGTTTCAGATCGCCGACTGCGCTATTTTCAAAATGGATTAACTCCCGACCCTGTGTCTGAGTTTGATAGACATTCGCGTACAGCCAGACTGAATCGCCTGCGAACTGGTACTCGCCATAGACTTCCTCTGATGCACCAACGTATCTTGGCTGCCACTCCGATGAAATTGCGGCCGGCCCGCTCCACCGGTCAGGCGCCTGTGGCAAACTTAGATGAATCGGCTCAAGCTGCGCGTACCGGGCACGCAGCGCATATCCCCAGGCTGGCGCAACGGCAAGACTTAAGATAACGAGAACCGTAGAAACACCGATTGCCGCATTAGTCCCCGAACCCGATGTCAACGGCTCGCTGGCATTCGGCTCAATTTGTGACTCGGGCTGTATTCGATACGCGATATAGAACATCGGCACCATCGCGATGGTGAATAATATCCACCCGAACGTACTGTGATCTGCGACAAGCGGATGATTCATGTCACTGGCATTCCCTATCAGGACGATAGAAAAAACACGAACCCAATTCACCAGGACGGCCAGGAGAAAAGAAATTCCAACCAGTAACCACTTATCGCGATTCGAGGCGTAGAACAGTTTTCCATACAGAGCCGCCAACGACGTACCCACGAGAATGAAACCGAGGCCGCTACAACCACCGGATATTTCGAAAGTGCCCGCAGGGACATAAACGAAATTGCCTTCAACGTATACCGGTATGTCGACCAACCGAATTAGCAGATCCACTATCGCGGTAGTAATGTTCTGAAAAACGAATCGCAGGTGCTCCCACGCAGGAATCGCAAAATACAGATACAAAATCGCAAAAATTACCGCCATCATGGCCGAACGACCGAATGCGGCGAACACAGCGGTAAGGACTATTACTGGTAGCAACATGGTCTGCACAGCGGCAACGTCCGATGCGTAGCCGAGCAACCAGATAAATGACAGCGCCAGCACCACCGGAATTGCCCACCAACAGGGAGTCACTGTGCTGGTGTCCAATGTCCGAACTGATCTGAACAATAGAAAAATACAAATACCGGCAATCAGGTAGCCGTGACTAAAGAGGCCGCGCGTCGACGTCCACTCGCCACCCAGCCAGGCGAAACTGGGCCAATACAAGATCAAGACCGAACCGACGACTGAGAGCAACATCCAGCCGGCCGAAACCCGTATCGATACGTCCGGTATGCGATGCCAAAGAAGAGTCAATCCAGAGGTCCCCATCATCCTGATCTGCGCCCAATTCACAGTATTGCACTGATTGCGATTTTCTGTCCTTGAAAACGCGTGCCGACGTGCCAAACGCGAATCGTCGACGTCACCCAAAAACCAACGTCAATCCAATATGTTACAACAGGATCGAAGACTTGTCCTCAAGGATTTCGCCACTCTTGAAAAGTGTGACAGAGGTCACTAAACGTAGCGCCCATCGAGTCACGATTCACTCGAATTCGTCCACTAAACCGGCCCGTTTCGTCTTTTCCGGGATGGGCTGCGTTTTGGGGCTTCAGACAGTTGCGCCGTGATCTGCGCGAATCTCCCCGGCAACCGCCGTTATGGTGTCAAAACGACGCAGGCCGACGCGCTCCATGAATTGATCCAGCGTCTGCAATGATCGACGGGAGAGTAGTTTCGGATGGCCCATCACTTGCCATAGTTGGCGGTCACTATGGAGATTGGCGAAGCGCAGAAGGTGCTCCGCTTTCGCATCGTCGATTGACAACTCTGCAACTCGACTCAGACCCAGCAGTCTACGGGCGATCTCGGCCCTGCCGATCCGCTTCGAGGAGCCGTCGCCGAAATGTGTGGATATATTGCTCGCACCAACGCGATCGAGCGCACGCTCCCAATAGTAGAAAAACGGCATTCTTTGCGCCGAGATCGGGATCTCGAGGAATTCACCATCTACTTCGTGCGATGTCGGTGAGTCCTGAAACGTCCATGACTCCCGATTTGGCACATGGCGAAAATCGAAGCCCTTTTCAGGGTCCCGCAGGAGAGCACCGGGCAGCACGCTACTGTCGATGAATATGCCCAAATCGCTTAGTACCGCCCTGATCTGATCAAACGGTTCTACACAAAACCCGCCCGCCCGATAGGCCGTTGGCATGCATCCACTCAGTTCCGCGAGGCACGCCGCATAGTCACGAAAAATTCGATCAGTTTCCTCGAGCGAAAACATATCGATCTTGTACCGCGTTCCGGCGAACTGCCAGTCGTTATCCAGCCACTGCGTATCTTCCCAATGCGGGTGCACGTGTAACGCAATTTCGTGGCCTGCATCAGCAAGAGAAGTGACGTGTTTCCTGACTCGATCCAGCACGCGCCTCGCAGAGTGCTCCAATCTGGCATGACGCTCCATACATCGCAACATACCGGCATCGACGAAGAACGTAATCTTGGAATCGTGCCTGTCGGCAAAATTCAGCAATGCCGTACATGGCTCGAACAGGCATTTCTCTATCGACCCACTCTTGTGGAAGAACAATTCATAGTCCTGACTTAAAATGAACTTCGGCAATGCAGAGTCCATCACCGGTTACTCGCCGACCCGGCTCCGGCTAGCGGTAGGGTAATGGTCAGCTCAGTGCCCTCACCAGGAACACTAACTACTGTCAAGTGGCCACCGGCGCCTTTAATCGTTTCGCGAATTTGATAAGCACCGATTCCCATGCCTTGAGCCCCTTTGGTACTGTCGAATGGTTTGAACAAGCGTTCGCGAACGAAAACTTCGTCCATACCGCAGCCGTTATCTGAAATCATAATAACCGCGACTGTATCGGTCGCTGACAATTCCAGTGAAATGACTCCATCGCTATCGGTGGCATCCTGAGCATTTCGCAGTGCGTGGCTAATCGCCATAAAAAGTCGATCGCGATCGGCAAATACTCGAACTTCTGCTTCGCCCAGATTGGCTCGTGCCAGGGGCGAACGATCCGAGCATTGTGACACGACCTCCAGCAGGAGTCTGGACAAATCGATTCTTTCGGCTCTCTGGTCCACTCCGCCCTGCTGAAGGTGACCGAGCATGCGCCGCATACGTTTGACACTACCTTTGATCGTCTCGACCACATCGTCAACGAACTCCGGGTTTCGTTTGTGTTTTTCGGCGTTTTCAACCACAAGAGATTGCTGTGCCATCACATTCTTGAGGTCGTGCATAATGAATGTCGTCAGCCGATTAAACGCTTCAAACTGACGGTTCTCGGCGAGCTGCTCCGTCGATAGTTCTTGTGTCAGAAAACTTGCAACCTGTTGCCCCGCTGTTTTAAGCAGATCGTGATCCTCGAAATTCATTTCGAATTTTATCGGCGGCGGCGATAGTTCGACGAAGCCGGATAATTCCGAGTGATGCAGCAAAGGAACGATGATGCCAGAATCGAACAATTCTCCGGGGATCTCCTCAGACGCCAGCGAATCATAACGATCAGGATTGGCGACTATATCCCCAAGGCTCAACACCCACCCTGTCTTCCTGACGAACTGAATCACGGCGCAATCGGCCGACAGCGTGCCCGTCTTCGGTTTCGTGTTCCAACTGGTTTCGCATCGATACCCGCTGCTCTCGTCACTCTCCAGCCACAGGTAACCGCATTTCGCGCCAATTATTTGTGCGAGTGCCTTAATAGCCCTTTTTTTGAGCGGCAATGAGCTCTCGGGAGATATTAACGTATTGGTCAGGCGCAACCATTCTTTCCGGTACTCATATTTTTCTTCGAAAAAGTGCTTCGCGATGAACACACGAATTTTCGCTCTGGTCTGTTCCGACATCAGAACGATCAAGAGGCCGAGCACGGATGTACTGAAAAAGACGAGTTGCGCGACGGTCCCCCAATCCTTTCCATAGACACGAATCAGGTAGCCAACTCCACCGACAGCTGTGAAATATATGCCGGCACCTACCAATGTTGCGCTATAAAAAACCACCTTGCGTGAAAAGAAAATTCCACGGGAAGAAGCCGGGATTCTCTGGACGGCGATCGCAATAAGCGGTACGCAAATAGTGACAACGTAACCGCGTGCACTCCACAAGAGGGGGCTTATGCCACCGGAAATCACCGCATCCGAATACAAAAAGAGATCGAAACCGAATATCCCGCCGATACCAAGACCAAGAAACTTCAATCCGTTTTTTTGCGACGGCCTGGCATTTCGGTAGATCTGCTCGATACCGATCAAACCGTATAGAGCTGTCACCAACGAACCGACCACGAGCAGTTGGGACCCATTGATGTACCGGCTTCCCGTCAATTCAAACCAGACCCCGAGCAGCAGAACGACGATTGACAGTAGTACGCCTCCGTACCGCATCAACCATATCCGCTCGCTGCTCAATGCTCCGCTCATGAGGGCGGCCAGGAATATTAGCCAGACAGTGTCGTGACTGATTTCAATGAGAAAAACCTGAAATCCGCTTAGTTGATTGGACACGGCCGCGAACGCGAGCATGCTTGCCCAGATCATCGTGACCGACGTCGCCAGTATCAGCTGCCGCCCACCGAGTAATTCATGCCGATCAGCAAGTAGCCGGACTAACAGGGCGAGAAACGCAATGCCCGCGCTGCTGTATCCAAGAACTGTGACGAATGAGTTCATCTGAGTGCTTTCATACCGGCCAACAAGGCTTCCACCGCTCCGAAGGCGTCACAACACCGGCATCCGGCGACGCGCTGTAACTCGTTCGATAGTCGACGTAAAAGTCCAATAATTTCAAAATACTATGCGCAAATCGAGATTGTGATTGTAGTAGAATTCATCGCCAGTGGGTAATTCGGCAAGACTCCGCTGAAAGGAACTGGACTCACCATTGTATCTTCGGCGCATTTATTCGTTCGGTGTCGACGTTCACACAAAATTGTGCGACTGGTTCGGCGATTTTTCGGTCGAAACGAACTAGTATGCGCACTCCCTAGCCGAGAATGCAGATAATAAATTGCTAAAAATTCATCTCATCGCCGCCGCGCGGCCGAATTTCATGAAGGTTGCTCCGCTCTATCACGCCCTTAAGGCAACCGACTGGGCAGAGCCCGTTTTGATTCACACCGGTCAGCACTACGATCACAACATGTCCGATGCGATCCTGCAGGATCTCGGCGTTCCCGAATCCGACTTCCACCTTGGAGTTGGCAGTGGATCACACGCGGAGCAAACCGGCGGTGTCATGATCGCCTATGAGAAGATCTGCCTTGAACATCGGCCTGATTGTATCGTTGTTGTCGGTGATGTGAACTCTACCGCTGCCTGTGCGCAGGTAGGCACGAAACTTTGGATACCCGTGGTCCACCTTGAGGCTGGTCTGCGCAGCGGCGACCGTAAAATGCCGGAAGAAATCAATCGTCTGGTCACTGATGCCATTGCGGATGTGTTATGGACTCCATCCGAAGATGCGGACGAAAATTTACTCGCTGAGGGCACCCCATCTGAGAAGATAGACCGAATCGGTAACATCATGATCGATTCATTCGAGATGCTTCGCGATAAGATTGAGGCGTCCGACGCTCAAAAGGAATTCGGCCTGACCGCGGGTGAATACGCTCTGGTTACTTTGCACCGCCCATCCAATGTCGACACTGCCGAAGCGCTCACTCCGATTGTCGATGAGTTGGTCCAGGCAGCAAAATCGTTGGCCGTTGTATTCGTTGCGCACCCCCGCACCATTAATGGTCTGGAGAAATTCGGACTTAAAACCCGGCTGGCCTCTGCGAGCGGCGTTACCCTGTTGGAGCCACTGCCATACATCCGGTTTATGAGCGTGGTCACTGGTGCACGACTGGTGATCACCGATTCGGGTGGCTTACAGGAAGAAACCACCTACCTCAATATCCCCTGTCTGACCTTGCGGGAAAATACGGAACGGCCGGTTACGATTACCCAGGGAACCAATCGACTCGTCCGCGCAGACAACCTCGCGGCCAACCTGACCCAGGTCCTGTCGGGAGACTGGCCGTCTGGTGTTTGCCCGCTGCTTTGGGACGGCAAGACCGCGGCGCGTGCAGTCGAGTTTCTCCGTAAACGGCTACAGGTAAAATAAGCTCAACCTGGCTTAGCGATGAACATCGGCGACCATCGTTTGAATCGCTTCTGGACGATCTCGACCTTACTATTGCTCACCGCCGCTGTATTGCTGGCACATCGGGTCCTTCCGGACAACGCCTCCGAATTACTGGTGCAAGCCATTCAGTCGCTCCACGGACCTGGTTTCGGGACCGTGGCCGTTCTGATCCTGTTTCTGCTTGGTGAATCTCGACAACAACGCCAAACCTATTTGAAGGCCGCTGTTTTCGCAATGGCGTTAGCAGGCCTATCGGAAATCACACAGATTCCGGGGCCCCGAGATGCTCAGTTCCAAGATCTCTTCGTCGATGCATTAGGCATCGCAGGTTTCCTCAGCGCGCACGCTTTGATGCAAACCAGCTTTCGACGGACGATGGATCGACGCCGACTGATATTCGCCGGTTTGGCGTGTGTAGTGACGCTCGCGGTCACACTCACGCCGACCATAACATTGTCCCTCAGCCTGGCGCAGCGAACCCTGATGTTCCCGGAAATAATGGCTTTCGAGAGTTTGTGGGAGCGACGCTACAGCTCCATACCGAACGGAAATGTCGTCGTTGTTCCCGCGCCAGTGGGTTGGCCGGTCAAGAACTCCCGTATCGGGCAGCTGCACTCAGCCGGGCGGTGGGGAATCATGCTGCGAATATACCCGTATCCGGACTGGCACGAATATAGTGCGGTCAGCTTCACGGCAGCCTCGGCCGTGGATGAGTCGGTATCGATCACGTTCTCCGTTCGCGCCGGGAGTGCAAGTGAGACTTTCGCACATCACCGGTATCTTACGAAGTTACTTGTCAGTCCGAAACCGACTCGGTACGTCGTTCCGTTCGTCGATTTGATGAGTCATTCCACGGGGGATCCGATCAATCTGGCTCACGTTCAGGCGTTGGTCATTAGCGAGTCTCACGCCAAGAACGGGGTACGAATATTAGTCGACGATTTTCGCCTGGAAAAATAACCAACCCGACTAGAATCGTTCGAGAACCCGAAGTATTTCGGCCGTTTTTTCTTCCATGAGTGTCACATCCGCCCGGCTCTCGACGTTCAGTCTCACAACCGGTTCGGTATTCGACATCCTGATATTGAAGCGCCACTGCGGAAATTCGAAGCAGTAGCCGTCGATGTCATCGACGGCTATCGCTTCATCCGCATAGCCGTCGTAGAGCGCCTGCAACGCCTTTTTTGCGTCGCCGACCGTACGGTTTATCTCTCCGCTGGTCGGAAACTTTGCGATCCGATCGCCCACCAATTCCGATAACGGTTTGCCGGTGGCAGACACCAATTGAGCCACCAGGAGCCAGGGAATCATGCCGCTATCGGCGTAAGAAAAATTCCGGAAATAGTGGTGTGCACTCATTTCGCCGCCATAGAGCCCATCCACTTCGCGCATTTTTTCCTTGATGAAAGAATGCCCTGATTTGCTTTGCACGGTCTCGCCACCTGCCGCTGCAACAATGTCCTGTGTGTTCCACGTCAATCTCGGATCATGAATGATCCTGGCACCCGGATTCTCAGCCAGCAGGCATTGCGCAAGCAACCCAACAATATAATAACCTTCGATAAAAGCGCCGTTTTCGTCGAACAGGAAACACCGATCGAAATCTCCGTCCCAGGCGATGCCCATATCGGCGTTGTTTTCTACAACTGCATCAATCGTTGAAGCGCGATTTTCGGTAAGCATCGGATTTGGTATGCCGTTAGGAAAATTGCCGTCCGGTTCGTGGTGAATCTTGATTAGGTTTACCGGCAGGTGTTTCTCGAGCCCGTCAATGGCCATCCCGGCCATACCGTTTCCGGCATTGACAACAAGCGTAAGCGGCTTCATTTTGCTTGCCTCGACGTAACCCAGAATATGCTCGATGTAGGCCTCGAATACGTTGACATGCTCACGACTGCCTGGTTCTTGCGCCTTCGCACGGCGATCACGCTCGGCTAACGATCGAATGTCTTTCAGACCGGTATCCGCACTGATCGGTTTCGCTTCTTCGCGCACGATCTTCAGGCCGTTGTAATCCGCCGGGTTATGACTTGCAGTAACCATGATGCCGCCGTCAACACCAAGGTGAGAGGTTGCGAAATACACCATTTCCGTGCCGCACAGGCCAATGTCCAGCACCTCAACGCCGGCCTCTACGAGGCCATCGATAACCGAGTCAGCTAGCTTGGCACTGGATAAACGCATATCCCGGCCCACAACTATTCGTTTGGCGTTAAGGAATTCTGCCGTCGCATTACCTATGCGGTATGCGATATCGTCATTGAGTTGCGAGGGAATCTGCCCACGTACGTCGTAGGCTTTGAAACATTCGATGTTTGTTGTCATAT
>JAADHU010000068.1 GCA_013151645.1 Gammaproteobacteria bacterium | reverse complement strand
CGGACAACATACGCATCAGCGTGGGTGCAGAGAACCTGTTCGACAGTTTCCCCACCAAAGCTTCTACCCGAACCCTGTTCGGCAACACCTATCCCGTGTCGTCACCGAACGGCTTCGGCGGTGGCTACTACTACGTGAAACTGGGCTACGACTTCTAGCAATCTCCGGGAGCAAACGAACGGCTGGCCATGGAAGATGTGAACGATGAAAAACGTCTTCCATGGCGGTGACGTTTGTAGTCAGAGTCTTAGTCGCTAAGCGGCACGGTATAATTCAGCGGCAATCGTCCGCCGTCCACATAAATTGTCTGTCCGGTCATATAAGAAGAATCGTTGCCGGCGAGAAACGCAACGACACCGGCTATTTCTTCCGGGTTGCCGTATCGACCGAGCGGTGTTCGAGACAATACTGCATTACGACTGCGCTCATCGGTCAGCACAGAGTTCCGTGCGAGCTCCGTCAATATCGTCCCTGGCCCGACAGCATTGACGCGAATATTGTATTGAGCAAGCCCGATAGCCATAACGGCTGTCAACTGCTTCACTCCTCCCTTGGAAACGGCATAGGGTACCTGGTCCGGAATTGCCAAGACGGCATTGACCGATGACATGTTAATAATCGTTCCGTGAGTTTCGTTATCCACCATATGTCGCGCGACCGCCTGACCCGTCAGGAACATGGATTTGAGATTCGTTCTTATGACCCGGTCGAAATCGTCTTCCTTCAGATCGAGGAAACTGGCTTTGTGAGTAATTCCGGCATTGCTGACCAGAATATTCAAACCACCGAACGTCGCTTCAGTCTCTTTGACCAAAGCGTCGATATCCTTTCTTTGCGTAGCATCGGCTCGCTGAAAGGCAACCTCGAACCCCCTGGCCTTAAGTTTCGCTGTTTCTGATTCGCCCGTTTTCGCGTTGATGTCGGCAAGCATTACCTTTGCGCCTTCTGCGGCAAGGCGCTCGGCACAGGCAAGCCCGAGCCCTTGCGCGGCACCGGTAATGATGGCGACGCTGTTTTCAAGTTTCATATTCGAGTTTCTCGCTAGCGTTTTGATATTTTCCGCCGAGACCGATCCGGCTGAACCACCGACGACTCTATCGCAGAATGCCTGCGATTAAACGCTCAAGCACTCCATCGACTAACCGAGAAACGCCGTAACCGGCACGTCCAGTTCTTCCAGTGGGCGAGTAATAATGTCAATCAGTGTCGGTCCGTCGTACGCCAAAGCCGATTTTAGCGCAGGCGCCAGTTCGTCCGGCTGCACTACCTTCCAGGTTTTGAGTCCGTAGGCCGCCGCGATGGCAGCATGGTCCGAGCATGAGAAATCGACCTGGAAGCCCTTGCTCTCGTAATTTTGGTACTGTCCCGCCTTGATCCAGGAATAGCCGCTGTTGTTGGTTACAATCAATGTAACCGGTATCTTGAGACGAGTAATGGTTTCCAGCTCGCCGGAGGAAAAACCAAAGCTGCCGTCTCCCATGATGCCGACGATCTTGCGATCAGGGTGAGCGATATGGGCGCCGATCACACCGGGTAACGCGAACCCTAGTCCGCCATAGGTGCGGTGAAAGATAAAAGAATGGCCGGCTTTCTGTGCTTCGTAGTACGCGCAAAGATAGGGCGTCGGCGTCCCCGGGTCCGAGACGATTATTGCGTCGGGTGGCATTGCCCGCTGCATTTCAGCAACGATTCGCTCCGGAAAGATAGGCGCTTCGTTTGAATGTGCCTTGAGCAGGAACTGCTGCTTTTTTTGTGCCTTGGCGCGCTCGACGGCAGCGTAACCCCAGCGGTTCGAGGCCGTGCCTGACGGCGGTACGCCGATTTGCTGTAACAGTGCCGAAAGAATCAACCTGGCGTCGCCGGTCAATGCGACGGCCGTCTCATAGTTGGCGCCGATGCACGTGGGGTCAATATCGATATGGATAATGGTCTTTTCGTGGTTTCTTGGGTTGGTACATTTTTGCGTCGTTACGGAGCCGACATGGCAACCGACGTAAATAATCAGATCGCTGTCCTCCACCACTTTGCGCGAACCCGCAGTCGAGCCGTTCGTGCCAATGGTAGATAACGCCAGTTCATGCGTCTCGGCAATCGTACCCTTGGCCGATATCGTGGTGCCGACCGGTGCGCCGATTGCCTCCGCGAAAGCCTGCAGTTCGTCCCAGGCGCGCGCATGCAACACGCCGCCACCACAAATGATCACGGGTTTGCGCGCGGCCTGGATAACCTCAACCGCGGCCGTGATCATATTATCGGCGGGTTGCGTCGGCCTGGCAGGATAGCTTCCCAGCGAACGGTCAGCCCAGAGGTCGTTCACGTCGACCTGACCTTTCAAAACGTCGTAGGGCAATCCAATATGCGCGGCCCCCGGCGTCCCTGTTGTCATCGCATTGAAGGCACCGCGAAAGGCGCCAGCGATATTCTGCGGGATTTCAACGACCCTCGTCTTCTTGGTGATCGGTCGAAACCAGGCTTCCTGATCGCCCTCAGTCAGCACGAATTTACCCCGCCCGGTCACGGGAATGTCGGTCGTGAGAGCCAATACCGGTATCGACGTACCATTGGCTTCCGCAATCCCTGGCAACATGTAGGTGGCACCGGCGCCGCTCGGTCCCTCGACCACACCAACCTTGCCAGTCAACCTGGCGTATACATCTGCCATATAGGCCGCACAGCGTTCATCGCGAGCCAGTATATGCGTCATGCCATGATCCAGACGCGCAAGCGCATCGTACAAAGGCAGGCTCGTGTCGCCACAAACGCCGAACACGTGTTTAACATCGTGCAGCTCAAGCATGCGTACAACAGCATCTGCTGCACCAATCGTTGCCGAATCGTTAGCCATATTCCCCGTCTCTCGTAAGGTCAATTTCAATGTGTTTCAAGTTGAGCGCCAACGGCTGATCGCAAACGAGCGAGCCAGGTCGCGTATTCGATTCGAACGCATCGTCAAGCACGACCAAGGAGATCCTGCTGTCCATCTTCTTTCGGCCTCGTCAACAGGGAGACGACAAAGGCCAGGGTGGTGGAAATAGCGATTCCCCAAAAAATACCAAACAGTGCCGAGGTAATAGCACCGCCGACCAATGCAGAGCGAACGGCCCAAGGGGTCAGGTACGAGTTCTTCTCCCCTTTTGTAAACGGTCTGTTGCGAACACGCTTCCACAGCAGACCGATGATCAGCACGGGCACGATGGCCCCTCCGGCCATGGAATAGGCCTTGGAAAACATGCCGATAATGGTATCGGCATACAACGCCAGGAACGTGCCCAGGACGCCGATCACAAGCGTCATCCGCTTCGCCCAGACAATTAACTGCTGGTCCGTCAAATCCGGCACGAACGGGTAGATAATGTCATTGACGACAACGACCGCCGTTGAGTTAAGCAGTGAGTCAGCGGACGACATCGCTGCGGCGAGGATGAGTGAGTAGGTCATCGCCACTACCGCCAACGGCATGTAGTTCATGATGTACCACGGCATGGCAAGCTGAGGATCTATGTCCGGATTCAGCGCTTTTACGGTCATTCCAACAAATGTTGTCAGGCTGACCAGGATGACCACCAGAATCCCGCTGATCAACATTCCCAGGCGGGCCGTTCGCGCATCTTTCGCCGCGAAGCAACGCTGCCAGTATATTTGTGCCGCCAGGACTCCGAAAAGACCAATAAAAAAACTTTCCAGCAAGCTCAGCGTGCTTACGTGGCTAAAACTTAGAAAGTCGGGGCCTGCGGTAGTGGCGAGTTTGTTCGCCAACACCGTCGGACTCCAGTCAATGGGAGCAAACGCGAGATAGTAGAAAACAGTGCCGAATACAACGATAAGGATGCCCTGGATCAGGTCCGTCCAGACGACCGAAAGGATACCGCCCAAATAGGTATAAAGTACGAACACTACATTGAAGAAAATAATGATCGGTACCGGACTGACATCGGTAAACTGGTGAAAGATATAACCGAGTCCCTTCGCCTGTCCCGCCAGCCATGCGAGCAAGATAATGCAGGTCAGGAAACCGGAAATGACGCGAGCAACCCTGTCCCGATGCAGCAGGTCATACATCAATTCCGAAATCGTTATGTAGGAAAATCGGCCGGCGAAACCTGCGAACACCAGCGCGAAAACGATTTTCGATCCCTGTTCTCCGAGAACGAACGGGATATGGCTTATGCCTTCCTTAAACCCTTCGCTGGCATGGCCGATAAAATTTCCTGCACCGAGAATCGTGGCGACATCGCTGAACAGGATGAGGTAGAGGGGCAGTGCGCCACCGCCGATGGCATACATGGCGAAAGTGCTGGACGCTGAATCTTTTACCTTGAGCGATACGACGAGAAATACGAGGCAAAAAATAACGGTGATGGAAATTACGATACTGGTAAGCAAGTCGGCCCCTATTATTTTTTTCAGCAACAATGCCTGCGTTGTTCACGTGCAACGGCGAGTTGACCCAATGTACCCCCCGGCACCGAAAATTCTCCGCATCGGTAGACCGAGCATACTTAATACGATGATCCAGCCAAAAGTGCTGCCAAAGCAATGCAAAAAGACGGCTTAAAGCTACTTATCTATTTGTAGGGGCGCTGCGTGACAACCGGTCCGGATCGCTGGTCACCGACCGGTATCGCCAGCGCGCCCGTAACGGGGGTTTTTGCGCCTCACAATCTGAATCTGTCGGGTTTGTAGGGGCTGGCGTCGATATTCGAGTCTTTGCCCTGCACCTGGTTCGAGACAAGATGTGCAGAACCGGTTGAGGTTGCCAGCCCTACGTGCTGATGTCCGAAGTTGAACCAGAGGTTTCTGTGCCGTGGCGCTAAACCAATCATCGGCAGGCTATCCGGTAGTGTCGGACGTCGGCCCATCCACGGCTCCGGGTCCAGCTCGGCACCGAACCGGGCGGTGCTTCGTGCGTATTCCACTGCGGTAGTAATTTGCGAGTAATTGGGTTCTGCATCACGAAAGGTGAGTTCGATGCCCGTCAATATTCGTACCGATGACTCCTGCGGTGACATAAAAAAGCCGCGTTCTACGTCCTGCACCGGACGATTGAGGTTGCCCTCCGGTGGTGGTTCGAGATGCATGTGGTAACCACGCTCCCATGCCATCGGTATTTTATAGCCTAACCACCGTCCGATCTCGGCAGACCATGGCCCGGCGGCGATGACGACCTTATCAACGTCGATGGCCTCTGCTGCATTGACGCCGATTCGCCAGTCACCGCTCTGCATCGGCGTGAGTGTATTCACTTCGTGCTTACGCAGTTCTCCGCCGCTCGCCAGAAAAAGATCCGTGTAAGTGCGCGTAAGCTTCGCCGGGCTCGTTATGGAACAGCAATTCTCAAGAAGGATTCCGGCGTGGAATCGCGTCGTAAGAGAAGGTTCTGCCGCCGCGACCTCGTCGGAATTCAAGCGGGAGAATGAGGCACCCAGAGCCTCCAAAAGAGCTTGCTCTCGTTGACTTGCAAGCAGCCCTTTCTCAGTGCGATAAACCTTTAACCAGCCGGTATTTCGAATAAGGTGCGCTACGCCGGCCTCGGCTATTAGCGAGCGGTGTATATCCAGAGACAAAACCTGAAGTTCGCGCAGAGCCTTGCCCGCCAACAACATGTGGCGTTCCGACGAGTAGCTTAAGAAACGCAAAATCCACGGCAGCCGTAACAGCAGGAACGACCAGTCGTATCGTAACGCCAGATTCTTGAAAAACACGTATTGCGGCAATTTCCTCAGCAAATCCGGGTTGTTCACAATCAGCACAGACGAGTCGGACAATACGCCGGCGTTACCGTGGGAGGTTTCTTCGCCCGGTTCTCTGCGGTCGATCAAAATCACGTCATACCCGCGGCGTTGCAATTCAAGCGCCGTGGTGACACCCACAATGCCGGCACCAACGACGCCGATTTTGCACCTATTCACGGGCGAACTCCGCCGGACAAAGGCCTGCCTGAAACCACGAAACAAACGTGTACATCGAGAAAACGGGGAGCCCTGTCGCCTGGCCGATGGCATGAGCGTACGGCGCCATATTGGTACACTCAAGAATTATTGCACCGACTCGAGGATGGTCGTTGACGAGCATTTTAGCGGTCGCAACCAGCTCCGAACATGCTTTTTGTACATCCAGCGTCGGTTGATTGGTCAGAAAAACCCGACTGAATTCAGTGTCTGCAGACATGCCGACAACCGGCGTGCCCTCCGGCACTGCCGCGCAACGCAGATGTTCCTCGGTTAACGCTTCGTCTGAGACGGTAAGAATTCCCACCTGGCGCTGTGTCGGCAGTAACCGCTTGACCATGGATGCCTGCATCAGCGAGGAACTGGCGACCGGGACGTTTACAGCGTTGCTTAAATCTTGCTGAAATAATGACAGAAAACCGCAGGATGTCGTAATTCCGCTTACGCCCTCGGCAACCAGCGAGGTCGCGGCCTCAATGAAGTCGTCGAGAAGGCCGGCGGCCTTCTCAAATACCACGTCGACGGGCAGTGCTCGATGAACAACGCGAAATTTAGTGGCAAACGGCCAGGTGTTCTTGTTGCCGATGTCGCCCGGTATGCGCGGAAACCGGGTGTTGAGCATTAGAATTCCAACAGCTGCGCAAGAGTCTTCCCGGTTCTTTGCTACTGTCATCGGTTCGTCCTCTCACCGGTCTTGCTCCGCCGCCAGCCGCGTATTCATTGCTCACAACTACGAAAAACTACGGTGACGAATCAGCGGTACAAGTTAATGATATAACCGCGATAAGCCTGCGATGTCGATACAAATCGACCGCTAGGTAAGCGCTCGAATTTTGTACTCTCTCGATCGTTAGCGGCTAAATCGATTGACGAACTCGGTACGACAGATGTCATGCAGATCACGCACATGGGTGTTGTCGGCCAGAAATCCTGCGTACCCGAAATACAGACTCACTCGTGGCAAATCGGGTAGTGGAATCGATCGAACTTCGGATGGCACATCATCGCCCGGGAGAAGCCAATCGGGAACGATGGAGTAGCCGAGCCCGGCCTCGACACAGCGCAATACACTCAATCCGGATGACATGGTGACAGCAATAGTTGGTTCAATACCGACATCCCCAAGAAAGTTTATCGCCGCGTTACGCAAGGTTTGACCGGGCTCATAGGTAATAAAGGGCTTGTCGCGGCCCCAATTGCTGAAGTCGTCAATACACAGCGATGATCCCCAGCTTATCGGGTGCACCAGGCAAAGTGAGTACTTGCCAAGCAAGTGTTGCGGCACATCAGAATCGCCGAAAAAATGTTCGCTCATGCATATATCCAGGCCACCGGTCTTGATTAACTCGGCGAGCACCGTATCCCGTTCATAGACCTGTATTTCTACGTCCGGGTGAGAATCGCGAAACTTTTTCAATACTGAGGGAAGCAGGAAGTAAAAAATGGCTGCTGGAATTCCGGCCCTGATGATCGGCCGTTCCTGCCGCACGATCGATTCAAGGCGTTGCAGCATTGCATCGAGTTCCGGATACAAGAGGTTGTGTAACCGGCGCCCCCGCGGTGTCACTGTCACCTGGCGACTGCCCTTTTCCGATTCGACCAGCTTACCGCCGACCGCCTGTTCAAGCCGCCTTACATGATTCGCCGCTGTTTGATAGGACAGCCCCAGTGATCGGGATGCGGCCGAATAGGATCCGTGCTGCACGACCGTATAAAAAGTCTGAATCAACGTCAGGCTGACTTCCAAACAATATCTCCTCTCAATTTTCTCGGATCGGATGTCGGCCAGGCACTGCCATTGACGTGATCAGGCCGGGCGATTCACAACGGTACTTGTCTACCAGTCATCCGTTTTGACCGACAAAAGTTCCACTTCCGTCAGCCCGTCAAGCAAGCGGAATCGGCGCAGCTCCTCCTTTTCAAACAACTCGCGGTCGGGAAAGAGCCGAGCGATCGTTTCTTCCCTGTGGCGGTCGGTCATCCCGTGAGGAATCAGTAGATTCTTGAAGGTAATCGTAACGCGCACATCCCACCGGTCTGATTCCGGTCGGTAGCCCCTGGGACGATCAATCTTGATATCAAGAACCTGCCCCAGCTCCTTCTCCGCCATCATGACCGGCCAGTGATTTTTCTTATACAAGGCTATCCATTCGTCAAAATAACCGAGTTTGATTCTGTAGTAATACTCCATTGTAAACGGTCGATCGCTCTGGGCATCCGTGGCTTGAGCGCCGAATGCGGTAAATAGTAAAATGAACAGCGTCGCGAATCGTCCAACCCTGGTGACGTATGACCTGATCGACGTTTCCGAACCGCGAAAGCCATCGCCGGCCAACCAGTTTGTTACGCGCTTTCTATTATTGACTTTCCCCATGCGATCTCTCCAGAACCCGTTGTCTCTGTTTGCTACTTTCCCGACGATCAGTTGGTTGGCTCGATTGCGAATGCACCCTCTGCTGTCACGACCGTTCGCAAACCATTCCGTACACAGGATTATTCTGGCGGACTCAAGTGGATTAAGCAATGTTCTTCAATCGAGCGGCCGATCGAACGACTGCCGTTGAGAGCGCTTCGGTATTTGTACGTAGTCGCTCTAATCGAGTCGCATGACAACCGAGTCCGTCAGGAACGGGTTGTTAAAAGTCACGGCATCGCCGGTTGCTTTGCCGGGCACCGGAAACAGGCGTGCCGACAGGGGTTTTTGATACTTGTTCGAGAGTGCGGCGACATCGCCAATCACCGACGCCATGGATTCGGCTGAGCTGTCACCGGCAACAGGCACGACATCCAGTCCGGTGCCGCAAACGCTTGAGTAGAGCAACAGCTCGGAAATGCCATAACGCTTTTCCGCGGCACGCCGGGCCAGTACCTTGTCTTCCAACACCGGCAGCATCAGCCCGGAATAGCCACAGGTTTTGACGTTCAAACTCTTGAGCGCAGAAGTGATGTCGGCACAGGCGCTCAGCGTAGACGCATTGCCGAACGGCGCGCCTGCCAGCGCCTCGATGACCTCGCCAATACTGGCATCGGGCCCGGGAGCAGGCGATGCATCGATGCCACCGTAGGCGAGTCCGGTACGCGCCGAGATATCCTCTGCCAGCGACTGCACCGGTGTTAGTGAGGCGTCCATACTTGCCGCAATATGTCGATCGGCTGCCGTGTTTTCCGGTATCGAATTCACGGCGGCGAGCAGCAGTGGTGGAGACTCGAGTCCGATGGCGAAAGAGGCCGCGCCACGGTGCCAGCCAGCCGGGAAAAATGGCGTGCCCGGCGGGCAGTGTGCCGTCGCCGCGAAATTAAAATTGCCCTCGCCATTGGGCGAGGTCTGCGCAATGGCCGCGATGACTTCACTCGCAGCACGAATTGCGGCCGGATGCACGCCGGCGCCGGGCGAAGCAACGCCGACAGTGAAGCTGATACGTTTGGTTGCGTGTATGAGTTCCGCCGCCCAGTCGGCCAAACCGGGCTCGTAACGATTGGTATTGATGACCGGCCCGACACTCAGTACCACATCGTTTTCTTCACAAAAATCATCCAGCTCCGAAATCATTTTCAGGCCGCTGGTGCTGAGCCAGTCACGGCGGTATTCAGGCAGAGGTTGCGTCGCGATGCGTAACGTCTGCACCTCATAATCCGCAGCCTGGAATTCGCTCCTCGCGGCGCGGAGAAAGGCGACCGATTGTTGCAGTTGATTCTGCCAGCGGTTCAATTCAAGCGGAACACCGGCGGTAATCGTGCGGATTCGAAACGGCTGCGGGCGAGCCGCCGGCGATTCACCCGGCACGAGGAAAGCAGCGGGTAGCAGGAAAAGAAAGTCGCGTCGATACATCATCTTTCTCCATTGTACGGTTCCGTTTTTCGATCTGCTGTCGGAACAAGCCGTTGTGATACGCCATCATGATTCGGCCTCAATCGAGGTCGTTAACCTGGGCGCGCCTCCGTACTCAGTGGGCATCGCTTCCCAGGCTTCAAGCAGGCCGAGCTTCTCAAGAAAAACGGGGTAGCGTGGGTCACTTCTCAGGCTCCTTAAACTGACCGCTCCCAGGATAAAGGCCAACGCATCGTCGCGCTGCTGGAAAGCGATCTCCAACCATTGGAAGGCCGCGTCTCTGTCACCGCTCCAGGCGTAGATATTGGCCATACCGACTGCGGCGTGACCGCCCCGGAGTTCGAGAAACTCGTTTGCCAGCGCCGTCGATTTCGCGTTATCCCCCTGAACGGCACTGATGATGGCCTGGTAATACAGTTTGGTGGCTTTGTCTTCGATTTTTTCGCTCGCACTCACCGCCTTTTCAATATCGTCGCCCACCAGGTAGGCGAGGCAAAGCGATGAATAGCCGGTCGGATATTTCGGGTTGAGGGAGACCACCTGCTTGAATGTATCGACAGCGTCAGCGTAACGACCGATCTTCAGGTAGGCGGCGCCCAGTGCTCTCAGGTTTACCAGTCGCACCGGATCGAGCCGGTGGATTCGTTCGAACAGGCTGACGTATCGGGACGTTTGTCCAAACGTGTTGGCCAGTGATGCCGCGACGCCCAGTACCCTGGGATTATTGGGTTCAAGTTGCAGGGCCCGGTCGATGGCGGTTTGTGCGCCAGCCCAGTCCCATTCATACGAGCGCCTCAAATAGGCCAGGCCTGACCAGGCGGTGGCCATGTTGTTATCAGTTGCCAGCGCTTTTCTTACCGCCGACATGGCCAACTCGACGCCGGTCTCCCGGGGTAGCACATGAATACGCATTTGATATTGGTAAGCCATGGCGAGAGCAAGCCAGGCCGGTGCGTAATCGGGATCGAGGGCCAACGCCTGTTTGAAATTGACGACGGCCTTCTCGAGATTCTCGGGACCGGAGAGGTTCTGGAAAAAATTGCCCCGCAGATAAAATGCGTAGACGTCCGGATTGGTGTGCTGCGGTGTGGGCAGGGCGCCCAAAAGCCGGACTTGCAAGGAGTCAACCACGGCGGCGGCAACCTCGTCTTGCACCGCAAAGATGTCATCGAGATTCCGATCGAAGGTTTCCGACCAAAGATGAAAACCATCATCCGCCTTGATCAATTGCGCCGTGATGCGTACACGGTCACCGGCTTTGCGAACGCTGCCCTCCAGAATATAGGTGACGTTGAGTTCATCGCCGATCTGCGCGATGCGCGTGTCGGTGTTCTTGTAAGAAAACGAGGACGTTCTCGCGGCTACGCGGAGTTCCGGTATCTTGACCAGCATGTTGAGCAGCTCCTCCGACAGACCGTCAGAGAAATACTCGTTGCCGGAGTCGTCGCTCATATTGGCAAACGCGAGCACGGCGATGGAGCGATCAATGGGCGTTTCCGGAGAGGCCGGCCGCGTTGATTCCAGGGTTGTTGCATCGCGTTGCGGGCCGAGCACGAACTTGTCGAAAGCGAAATAGACCAGCGCGGCCGCGAACAGCCCGATGATGACGAAGTTGAGCTTGCGACCGTTGTTGTCGGGAGTGGGTTGGCTGCGGTCGACGTCCTTTTCTTTCTTCAGGCCCTCGGGTGTCAGCTCGTACGCCCAGGCAAGGAGCAGGGCTACTGGAAAGCCGAGAATCAGCAACAAAGCCACCGCTGACTGGATCCATTCAGGCAGCAACAGGGCCGGCACCAGCGTTGCGGAAACCTGCAGCAACAACCAGGCGACCACGGCATAGGCGACGCCCACGCGCAGCAAATTTCGGCGTTTGATTTCGGTGAAGAATGACATCGCTATATCAATGTCCTTACGTTTACGACCGCGAAGAAAATCACTCAGGCCATGCTGCGCGACAACAACCTCGTGCCGGCGATTTCACTGCGCAATATGGCCGATACTTTCTCGGCCTGGACCGGCCGACTGATGAGAAAGCCCTGCGCCAGGTCGCAATTGCAGCTTCTTAGAAACTCAAGCTGCGAAATCGTTTCAACACCCTCGGCGGCCACTTCGATATCCAGGCCGCGCGCCATCGCAATCGCGGCCCGCACGATACGCTGGTGACTGCCGTTGATCTCGACATCCTGAATCAGCGACTGGTCGAGCACGAAACTGTCGATGACATCGGTGTCGAGCGCATTGAACGAAACATCGCGAGTGCCGAAATGATCGAGGGATAATCTGACCCCCAGTTTCCTCAGTCCCTGCAGGATTTCATTGACGGAGGTTCTTTCGCGCACGATATCGCCGTCGCCGATTTCGAACTCGATGCAACCCGGATCCAGCATCGTATCGGCGAGCGATCTTGATATTGCTTCGAGCAGTCGTCCGTGCAGCAATTGCTGCGGTGAAAGATTGATCGCAAGCCCCAGGTCCGGCATCTCGAATTGTCGTTGCCAGGCGGCGAGTTGGCGGCAGGCCGTATCGATGATCCACTCGCCGGCTGAATGAATCAGTCCGCTGCTTTCAAGAATGCCCAAAAAACGCCCGGGTGGCAGGAGGCCAAAGCGCGGATGTTGCCAGCGCAGCAAGGCTTCGAGCCCGATGAGACGGCCGTCATTGACGTCAATACGTGGCTGGTAATGCAGTACGAATTCGTTTCGAACCAGCGCATGACGCAGTCCCAGCTCCAGTTCTTCGCGTTGCGCGAGCTTGTTGTTGAGCACGCTCGAATAGTACTGGAAGCGTCCACCGCCGCGTTTTTTTGCCTGGTACATGGCGAGGTCGGCGGCCTTGATCAGTCGCCCGGCCAGTTCGCCGGACTCCGGGTAGATGGCGATGCCAATGCTGGGTGTGGCGTAAACTTCGCTGGTGCCGACGTGATACTTCTCCGACAAAACCAGCACAAGTTTCTGGGCCGCTGCGGCGGCATTCGCCGCTTTGTCGAAATCTTCCAGGCAGACGACGAATTCATCGCCGCCCCAGCGCCCGCAAAAATCGCCGATACGCAGATTGCGGGTCATGCGACTGGCGACCTGGCGTAACAGCTCGTCGCCGACATCGTGGCCCAGTGTGTCGTTGACGGATTTAAATTTATCCAGATCGACAAACAGCACGGCGAGCGGTTTCTTACTGCGCTGCGCCCGACCAATCGCTTTTTCGAGTTGATGAATAAACAATCGACGATTCGGTAAATGCGTGAGGTCATCGTATTGTGCGCGCTGTTCGAGTTCGACCGTGCGGCGTATGATGTCCGTTACGTCACGAAACGTGATGAGACCGCCGACCAGCTCGCGATTGCTGTCGAAAAGACCCTGTCCATTGATGCTGAGCGTGATGTCGGTCTGGTTGTCCGTGTGAAAGACCGCCAACTGGTTGGAAAATTTTTCCCCGCGACGCGCCTTGACCAGCGGTTGCTCGTCCTTTTCGATCGCCGTCTTGCCGTCCGACGCCGTCACGCAAAAGCGCTCTTCCCAACCATTTTCCGGTCGTTGCCGTGCGGGTATGCCAAGAATCGATCGCCCGGCCGGATTGATATCGAGAACGTGCCCCTCGCGATCGACGATAATCACACCGTCGTTAATGCTGCCAAGAATAGACAACACCGTTGTATCGGAGTTCGAGAGCTGACCCAGCAAGGTGTGTCGCTGGATGGCGTGATCGAACGAGGACGCCAGTTCCGCGCTGCTGATATCGTCAATGCACAGGTAATCCTGGGCACCGGCGTGAACGGCCGCGATGCCGCGGTGTTCCTGGTCACGGTGGGTCAGCGCGATCAGCGGGTATGAGCCCAGGGATTGAATGACGGAGTGCGGCGATAATGTGGATTGATTGATGCCGGCCTCGGCTTCGAATACCACGAGGTCGATTATTACGGTATCGCCGGCGAAAGCCTGCACGGATTCGCACTGCAGCAGATGACTGCAGGCGTCGTCGCCTCGTAACCGCTCGATAAAATCAGTCGCAAAATCATCGCGACCTATATAGAGAATCGAATGCCCCCCCATCTAGCTCCCTGCTGCCTCCGCGGACACCTTGAACGTCGTTTCCTGCATGCTGCCGGTATTCAGAACAAGACGACTCGTTATGCCATGGTTGTTATTGTTGAGATTGGCGCCGTAGACTAAGCAATGTCAAATCGGGCCTGCCGCATAATAGCAGAAAAGAGGCGAAACTCAGTCTGAAATCAACAATTTGCCGTGTGGGCGTCAAGCGTATTAAACCATCCCCGATCCTGAGACATCAAAGTACTAAAGCATGCGGAGATTCCACGGTTGGAAACAGTTATGGCCATCGCCGAGCCGCATTTCGCGAGCAGGGTCGCGACGGAGAAAGAGCAGGTAGTGAATGATGAGCAGCAGTGGGTCAGGAAGGCCCAGGCGGCGGACGCTCAGGCGTTCGAGGCACTGTATCGACTGCACGTCGGCAAGGTCTATGGTCTGTGCCTGCGCATGACCGGCAATGCCAGCGAAGCAGAGGACTGTACGCAGGAAGCGTTTATCCAGGCATGGCGCAAACTGGACAAGTTTCGGGGTGACAGCAGTTTTGGCACCTGGATGCACAAAGTGGCGGTGAATTCGGTGCTCGGCAGGATGCGTAAATCACGTCGGGAACAGGATCGCCTTCGGCTGGTGGCAGAAAACGCGCCGCAACACGCGTCCGTCGGTGATGGCACGGGAATGCGGGACCTGGAGCAGGCCATTGACGAACTGCCGAGCGGCGCGCGACATGTTTTCGTTCTGCAGGCGGTTTACGGGTATACGCACGAGGAGACCGGTAACATGCTTGGCATTGCAACCGGCACCAGCAAGGCACAGTTGCACCGCGCGAGGCGAATGCTCGCGCAGCAACTCGAAACAGGAAGTGATGAAACATGAACGACGGTGAGCGCGACATAATTGACGATGAACTGATGACCCGGGCCGGCCGGCTTGCGCAGGATATTCAGCCACAGAGCGATCTTTGGCCGGGTATCGCCGAGGCGATCGCTAAACCACCGGCGGTCGCATCGTGGAACCGTTTCATTGTCCAGGCAGCGGCCGTCTTGCTGCTGGTGGGCGGCTCTTCGGGATTGACCTATCTTGCTGTCACGGATGATGACCGGGCGGCGTCGCCCGTGACGCAAAATCCGGGCCTGGTGTTTCAGCCGGTATCGGGAAGTTTTGGCAGCCAGTACACGCTGGGGCCGGGTTTCAAGGATGCGCACAGCGTCCTGGCATCGCAACTTGAGCAGGAAATGCAACGGTTGTCACCGGAGGCACGGCGGAATGTGCACGAGAGCCTGGCGACTATTCGAACGGCCATTGCGGATATAAACAGGGCGCTGGCAAACGAGCCCGATAACGCACTGCTGCAGAAACTCCTGCTCAGTAGTTACCAGGAAGAATTGTCAGTGATGCGGCAGGTAAGTGAGATCACCGGTACGGTGATGTTCAGAGAAGATTTCTGAGTGCGGTGGGGCGCGCTCAGCGAGAGACGATGACTATGACGAACATGACACAGACGGTTTTGCTGGTAATTGCGAGCGCTTTGAGTGCTACCACCGCCGTTGCCGAAGACGTGGAAAAAACGATCGATGCCAGTGCGAAAGGCAATGTGTCGATTTCCAACATCGCCGGTTCAATTGAAGTGACCGGCTGGTCCCGAAATGAGGTCAAAGTGATTGCCGATCTTGGTCGAGGCGTTGACGAACTCATTGTTGAGAGAGACGGCGACGAGGTCATCATCAAAGTCAAAGCGCCAAAGCACAATGCAAGAAGTATCTCGAGTGACCTGACGATCCATGTTCCGGAGAACAGCTCGCTTGAAGTCGTGGGTGTCAGCGCGGATATCGAAATCGATAATGTCTTCGGCGAATTGCGACTGCATACGGTGAGCGGGGATATGGAAAGCGAGATCTTCGGTGCGGATGCGGAGGTCGAAACCGTGAGCGGGGATATTGAGTTGCGGGGCGATAGTCGTGACATGCGAGCCGAGGCGACGTCCGTGAGTGGCGATGTAGAGGTGGATTCCCTGGCGGGCAGCATTGAAGCGGTGTCGGTCAGTGGCGATGTCGCGGTCATGAACGGCTCGTTCGACTACGCGGAGGCGAACACCGTCAGCGGCGACATTGATTTTCGTTCGGAGCTTCGTCGTGGTGGCAAGCTGGAGATTGAGACGATCAACGGTTCAGTTGACGTGGTTTTCAAGAACGCCGTCTCCGCTCGATTCAACATTGAGACGTTTAACGGTAGCATTCGCAACTGCTTCGGCCCTAAGGCCGTGCGTACCAGCCGCTATGCGCCGGGCAAAGAACTCAACTTCACGGAAGGTGACGGCGATTCACGGGTCACCATTGAGACGCTGAACGGCAGCATTTCACTCTGCCGCGATTGAAGTCCGGGGGTCGCGCCTCAGGAGACGCTCCTACAAGGGTTTTGTTGGCACTTCTGTGGTGCGTGCTCCGTGCGCGATTGAAGATTTGGGGGTCGCGCCTCGGGAGACGCTCCTACAAGGGTTTTGTTGGCGGCTTCTGTGGGGCGTGCTCTGTGCGCGAATGAAGATTTGGGGGTCGCGCCTCGGGAGACGCTCCTACCGGGTTGCTATTGGTGGT
>JAADHU010000052.1 GCA_013151645.1 Gammaproteobacteria bacterium | reverse complement strand
TGCCGAAGTGAAGTCTTTTCGTGCGCAGGTTAGCAACTAACCTAATCCTAGAATTAGTTTGCTGGCATCTGATCAGGGGTGCTCGATTGCGTCCAGGGAACCGGTGAGACTGTCCAAACCTTCGTTCGGTATTTCCGACACTTTTCCGACATCGGCCATGCTTCGTTGTGCATTGTAGGGCAAAATCGCAACAAACGCCGTCTTTAAGCTGTTATATATCAATTACTTATAGCTGCATTCGGAGCTTCGAACCAGGTGGTCGGGAGTTCGAATCTCTCCGGGCGCGCCATCTCCTCCTCACGGGCCATGTGGTCCTTTAGATCGGGAGTGCACTCGGTAGTCAGCGAAGCAGTCTCTTCTCGGAGCGATTTCTAAAGGCTGCGTCGCTCGTGTCGCCGTTTGAGACGACGAGCATATCGAGCACCAAATTTGATACACCAAAGCCTGATGGCTTCGTAGCTAACAATGATGCCTCGTTCCGCGAGCAGATCTTCGACATCACGATTGCTGAGGTTGAATCGATGGTAGAGCCAGACTGCGTAACTGATGATGTCGGGAGGAAATCGGTGACGCTTATAAGTATTCATCACCAGATTATCGACCAGCGGCAGATAACTTGTCAGTACCGCCATAGGCGCTGACGGCATACAGCATAAGAAAGTTGCGTACAGTCTAGGGTCTGATACGAAAGTACTCTGTCTCGTCACCAATCTCCATTGCAGTGGCAAAGATGTTTAGTACTCCCTGTGCGTCAATGACGACTCCTGCACCGTATGCGAAATTTGGAGCCGTATACATGCCCCATGTATCGTCGAACTCTTTGGTAGCTATCGGCGCGAATTTTGCCGTCGTATTCCGATTCACTCTTTCAAGATCTATCTTCGTCAATGTTGCAATATTGGAACCCTGGACGATGTTTGACATGTGGAACGTGTTACCCATTGAAACCACAAACAGTCCGTTTTCTTTGTCATATACCAACTGGACGCCGGATTGTGACGATGGAATTTCGATCGACCCAAGCAAAGTAAATCGATTGTTGGGGTCTTCCAGCGCCATCCTGTCGACACTTTTGAAAAGCCGATTACTCGCGTTGGAGGGGTTCCAACGTCCGGCAACACGGCTGCTAAGCATATAGTAGCAATCGCAATCCGGATCATAGGCAATACCGGCAGACTCGCTATAGTTGGGCACACTAAGGTGCGTGAGCTCAATCAATCGATTCGAAAACAACTGATAGAATGCTATGCGGTTATTGTTTTTAATATCATCGGCCGTCGTTGTGCCCGAAATTGCGTCTTTGGCAATGGCTTCGTCTAGAACTCCTGCCTCCTTGATTGGTACGACAAATACGTTTCCTGAGGCCTGTATTCCACCAGGATGACGGCCATACTCGACTTCTTTGAACTTGAATTGGTTGCCTGTAACTCCCCACATTATGAAGCCAGGATAATCGGCGCGATTGTGAACAAAAACCCACGTATTCCCGATTTGCGCAACTCCTTGTATGTGGTATGGCAAACCATCTCGATCTCGATTCTCCCATTGACTTGGATATGTAGTTCTGACGGTCTCCTGCGTTACCCATGTCGTTGGCAAGGCATTGAAGTCGCCGACGACATTCCTTGCTGAGTATCGCGTGCCCTCAGTACGTATGACGCCTCTATTTCGATACACATCGTCACCATTGACTACACCCCACCACTGGCCATAGCTAACTGCGGCGACATGCTCCAGTATGCCAGAGGCTCTTTCCCAATTTTCACCACCGTTATTCGTGCGATAGATTTTACCGGTAGTGTTGATCCCCCACGCCGTGTCGTAATCTCGCAATGAAACATGCTTCAGCGAGCCTGGAACCGATTCCCACAACTGGCCGCCGTTAGGCGTTCGATATATGGCACCTGCGGCATTTACGCCCCACGCATAGTCGTAGCTGATAGCTGCAACTTGCTTCAACAAACCAGGAACTCCTTCCCAGCTTAGTCCACCGTTGCGCGTACGGTAGATTGCACCATCGCTATTGACACCCCAAGCCTCGCTGTAGTTGATCGTTGAGACTTGTCTTAGCAGGCCAGAAACTCCCTCCCAACTCGTTCCACCATTTCGTGTTCGATAGATTGCGTCCGAGCTATTTACGCCCCAGGCAATGTTTCCATCGCCTGCCGACACTTGCTTCAGGCTGCCAGGCACGCCTTCCCAGCTAGCACCGCTATTTGTCGTACGAAAGATCTGGCCGACAGAATTCACGCCCCATACGTTAATACCGTCGTTAGTAGATACCTGGGTTAACTGGATTTGCTCTTTCTGCCATTGTTGTGCGGTTGCATTTTCGGTTTGGACAAGAAAGAGAATTACGCTTATTGCAATTGAACAGATATAGCGCATCGGACAGCTCCGGCTGGAATGTCGGAGACAGAATACGAGCATTTCAGCTGACATACAATTTTTTTGGCCTCGATCGTTTTGGGCTGAAGACGTGACTGCAAACTTCCTGCAATCACTTTGGCGTATAAACGCACTGTTCGGCGCCACGGAAGGCCCAGCGATTTCTGAGCACGCACGTTGCTGTCTACAACTGTTCAATCTGGGGACGTATTTGATGTCGGCCAAACACTATCGACTTTTCCGACAACGCGCCTTTGCGTCTTGGGAATGCGTGGCAGCCACATGAGTCATGTATACACAGAAAATAGCACGAGACGAGAAGTTAATTTGTCAGCACCTGATTGCCTCTTGCATCGGTCAAAGTGCCTCAGTTTTCGTCGATAACGTAGCGTCTAGGCGGTAACTGACGGCTCTGCGGCGTTGAGCGGCACAAAGGTTGAGGGCGGGCCATCTAACTTACTGATCAATAAGAAAACCACTTTTAGCGTTCGTGCCTTCGAACCAGGTGGTCGGGAGTTCGAATCTCTCCGGGCATATACATGGGGTTACAATGGTAGCCCCTCTATTATTTGTCCAATAAATTAGGACGTTGTCCAAAAAAAAGTGCCTATCGAACTAGCATATGCCGTGATCTCGATTTTTCTCCCAATTATCTTTATCGTGACTTTGAATTAGTTTTAATTCCTGAGAGCAACAGAGATTCGCATCAGTACCGGGTGCGGTCTACTGAACTACTTAGGTGAACTGTCGCCAGAACCACCTGTATCTGTCACGGAATATGCAGTTTATTGCCTTGCAATGGCACGTTCCCCGCTAGACACTTAGCACAAGTTGGCGAATACGTTAGGAGTGACATTGACTACTGTCAGAAATTGTTGGTCTCTACTCCTCATTGCAGCCTTGTTATCAGCGTGCGCCGTCGGCCCCGGTTCACGCGAATCCATCGGTATATCTTCCTACCTACCGAAGGAGGTGCCTGATGGCTGGATAGCTGATTTTTCGTACGATGAAAATTTGCGAGATTATCTTCGTCGCCAATCACATCTTGCAGAGAGAAGTGGGAAGCAGGCGTTTGTATTTTTCTTCGCAGAATGGTGTGCCCCATGCGTTCGAATTAGGAATCGGGCCAGTGACGCGGATCTCTCAAGTCTTTTTGAGCGAAAGCACATTGTTATGATTAACTTCGACTATATGAATTTGGATCAAATTGTGTCTCAGGCTTTTGTGCCAGGAAAAATCAAAGTGGTCCCTGCACTCGCTCTGCTCGGTAAGGATGGTACGGTTCCTGGCCAGATCGTTTATGGGTCGGCGTGGCGAGATGCGGTACAGGGCGATGATGAACGCGTTCTTCGTGGTTTCTTCGACGCGGTATCAAAGTGATGCTTGATCCAAACCGAACAGGTTGCTGCACAGGTCGCCTTGGCGTGTCTGTCATACTGTGCCGAGACTAGCGCCTTGCGGCAGATTTGCGTGATTCAGTTGTGCACAGTTGAGCTGTATGGTGCATTTGATGCAACGAGCGCCCTCACGATACTCGTTTAAAACAACGAATTAACAATTAGCGAGCTAACTTCCAACCACCCAGCTCCATCAGCTCTTGCAGACTGGTTCCGTTCATCACCTGCCAAATCGCCCAGGTGTGGCGCAAGTCGTGAAAGCGAAACTCCTCGACTCGGGCACGCTTCAATGAGCGTTTCCAGGCAGAGCCAACTTTCAGCATGCGCTTCCCGTTTTACGTAAAGCACCACCGGTGCCAAAGGCTCTGGCATTGCCAACATCAGCCGATCCGCTTCCTCATCCGTAAGAAACCGTACGCGACGTATGAGTTCTTTCAACATGCGGATTTTCGGAACCTGCGTGATCCATCCCCAGTCGTCGCGTGCCCGGTAGAGAATGCGTCGAACGATCTCAAGCACACGATTGATGGTTGAATTTCACACCATCAATCCGCCTTCGATCCAGGACAAACGGTCTGAGAGCGTTTATCAACACTGTCTTCAAGATATTGGACAACCGTTTCCTGCCAACTGTGCTCTGCTGGTGTTCCGGTTCGGGCAGGAGTGCAAGTATTCGCGACGTTGACGTGTTGCGCCCTATACTCAATGGTACAGAGATAGTCGCCTCGGCAATCAACCGGCAGGTTATAATCATTCAAATTATGACAACACAAAATGGGCAAACAGGAAAATCAACGATGAGTGATACTAAAATTCGACCGGCTTCTCGTGCAGGAGTGGCAAGCGCAATAGTTGTGGCCGTATTCGGACTCGGCGACGCGTCCGCACAGGACTCTGGCGGTGTGCTGGAGGAGATTGTTGTTACCGCGCAAAAACGTGCGCAGAACCTGCAGGATGTTCCTGTTTCAGTCGCAACGATTAGCACCGAGAATCTAAACACGGTTCTGGCCGGCGGCACCGACATTCTGGCGATATCCGCTCGCGTGCCGAGCCTTTACGTGAATTCTTCCAATGGTCGTCTTGCGCCTCGGTTCTTTATACGTGGCTTGGGCAATTCCGCCTTTGATGCAAACGCTGCGCAACCTGTGTCAATGGTCTATGACGATGTTGTGCTTGAAAATGTGAGTGTAAAGGCGTTTCCACTGTTTGATATCGCGTCGGTCGAAATCCTGCGCGGCCCACAGGGCTCGCTGTTCGGTCGAAATACGCCCGCCGGTGTCGTGAAGTTTGAATCGCGTCGGCCGACAGAGGATACGGAAGGTTTCATCGACGTGTCCTATGGCAAATACGGTACCCGAAGAATTGAAGCGGCGATAGGCGGGGAATTGTCTCCTGGTGTTCTCAGTGGTCGCGTATCCGTGTACAGCGGGGGTCGCAAGGATTGGATCGATAACACCGCAGTCGGCTTCGAGAAGAATAATGCGATTGGCGGCTTTGGGGAATGGGCGATGCGTGCGCAACTGGAATGGCAGCCCTCAGATGCAACCAATGTTCTGTTTAACGCGGGTTACCACAATCAATATGACGGCTCGACTTCGATTTTTCGCGCCGGTGTCTTACGGGTTGGTGGCGGGATAATTAAACTTGATCGGGACAAAGTGGCGCTGGACTCAATCAGTCGCGTAAGGTCAGAATTAGAACAGGTATACGGGACGATTACTGTCAATCACGATATCAACGATCTTACGTTAACCTCTATTACTGGCTATCGTTCGATCCTTGGCAATAAGAATCAGGGTGACGTAGATGGCGGCTCTCTGACCGGACCAAATTTTCCGGGCAACGTGCCCTTCTTGAGGGATGTACTGGGATTCGGGGACAATTGGGCCCTGGAAACGGGGGACGCTATTAGCGACCTGACCCAGTTCACGCAGGAACTTCGACTGGCAAGCAATAATACGGGTCAACTGAACTGGCTGGTCGGCGCGTACTATTTCAATGAAGATGTTCAAATCGATCAGGTCGCCGCGACGTCGTTCCCGCTTTTCGGCGCTCCACCACTGAACATTCCGCCGCTAACGGCTATTCAATCTCAGGACACAGAAGCCTGGGCCGTGTTTGGCTCCGTCGACTACGATCTTTCCGGTCAGATGTTGCTGAAAGTCGGGCTTCGTTATTCAAATGACGACAAGCGACACCAGGTCCTCTACACAGCAGCCAACGGTAGTGCACCCGCCGGTTCAGCGGGTGGTCCACCGTTTGTTACGAACGTGTCCGACAGCGCGGTCACCGGTGATGTGAGCCTTTTTTATTCCGTAAATGATGACGTTAACGTCTATGGCCGCATATCAACAGGCTATAAGGCGCCCAGTGTTCTGGCACGCGACTCGGTTCCCGATATAGGTGACTCTGAGTATATCTGGTCTTACGAAGCCGGAATAAAGAGTGAGCTGCTCGACAACCGACTGCGATTGAATCTGGCCGCATTCTATTACGAAATTTCCGACAAGCAGATTGCGGTTACGGGCGGTGTGACCAATACGATTTCATTGCTGAACGTCAAAAATGCGATCGGCCAGGGCTTTGAAGCGGATCTCGAGTTCGCACCAAACGAGAATGTCTTGATCACAGCGGGCTTGAGTCTAAACGATACTGAAATTGATGATCCGCTGGTCGGAGTCAGAAGACCCAACTCGGGCACAATATTGAATCCCCAACATCCGGACATTGCCAACCAGGTACTGATCGACGGCTCGTCTTTGCCTGGGCCCAAGTGGATCGGCAGCACGACAATTCGACTGGCCAGGCCCGCTTTCGATGGAGAAGTCTACTTCCTCACTGACTGGGTTTACCGTGGGAAAAATCCCGGCTTGTTGATCACGGTCGAAAAAACCAGTGAGGCGCTGCTCGAAGGCGGTATTAGAGTCGGCTATATCAGTGGCGACGGAGTTTGGAGTGGGTCCATTTTCGGCCGCAACATCACCAATGCGCATGAATTGATCGGCTCATTGAGTTTCTTCAACTTCAATTCGTCCACGATGACCGGTTTTGTCAATGAACCTCGTACCTGGGGTGCTCAGTTTAGATACAATTTCTAGGACGCGCATAACATTCCCGACTTAAGAGATAACCCATATGAATGCAATTGAAAGGGCGCAGGCGATAGTACTGCTCGCGTTGTTCGCCGCCGGCAGCGTGTCGGCGGCAGAACAAGCGGATTTGATCGTTACAAACGCGTATGTGCTGACGATGGACGACCAACGGACTACCTATAAACGCGGCAGTATCGTGGTGCAGGGCGATAAAATCGTCGCCATCGGTGGCCAGGACCTGCTGGCCCGGTACAAAGCTGACACTGTCATCGACGCCAACGGCAATATCGCCATGCCGGGCATGATTAATCTACACAATCACCTGTCCATGATTGCCTTCAGAGGACTGGGCGAGAACGGTGTTCAGAATCGCCTCTTCCAGTTTTTCTTTCCGCTTGAAAAATCCCAGCTGTCCCGCGAACTAATTCGGGTCGCTGCCCGACATGCAGCCATTGAATCCGCTTTGTCCGGCGTTACATTGGTAACGGACATGTACTATCACGAGGATGAGGTGGCGCGTTCTGTGTCGAGCGTCGGTATCCGCGGCGTGCTTGGCGAAACGGTGATGGGGTTTCCTGTAGTTGATGCCAAAGAGCCTTACGGTGGACTGGCTTACGCCGAGCGATTCATCAAGGAGTGGAAAAACGACCCACTGGTAACGCCGGCCGTCGCACCGCACGCGCCCTATACGGTATCTCCCGAGTGGCTGATCAAGACTAAAGAGCTGGCGGATCGCGAGGATGTACCAATACTGATGCACATCGCCGAGAAACGTACAGAAGCAGAGATGGTTGCGCGAGATGTCGGAGCAATTGCCGAAGGGAAATCGATCATCGAGTATCTCGATGATCTCGGTTTTCTGAGCGATCGACTGGTGGCAGCTCATGTGACTTACGTAGACGAGCAAGACATAGCGATCCTCAAGAAGAGAGGCGTCGGTGTTGGTCATAACCCCAAGGCAAACAGTCGCAGTGCGTCCGGTTCGTCACCGGCCTGGATAATGTATGAAGCGGGTGTCGATATCGGGCTGGGAACCGACGGGCCGATGAGTTCCAATCAAATGGATATCATCAACGTTATGGGCTACGCGGCCATTGTCGCCCGAAATCGCAACGGGCCGGACACCCGCCGACTTCCTCCGTACGACCTGGTGTACATGGCCACGATGGGCGGTGCTCGTGCTCTCGATATGGAAGATCAAATTGGCTCCCTGGAAGTGGGTAAAAAAGCGGACATTGTGATCGTCGACATACACGCCGTGAATATGCAGCCTATGTACGATCCTTATGCCACACTGGCTTTTTCCACCTACCCGCAGAATGTTCGAACGGTGATCGTCGATGGCAAGTTTGTCGTAAGAGACCGGGTTGTGGAAAACGTAGACATGGCGGCCCATGAAAAAGAATGGACAGCGATTACAGATTCAGTTGCAGAATTTGCAGAAACGCTTGAGTAGCTGGTCACTCGATCTCAACGACTGATCGGCGGTACACGCGTCCGGGCCTCGCGCGGGTCACAAGGTCCCGGTAACCGGGCGCCCTCTATGCTGGTTTTTCCGCATGAGAACCGAGGATCGCCTGTTCTCCACGACAAATCCGTAGTCTGAAAGTTAATCGTTATTCCGACAATTTTCCGACATCAGCCGTGGGTACTGACCACTTGATAGCGCCTGAGTGACAATGGGTGGTCAGTAAACATTCATCGCTGTACAAACGCTACCGATTGCCGCCGGAAGTCGATGACCTTCGTACTGATTATTGGATACACTCATTGCGACATTGTCCCGTAGCGACCGTTAATTTGTCAGCACCCTAAACTGTAGCGGTCGCCTTTGTTGAGACACGTTTATAGATTGACTCGGTAACGAAAAGTCGCTAAATGACAAGCCAAGAATATAGAACCAACTAGCAAAGAGATGTCCATGACCGATTCCGGCACCGTGAAGAAGCGCAAAGACCCGCTTTTTCAACCGCTCAAGATCAAACACTTGACGCTGAAGAATCGGATCATGAGCGCGAGCCATGCTAGTGGTATGGACGATGACGGGCTTCCAGGAATGCGCTATCAGCGCTACCACGAAGAAAAGGCCAAAGGAGGGTTGGCCCTCACCATGTTCGGAGGGTCCTCGTGCGTAGCGGCTGATTCGCCCTCGGTGTTCAGACAATTGCGGGTGGATAACGATAATGTTATTCCGTATTTTCAGGCATTCTCAGAGCGAATTCATGCACAGGGTGCCGCACTAATGTGCCAGATTACGCACCTTGGGCGGCGCGGCGATGCTACGGCAGATAACTGGTTACCGACGTTGGCGCCAAGTTCGGTACGCGAAACGTTGCATAGAAACATTCCGCGCGAAATTGACGAAGATGACATCAAACGCATCGTGGCGTCATTTGGTCAGGCTGCGCGGCGTTGTTACGAGGGTGGTCTTGATGGTCTCGAAACCCATGCTGGTGCCCATTTGATCGGACAATTCTTTTCACCTGACGTCAATCGAAGAACTGACAAATACGGTGGGAGTGTAGAAAATCGTGCCCGATTCGCTTTGATGGTGCATGAGGCGATTCGGGAGAATGTCGGTGATAATTTCCTGGTTGGCATGCGAATGTCCATCTATGAAGATCGCGGCGGACTTTCGTCAGAAGACGCGCTTGCCATCGCACAATTGATGGAACGCGAAGGCGCAATTGATTTCCTTAATTGCATCTCTGGGCGGATGGACACGGAGTTAAGCCTAGCCGAAAAAAACATGCCCGGCATGACCGAACCACTTGCACCTTTTCTGCCTCAGGTTGCCGCTATTAAACAGGGACTGTCGCTACCGGTTTTTCATGGTGCACGCATTGCCGATGTCGCTACGGCTCGTCACGCAATAAAGGAAGGCATCCTCGATATGGTGGCTATGACTCGCGCTCATATTGCCGACCCGCAGATCGTCAACAAGATATTGCGTGGCGACGAACATCGCATTCGACCCTGCTTCGGTGCTTCGCACTGCATGCACAAGAAGCCTTCTTGTATTCACAACCCGGCATCCGGTCGCGAGACTCAGTTAGCGCAGGTCATCGAACGGACGACCGGAGATATTCGTAACGTGGTCATCGTCGGTGGTGGACCGGCAGGAATGGAAGCGGCTCGCGTCGCTGCCGAGCGAGGTCACCGCGTAACATTGCTGGAAGCGACCCCTCAATTGGGAGGGCAGCTGTTACTGGCATCACGGGCGAGTTGGCGTCGAGACATAATATCCATTGTCGACTGGCGAGTATCGGAACTCGAGCATCTTGGTGTCGCCGTGCATTTCAACACCTACGCCAACGGTGCAGACGTGCTTGCGTTACATCCGGACGTGGTTATTGTTGCCAGTGGCGGACTCCCCAATTTTGGAGATTTGGAGGGCGATGATCAGTGTCACAGCGTCTGGGACATGCTCAGCGGCCACGTCAAACCAGGCAACCGTATCCTGGTTTACGACGGAACAGGCCGACACGAGGCAGTGTCCTGCGCTGAACAGCTCGCCATTGGTGGTGCAAAAGTGATCATTGCAACAATCGATGATCGTATTGGCGCAGAAATGGGCTATGCCGAACGTTCCGTGCACCGCAAGCAATTGTATCTGCAAGGAGTAACGGTAAGAATCGACCTGACGTTACTCGCTGTTCGTCGCGACGGCGTGCAATTAAGGGCGACCCTGCGCAACGACCTGACCGATGAGTCGGTCGAAATTGAAACTGACCAGGTAATCGTTGATCGAGGCTGTTATCCACATGACGATGTGTTCCAGGAATTGAGAGAAAGCGCCGCGAATCGGGGTGTGACCGATATCGACGCGCTGATAAATGCCCAACCCCAGCCTTTTCAGATCGCGGAAGAAGGTGGTTATCTGCTTTACCGAATTGGCGATGCCGTCAGCAGCCGCTCCGCTCACGCGGCGCTACTCGATGCCTATAGAATCGCCATAGCGTTATAGCGCGTCCTCTAGCGCCATAAAATGGAGATTTCTGAGATTGCCGAAAGTCGATCCGACTGTGCATGCCGTCTATTCGTCCGCATTGATACTGATGTGGTCACCGTACAAATCCAGGACGCAAAGGCAGGTTGTCGAAATCCTCGACAATGTTTGGCGGACATCAAATGACGCCCCAGATTGAAAAGATTGTAGACAGCAGCGTACGCGCTCAGAAAACGTTGGGCCTGATGCGTTGACTTGAAGCACCACATGCCGCGCTGTCTAACCCTGGTTGGCTGATGTGATAGCTCGGCTCGACTATTGACGTATTGGGAGTTGTCATGGATCGTATCCGAGATCAGTTCGCGGTGAGCGACACCACCCATTGTCACTCAGGTGTTATTAAGTTCTCAGTACCGGCGAAGGATATCAATGCGGTATTGACGATTTTGTCAACGAACCGCGGGATGGAGCTGACGCTGGGACTGGGACTGTAACTTCGAATGGTGTCAGGTTTATTCTTGACGAACATAGTCAACCCGACACCTCTTCCCGATGATCGCTGAGGCCGCACTTGGTCGCTTCTTCACCAGCGCACTTGTCGTTGCCGTGAACGCTGGAGAACTCAGCTCTTGGAAAAGAGCCGGCCGGGCGCGTTGGTTCCGCCGGCCCGGGAGAGTCGATACTCAAGAGTGTCGGGTACAATCCAGCTAACTCGGAAGCATTCGGCCCGGTCGGTTTTAGATTATTGGGCCTGATCAGGGACCATTGAGAGGAACGAGATGAGAAAATACCAGGTACTGGTGCTGGCTTTTTTTGCGGTCCAGGGGTGTAGCCACGGCCCGACCACGGAGATAGATGCCGACCTCTGGATCAGGGATGTTGCGGTCGTTTCGGTCGGCCACGACAGGCAAGCCGACACCAGCGATGTGCTGGTGCGAGATGGCAGGATTGTATTCGTTGGGAAGCTGACTGCTCACCGTGTGAAGGCGACGACAACGGTCATTGACGGGACCCATCAGTTCCTGATTCCCGGGCTCATCGATAGCCACACACATTTGAGTGACATTCCAGGTTTGGTTGGCGAGGACGAACCATCCGTTGCAGCGATCGCGTCAGAGGCGCGTACCCAGATCCCGCGTAGTTACCTGTACCACGGATTTACAACGGTTATCGACCTGAATTCACGCCCGCAGGCGATTGACGACTGGAATGCTCAATCCGTCCGGCCGCAAGCCTATTTTTGCGGTGGCTCCCCGGTATTCGATGGTTATCCGATGAGCTTCATGCCAAAGCCCGCTCGCTACCAAATGATGCCCTATTTTTTGTACGACGAAACCAGGTCGGCTGAGTTTCCCGAGGGGATTGATCCGCGCCACCACACACCATCGGCTGTCGTCGAGCGTATCCATGACGATGGCGGAATATGCGTCAAAACGCATTACGAACGAGGCTTCGGCGAGCGCCGCGACTTGCCGATTCCCTCCGCTGATCTTATCCGGGCATTAGCCGATTCAGCTCATGCCAGGGGAATGCCGGTCCTGATGCACGCAAACTCGGAGGCCGCGCAATCATTTGCTATCGCAACGGGGATCGACGCTTTCGCGCACGGCATGTGGACCTGGAATGACCGTTCGGTCACTGCTATGCACACTGAAATTGAAAGAATAGTCGATACGACGATTGAAAATGGAATTTCACTGCAACCAACCATTCAGGTTCTTTACGGTGAACGTGATATTCAGAACCCCGAATATCTGGATGACCCTCGACTGGCTCATGTTCTGCCGGCCAGCCTGCTTGCCTGGTACCGCACTGAAGCAGGACAATGGTGGCGACAGCAAATGCTGCAGAATCCGTTCGTAGCGCAGTTAGTCAAAGAAGGTCATTGGGACGAACTGGATGCCGAGCCGATTGCACGGGTTTCCAATGTGCTTCGATATTTTACGAACCACGGCGGCGCACTGCTGTTTGGCAGCGACACGCCGAGCAGTCCAACCTTTGCGAATCCACCAGGACTCAACGGACGAATCGAAATGGATCGCTGGATCGCCGCGGGCGTATCGCCATTACAACTATTTACCGCCGCCACAATTGGTAACGCCAGGTTCTTCGGGATTGACACCGAAATCGGCACGATCGAGACAGGCAAGCGTGCCGATCTTCTCCTGCTTGGGGACAACCCGCTGCTGAATGTTGCTGCGTACGATACGATTGAATACGTCATTCTGGGTGGCGAAGTTCTCGACCGGTCTGATTTGTCAGCAGATTCCGGCGCTGTGCATCTTTCTTCTCGCACAAACGTCTTAACCCAATGAGACCCAATCAGGAGTGCGGATCATGTTGAAAATGCATATGTCCCTGGCCGTTCGAGATGTAACGGTCACCAGCGAATTCTATGCAGCGCTGTTTCAGAGTAAACCCACCAAATCCAGGGATGACTATGTGAAGTTCGAGCCGGAGGACTTGCCGCTTAACATTTCGTTTAGCACCTTGGAATCCGCTCGAGCCGCGGATACGTCCCGTCACCATCTGGGAATCGAGTTTCCGTCACAAGCAACACTCGACCGCGCCTTCGAGCGACTGTCGGACGCAAACCTGGTCTACGGTGAACGTGAGAGTTCCGTCTGTTGTTATGCCAATCAGGACAAATTTATGGTGCGCGATCCCGACGGTTATCAGTGGGAGCTCTACTATTTGCTATCGGACACCGAGATCAAGATTGATCCGACCAGCACCTGTTGCGCGTCGGAATCGACCAAAATGCCCTGTTGCGCCTGATGTCCGAGCGGCTTGATTCGCAGCTCCGGGAGGCGCTCTCGAGGTTTGTGCACCATCGCGTAAGTAGCCCTGCCGATGCCGAGGATTTGATTCAGGACATTCTGCTCAAGGTAATTAGTAATCCTGGTCCTGCCCAGGCAGACCAACAACTGTACTGGGTGTTCGCGGTCGCGCGCAATCGGGTCGTTGATTACTACCGCAGCCGCGGGCGTCAACTTCCTCGAGTCTCAGTCGAAGACGTGCAATTGACCGCTGACGAGGAACGCGAAGTCCCAGCAATCAAGGAGGCGCTCAGCCGTGTGCTTGGAGAGTTAATCGACCAGCTCTCAGACCGTGACCAACATGTTCTGAGAGCGGTTGATCTCGAGGGCCTGTCGCAAAAGGAATACGCGAAGAACCTGGGCATCAATTACACAAGTGCGAAGTCTCGGGTACAGCGGGCGCGAAAGCGCCTGCGACGCGTACTCGAACAATGCTGCAGCTTTGAGTTAGACCGTCGCGGAGCTCCGATTGCCTGTGAACCGAACAAAGGCAACGAGTGCTGCTGATCTACCGTGAACGTTCTGCAGGTGTTTGTCGTTCATCAGGCATCTAGCTGTGACGAATGGTCTCGATTCACAAAAACGAAACTCCAGACTTCGCCGGGTGATACTCGCTCATCTTTCGCATCAGCATTTCGAGCGGTCCTCGGCGATAAAAAAGACGCCACACGAGCGCATACACCGTCGCAATTGCGATAAAAAGTGAAGCCGCGACCAGTGCTGTCTGCGGAATCTGACCACCGAGCATACCCAGTGCTTCGAGTGTGCCCATGCCAATGACGATGTGAGCGACGTATAAGGTCAATGTTTGCCGGCCAGGCGCGGTGAAAACGCGTAATAGTCCTGACGACCGCAACCGCGACTCGACCAGCAGGCAAAGACCGATAGTGGCGCTGGCTACGCTTCCGCCCGCAAGCATATAGAGCGGCATCGGTGGTATCGGGTCAGTCGCGAACAACACGACGGCCTCTGCATCAATGTCGGCGACCATACTGACAAGCGCCCGCGACGCGAGTGAAACGACGATAAACAGCAGGCTACCGCCAATCAGCAGCTGCCATTGTACGGTCCGCTCTCTGAGGCGCAGTCGACTCAGGTAAATCCCGAGCAGGAAGAAGGCGAACCAGGGGACCAACGGATGCCAGCCATTGAAGAACAGGTTTCGTGTAAAACCTGTCACCGTCCAGAAATCGCTGTAGGCATAGGTCTGCCAGTTCCACCCGGCGTCGTACTCGAGAAAAAGAGCCAGCACGACGAAGCCGATAACCAGTCCGGCCATTGCAAAGAACAGGAATTTGCTGCGCAAGCGCAGGAAAAAAGTACCGAGCAGAAAATAGAACGCGTAGTAGTGGATGATATCGGCATCGAATATCTGCACATTTAACAGGCCGACAAATAGCAGAAACGCAGCGCGCTTGAGAGTGATCGCAAGGGTCCGTTCCCAGGCCTGATGCGAAGCGCTAAGGCCAAGGCCGATACCGGCAAGTACCACGAACGTCGCGGCGGCTCGGCCCTGAAGCATTTGTGCGATGCCGGCATAGTTCTCACCCAGGTGACCGCCACTGACCATCACCGTGTCGAAATTCACGATGACCATGCCCAGTAGGGCGAGAAATCTCGCTACGTCAAGTCCTTCTAGACGTGTGTTCGTGTCGGTCAAAACGTGCAAGTCGTCGATTGCTGTTTATCGTCGACCGGCATGACCGGTGTTTCCGATCGAGTCCAGTGAATCGTTTTACCGAATAATTCGACCTGGGTAAAAAGTCGGAGATCGAGAGTGCCCTGCGATTCACCAGCACGAATCGTCAGGCTGTAAGCGTTGCCGGACTCCACATCGAAAAACCAGCCGTCGGCGAGATCATCGCCCGTGAGCCTTAATCCACCCAGTAAACGAAAACGGCACATTGCACGGTCGAGCGCCGTACTCCCGGTTGACGGAAACCGCACCAGGTAACCGCAGAACCGGTCAATAGCATCGCTGCAGACGCCGATCGAAACGACACTGTTACCGTCCTCTGTCAGCCATGAGCCGGTCAACGGGTTTGCGTGAGCAAAGACCGAAACACTCGCCGCAATGGTCGTTACCAGAACTCGGAAGGATAATTTTCCGGTGCCCGAAGGCGCGATCACAGTGCGCGTATTCCCGCTCAACTTCACAATCTTGCCTTTTTGAGCCCACTCTTGAGCGTCAACCAGGCGAGATCCGACGCCTGAGCGTGGGTGGCGTGTCCGGCACGTACCATCTCCCACCCGGCGTGGATGAGATGATCGTAAGTTTGAACAATCCATTCGACCGGGCAGGCGGCGTGGAACAGGCCCTCTTTTCGTGCTTCTTCGATGGCGTCAATCAATTCATCGCGCTGTCGATCATACTCGGCGCGTATTTCCGGAAACCGGCCCATGGATTCATGCGCCAGAAACCAATGGCGATCACCGAGCAAGATCATTGCCTTCAATATCTCGCGAAGGGCCGCGGAATATGACAACGCGTGTTCGCTGGCTTTGTTGGCGGCCTGCTCCGTTTCACGTTGCGCCTGCTGTGCAAGCGCCCGGATCAAGTCTTCGCGGCCGCCGAAATGACGATGGAGAGTAGCGCGGCCGACGCCGGCCGCCGCCGCGATATCGCCGAGGGATGCCTTTGGCTCGGCATTTAGTACGGCAAACGCGGCTTCCAGGATGGCGTCAAATGTTGTGGGGCGTACGATATCGAGCATGAGACAAGGATGTCTCATCTGAGACTGTATTGTCAAGTACTCCGGTGTTCATGCGCTGGAACTCGCCGCTACCAACGCGAAGGTAAGCAGGCGGTTGAACCGATCAATCGAGATTCGGTTCGACCCCTTT
>JAADHU010000034.1 GCA_013151645.1 Gammaproteobacteria bacterium | reverse complement strand
AGACACGCTGCAAGTACGTCCCTGTAAGCTCGGGCCCCGCATCCCTGCGGGGCACGGTCTCAGAGACCGACCTCAGCGCACGGGTCCTTCATTGTGGTAACCGTCTAAACGAGCTGGTGGTGGGTTTGAGATGTTTTCTACGGCGGAGTTTCCGCGATCTGGCCGCTGAGTTCGCTGTGTCGGGTCAGGACCGGGTCGTGGCTTTCTTTGAGCGCGCTGGCCAGTTTTTCGGTCATGCGGACCGAGCGATGCTGGCCGCCGGTACAGCCGATGGCCACGGTCAGGTAGCCGCGGTCGAAACTGACGTAGCGCGGAATCCAGCGGGTGAGAAAAGAAAGAATATCGTCGTACATCTGCGCGAAGAGTTCATCGGAATCCAGGAATTCCGCGACCGACTGATCAAGCCCTGTTAGTGCACGCAGTTCGGGCTGCCAATAAGGATTGGGCAGGCAGCGCAGGTCAAAGACGAAGTCTGCGTCTGCCGGAATGCCGTGTTTGAAGCCGAAAGACTCAATCAGGACGGAGAGCGCGTTGCTGTCGCGCCGGTCCACTCTTTCGCGAATGGTGTCGCCGAGTTCATAAACACTGCTTTTGGTGGTATCGATGATCAGGTCTGCCACGTTGGTGATTTGACTGAGCAGTTCCCGTTCTCGGGTAATCGCACCACGAAGTTCCTTGCCGCTGCCGGCAAGCGGGTGGCGTCGCCGACTCTCGCTGTAGCGAGTTAATAGCACATCGTCATCGGTTTGCAGGAACAAGACGTCTGTGCGGACATGATTTGAATGCAGTTCTGCGATGACTTCGGGCAGTGAATTGATGTCGTGATGCGGATTTCTGGCATCGACGCTGACTGCAATGCGAGTAATGGATTGTTCCTCAGAGGCTGTCAGCTCCTCGATGAGCGACTTGAGCAGTGCGACGGGAAGATTGTCGATACAGTAATAGCCGAGATCTTCAAGGACATGCAAGGCGACGCTTTTGCCTGAACCAGATAGCCCGCTAACGATGATAAGCCGCGTCTCTGTGGACATGATCGGCGTACTACGACCTGCCCGGCAGGTCTGATTCAGTGCGAGCCGCGTAGCTTATGAGGGTCTCATGCAAATCGCGGCTGCTGGTCGCTGCCCGTAGCTTGCCTCGCAGCGCATCGTCGGATATCAGGCCCGCAATGAGACGGGTATCGGCGTAGTGGCTATCGTCCATCTCCGCAGGAACCATCAGACCAAATACCAGATCAACGAATTCGCCATCCGATGAGTCGAAATCGATGGGAGACGACAATTTGATCAGTGCACCGCTGCTTTGCCCAATGGCATCGATGCGGCAATGTGGAAATGCGGAACCCTTGTCAAGACAGGTGCAGCCAAGACGCTCACGTTCGACCAGCCTGGAAAAAATCTCTTCGTTGGAAACTCCGGGATTGGTGGTCGACAAGAGCTCGCTGAGAATTTCCAGGCAGTGCTTCTTGCTACGAGCATGCGCATTGCAGAGCACGCTGTCGGGCTTGATGAGTTGTTCAAGATTCATGTCTGGCAAGGAATATAAGGTTTAGGGGAGTGGGGCAGATGGCCAGCCGTTGGCTGACCATCTCAATTTTATTGTACCTAGCCGAACTGATGCTTGTTCGAGTCTCGGGCGTGATGATCGGCGTGTTTTTCCTTGTGCTTTTTCACCTGACGGTTCAATTTGTCAGCGAGGGCATCAATTGCCGCGTACATGTCTTCATTGGTCGCATCCGCATAAATTCTGGCGCCATTGACGCTGATTGTGGCTTCTGCTTTTTGTCTGAGTTTTTCGACGGTGAGGATGCAATGCACGTCTGTAACCTGGTCAAAGTGGCGCTCAATTTTTTCCAGTTTGTTCGTTACATATTCTCGAAGTGAGTCAGTGAGTTCGACATGGTGCCCCGTGACGTCTAGTTGCATTTTATTCTCCTGTTAACGGCGTTTTGACGACAATCCGATCCTTTCGGCGAGTATGCGTTCGCCATTCGAAATTTCGCCCTGGTTATAGTCTAGCGAGTCGACAGTTTCCTCCTATACGGTGTTCTACCTAAGGAACCATTGATCAAATCCGAACTCACATCTTACGGTGCAAAACATCCGGCGTCGCCGTTGCGAATCTTTGCAAGAGCTCGCTATTACCTGCAATCCGCGCTTTGAATCTGAATGTTTTAAAACACAATCTGCTTTGCCCGGAGTTGATCAGAGGTTCCCTAACGCGGTTTGCGTACCCTTCGTTCGCTGGACGATACAATTTTCAACGCTTCACGGTACTTCGCGACGGTCCGCCTGGCAACCGAAATGCCCTCATCTCCCAGCAAAACGGCAATCTTGCTATCGCTGAGCGGTTTTGCCGGATTCTCGGCTCCAATCAGCTTGCGAATTTTCGCCCGGACCGACGTTGACGACTGTTCTTCACCGCCCACTGTCGACAAGTGGCTGGAAAAGAAGTATTTGAATTCAAAGACGCCACGCGGCGTATGCATATACTTGCTTGTCGTGACTCTTGAGATGGTTGATTCGTGCATGCCGATGGCCTCGGCAACGTCCCGCAATACCAGGGGTTTCATCGCTTCGTCACCCAGTTCAAGAAATTCGTGCTGACGCGAAACGATACAGGTCGCGACCTTCATTAGTGTCTCATTGCGGATTTCGAGGCTACGCACCAGCCAGCGTGCCTCCTGCAATTGCGAACGTAAGACAGAGTGATCCCCGCTACCTTTGAGCAACTGGGCATACTGCTGGTTGACCGATAGTTTCGGAATGCCCGATGAACTGATTTCGACCTGCCAGCGATTGTCGATTTTTCGCACAAATACGTCCGGCACGACGTACTCGGCCGACGGCGGACTCACGGCAAGCCCGGGTTTCGGGTGGCAACCTCGAATCAGGGCGAGCGCATTGTCCAGTTCTTCGTCCGATGCACGGTGGCTGCGGCGCAATTCGCTGTATTGCTGGTCAGCGACCAGGTCAAGATGCTCACTCGCAATGGCCATCGCAAGTTCTCGGCCCGCTGTATCGGCTTCAAGCTGCACCAGTTGCAGCAATAAACATTCTGACAATGAGCGTGCGCCGATACCCGCAGGATCCAGGCGTTGTACCTTGCGCAGCGCTCCTTCGATTTCTTCCGGAGTAACCGCTGCATCGCGGTCGATGCTGTCCAGAATATCGTCAAAATCGGCGGTCAGATAGCCGTCATCATTGATTGCGTCGATGAGTGCTTCGCCGATGACGGCCTCACGAGGGCTGAAACTTTCAAGTTCGAGCTGCCACAGCAGGTGTTCTCGCAGCGTCTGGCCGCTCTGATCGGCAAATTCGTTGATCGGCCGACCTTCTCCATTCCAGCTGCTGTCCCGCGCCCGTTCCATCGCGCTGGCTTGCCAGTTTTCCTCTGCTACGACTGCCTGGATCTCTGCCGTTGTTTCCGAGCTGGTTTTCGGAGCATCGTCCGGGAGCTCCTCCATTTCCAGCATGATGTTTTCTTCGAGCGCTTCTTGTATTTGTGCACTGAGGTCCATCACCGGCAACTGCAGCAGACGAATGGCCTGTTGCAATTGCGGAGTCATGGTTAATGACTGACCGAGTTTTAGCTGCAGCGATAGCTTCATAAATCTTGCTTATGTACCGACAGAATCCTGTCTCGTGCAGAGTAAATCAGAGTCTGAATTCCTGTCCAAGGTAAACCTCCCGGACGTGTTGATTGGCGAGTATTTCATCCGGCGTGCCGGATGCGATCAGGCTGCCTTCGTTAAGTATATAAGCTCGCCCGCAGATTCCGAGGGTCTCTCTCACATTATGGTCGGTAATCAGTACGCCGATGTCACGATCGCATAAATGTCGAATGATTCGCTGAATATCCAGTACGGAAATCGGGTCGACGCCGGCAAAAGGCTCGTCCAGCAGCACAAAACGAGGGTTTGCCGCCAGCGCCCGAGCGATTTCGACGCGGCGTCTTTCTCCACCGGACAGACTAATGCCCAGATTCGTGCGCACATGGCCAACGTGCAATTCGTCCAATAGCTGGTCGAGCTCCTGCTCCCGACCGGCACGGTCCAGATCGTCACGATTCTCCAGAATGGCCAGCACGTTCTGTTCAACCGTCAATTTGCGAAAAATTGATGCTTCCTGCGGCAGATAGCCCAGCCCGAGTCGTGCTCGTCGATGCATCGGTAGTGGGGTGACATCTTTGCCGTCGAGCAATATGCGCCCTTTGTCCGCCGCGATCAGGCCGACGATCATGTAAAAAGCAGTCGTCTTTCCCGCACCGTTTGGCCCCAGCAGACCAACGACCTCTCCGCTCCTGATTTCGATGGATATTCCTTTGACGACATCACGAAATTTATAGCGCTTGGCGATATCCTGAACACTGAGAATACTCACGGGTCGTTGTTCTCCGAGCCGGTTGACGCGCTAATGTCCTGATCGATACCGTCTTGCGGATCGTTCTGACTTTCCGGAGCGTCGCTATCGGCCGCGTCGTCCACTGTGCCCGCGGACACCCGGGGGGTGTAGGTAATCTTGACGCGCGGATCGTCCGCGCCAGCTGACTGGGCGTTGATGCGCTGCTCCTTGATATTGTAAACAAGAAAATCGCTGGAAATCTGATTGCCACCTTCTGTAATTACCGCATCACCGGAAAACTCGATCACACCGGCTGAAAAATCGTAGAACAGGCTTTTGGCCTCCGCGTAGGTTGTGTCGTCACGTCCGGGGCGACGCAATTCGAACGTCGCGGGATTTCCGGCAATGGTGGCCAACTGCAATTCATGCTGTTTGAATTGCAGATCCGCTGTGTCGCACTCTATTCGGCCCTGTTCAGTATCAATGATCACGTTGCCGGAGAAATGCCAGACACTGTCTTCGAAATCGAGTTTGCTGGCCTGCCCGGAGTCCGCCTGGATGCCGATATTTCCTTGCGTGACTCTCAATCCCTGGTAGGTCAGTATCGAGTTCTTGCCATCGTATATCGTCGATTCGGCATCCAGGATGATTGGCAAGCGGGCGTCATTAATCTGTGCGCTGCCCGGCAGTGCGAATAAAACACCGACGGCCAGCAACAAGCATGCGGCGACGCAGTCGGCGTAGTTCCACATACCGCGCATGTGATGAATGGTCGATTTTTCCGGTGCGCTCTTCATGCGTAAATTCTCAGGGTACAAATTTGCCGTTAACGTTGGCAACGAGCGTGACTTGATTGTCTTTGAGCAATGCTAGCATGCCGGTCGCAGTGAGGCTCCGTGAGCCTATTTTCACTTGCACGCGAAGGTCCGTTTGGGCTTTGTATGCCCTGGGCGCAAGCTCGAGGTATTGTGTGCGGATTTCAGTCGCCTCGCCGGAGAACCCGGCCGAACTTGTCGCGATTACGTGCCCTTCAAGCAATAGAGAATCGTGTTTCTCCAGAACAGTTACGGTATCGGCGACCAGCCTCCAGGGTACCGATGAACCGACGGAATATTCGATGCTGACATTCTGCAGTTCGATCAGGTTGCCGGCCACTTGTTCCGCGAAATCGGCATTGATCTCATATAACAGCTGACCGTCATCGCCGGTACCCAATATTCGTGCGGCACGCAGGTAGAAACCGTTCCGTACCCCGGTTGTTGAGGTTGTTTCCAGTACTCCCTTATTCAACGATTGGCTCAGGTACCAGCTTCCGGCCGCCAAAACGAGCAACAGGACAAATCCCGAGATTCCTCGTGCGGTCATTGTCCCCGTTCCGCGCAAGTTTCCCGGGCATCGAGAATCAGATCGCAAATCTCCCGGACCGCACCGAAACCACCCGCTTTGGTCGTTGTGTAGTGACAAATTCTCTGCACATCGCGGTGCGCATTCGCGACGGCGAACGATACGCCGGTCTTTTGCAATAACGCGATATCCGGTAAATCATCTCCGGCGTAAGCTCCTTGCGATGCGGAAATCGAGAGCTCGCCGCGCAATTTTTCGAAGGCTTCAAGCTTGTTTTTGCAGCCCAAGAAAACGTGTTCCACACCCAGTTCGTCCATGCGCCGACTCACGGCCCCGGATTGCCGACCGCTGATTATGGCGACCTGGATTCCGGCCTCAAGGATGCGGCGAATTCCGTAACCGTCCTGGGTGTGAAATGCCTTGCTTTCCACACCGTCGTTCGACAGGTAGAAGCGGCCGTCGGTAAATACTCCGTCGACGTCGAAGCCAATAAGACGAATACCGGCCAATAAATCAGTCAGGGCCGGCGTCGTCACATGACACCCGCACGAAAAAGGTCATGAATGTTCAGCGCCCCAATAAGGCGTTTTTCGGAATCTTCAATTAACAATGCCGTTATCTTGTGCTCTTCCATCAGGTGTACAGCCTCGGCGGCAAGAATATCCGCTGACGCTGTCTTGCTGCTCTCGTGCATTACATCTTTCATCATAGTCTTGTGGACGTCGATTTCGGCATCGAGCGCACGCCGCAAATCACCGTCGGTAAAAATGCCAAGAATCTTCCGGTCGGCAGCAATGATGGCTGTCATACCAAGGCCTTTTTCGCTCATTTCCATGAGCCCCTGGCTTAGGCTTGCATCGATACCGACAGTCGGCATATCGGTGCCGGTGTGCATGATGTCGGAAATGCGCAACAACAGGCGCTTGCCCAGGGTGCCACTCGGGTGTGAGCGCGCGAAATCCTCGGCCGTAAAACCGCGGCTTTCGAGCAACGCAACCGCCAGCGCATCGCCCATGGCCAGCGTTGCGGTTGTGCTTGCCGTCGGCGTGAGATTCAGCGGGCAGGCTTCTTCATTGACACTCACATTGAGATGGGCATCGGCCGCCTTCGCCAGTGTCGAGGTTGGTTTCCCGGTTATTGAAATCAGTCGAGAGCCCATCCGCTTGATCAGCGGCAGCATAGTGACAACTTCCTGCGTTTCTCCGGAATACGATACGGCCAGCAAGAGGTCCTGATCGGTGATCATGCCAAGGTCACCGTGACTGGCTTCGGCCGGGTGTACGAAAAAAGCGGGCGTACCGGTGCTTGCCAGTGTGGCCGCGATCTTGCCGCCAATATGGCCGGATTTGCCCATCCCCGTCACTACGATACGTCCGCTCGTGTTCAGGCAAAGAAAACAGGCGGTGGCAAAGGATTCGTCCAGTCGTTCGCCGAGGTCTTTTACGGCGCGTGATTCAATATCAAGCACGCGGGCTGCCAATGCCAGCAATTCATCGGTTGTCAGGCTTGTCGACACTGTTTCTCTCCGCACTGCTACGCCGACAGTTTATACGTTTTGGATGGAAACGTAGCTAATGTAGCCAACAAACGCTGCAAAAAGGGCGGCGCCTTCGAGTCGACTGATCGAGTTCTTGCTGACCTGATCGTAAGTCATGGAAAACAAGACCAGAGTGAATGCGACCATGACAAAGATATGCAACGACAGTACGCTGGGCGCCAGTGCCGTCGGATGAATTGCCGCAGCGACGCCGATCACCGCAAGCAGGTTGAATATATTGGAGCCGACGATATTTCCGATCGCCAGACCGTATTCGCCCTTGAGGGCACTCACCAGGGACACCGTAAGTTCGGGCAGGCTGGTGCCAATAGCCACGACTGTGACACCGATGACCACGTCGGAAACACCGAGTTGGCGGGCTATCTCAATGGCCCCGTCGACCAGTAATTCGGCGCCGCCGAGCAGCATGACGAGACCGGCAATCAGCCAGAATATCGCGATTTTCGTATCGACATTTCTGGGAATCTCAGCTTCATAATCGGCCATCATTGGATCGTTGGCCGACGACCGTAGTCCCAGCCGCGTGAGCCAGACCATGACAATAATCAGTCCCGTGAGTAACACGAGGCCGTCGACTCTGCTCAGGTAAGAGTCCAGGAACAGCGAGACGGTCAAAAGTGAAACGGCCAGCAGGGCGGGCATCTCCCGGCGCAGCGTAGCCGACGTCAATTGAATGGGCTTGATTAATGCGATACAGCCGAGGACGAGTCCGATATTGGCGATATTGGAGCCAATCGCATTGCCGATGGCAAGGTCCGGATCGCCGCGTAACGCGGCATTGACGGAGACCACGATCTCGGGTGCCGATGTAGCAAAAGCCACAATGGTCAGACCGATGAGCAGCGGCGCGACCCCAAGATTGCGGGCCGTTGCCGCGGCACCGTGAACGAAGCGGTCGGCACCCCAGACCAGGAGCACCAGACCGGCGACTATGAGTAAAATGTTGCCAAGCATATTAATAAAGTCTGTTAGTGGCCGGGCAAGCCGCAGTCGCATGACTGAGCATCGCCGGAAATCGGGCCGGGTCGCCAATAATACACAATCGGCGCATTGCGTTGGACACTGGCTGATTTTGTTACACTGCTGTTACTCAGGTCCCAGAGGATGTTCGATGAACCCGGAAGAGATTAGCCGCATGATTGAAACCGGCTTGCCCGAAAGTGAAGTGCGGGTGATGTCAAACGACAATACGCATTTTGAAGCCGTTATCGTGTCCGCCGCTTTCGCCGGTCAGCGTCCGCTCGCCCGACATCAAATGGTCTATCAGTGCCTGGGGAGCTTGATGGGTAACGAGATTCATGCGCTGTCTATCCGCGCGCACACACCGGACGAATGGCAAAATCTGACATCGCCTGAGCAGCCTTGAGGTTCTCTTGGAAAAACTACTGATAACCGGCGGTACCCGTCTCGCGGGTGATGTCACCGTTTCGGGCGCTAAGAACGCCGCTTTGCCCATTCTCGCCGGTGCCTTGCTGGCATCGGAATCCGTGACGGTCGACAATGTTCCGCAGCTTAAGGATGTGGCCACCATGCTTGCCCTGTTGGGGAGCATGGGCGTTGAAGTCACGTTTGATGAACAGATGAGTGTGAAAGTGGATGCACGCAATGTCAGTGAGCGACGTGCACCCTACGAACTCGTCAAGACGATGCGAGCCTCGATTCTGGTATTGGGACCCCTGGTGGCGCGCTTTGGCGAGGCGCTTGTCTCCTTGCCGGGAGGTTGCGCGATCGGCGCCAGACCGGTGAATTTGCACGTTGAGGGATTGCAGGCGATGGGCGCCGAGGTGTCGGTGGAGAACGGCTACATTCGGGCGCGCGCAAAACGCTTGCAGGGCGCCCATATCGTTTTCGACACGGTGACGGTCACCGGCACCGAGAATCTAATGATGGCGGCGGTCCTCGCAAACGGCCAAACCGTTCTTGAGAATGCTGCCAGAGAACCCGAGGTGGCCGACCTGGCCAATTTTCTGAACAGCATGGGCGCGAAAATCGGTGGTGTGGGTACTGGCACGATCGTGATTGACGGTGTTGACGCGGTAGGCGGAACCCGCCATTCAGTGCTGCCTGACCGGATCGAGTCCGGCACGTACCTGGTTGCCGCGGCGATGACGGGCGGTAGTATCAGGTTGCGAGATACCGCTCCGGACTGCCTTGAGGCGGTGCTGCTCAAATTGCAGGAGGCCGGCGCCCACATTGAAACGGGCGACGACTGGATTACGCTCGATATGCAGGGACGGCGACCGCTCGCAGTCAACATCAAGACGCAGCCCTATCCCGGCTTCCCGACCGACATGCAGGCCCAGTTTTGCGCCATGAACGCGGTGGCGGAGGGTGTCGGTACCGTCATCGAGACGATATTCGAAAACCGTTTTCAGCATGTGCTGGAGTTGCAGCGCATGGGGGCCGATATCCGCATAGAGGGCAACATGGCGATCTGTACCGGTGTCGAGAAACTGGCGGCAGCGCCGGTCATGGCCACCGACCTCCGCGCGTCGGCGGGTCTGGTGCTCGCCGGTCTGGCGGCCGCCGGGGAAACGCTGGTTGACCGCATTTACCACATCGATCGGGGTTACGAGCGTATTGAGGAAAAATTGCGGCTATTGGGGGCGAGTATTCGCCGAGCCCAGTAAGAATCTGAAACAGCCGTCGCAGCCGATTGCCGAATGAAGGTTATTCCGACGGCCGCTCGCTCACCGCAAGCGTGGCACGAAATCGTTGACCCTCGCGCCAGCCGTTGATTTGCACGTCGTCACCCGGGTTTTGACCTGCCACAATCAGGAGAGCTTGCTGGCGGGAGTGTATGGCTTCGCCATTGATTGAGAGAATAACGTCGCCACGCAACAGGCCGGCGAGGGCGGCCGGCCCATCGTCGAATACGCGCGTCAGCAAAATACCGATATCGGGATCGAGGCCCAGTCTTTCCGCATCGACGGGCGCCAGATCATCCGTTTCCAGTCCGACCCAGCCGCGAATGACCCGGCCATTTTTCTTGATGGCATCGACTACGCCCCGTACGAGATCGACCGGTATGGCGAAACTGATACCTTCGGTACCCGCATCCTGTGCGAGGACGGCTGTGTTGATGCCCACCAGTTGGCCGAGGCTATTAACCAGAGCACCTCCCGAATTGCCTTCATTAATCGCCGCATCCGTCTGAATGAAATTTTCAAAGGTCATCAGCTGTAGCAAACCGCGTCCCGTCGCACTGACAATGCCCTGAGTGACGGTTTTGGTCAGGCCGTAAGGGTTGCCAATCGCCAGCACAACATCACCGATGCGTAGTTGGTCTGACCGGCCCAGCGGTATGGCGGGTAGCGGTCCCATATCGACTTTCAATAGTGCCAGGTCGGTTTCGGCATCGAAGCCGACGACGACCGGATGTGCAATTCGACCGTCGGCGAGCCGTGCGCGGATTTCGGCGGCATCGGCGATAACATGATAATTGGTGACGAGGTATCCGTCCGGATCAATGATGACCGCGGAGCCCAGGCTGGTATTCAGTCGGAATTGCTCGGAAATCGGCGGATAAGTGGGATCCGGGACCAGACGACGCGTATAAATGCTGGCAACGGCCGGCGCGCTTTTATCCACCGCGTCCGCATAACTGGCCGGCTGGCCGCCATTGATCGACGGATCCAGAACCGGCAGCAGCTCCGGGCGGATGAGCACCACGACAAATGCGACGGCCAATCCGACGACGACCGATTGCAGCAGAAATAATAATGTGGGCCTGATTGCTGACACTTTGTATTTCTCGTTACGCTTTGGCTAGCCAATAAGCAGAAGCCCCGTGTATAATGCCTCGCTGGCTTTGCACCCATTTTCCTAGCGTTCATCCTGACGGGAAATCGGTGTAGCTGCAAATCTAACGATATTCACTAAAAGTAATAAATCGCCGAAGCAAAGAGAGGCCAGCAAAAGACGAGTCAACAGAAGCCTGGGTCAGATCGGATCGAAAGACTCCGATCCGGGCGTAATCGGCTGGACGTGTTTTGATTGAATTTTCGAATGCAAACGGAGTATGGAGTGACTAATGACCGAAGACGTTGATCGCAACAGACGTCATTTCCTGGCAGTTGCGACTGCCGTGACTGGTGGCGCCGGCATAGCAATGGCGGCCATTCCTTTCCTGTCATCGCTGAAGCCGAGCGCGCGTGCCCAGGCACAAGGTGCGCCGGTTAAAGTGGCCGTTGGCTCATTGGAGCCGGGTGAAATGATTCGTATCGTGTGGCGTGGAAAACTAGTGTTTGTCCTGCGTCGCTCCGAGGCAATGCTTGGCCGGCTACAGAAATCGGTCGGTTTTCTTCGTGACCCGAATTCGGAGGTTGTCGAACAGCAACCTGACTATGCGGCGAACGAATTTCGCTCCGTCAAGCCGGAATTCCTGGTGATTCAGGCCGCCTGTACACATTTGGGCTGTATTCCTTTGACCGAATTTGATGTGGGTCCGGCAGATGACTGGTTTGGCGGTTTCTATTGCCCTTGCCATGGCTCACGTTTTGATTTGGCCGGTCGCGTATATAAAGGCGTACCAGCGCCGACCAATTTAGTCGTGCCGCCGTATCGATACCTCCAAAACGACGTCGTCCTGGTTGGCGTCGACAGTACGGGAGCAGCGTAATGGCCCGCATCGAGTCAGAAATAGGTACACCGCAGGGCGGTTTCATGAAATGGATCGACGATCGTTTCCCGTTCACGGAAACGATGAAGTATCACGTCACTGAATACTATGCATCGAAGAATTTCAATTTCTGGTATGTGTTTGGCGTGCTGTCGATGTTCGTGCTGGTGATGCAACTCGTGTCCGGTATTTTCCTGACTATGAACTACAAGCCTGATGCGACGGAGGCGTTTGCGTCCGTCGAATACATCATGCGGGATGTTGAGTGGGGCTGGCTGATTCGTTACATGCACTCGACCGGTGCCTCCTTCTTTTTCATCGTCGTCTATATGCACATGTTCCGCGCCATGCTCTACGGTTCATACCGAAAACCGCGCGAGTTGGTCTGGATCATCGGCATGTTGATTTTCCTGGCACTGATGGCAGAGGCATTCGCCGGTTACTTACTGCCGTGGGGACAAATGTCCTACTGGGGTGCGCAGGTCATTATTTCTCTTTTTGGCGCCATACCGTTTGTGGGTGACGCGCTGGTCGAATTGATCCGCGGCGACTATTCGATTTCCGACATCACGCTAAATCGGTTTTTCGCGTTGCACGTGATTGTTATTCCACTGGCTTTGATTGCGCTTGTTTTTGTGCACATTGTGGCATTGCATGAGGTCGGTTCGAGCAATCCGGATGGCATTGAGATCAAAAAGAAAAAGGGACCTGATGGCATACCCCTGGATGGAGTGGCTTTTCATCCGTATCACACCGCCAAGGATCTGGTTGCAATCATCATTTTCTTGATGATATTTTCAGCGGTGATGTTCTTCGCGCCCGACCTGGGCGGTTATTTTCTTGAACACGCCAATTTTGAACCGGCAAATATGCAGGTAACGCCTGAACACATTGCGCCGGTTTGGTACTTCACGCCGTTTTACGCGATTCTCAGAGCGGTTCCCAACAAGCTTTGGGGCACTATATTATTCGCTACCGCCGTGTTGTTACCCATGTTCCTGCCGTGGCTGGATCGTTCGCGGGTCAGCTCGATTCGCTATCGCGGCTGGATCTACAAGATGGCGTTAACACTGTTTGTGATCAGTTTCTTCACGCTGGGGTGGCTGGGCGTGCAGCCAGCGGAACCTGTTTACGTATTCTGGGCGAGAATTTTTGCGGTGGTGTATTTCGCATTCTTCCTCTTAATGCCGTACTACACGACAATCGACAAGACTAAACCGGTCCCTGACAGGGTGGTCTATCATGGGTGAGTTTATGAAATCACTAACATGCCTGGCGATTTTGATGATCGGCGCGAATGCGTTCGCGGCGGGTGGTGAAATCGAGCTTGAAAAGGCTGGCAACGATCCGGATAACACCGCATCGCTGCAACGAGGTGCGCGTAATTTCATGAGTTACTGCGCAGGCTGTCATTCAGCCAAATACGTTCGCTACAATAGTATTGGGCGTGACCTGGAACTGAGCGAGGATCAGCTCATCGATAACCTGATGTTCAATGCGGAACGATCGTCTGAGACGATTCAGGCGTCGATGCCTCTCGAAGCGGCTAAAAGCTGGTTCGGCCAGCCACCACCCGATATGTCGCTGATAGCTCGTGCCAAGGGCACGGACTATATTTACAATTTCCTGCGAGGCTTCTACCTGGATCCGGATAGCCCAACCGGTGTCGATAATTTGTATCTTGCCGGGACGAGCATGCCAGATGTATTGTGGGAACTTCAGGGCTATCAACGCGCTGTCTATGTTGAGGGCGAGGCCGGTAGCGAAGGTGCAGCGTCGCATGTCTTTGATCGCTTCGAAACGGTATCGACCGGCAGTATGTCGACGGAAGAATTTGACGAATTTGTCCGCGATACCGTCAATTTTCTGGAATACATCAGCGAACCGATTCGACGCACACGACGGGTACTGGGTGTTTGGGTTTTGTTGTTCCTGAGTTTTTTCCTGTTCGTGTCGTGGAAATTGTACAAAGACATTTGGAAAGACGTACCGAAATAGCACGATAACGGCCGCTGGTCGGCATTCCGAAATTTGCGAATTAACTAACTGTTCCAAGGGGACATTGCTATGGCAGTTATTGCCAATCGACGATCTGTTATGACTTTGTTCTCGAAGCCAACCTGTATTCACAGCCATCGAACGAGACTCGTTTTGGCTGAAAAGAATATCAATATTGAGGTCGCCAGCGTTGATGGTCCGGAATTGCCGGAAGACCTGATGGACCTGAATCCCTACCATACGGTGCCGACGCTTGTTGACCGGGATCTGGTGTTATACGACTCCCGCGTCATCATCGAATATCTCGATGAGCGTTTTCCGCACCCACCCCTCATGCCGGTTGATCCGGTGACTCGTGCAAAATTCCGCCTGGCATTGTTCCGAATTGAAACGGACTGGTACCAGCTTGCCGAGCAGTTCGATGCAGAAGGTGATCGCAAGCTGCCGGCTAAATCGAAGAAGATGTTGCGCGAAAGTATTCTCGCCAGCGTTGAGCTGTTCGCAGCAATGCGCTTTTTCTTAAGCGAAGATTTTTCGCTGGTTGACTGCAGTATTGCGCCGATACTATGGCGGCTGCCGGTTTACGGAATCGATCTGGGCGCACAGGCTGAACCGATCGAAAACTACATGAAGCGCGTCTTCGATCGTCCCTCTTTTCAGGAGAGCCTGACCGAACTTGAGCAGGAAATGCGCCTCTGATTCCAGCAATATCAACTTGTTGGAGTTTTAATCAAGCAGCCTAAAAGGCCCGACCGTTGAGCAATTCGAGCCGATCAAAACGCCCCTACCTGATTCGAGCCATGCACGAATGGATGGGCGATAGCGGTCATACCCCGCACATCGTTGTCGATGTATCGCTGGAGGGCGTTACCGTACCCGCCGAGCACGTAAAAGACGGCAAGATCATTCTCAATATCAGCGAATCGGCTGCCCACAATCTGAAACTGGCCAATGGTTCGATCAGTTTTCGGGCAAGATTTAGCGGCGTGCCTTTCGACGTTTGGGTACCCGTCAGCGCGGTGCTGGGAATCTATGCCAAGGAAACCGGCCAGGGCATGATCTTCTCGCAGGGAACGGATCAACCGGAACCGCCAGAGCCGCAAGACGATACCGATGCGGCTCGAAACAGTCGTTCCCACCTCAAGCTGGTCAGATAAGTTTAGTCAAGTTCTCGAAGCTGCAGCGGCCATCGTACTGCGCTGATGCCGAGCCTCCTGGACAATCGTGAATTATGTCGGCCGGGCCGATATTTCGTCGGTAAAGGTTTGACCGCTAAAAGCGGAACCGGTTACCACGATCCCACGACACGCGCCCACAGGGCTGCTATGCGCCTAACAAAGCGGCATCAATCAAATCGCAAATACAATGAATCACCAAAAGATGCACTTCCTGGATACGCGCCGTTCGATTCGCCGGTACCCGAATTTCTATATCGTCTTTGGTCAATAATCCGGCCATGGGGCCGCCATCGCGCCCCGACAGAGCCACAACTCGCATGCCCCGTTCGTGTGCCGCAACAATGGCTCGATTGACGTTTTCCGAGTTCCCGGAGGTCGATATCGCGAGTAAAACGTCGTTTTTCTGTCCAAGTGCACGTATCTGTTTCGAAAAAACATCCTTATAGGTGTAGTCGTTCGCAATGGATGTGAGCGTTGACGCGTCCGTCGTTAACGCCATGGCAGGCAAGCCAGGCCGCTCTCTTTCGAATCGGTTCAGGAGCTCGGATGAAAAATGCTGCGCGTCACTGGCTGAGCCGCCGTTGCCACAGCTCAGGATCTTGCCTTCGCTAAGCAGAGATCTGCTCATACATTCGCTGGCTGCGACGATACTGGCATTAATGACGTCGCCAGATGTCTGCTTGACGGCAATACTCTCTTCAAAATGCTCCCTGACTCGATCCGTAGCGTCCATGTGCCCCTCATGAGCTGGCTAACTCGATTTCACCCCAACGCGCAGTCAGGGTCTGAATGCATCCTGTAACCATTGTAACGTGGATTTTGATTCGGATGGACCGTCCAGAGCGACAACGTCGAAGCGCATGACGCGGTCCGCCAGGTGGGCATTACGACAGAGGAAAAAGGATGCCGCCTTGATGAGTTTGCGTTGCTTACGGAGGTTAACCGAGAGCGCGGCCGATGCGAAACGATTGGGCTTTCGGTATCTGACTTCGACAAATACCAGGCAATGTCCATCTTCCATGACAAGGTCGATTTCACCGACGCGGCAACAGAAATTTCTCGCGATCAGGCGGAGTTTTCGGGCGCGCAGATAGTCCAGTGCTATTTGCTCGGCCTCTCCACCTACAGTTCTTGGGTCGGATGGGCCCATGAGGCAGGTTGCTCGGGCAATGATTCGCCAGACAATCCTTCACGACCGGTTTGCTCTTCCGGTCGAATCGGTTCAGGTAACGGAACGGGCACGCCACGTTCAAATATGGCCCAGGCCAGTTCACGATGCACCTGGCCAGTGTCATCAAGAGACAATCGTCCTGTGGTGCCATTGATCTCAGCCATCGAGCCGGTTCGGGTAACAAACAGTTCGGCGACCAGTTGGTAAGCGTCATAACCCATCGCGTGCAGCCGGCCGAGGCGTCGTTCGCCCGGCCAGTACTCGTCATAGAGCTCGGGTAGTTCGGCAATCCACGACTGCGGTGCGATGACCCAGGGCGTATCGGCAAACATGATGCCATTGAGATCGGAGTTTGACCGTCCATCCATCGCATTGATTCGTGAGGTGGAATAAACGGGCAAGTCGCCCGAGTAGTGAAACTTGAGCTGTGATTTAAGAAGTCTGCCGACCGGCGCCGCCGCCGCAAGAAATACCACTTCGGCATCCTCCCGCCGGCGCGGGTCGAATTGCAGCGGTCCGCCGATATTCGCGCGAAGGCGCTGATAGCGTTGCGCGCTTTGCGCGAGGCCCATGAGGTTCTCGATCTCGAACGAAAAATCCTGATCACGTGGTGTGTAATTGCGGTATTCCAGCAGCGTGCCACCGCGAGATTCGAGCTCGGTGGCGAAGCTTGTTAACAGGCGTCTGCCCCAATCGTTGTCGGGGATCAGAGCAACCGCACGCATTTTGCCGTCGGCGACAACTCTCTGCGCGGCGGAGATTGCCTCGTCTTCCGGCGATAGTGCGAACTGGTACATTCCCGGCGGCGCGTAAACGTCGTTCCGAACGTTATTAAGTGTCAGCACGGGAACGGGTAAGAGGGCTTCAGTTGCGATGTCGTTGACGGAGCCGCGCAATAACGGTCCAACGACAAAGTCAGCGCCATCATTGACGGCTTTTTCGTAGGCCGCTTGAGCACCGCCGGTCGCCGCCACGTCATAGACGCGAATCGTCTGCGCTCCGCCAAGCCCGCCAACGGCTGAGTAATAGGCACCGAAAAATCCGTTTTGGACGGCACTCCCGGCCGTCCCGTTTTGCCCGCTGAGGGGCAACAGCAAGGCGATCTGTCGAGGGAAGTCCTGTAATCCTCTCTCGGGTAGATCGAGCTTCGCAACAATCGACATCGCCGGGTGTCCGGTATTGATTTCCTGCCAACGGAGAACGCCGTTGCTCCAGCCGATACCTTGTTGTCCGGTCGATACGGCCAGCGCGCCGAGCGTCAGCCACGCACGGCTGATCGGATCTGATGCGATGTTGCTGGCGTCCCGCAAGCTGCGGACGCTGCTCACCCGAAGTCCTGCCCACAGCCGCTGGCGGTTATCCGACATTTCCTGACGGCTGCCCAGCCATTGTTCGCGCTGCATATACAATTGAACCGCACGCAGCGGCTCATTTTTCTGGAACCAGGCATCGGCACGCAGCGCTTCGACGCGCAAGCGGTGTTTCAGCGGCAATGGCCGGGCACTCATCGCGTCCAGTATGCTCAGCGCCTGGTCTGGTTTGCCGTTCCACAGATCGATGGCCGCATTGTTGCTATTCCATAACCACAAAAGCTCGCCCGTAGAAGGGGGAGTTACATCGCGCATCGCGCTGCGCGCTCGTCGGCCGTCGCCGGCATCCAGCCATTGCTCGCTGGCGAGGAGTGTGAGGCGATCTCGCTGCTGCCCGGAGGCACCGCTGGCCATGCCGATGTACATTGCCGCAGCATCGTCATGGCGGCCCTGCAGTGCCAGATTTGCGGCCCGCTGTTCCGATTGACCTCCTGGTATTCCAGAAAAATTCGTGACAGCGCAGCCACCCAGCAGGGTAATCGCTGTCATCAAAACAAGCGCCGTACGTGTCAGTTTCTGTAACATCAGTATCATGTAGCAAGATTCCCGCGGAACGTTGAGAAAAGTGAACACAGTGCCCTCAGAATTGGATTGCGGAATACTCTTTGTGGTTGCGACACCCATCGGCAACCGCGACGATCTGTCGCCACGCGCCCGCCAGGTGCTAACGAGCGTGGATCTTATTGCTGCCGAGGATACCCGCCACACCGGGCGATTGCTATCGCATTTTGGGGTCAAAACCGCACAAATGGCATTGCACGATCACAACGAAGAAAAGGTGATCGGCACGGTGCTTGAGCGACTGAAATCCGGCTCGAACGTCGCCCTGGTGAGCGATGCCGGCACACCGCTGGTGAGCGATCCGGGCTACCGGCTGGTACAGGCTGCTCACGCGGTCGACATTTCCGTTTCACCCATTCCCGGCCCCAGCGCGGTAATAAGCGCGATCTCCGTAGCCGGTCTGCCGACCGACAGTTTCTGCTTTGAAGGTTACCTCCCGGCGAAACGCGAGGCGAGACAGGCCGTCCTGCACAAACTGTGCCGTGAACAACGCACGATGATTTTCCTGGAATCCGTACACCGCATATACGCTGCGCTCACCGATCTGGTCGAAGTATTCGGCGCAGACCGAGAAGCATTCCTGGGTCGTGAGTTAACAAAAATGCACGAGCAATGCGTGCGGGCGGACCTCGGCCGCCTGACGCAGCTTCTGGAGGAGGGCGGCGTTCCCCGCAAAGGCGAGTTCGTACTGGTGATACACGGCGCGCAAGCGGATGAATCGGCTGACCCCACCATTTCAGTCCGCACCCTGCTGGAAGAGCTCATGCAAAGCCTTCCAGGCAAGCAGGCTGTCGATATCGTGGCCCGCGTGACGAACCACCCCCGCAACGATATCTACCGTTTGATGTTGGACCTGAAAGACTAAGCGCTCGAATTCACTGCGCGTGTCCGCAACCCGACAGCCCAAACTCACAAACCGAGCCAAATGCGCTAAACTGGGCAGTTCGAGAAGGCAAGAGTCGGCCAGGCAATCGCCGTTCGCGTTGTAATGACGCGGGTGGAGGAAAGTCCGGGCTCCTTCGGACACGGCGCCAGGTAACGCCTGGAGGGCGCGAGCCCATGGCAAGTGCAACAGAAAATATACCGCCTAAGCACCTTCGGGTGCCGGTAAGGTTGAAATGGTGCGGTAAGAGCGCACCGCGCGGGTGGCAACACGCCGTGGCAAGGTAAACCCCGCCGGGAGCAAGACCAAATAGGGGAGTATGCGGCCTCGTTGTCGCACCGCCGGTCCCGAGCGGACTCCCGGGTAGGTTGCTAGAGGCAGTCGGCGACGGCTGTCCCAGATGAATGATTGTCCCACGACAGAACCCGGCTTACGGCCGGCTCTTACCTTCTCGACACGCTTCATCAATATTTCGTTTATAATCCTAGTGTTATGAGTGAAACCTCGAGCCAGAACGGGAAATCCGCGCGAACCGAATGCGGCGACTGTCTTGTGTTGCGCCGGGTTGGTCTGTCGCCGTCTGGCGACCAATCATTCAGTGTATTTCTAGATAACAGCGCTAACTGCTTGATTTGCTGTTCCAATTCTCTGTCATAATTCGCCCGAATTTGACCACGGTATAGCCCCTAAGTCCCTGTAGAACAACACATTCAGAGTTGTCGGTTGACGCTGCCGGAAGCCCCTAATATAGTGGCAAGAAGTGGAAAAAAGTGGGAGGAGATGGGCTGAGTTCGCATTCACGGACTAAGGTCATCCAATAAGAAACGTGTTCCGTGGGGCTACCAAAGTAACGTTAGACGCCAAAGGGCGTCTGGCCATTCCGACCCGTTACCGGGAGCGGCTGGCCGTGTGCTGCAATAGCCAGCTGGTTGCGACCGTGGACAGGGACTATTGCCTGCTGATTTATCCGTTTCCGGAATGGGAAAGTATTGAGCAGAAGCTGGTGGCGCTGCCGAGCTTGAATCCACAGGCAAGGAGGCTGCAGCGACTGATGGTTGGTTATGCGACTGAGCTGGAAATCGATGGCCACGGACGAATCCTGTTGCCGGTTGAGCTCAGGGAATTCGCCGGTTTGACAAAACAGGCGATTTTGCTCGGCCAGGGCAACAAGTTCGAGCTGTGGGATGAAGACAGTTGGAATGAGAAGCGAGATTCATGGCTCAACGCAGATGACGATGTCGATCTGCCGGCGGAGCTTGAGTCGCTCTCATTGTAGTCGGGTGAGTGCGGATAAAAGCGACAGCGAAAAGCACGTACCGGTTCTTCTTCAGGCCGTCCTGGATGGACTGCGAATCAGAACAAACGGCATATATATAGACGGGACGTTCGGCCGCGGGGGGCACAGCAGCGCGATCTTGCAGTCGTTGGGGCCGGAAGGTCGATTGTTGGCGATCGATCGTGATCCACAGGCCATTGCGGAAGCAAGTGAAACGCTCATCGGTGATCCGCGGTTCGAATTGATAAGGGGCGAAATTGCGGAACTCAAAAGTATTGCGGTCGAAAGGCATTTGCTCGGTCAGGTGGACGGCCTGCTATTGGACCTTGGGGTCTCGTCGCCACAACTGGATGAGGCCGACCGCGGTTTCAGTTTTCAAACGGACGGACCACTCGATATGCGAATGGACCCGACCTCGGGTCAAGGGGCAGCCGAGTGGCTGGCAACCGTGGACGAAAAGGATCTGAAGAAAGTGTTGTTCGGATACGGCGAGGAAAAATTTGCGGGGCGCATTGCAGCGGCAATTGTCTCTGCTCGTCAGCAGAAACCGATTCGACGTACAGTCGAACTGGCCAGCATCGTTGCCGGTGTCGTACCACAACGCGGGCGGCGCAAACATCCGGCGACGAAAACCTTTCAAGCCATTCGAATTCGCGTCAACGATGAGTTACGGCAACTCGATGCGGCACTCGATTCCAGCCTTGATGTCCTTACGAAGGGTGGCCGACTTTGTGTCATCAGTTTTCATTCGCTTGAAGACCGGCCAGTGAAGCGCTTCATGCGCAATGCATCGAAGGTGCCGGAACAATATCGTGGCATGCCGGATATTCCGCGGGAATTCTTGCCGCCCATGAAGCTTGTCGGCAAGGCGGTGAGCGCAACGGAAGAAGAGATCGCGGCGAATGCGCGCAGTCGCAGCGCTCACCTGAGAGTGGCGGAGCGTATCTGATGGAGATTACGACGCAGCGACAACCGGTATTGCTGACATTGGTATTTGCCATCGCTTGTGTCATCTCGGCGGTGGCCGTTATTTATACGAAACATGAGTCGCGCAAATTGTTCGTCGGCCTGGAGCAGTTAACCGCAGAACGGGATGCACTCAATATCGAATGGGGACAGCTGCAGATTGAACAGAGTACCTGGGCGACGCACGCACGAATCGAACAGGTGGCTACCGACGAATTGTCCTTGTCGCGACCGGACACGCGTGAACTGAATGTGATCGCGAGGCGTGCGGGCGAATGAATCGCGGTGCGGAAACTAAAGAACAAACCGCGCAACGATTTGTCGCGCGTTCTGTTTTCGTGCTGGTGTTTTTCGTCCTTATAGCGGCATCGTTGCTGGCTCGTGCCGTACACCTTCAGGTCCTCAACAAGGATTTCTTGAACCGACAGGCCGATACACGGCATTTGCGCACTGAAAAAATAACGGCACATCGTGGATCAATTACGGACCGAAACGGGGAGCCGCTGGCGATCAGTACGCCGGTCGACAGTGTCTGGATCAATCCCGGAGAACTCGCCACAGCCGTAGACCGGGTCGGGCAGCTGGCAAAAGTTCTCCAGTTGGACCCGGAGGCGCTGAAACGAAAAATTACCCGGTCAATGGACAAGGAATTCGTCTACCTGAAGCGCCATCTGGGTCCGGACCAGGCACACCGGGTCATGGCGTTGAAGCTGCCGGGCGTAAATGTGCAAAGAGAATATCGGCGCTATTACCCGTCAGGCGAAGTGACCGGGCATCTGGTCGGGTTTACCAATATCGATGACCGTGGTCAGGAAGGGCTTGAGCTCGAATTTAATCATTGGCTCAGTGGTGAATCGGGTGCCAAGCGCGTGCTCAAGGATCGTCTGGGTCGGTCCGTTGAGGACGTTGAGAGCATCCGCCCCTCACGCCCCGGACAGGATCTGCGGACAAGTATCGATCTGCGGCTGCAATACCTGGCGTACCGAACGTTGAAGGCCGCGATCCAGCGTTTCAAGGCAGACTCGGGATCGATCGTCATGCTCGATGTGCGCACGGGTGAAGTGTTGGCGATGGTCAATCAGCCAACCTACAACCCCAATGATCGGGCGCAATATTCTGCGGAACGTTATCGGAATCGTGCCATCACGGATATCTTCGAGCCGGGCTCGAGCATCAAGCCGCTGGTGGTGGCGGCGGCCCTGGAGAGCGGTGACTATCAGCCCGACAGCATGGTCGACACGACCCCCGGATACGTGATCGTTGGGCCGAAAAAAATTAAGGACAGCCATAATCTTGGCCGCATCAGTCTGACAACGATACTGGCACGTTCATCCAACGTCGGCATGACGCGGGTTGCGATGTCCCTGGAGCCCGAACAACTCTGGACAACGATGTCCCGTTTCGGGCTGGGCTCGCTGACCGCCAGTGGCTTTCCGGGTGAATCCGCGGGATTGTTGACGCACCATAGTCATTGGCGACCAGTCAGCCAGGCGACGCTCTCCTACGGTTATGGTGTATCGGTAACCCCACTGCAGCTGGCGCAGGCATATGCCGTGCTGGGCAGCGATGGCATCATTCGCCCGGTCTCTCTGGTAGCCCTGGATCAGGTGAGCGAGGGCGAACGCATCTTGCAGCCTGAAACGGCGCGCGCGGTACGCCGTATGCTTGAAGAAGCCGTGCGGCCTGGCGGCACCGGAACCAAGGCGAGCGTTGCCGGTTACCGTATAGCGGGAAAAACCGGGACGGCCTGGAAGTCCGCCGTAGGGGGCTATTCGGAGGACAAGTATTTCTCCATCTTTGCCGGGCTAGCGCCAGCGAGCGATCCGCGTCTCGTTGCAGTCGTCGTAATCGATGAGCCGAAAGGTGATCTTTACTACGGCAGCGACGTTGCCGCGCCGGTGTTCGCCGATGTGATGTCGGAATCACTACGTCTTCTTGCGGTGCCGCCCGACGCGTTGCCGGCGAACGACCCTCTCGACCAGATGCAGGCCATGAGTCAATGAGTATGCCGGCCGAGATTTTACAAACTCATCTCACCTTGCAGCAGTTGCTGGCGGGGTTCGTCGATGCGCCGCCACTTTGCGTTTCCGGAATAGCCGACGACAGCCGCCAGTTGCAACCGGGCTACGTTTTTCTGGCATGGCAGGGTGCCGCCTCGCACGGGCTGGATTTTACCGCCGCTGCAATCGAAGCCGGAGCGGCCGCCATTGTCTGGGATGCAGATACAGGTGACGAATCCCTGGCTGTGGGAGATGCAACGTTCATCCCGGTCAAGGATCTCGCCGGTCGTTTGGGGGAAATCGCCAATCGGTGGTACGACTGGCCCTCGAAAGCCGTCAATATTATTGGCATTACAGGCACCAATGGAAAAACAACCGTCGCATCGATTGTTGCCCAGTGTCTGCAGAAACTCGGCAGCCGATGCGCGTACATCGGCACGCTTGGCGCCGAGTTCGATGGCGTCGTCAGCGATCTGGGTATGACCACGCCGCCCTGTCTCGAACTACACCGGCAACTGGCGCTGTTTCGTGACGCCGGCGCAAGCGATGTCGCTATCGAGGTTTCGTCCCACGGGCTGGCTCAGGGTCGCGTTGATGGCGTGCAGTTTGATGCCGCCATATTCACCAACCTGAGCCGCGATCACATTGATTACCATGGCAATATGCGTGCGTATGGTGAGGCCAAAGCGCGCCTTTTTACCGAGTTCAGCGCGCGACACCGCATTGTCAGCATGGATAGCGAATTCGGTCAGGAGCTTGCGGGGCGGTGTGGCAGCGATGTAGTGACTGTTTCGACGCGCTTCGATCGTGTGGCTAACGGCCGACCCTACGTGTTTGTTCGTTCGGTGGTATCGACGCCAACCGGTTCGCGAATAACAGTTAATAGCTCCTGGGGTAACGGGGACATCGAGATATCGCTGCCGGGTGACTTCAATGTTGCCAATGTTGTCGAGGTGCTGGCTTTACTCCTGCGGTTCGATATTCCCTTCGTCGACGCGTGCGATGTACTTGGGCAGGTCAAAGCGCCGCCGGGGCGAATGCAGGTTGTTACTGAATCAACGCAGAGTACCGTTCCCACGGTCTACGTTGACTATGCACATACACCGGGAGCTATTGAGGCCGCGTTGCGTGCACTACGGCCGCATACGCAAGCCCAAATCTGGTGCGTATTTGGCTGTGGCGGCGATCGTGATCGCGGTAAACGGCCGCACATGGGGAAGATCGTCAGCCGTCTTGCGGACCGTGCGATTGTGACCAATGACAATCCGCGCAGTGAGCCGCCGGGCGACATTATCGGCCAGGTACTTGCAGGGATGGATGACGATGCGGTGGCCATCGAGGACAGGGCGACAGCGATTGCGCACGCCGTTCAGAACGCTCAAGTTGAAGACGTCATTCTGATCGCCGGCAAGGGACATGAAAATTATCAGATCATCGGCGATCAACGACTCGATTTTTCCGACTACCAGGTAGCGCAAGACAGTCTCCATGAGCGTTTGCATGAGGCAGGTGACCGGTGATGGAGAGCACCCTCATGCAAGCGGCTAAATCGATGCAGGGCGAACTTCATGGCATCGACACCCTGTTTCGTGGCGTCAGTACGGACACACGTACACTGCGTGCGGGCGAATTGTTTTTTGCGCTGCATGGACCGAACTTCGATGGACGGGAGTTCGTCGCGACAGCCGCGACGAAACTGGCCGTTGCTGCGGTGGTGGAAGAGTCGGTAGATGCGGAAATAGCGAACATTACCGTCGGTGATACGCGCATCGCGCTGGGTAATTTGGCGGCATCCTGGCGAACACAGATGTCGGCCCGGGTCATCGCGATCACCGGGAGCAATGGCAAGACGACCGTCAAAGAGATGGTGACGAGTTGTTTATCACTGAGTGCGTCGACTCTGGCGACACAGGGCAATCTCAACAACGACATCGGCTTGCCGCTAATGTTGTTGCGGCTCAGCGAAACGCATGATTTCGGTGTCTTCGAGCTTGGCGCGAACCACCCGAACGAGATCGCATACCTCACTGCGCTGGCGCAGCCGCATGTGGTGCTTATCACCAACGCGGCGGCGGCCCATCTGGAGGGTTTCGGAAGTATCTCCGGGGTCGCACGGGCCAAAGGCGAAATTTTGCAGGGTTCGCGGCCGCCCGAAATCGCCATTTTGAATCGTGACGATGAGTATTACGACTTGTGGGTGTCCCTGGCGAAAAATGTAGCCGTGCTCTCTTTTGGTATGAGTCCACAAGCGGATATCCATGCGCTCGAAATCGAACCAACCATTGACGGCTCGGATTTTACGCTCGTTCTGCCGGATACGACGTTGGCCATTTCCTTGCCCCTTGCCGGTATACACAACGTTCTCAATGCATGTGCCGCTGCCGCGGCATCGACAGCGTTGGGTCTGACGGCGGAGAAAATCAAAGAGGGTCTTGAAACGGTCCGCCCGGTGTCCGGGCGACTACAGGTGATTGACGGCCTGGCCGGTATTCATCTGTTTGACGATAGCTATAACGCGAATCCGGGCAGCGTTATCGCTGCTGCCGAGTTTCTCGCTGCTAATGCGGGCGAGAGCTGGTTGATTCTTGGAGACATGGCGGAACTCGGTACAGATGCAGGATTGCTGCACGAGTCTGTCGGGAAAGCCGTGCGTGAAGCCGGAGTCAGTCATCTTTTCACCACGGGCGCACACTCAAAAAGAACCGCCGCAGCGTTCGGAGAAGATGCTGTGTGGGTTGAATCGGTTGATGGCCTGTCCGAATCTTTAGTTTCTGCTCTCCTGAAGTCGATACCGAAACAGGGCTCGATAAACGTTCTCGTAAAAGGATCGCGTTCAATGCAAATGGAGCGCGTCGTTGGTGCGCTAACTCGTGCGTTCCAGGGACAGGGGGAGTAACGGTGCTGCTCTACCTGACCAACTATCTGGCGCAATTCGAATCCGGTTTTGCCGTCTTCAATTACCTCACTTTGCGCGCAATCATGGGCGCTCTCACCGCGCTGATTCTTTCGTTCGTGATCGGCCCGAAAATGATCGCCAAATTGAGCGTGAATCAGGTCGGTCAGCCTATTCGCAGCAACGGTCCGTCATCACACTTACCGAAGGCCGGTACGCCGACGATGGGCGGCGCACTTATTCTGACGGCAATCGTCGTCAGTACAGTTTTGTGGGCCGACCTCGAGAATCGCTTTATCTGGGTTGTCCTGTTCGTCACGCTGGCATTCGGTGTCATCGGCTACGTCGACGACTACAAGAAACTGGTGCTGCAGGATTCGGCCGGTCTGTCAGCGGGCAAGAAGTTGTTTTGGCAGTCTGCGGTTGCCTTGGTCGCAGCGGTGTCGCTTTATCTTATGGCCGTGGATGAGACCAGCACATCGTTGCTTATTCCATATTTCAAAGATCTCTCGTTGCCGCTGGGAAAAATCCAGATCATCGTAACGTTCTTCTTTATCGTGGGCTTCAGCAACGCTGTCAATTTGACGGATGGCCTTGACGGCCTGGCGATCATGCCAACCGTTCTCGTCGGCGGCGCGCTCGGGATTTTCGCGTATGTGACAGGAAACGTTAACTTCTCGGCCTATCTTGATATTCCGTATGTCGCTGGCACCGGTGAGATTTTCGTCTTTTGTGCCGCCCTCGCCGGCGCCGGACTTGGTTTCCTCTGGTTTAACACCTATCCGGCACAGGTTTTCATGGGTGATATCGGTGCCCTGGCCCTGGGTGCGGCGCTTGGTGTCGTCGCCGTTGTCGTACGACAGGAGATCGTACTCGCAATCATGGGCGGCGTGTTCGTGGTCGAGACACTCTCTGTAATTATTCAGGTGGCTTCATTCAAACTGACCGGTAAACGCGTTTTCCGTATGGCGCCATTGCATCATCACTTCGAACTAAAAGGCTGGGCGGAGCCGAAAGTCATTGTGCGATTCTGGATCATTACCGTCATCCTGGTCCTGATCGGGCTCGCGAGCCTGAAAATCCGATGAGTGCCGCACAAAGAAAGATGAAGGTGGGCAAGACGGCATCAGTCGCGACGCCAGTCAACATGGTTTTCGGCATGGGCCAAACCGGCTTATCGGTTGCGCGCTACCTTCGCCGAAATAGTATTGACGCGATCTACGTTGACAGTCGCAGTGAACCGCCGGGGCTGGATGAGCTGAAGAAGATCGCTCCGGATGCCCGGATAGTCTCTGGCAAGCTAACCAGGAAACTACTCAAGGGAATAGAACGAATTATCGTCTCCCCGGGTATTCCGGATAGCGACTCACTTCTTGTGCAGGCCCGGAAAGCGGGCATTGAAATCGTATCCGACATCGAGATGTTCGTTGAGGATACGCAGACGGATTTTATCGCGATCACGGGTTCAAACGGGAAAAGCACGGTAACGACCCTGGTGACACTGATGTGCAAGTCAGCGGGCAAGGCGGCGCTTGCGGGTGCGAATCTCGGCGAACCGGCACTCGATCTCCTCGGAGCAGACAAGCCCGATTTATTCGTGCTGGAATTGTCCAGCTTTCAATTGCACCGCACGCGATGCTTGCCGGCGAAAGTATCGGTGTTGCTGAATATATCCCCGGATCACCTCGACTGGCACGGCAGTGAGCAGGAATACCGCCGGGCCAAGTACCGGATATTTACCGGGGCGCTTGCGGTTGTTCTTAATCGCGATGATCCGCTTGCGGAAGGCTGTGTTGCCGATAGTGTTCCGCGAATCAGTTTTGGTATGGATGCGCCTGAAGACGGTCAATACGGTATCGTCAACGAAAATGGCATCGATTATCTGGCCCGGGGCGACAAACTGCTGCTCGCGAGTCCGGAAATGGCACTGATCGGGGCCCACAATCAGGCAAATGCGTTGGCGGCACTGGCGACCGGGGAACTGGTCGGTCTCGAAATGTCCGCCATGTTGCAAGTGCTGAGCGAATTTCCCGGTTTGCCACACCGCATGCAATTCGTATCCTGTATTGGTGGCGTTGATTACATCAACGATTCGAAAGCCACCAATGTCGATGCGGCCATTGCATCGGTTCTGTCGGTTTCCGGCCAGGTTGTGCTGATAGCCGGTGGACAGGGCAAGGGTGGGGACTTCGATCACCTTGCACATTCGGTTCACCAAAAACTGCGTAGCGCAATCGTGGTTGGCGAAGACGCTGAACTCATCGCCACAGCGCTCGCCGATCTCGTGCCGGTGCATCGTGCTGCTACGCTGCCCGCAGCAGTGCTCGAAGCCAGTACGCTGGCACATGCCGGAGACACGGTATTGCTTGCACCGGCATGCGCGAGTTTTGACCAGTTCGAAAACTTCAAGCGGCGTGGCGAACAATTCTGTGACTCGGTGCGGGAGTTGGCCGCATGAGTCTGCAAAGTGCAACCATGCCATTCCCGGCGAGGCTGAAAACGCCACTGCAGATCGATCCGATTCTGTTCGCAATCACAGTCGCACTGTTGCTGGGCGGATTCGTGATTCTCGCGTCTGCGTCGATATCGATTTCCGACAGCACTTCCGGAAATCCCTTTCATTACGTGGAGCGCCAGCTTGTCGCGGCAATTATTGGCATAGGCGGAGCTTTCGTTTGCGCGCTCATACCGATGCAGGTGTGGAGAAGCGTTGGCCCGCTATTGCTTTTGCTCGGCTTCGCGTTGCTGGTTGTAGTGCTGATTCCAGGCGTGGGCTACACCGTCAATGGCAGCACTCGCTGGCTGCGTATCGGTGCTATGAATCTGCAGGTATCGGAACCTGCCCGCCTGTGTATTCTCCTGTACATTGCCGGTTACCTTGTACGGCGAAACAAGTCACTACGGGAAAGTTTCGTCGGCTTTCTCCGCCCGATGGTGCTGCTCGTTATCGCCTCGGGCCTGTTGCTTGCTGAGCCCGATTTTGGTGCCGCGATCGTTTTGCTCGCGACGGCGCTGGCGATGTTATTCGTTGCCGGCGCGAGACTCAGGGACTTCTTTATCTTTTTCAGTGCCGCGGTTGTTGCAATGGCCGTGCTGGCGGTCAGTTCGCCCTATCGCCTGAAACGTCTGACCGGTTTTCTTGACCCCTGGTCCGACCCGTACAATTCCGGCTTTCAATTGACACAATCGCTGATCGCAATTGGGCGGGGCGAGTGGTTTGGTGTCGGTCTTGGTGACAGTGTCCAAAAACTCTTTTATCTACCGGAAGCTCACACTGACTTTGTCTTTGCCGTGTTCGCCGAAGAGTTTGGTCTGCTGGGCTCAGTCACTTTGATCGCTCTGTTTCTCGCGTTGCTGTGGCGAATATTTCGCCTTGCTATCAGGGCGGCCAATTCAGAGCGCCTGTTTGAAGCTTATATCGCCGTTGGTATCGGAACGTGGCTTGGTCTACAGGCCTTTATCAATCTTGGCGTAAACATGGGCCTCTTGCCGACCAAGGGACTGACATTGCCGCTGATCAGTTACGGCCGAAGCAGTCTGATCATTACCCTGATCAGTATCGGCATCCTGTTGCGTATTCACCATGAGCTGATCGTGGACGCACGGCCCGCTAATCGGAAAACACCGAAACGGAGACGCAAATGAGCAGCGGCCCGATTCTGGTTATGGCCGGCGGTACCGGTGGGCATGTCTATCCGGCATTGGCGGTTGCGGAGGCACTCAGGGCGCAGTCGCGCGACATAGTCTGGCTGGGCACACATCGTGGGCTTGAAGCTCGTGTTGTGCCGGCCGCGGGCATCGCCATCGAATGGGTGAGTATTCACGGCTTGCGCGGCAAGGGGAAAATGGCGTTGCTCGCGGCGCCATTCCGGCTGTGCTACGCGCTGTTCCAGTCGCTTCGGATTGTCGCCAGGCACCAACCGGCGGTGGTTCTGGGCATGGGCGGATTCGTAAGCGGTCCCGGCGGTCTGGCGGCCTGGCTAATGAGGCGACCGTTAATTATTCACGAACAAAATGCAGTTGCAGGACTAACTAATCGTCTTCTGGCGCGTCTTGCCCGGGTTGTGCTGCAAGCCTTCCCGGGCAGTTTTTCTTCTCGCGTCAGGGCACGCTCAGTCGGCAATCCGGTTCGCGGCGAGATTTCTGCCATCGAACATCCGCAGACCCGTATGGCGGATCGGCAGGACCCGGTACGCTTGCTGGTATTGGGTGGTAGTCAGGGTGCGCTGGCATTGAACCGGGTTTTACCAGCAGCACTTGCCCGTCTTCACAGCGATTATTCCCTGCGGGTCCGACATCAAGCGGGTGAACGCACTCTTGCCGAGGCCAGGGAAGCCTACCGGGAGTCCGGCATAGATGTTGAACTGCTGCCGTTCATCGAGAACATGGCCGAGGCCTACAGTTGGGCTGACATAGTTGTTTGTCGTGCGGGCGCTTTGACCGTCGCCGAAATTGCTGCGGCCGGACTACCGGCTATATTCATACCGTTTCCTGCTGCCGTGGACGATCACCAGACGGCCAATGCGACACCGATGGCGGAAGCGGGTGCGGCCACGATCATTGACGAGAGTGTGCTCAGCGATAAAGTGCTGGCGGACACGCTCCGAGGTTGGCTCCGGGACCGCGAACAACTGCGAAAGCGTGCTGGAATCGCACGATCCCTGGCCAGACCGGATGCGCTCGCCAACATTACGAATGCATGTCTGGAGCTTGCGGGAGTGCAGTCGTGATCAAGCGAATGCGGCGAATAAATTGTGTGCATTTCGTCGGCATTGGCGGGTCCGGAATGTCCGGCATTGCTGAAGTAATGCTGAGTCTTGGTTACCAGGTGCAGGGGTCTGATCTCAAGAACAATTCGCAAGTCGAAAGACTGGGCGGTCTTGGTGCCAGGATTTTTATCGGTCACGCCGAAGAAAATATTGCTGAAGCCGATGCGATCGTCGTTTCCAGCGCCGTTGACGATACCAATCCGGAAGTCGTTGCCGCCCGGGCGGCTCAATTGCCGGTTGTGCCACGAGCAGAGATGCTCGCCGAACTCATGCGCTTTCGATACTCGATCGCCGTGTCCGGAACTCACGGGAAAACGACGGTCACAAGTCTTGTCGCCAGCGTGCTCGCGGAAGCGGGGCTGGATCCGACATTCGTCATCGGCGGTCGCCTGAAGAGCGCCGACGCCAACGCCCGCCTTGGACTCGGTGACTACCTGGTCGCGGAGGCGGACGAAAGCGACGCATCGTTCACACATCTCAAGCCCATGCTGGCCATTGTGACCAATATCGATGCCGATCACATGTCAACCTACGACGGAGATATCGATAAGCTGCACCAGGGTTTCATTGATTTTCTGCACAATCTTCCCTTCTACGGACTCGCCATCCTTTGTTCGGACGATCCGGGTGTAAGGGCGGTTCTCGGTCAGGTTCGGCGGTCGATAGTGACCTACGGCATTGAAAGCGGTGCGGATGTGCGCGCTGAAAATATTCGCTTTGCGGAAAATCTCGCAACTTTCGACGTTGTACGTACCGGCCGGGAGACATTGCTGCAGATTAAGCTGCACTTGCCGGGGATGCACAATGTACGCAATGCACTCGCCGCAATTGCGGTTGCCGGTGAATTGCAAATTGGCGACCAGGCGTTGATGAGCGCGCTGGAGACGTTCGCGGGTATCGATCGGCGTTTTCAGCACTATGGCAATATCCAAACGGAAAACGGTTGCGTCATGCTGGTCGATGACTACGGTCATCATCCGACCGAGATTGCAGCAACGATCGACGCGGCTCGAGCGGGCTGGCCGGATCGTCGCATCGTGCTGGCATTTCAGCCGCATCGTTACACGCGGACGCGAGACCTGCTGGATGACTTCGCCGGCGTGCTTGCGACGGTTGACGTTCTCATTGTGCTTGAAGTGTATGCCGCCGGTGAAGATGCGATTGCCGGTGCCGATGGACGTGGTATCGCTCGAGCTGTGCGCTCGCGCGGCGGCGTCGAACCGGTGTTTGTGGAAGCACTTGAAGAACTTGCACCCGTTTTGAGCGGGCTCGTCCGCGACGGCGACCTGTTGCTGACGATGGGTGCCGGCGATATCGGTGCCTGGGCGGGACGCTTGCCGGATCTCCTGAGCAAAAAACCCAGACTGACGGTGCAATCATGATGGCGACGCAGCAACATGATGCTTTGCGCGGTGAACTGCGATTTAACGAGCCGATGAGCCGCCACACATCGCTGCGCGTCGGTGGACCGGCAGAACAATTCTTTCGTCCCGTCGATCTCGATGATCTGTCGCTGTTTCTGGGGGAACTGGAACCGAACATGCCGATCTTCTGGTTCGGTCTGGGTAGCAATCTACTGGTTCGCGATGCTGGCCTGCCGGGCGTTGTTATTGCCTCATCCCGTTTGTCACGCGACCTGGAAAGGATTGGCGATCATCGGGTACGAGTAGGTGCCAGCGTTACCTGCACGCAGCTTTCACGACAGTGTATTCGCTGGGCGTTCGGACCGTCGGAATTTTTCGCCGGTATCCCGGGAACGGTCGGTGGTGCGCTCGCGATGAATGCCGGGGCGCACGGCCATGAAACCTGGGAGCGGGTCTCTAGTGTGCGCACGATTGATCGTCATGGCGAGATTAGAGACCGGCTGCCAGCCGACTATGAAACTGGATATCGTAGCGTGGTTGGTCCGCAGGACGAGTGGTTCATCGAAGCAACGCTTGAATTCGATCCTGCAGCCGACGCCACCATGGCCGCGCAAAAGGTCATGCTGGAACGGCGCAAATCGACGCAACCACTCGGCCTGCCGAGTTGCGGTTCTGTGTTTCGCAATCCACCCGGCGGTCATGCAGCGCAACTGATTGAGTCCGCGGGTCTCAAAGGTCATCGCATCGGTGGTGCCGAAGTGTCAACCAAGCACGCGAATTTCATTATTAATATCAGTAACGCGACAGCGTCTGATATCGAAGACCTGATCTCGTTTGTACACGATACCGTGAAGAATGTTCACGGGGTCGACTTGATTCACGAAGTTCGCATCATTGGCGAGGTTGCCAAATGAATACCGTGACCAGGACAACGAGAATTGAAATTAGTAATCCGGCCGATTTCGGCCGGGTAGCGGTCATGTTTGGCGGAATCTCAAGCGAGCGTGAGGTCTCACTGCAAAGTGGCAACACCGTTCTCAAAGCCTTGCTGCAGCGGGATGTGGACGCTTACGCCTGGGATCCGGCGGAGAAAAGTTTGCAGGATTTTGCCTGCGCCGGATTCGATCGTGTCTGGATCGCGCTACACGGGCCGGGCGGTGAAGACGGCGCCATCCAGGGTGCGCTCGAGTGGCTGGATACTCCCTACACCGGCAGTGGCGTAATGGCGTCCGCGCTGGCGATGGACAAGATTCGGAGCAAGCACCTGTTCCGCGCGGCTGGCATCGCCACGCCGGACTACCGGGTAGTTCGCGACAAAGCGGACGCAATGCTCGCGGCGGACGATTTCGGCTTTCCCATGGTACTGAAGCCGGCAGGCCAGGGGTCGAGCGTCGGTATGAGTAAAGTGTTTGCGGCCAACGAGCTCAGTGTGGCCGTTGAGCTGGCACTTGGTTTTGGTGGTCATGCACTCGCCGAGCGCTGCGTTATCGGTCAAGAGGTCACCGTAGCCGTTCTTCAGGGTGAAGCGTTGCCGAGTATTCGTATCGAGACGCCACGTGTCTTCTACGACTATCGCGCGAAGTACGAAAGTGAAAATACACACTACATCTGTCCGGGCACACAGGACGATGAGCTCGAAGAACACTACCGGACAGTCGCGGTAAAAGCCTTCGATGAGCTGGGTTGCACCGGCTGGGGCCGTGTCGACTTCATGAGAGCAAAGGGCGGCGAGCCACAGGTGCTGGAGGTTAATACAGTACCGGGCATGACAAGTCACAGCCTCGTGCCGATCGCGGCGAAAGGCGCCGGTATCGACTTGCCAGGCCTCTGTTGGCGTGTCCTTGAAACGAGCATTAGTACGGCTTGCCACACGGGAACGAAAGGGGTTGCCGCAAATGGCACGTAAACAGGCGAAGCGGCGCAAGCAGCAGAAAGTGCGGCAGTGGCGGATGCCGTCAATTCCGTTTGCACGCATCTTGCGTCTGCTGCTGGCGGTTGCTGTCGTACTGCTCAGCTACCGCTTCAGTGCAGCGCTTCTGGATCAGCCCATTCAATCCATTACGATTGACGGGCCGTTCCAGCGGGTCAGTGCTTTACAGATTGAAGAAGCTATCAGCAGCGAACTTGAGGCAGGATTCTTGAGTGCGAACTTGACTGAAATTCAGAATCGGATCGTTTCATTGCCGTGGATAGATCAGGCGAATGTCAGTCGGCGCTGGCCTGGAAAACTAGAGATCAGCGTGAGCGAACAGGTGCCCGCCGCCTGCTGGGGCGAGCGCGGTTTGCTCAACGTTCGCGGAGAACTTTTCGTTATTAAGGCGCGGCATATCCCGGCGGAACTACCGCGTCTGAGTGGTCCGGAAGGGCATTCATCGGAAGTCGCGCAAATGTACCTCGACGTACGCGATCAGTTGATACCCATTGGCCTTGATCTTCGCAGCGTTAATCTTGATGCGCGCGGTGCATGGCAACTGGTTCTGCAAGACGGCATCGGCATTCGCCTTGGGCGGCGCAATATCGACGAACGTGCGGATCTGTTTCTGCAGGTGGTCGCAAATATCGTCTCCAATCGCGAGGCGGATATCGACTTCATCGATATGCGTTACAACAATGGCTTTACGATCGGCTGGAAAAAAGATGCCGAGTCCGGCGAGTTGCTGAACAAGACGCGGTCAGGACAGCAAATGTTGGCGGGGCGAATCGAATGACGGGTCTGCGAGAACAGCAATGCATTGCCACAACGGGATTTCCTGAGTGAACAAGCGTACGGACAAGAATATGATTGTCGGGCTGGATATCGGCACGTCAAAAGTCGTCGCCATCGTGGGCGAGGTCAATGAGATCGGTGAGATTGAAGTGGTCGGCATTGGCTCGCATCCATCACGAGGATTGAAAAAGGGCGTTGTGGTCAATATCGAATCGACCGTGCACTCGATTCAGCGGGCGGTCGAAGAGGCGGAGCTGATGGCCGGATGTGACATACATTCGGTCTACGCGGGTATCGCCGGTAGCCACATTCGAAGTCTCAATTCACACGGTATCGTTGCGATTCGGGATAAGGAAGTGAGTCACAGCGACGTGGACAGGGTAATCGATGCGGCACGCGCGGTTGCAATTCCGGCGGACCAGAAAATCTTGCACATTCTTCCACAGGAATTTCTGATCGATAACCAGGAGGGTATTCGCGAACCGATCGGCATGTCGGGTGTTCGCCTGGAAGCGAAAGTTCATATGGTCACCGGTGCCGAGAGCGCGGCACAAAATATTGTGAAGTGTGTACAGCGCTGTGGGCTCGAAGTCGATGACATCGTGCTCGAGCAACTTGCGTCGAGCTACTCGGTGTTAACCGAGGACGAAAAGGAGCTGGGTGCCTGCCTCGTCGATATTGGCGGTGGCACCACTGATCTGGCGGTCTTCGTCGGCGGTGCCATTCAACACACGGCCGTTATTCCGATAGCCGGTGATCAGGTCACGAATGACATTGCCGTGTCGATGCGCACGCCGACGCAATATGCCGAAGAAATCAAGATCAAGTACGCGTGTGCCCTGTCGCAGCTTGCGAATCCGGACGAAACCATCGAGGTTCCCAGCGTCGGCGACCGGCCACCTCGCAGGCTTGCCAGGCAAACACTGGCGGAAATTGTCGAGCCGCGGTTCGAAGAACTATTCGGTCTGATTCGTGACGAATTGCGTCGCAGCGGTTTCGAGGAGCTGATCGCCGCCGGCGTCATTATCACTGGCGGGAGTTCAAAGATGGAGGGTGCCGTCGAGTTGGCGGAAGAAGTCTTCCACATGCCGGTTCGCCTCGGGTCGCCGCAGTACGTTGATGGCCTGCTCGACGTAGTGCGTAACCCGATCCATGCCACAGGCGTCGGTTTATTGCTTTACGGCTATAAAAACATGACGCGAAAAGACAGCAGAAGCACACCAATGTCCGGGACATTGGTGGACGTCTGGGATCGCATGAAGTCCTGGTTCCAGGGACAGTTTTAATGAATTACCAGAAATTGAAGAGTGAATTTTACCAAAAAGTTTATTACCAACAATCAAGGATTCCTGAGCGGAGGAAAAACAAATGTTTGAACTAATGGATGCGCACAGCCAGAGTGCGGTAATCAAAGTGATTGGTGTCGGCGGTGGTGGCGGCAACGCGGTCGCTCACATGGTTAATGCCGGCATCGACGGCGTCGATTTCGTTTGCGTTAACACAGATGCACAGGCACTAAACATCGCCCGCGTACGCACTGCGTTGCAGATCGGTTGCAATATAACAAAAGGGCTCGGAGCCGGGGCGAATCCGGAAGTCGGGCGCCAGGCAGCTATGGAGGACCGGGACCGGATCGTTGAAGTGATCGACGGTGCAGACATGTTGTTCATTACCGCAGGCATGGGTGGTGGCACGGGTACCGGAGCGACGCCGGTGGTCGCACAGGTCGCCAAGGAACTCGGTATTTTGACTGTGGCCGTGGTTACGCGTCCCTTCGAGATGGAAGGCCCCAAACGGATGTCGATCGCGGACGCCGGTATCGGCGAACTGGGCAAGTACGTTGATTCACTCATTACGATTCCGAATGAAAAATTACTCACTGTTCTCGGTGGCGAAACCACGTTGCTGGACGCTTTCCGCGCCGCCAACCAGGTGCTGCAGGGCGCCGTGCAGGGAATTGCAGAGCTGATTACGCGACCTGGCCTGATCAACGTCGATTTCGCGGACGTGCGGACCGTCATGTCCGAAATGGGCATGGCCATGATGGGTACCGGTGTCTCGTCCGGTGAAGATCGTGCGCGGGAAGCAGCGGAAGCCGCAATTTCCAGCCCGCTTCTGGAAGATATCAACCTGGCCGGCGCGAATGGAATCCTGGTCAACGTCACGGCGGGAATGGATTTGTCGATTGGCGAATTCCAGGAGGTGGGCAATACGATCAAGGAATTCGCGTCCGCTAACGCGACGGTCGTCATCGGAACCGTAATCGATCCGGACATGAGTGATGAAATTCGAGTGACGGTGGTCGCGACCGGTCTGGGACAGGAAGCGGCCCAACTGCAATCACCGATGCGCGTTATTCAGCGGCCCACCGAAGCTCGTGAGCCAAACTATCACACGCTGGACAAACCCACGGTGCAACGAAAACGTGCGGTGGGTGACGGACTCGAGGATGGTGGTTTGCAAGAGGACCTGCTTGACATCCCCGCATTCCTGCGGCGTCAGGCGGACTGAAGTAAGCACGGGAGTAATGACATAACGCCATTCGCCGGACGACGAGCGTATCTCACGCACTCGATACGTACGCGTCGTCTGTGCCCCGGCGAACGGGTGTTGCCGGCATCCGCCTGATCGCGGCAAACTACCGCTCCTGCGATCAAGCGGATGGCCAATGTGGTAGGCTTGCTTGCCGTTTCAGTTGAAACACTTCGAACGGTATTCCGAGACACTGGCCATGTTGCGACAACGGACACTAAAAACAGCCATTCGTGCGACCGGGGTCGGTCTGCACAGCGGTGAAAAAGTCTACATGACGTTGCGCCCGGCGGCGGCGAATACGGGCATCGTGTTCCACCGTGTCGATCTTGAAGATCCCGTTGATATTCCCGCGAACGCCAGGTTAGTCAGCGAAACGACGTTGGGTACAACGCTGGAGAAAGATGGCGTCAAGGTCGCGACCGTTGAACACCTGATGTCGGCACTGGCGGGTCTCGGTATCGATAATCTTGCCGTTGACTTATCGGCATCCGAAGTGCCCATCATGGATGGCAGTGCCGGCCCGTTTATGTTCTTGCTGCAGTCGGCCGGCATCGAAGAGCAAAACGCCGCCAAGCGATTCATTCGCATCAAACAGCGCGTGCGTGTCGAAGAGGGCGACAAGTGGGCGGAATTTACGCCGTTCAACGGCTTTAAGGTCAATTTTGAAATTTCTTTCAATCACCCCGTTTTCAACAAGATTCGCCAGGACGCTTGCATCGATTTTTCAACAACTTCGTTCTCGAAAGAAGTGAGTCGGGCGCGAACATTTTGTTTTTTGCGGGATGTGGAAACTTTACGTGCCCGCAACCTGACGCTGGGTGGCAGCATGGACAATGCAATCGTCCTGGACGATTTTCGTATCTTGAACGAGGATGGACTGCGTTATTCCAACGAATTTGTCATTCACAAGATTCTCGACGCCATCGGCGATATTTACTTGTTGGGTCATGGCCTGGTCGGCGAATTCACGGCACACAAATCGGGACACGGACTGAACAACAAGTTATTACGAACGTTGCTGGATGACCGGTCAGCGTGGGAAGAAGTGACGTTCGACGATGAGCGCAAGGCGCCGATTTCCTATGCGGCGCCGGCTTACGCCTAGGAAGCGCTTAATTCGGTATCGGTGCTGCTAGGTTCCGCTGCCGACACGAACTCGAAAACTCGTCACAGAGAGCCCGCTGTCGCGTGCGGCCTGCATCAGGCTTTCCCCTTCAAAGCGCAGTTTTGCGGCCCAGGCTGAGCTGCTGGCGACCACCACCAGCTCACCGTCATCGCGCACGTTGGCGGCGAGCAGCGCCAAGGCCGTATCCGCGCCCAGCTCGTCTCGCAACCGCGTGGTCAGATCGTCCAGATCCTGCGCACGGCGAATGATTTTGCCAAGCGTGTCGGTGGTGCCGGAGTTAAGGAGTTTATCGAGGCGGATAATAGACATATAAAAGTGTGACGCAGTTGGTGAAATGGTGGCTTCCGGGTGACGGGTAGCTTGGTTCTCGGCGACTGATCTTGTAATAGAAAGCCACATTATGCATATTGACGCACTCGACAAGGGCATACCCGGCGAAAGGCGGGGACGCAAAACCACCGATCTAAGGGATTTTGGATCCTAGGATAGCGGGGCTACCGAAGTGACGATTGATTGCGAACCGATAACAATGACAAAGCGCCAGCCACGGCAGCAGGTTCGGTCATCAATGATTTATAAAACAATAGCTTATCTAGTCAGGATAACGTATTTAGGGCGCACCAGATGAACGTAGTCATCTTTGGCAAAGGCTTCGGAAGGGCCATGCAGATCAACCTGTCCGGGTGGTCGGCAATCGCAATCGGCGGCTTTTTTGCGACCACGTTGTGCGCCGCAGCATTCCTCGGCGGCTACTGGTTTTCTGCGCAAACCGGTTCGGGCGTCCGGATTGAGAAGATCCGGCAGTTGACCGCGGAACTGGACACCGAGCGTCTCGCGATCGCGATGACACGACAACATACGGAAGACACTCTGGATGCACTGGCGATTCGAATTGGGCAGATGAATGCACGAGTCATTCGACTGGATGCCCTGGGACGCCGCCTGGTCGGTATGGCCGATATTGGTGATGGCGAGTTCGATTTCGATGCCGCTCCTGCTATGGGTGGTCCTGAGGAACCGGAGTTAGGCGCTGGCTCGGCCGCAGTACCCGAAGTTGTCGCGTTGATGGCGGATCTTGGTGGGCAGCTCGATAGCCGGGAGGCCCAGCTGGCGGTACTGGAAGGCGTTCTGATGAACAAGAGCCTCAGCGATCGCGTTTATCCAAAAGGCAGGCCGGTGACGTCCGGATGGATGTCATCCTATTTCGGCCGACGGACGGATCCGTTTACGGGCAAGTCCGCCAATCATCGCGGTATCGATTTTGCGGGCAAGCAGGGCGCCGACATCATTGCGGTGGCCGACGGGGTCGTTACGTGGTCAGCGAAACGTTACGGTTACGGCGAGATGGTCGAGATCACCCACGGTAACGGTTACGCCACGCGTTATGCGCACAATTCAGAAAATCTGGTCAGTGTTGGTCAGGAGGTCCGTAAGGGACAAGTGGTGGCGTTAATGGGCGAAACGGGGCGCGCCACAGGCCCGAATCTGCATTTCGAAGTCTTGCATCGCGGACAACGAGTGAATCCCGTCAAGTTCGTCCGACAGGCCGAATAACGTAATTTCTGCAGGTCGCCCCGAATCGGCTTGTAATCGCCTCCCACGCCCCAAATAAAGACGCTTATTCGAGCACTCTGTGCAGACAAATATCGGCGTCATCCGTAAAATACTCTCGCTGATGCGTGGCAGATAGCAGCCACTAATAAATTTCCTTTTCAGGAGCCCTGCGTGGCAAATTTCTTGACGCGAATTTTTGGCAGCCGAAATCAACGGCTGTTACGCCAATTATCGAAGACGGTCGACCAGATCAATGCACTGGAAGACGGAATTAAAGCTCTCGACGATCAACAGTTGTCCGCCAGGACGGCAGAATTCAAGCAGCGCGTCCAGGACGGCGCGACGCTCGACGACCTGCTGCCGGAGGCATTTGCGGTGGCACGCGAAGCGGCATGGCGTGCGATCGGTCTGCGGCCCTTCGATGTGCAGCTCATTGGCGGGATGGTCTTGCACCAGGGCAACATTGCTGAAATGCGGACGGGTGAGGGTAAGACGCTGGTTGCAACGTTGCCAGCCTATCTCAATGCGCTCAGTGGCGATGGCGTCCACATCATTACGGTGAATGAATACCTGGCGCAACGAGACGCGGACTGGATGCGTCCGGTCTATGAATTTCTCGGTCTTACCGTCGGCGTGACCCGAAGCGGTCAGTCGCAGCAGGAAAAAATGGACGCGTACCACGCGGATATCACCTATGCGACCAACAACGAACTGGGATTCGACTATCTGCGCGACAATCTGGCGTTTTCGATCGACGACAAGGTGCAGCGTGACCTGAATTTCGCCATTGTGGACGAGGTGGATTCGATTCTGATCGACGAAGCGAGAACACCGTTGATCATTTCCGGCCCGACGGAAGAAAGTACAGAGCTCTACCTGAAAATTAACAAACTCATTCCGAAACTTGTTATGCAGGAAGAGGAAGACGGGCCCGGTGATTACTCAAAAGACGAAAAATCGAAGCAGGTACACCTGAGTGAGGAAGGGCATCAGCACGTCGAGGAGCTGATGACACAAGGCGGCCTGCTGCAGGAAGGCGAAAGTCTTTACGACGCCGGTAACATTCGACTGTTGCATCACCTGAATTCAGCATTGCGTGCACATGTCATGTACAACGTCGACGTTGACTACATTGTCAGCGACGGAGAAATTGTTATCGTCGATGAATTTACCGGTCGCACGATGCCGGGTCGGCGTTGGTCCGATGGATTGCACCAGGCTGTCGAGGCGAAAGAGGGCGTTCACGTCAAACAGGAAAATCAGACGGTTGCGTCAATCACCTTCCAGAATTACTTTAGACTTTACAACAACTTATCAGGAATGACTGGTACTGCTGATACGGAAGCTTTCGAGTTTCAGTCAATCTACGGACTCGAAGTCGTGGTCATTCCGACGCACAAACCCATGGTTCGGGACGATATGGCTGATCTGGTGTATTTGTCGGAGCAGGACAAATTCGAGGCCATCATCGAGGATATCACCGACTGCCGCAAGCGCACGCAGCCGGTGCTGGTCGGAACCACATCCATTGAGACCTCGGAATTCCTGTCTTCGCTACTGAAGAAAAGGAATATCGAACATGAGGTCCTGAATGCAAAGCAGCACGGGCGTGAAGCCATTGTTGTGCAGCAAGCCGGACGACCGGGTGCAATCACCATTGCGACCAACATGGCCGGTCGAGGTACCGATATCGTGCTGGGTGGAAACCTGGCAGCGGAACTCGAGAATGCCGGGGACGACGCGGACAAGGCGGCAATTCAGGCCGATTGGGAGTTACGTCACGCGGCAGTGCTGGACGCGGGCGGGCTGCACATTGTGGGAACCGAGCGGCACGAATCCCGGCGAATTGACAATCAGCTGAGAGGACGTTCTGGGCGACAGGGAGATGCGGGATCAAGCCGTTTCTACCTGTCGATGGAAGACAACCTGATGCGCATATTCGGTGATCCGGAGCGTACCAAATCGCTCCTGTCGCGCGCGGGTATGCGCGAAGGCGAAGCCATCGAAAGCAAGTTGCTCACCCGCCAGATCGAGCGCGCTCAACGCAAAGTTGAATCGCACAACTTCGATATTCGAAAGAATCTTCTGGAGTACGATGATGTGGCGAACGACCAGCGAAAGGTCGTTTACCATCAACGCACCGAACTCATGGAAGCCGATGATATCGGCGACTCAATCGCCGCAATCCGTGATGAAGTCATCGGACAGCTTGTCGATCAGTATTTGCCGCCAGGCAGTCTTGACGAACAGTGGGACGCGGATGGACTTACCAATGCGTTCGATCATGAATTTATCCTGTCTCTGAACATAGGCGACTGGATCAAGGAAGATTCGCGGATGAACACCGATGCCATTCGTGAGCGATGTGTTGTGAAAGCACAAGCGGCTTATGCCGAGAAGGAGAACTCCATTGGCTCTTCTTTGATGCGTCTGGTTGAAAAAGAGATCATGTTGAAGCAGCTGGATCAGCATTGGAAAGAACATTTGGCGGCAATGGATTACTTGCGTCAGGGTATCCATCTGCGTGGCTACGCACAGAAAAACCCGAAACAGGAATACAAACGGGAAGCATTCGAAATGTTTGGCGAAATGCTCGAGCGAGTCAAACACGACACCATCAGCATTCTGTCACGAGTGCGTATCCAGAGTGAGCAGGATGTAGCACGGATGGAAGCTGAGCGGCGAGCGGCGAAAGAAATGGAATTCAAACATGCCGAGGCATCCGCACTGGGTCAGCAGGGCCGACCGGCCGGACAGCTTGGCGGGCCCGCACCAGCATCGGCCGGTGTAGCGCCGCAAACGCCGTTCGTACGGGATGAACGCAAAGTGGGCCGCAATGAGCCGTGTCCCTGCGGTTCGGGCAAGAAATTCAAACAGTGCCATGGGCGATTGTCGTAGCCCGGCTCTAGCCGTCCGGAACGAGCACGATCGCTGATCGAATACAGGTGGTTGCCGGCATCCTGCGAGATGGCGATGCTCGTGTCCTGATTGCGGAGCGACTTGGCGACCGGGCTTTCGTCGATCTGTGGGAGTTTCCGGGCGGAAAAATCGATGCGGGCGAGACACCTGGCGAAGCACTGCGGCGCGAGCTGCAAGAAGAACTCGGCGTTGAAATCGATTCGTTCGCTCATTTTCAGCGCATCAGCCACGACTACGCGGACCGGCAGGTCCTGATTGATTTCTTTTTGGTCAGTCGCTGGCTTGGAGAGCCGCTGGGTCTACAGGGTCAGGGGATTCGCTGGATACCCATCGATCAACTGCAAGAAGACATGCTTCTAGCGGCCGATGGGCCGGTGGTAAGGGCTTTGCAAGCGTTGTAACGGCGCGGCTGAAAACCCTCTCGCGACCGGGCATACGAGTGCCCGTCTAACAAATACTGATCTTGAAACTGACGTCGTGCGCTGTCTGAACCGCCCGATGCTCGATGGTGGACCATTCCAGAAAACGGACGGTGAAGCGGTGCTGGCTGCCACTGATTTCAGGGAATAGCGGGCTGCCGCCGGGCAGCAAAACACGTAACAGCTGGCAATGTACATCCTTCTGCATGTTGTGCTGATACATGCCGCGAATGGCCAGTCTTTCCAACGGTTGCGCGCTCTCACGAATCAGCCAGAGCAACTCGATAATGGCATCGCAAAGAGGTTGAATAATGGCGAGCCAGTTAACGAGATCCTGCTGACGTCGAGCATACGGTTGGCGCAGCCAGTGACTGTACTCAGGCAGATCGAATTCGCAGGTACCACCAGGAATTGCGCTGCGATTCTTGATGGCGGAAAGAAATGCACTGTCATTCAACGATTGCAGAAAATGCGTACCCATTGCCTGCAGCCCGGTCCGGCTGGCGGTCAGATTTCTGACCAGTGTGTCAAGGCGTTGCGAATCGACTTCCGGCTGGCTTTGGTAACCTTTTAGAACTTCAAGTTGTCGGTCCAGCTCCTTGTTCACATCGGCGCGGATGTCTCCTCTGGCAAGGATGGCCAAAATTTCCAGCAGGCTTGAGGTCGCCGCACGTGTCGCCCAGTCGGCCTCCAGTTCATAGTTGTAGAGCATTTGCTGGTACAGGAATTCCAGTCGCATGAAGGTGCGCATGCGCTCGTTGAGCGGCTGCTCATACTCGGACACGCGGTCTGCGGATTCAGACGAGACGGTGGTGGGTGCGGCTTTGACCATGGGTGTATTCTGCGGTACGGCCGGGGCGAGGGCAAATTGGCCGGGATGTTTGCTGTGCTTCCGGACCCGCGCGGTGAATTTACTCTCTGAGACCCGCTGCAAGTATGTCCCTGTAAGCTCGGGTCCCGCATCCCTGCGGGCACGGTCTCAGAGGATAATTTCACCACACGCGTCCTATATCGTGGTAGCCAGAAAGTCGCGGGTTGGTCGTTTATCCGGCGGTGGATTGGCCTTGGGCCAACGTGAGATAACGGGAATGCAAGACTTCGACCTGTCGGCGGGTTGCTTCAAGATCGCCTTCGTTCTGCACGATATCGTCAGCGATGGCCAGGCGTTCGTCACGGCTGGACTGGGCAGCGATCATACGTTGTGCCTGTTCGGTGGACTCCGCGTCTCTTGAAAGTAGTCGCGTGAGTTGGCTTTCCTCGCTGCAATCGACCACCAGGATCCGGTCCATGTTGGAACGCATTGGTGATTCGACTAACAGCGGCACGACGATAATACGGTACGGGCCCGATGCGGCGATGGCCTGATTCGTCGCTTCCTCTCGAATGCGTGGGTGCAGGATCGATTCGAGTATTTTTCGTTTCCCGGCATCGGCAAAAACAATGCTGCGCATTTTCTCGCGATTGAGACGGCCGTCGGCGGCGATGACTTCGGCACCGAAAGTTTTGCGAATTTCGTCAAGGGCTGGCTGGCCCGGTTTGACAACGTCACGCGCGATGACGTCGGTATCGATGACGGTTGCGCCCAGGTCGCTGAACATGTCAGCGACAGTCGATTTGCCGGATGCAATTCCGCCGGTTAATCCGATGCTCAGGGGCATTGTTTTCATCCTTGGGGATAACAGAGCTGATGTGTCCCGAAACGATCCTAACCCATAAAGGTCAGGTATTTATCGACAATCTCCGGTCCGTAAAGCATCGCAATCCACCCGGCGGCCGCCAGATAGGGGCCGAAAGGCATCGGCACGTTCCTGTCATGGCGCTTGAAAACGATTAATGTTATTCCGACCCCTGCGCCGACGACGGCAGAAAGAAATATGACCAACGGCAGCACCTGCCAGCCCAGCCATGCTCCCAGCGCAGCCAGTAACTTGAAATCACCGTAGCCCATGCCTTCTTTGCCGGTAACGATGCGAAACAGGTGGTAGATGCTCCACAGCGTCAGGTAGCCGGCGATCGCACCAACAATGCTGGTTTTTGGATCGACGAAGAGAATTTCCGCGCCTTGTAGCGGGTAAAAAAGGCTCATCAGCAAGCCGCCCCATAAGAGCGGCAGGGAAATGGAATCTGGAATGATCTGGTGATCGATATCAATGACACTGATGGCAATCAGTGTCCAGGTCATGAGAATGGCCGCCCCGGCCTCCCAGCCGAAGCCGAATCGCCAGCCAACGATGGCGGTCATCGTTGCCGTAACGAGTTCGATCACCGGGTAGCGTTTCGGAATGGCGGCTCGACAATGCGCACACTTGCCGCCGAGCAGCAGATAGCTGAATACCGGTATGTTTTGCAGCGCCGTAATTTGAGCGCCGCAGGACGGGCAGCCCGAGCGTGGCATGACCAGGTCGAAGCGACCTTCCGGCAGATCTTTCGCGGGCATTGACGCCAGTTCATCGCACTGCTCTCGCCACTCACGTTCCATCATGATCGGCAATCGGTAGATAACGACATTGAGAAAACTGCCAATGAGTAACGCCAGCAGAAACACGAAGACGATAAACAGGACGGGGAATTCCGAGAAGAATATTTGCATAGTTCGCTTGCCGTTGAATCCAACCCTTCAATATGGAAGCGGCGCCCAAAGGCGCCGCTCGATTTCTGTATTCATCCCCAGGCTGGAACCGGTCAGATGACGGCACCCATCTTGAAGATTGGCAGGTACATAGCGACCACGAGTCCACCGACCAGGACACCAAGAATGGACATGATCATGGGCTCGAGCAGGCTGCTGAGATTGTCGACAGCATTGTCGACATCTTCCTCGTAAAAGTCGGCGACTTTTGCCGACATGGCGTCCAGTGAGCCGGACTCTTCACCGACTGCAATCATCTGGATTACCATATTCGGAAACAGGTCGGTGTTCTCCATGGCCTGCTGCAGGCGTTGTCCCGTAGCCACTTCGTCGCGAATATCCAGGACGCCGAGTTCGAAGACGATATTACCAGTGGCTCCCGACACCGATTCCAGTGCTTCAACAAGCGGCACACCGGCGCTAAACATCGTCGACAGCGTCCGCGCGTAGCGAGCAATGGCGGCCTTGACCATGATCGGACCGATAATTGGCATCTTTAAAGTGAGGCGATCGAGAAAATGGCGCATCGGGCGCGAGCGTTTCTTGAAATACAGAAAGGTAGCGACGGCAGCGCCGATCAACAGGGCAATGAACCAGCCCTTGTCACGAATGAACTGCGACATTTCGATAACGACCCGCGTAAACGCGGGTAGATCTGCACCGAAGCCCTTGAACAAATCCTCGAACGCGGGAATCACGAAAATCATCAGAATAATGGTGACTACGAACGCGACCACGAGTACGGCGGCCGGATAGGTCACGGCTTTCTTGATTTTTTTCTTGATGGCTTCGGTTTTTTCTTTGTACGTCGCAATTTTGTCCAGCAATGTTTCCAGCGCGCCGGCTTGCTCGCCGGACTCCACCAGGTTGACGAAAAGATCGTCAAAATAGAGCGGGTGCTTCGCCAGTGCCTCAGCCAGGGCGCTACCGCCTTCCACATCGACCTTAATGGACATCAGGAGTTTTTGCATAGCGGCATTTTCGTGCCCGGTGCCGACGATCTCAATGGCCTGCACCAGCGGAATGCCGGCGCTGAGCATCGTCGCCAGCTGACGACTGAAGATGGCGATATCGGCCGTGGTGATCGTACTGGCACCGCCAAACAGGCTTTTGCCCTGTTTCTTGATCTTGCTGGGAACGACGCCCTGACGTCTCAGGTCGGCGCGTACTGCGGCTTCATTGGCCGCCGAACTTTTACCCTTAACTTTCTTGCCGTTGCGGTCCGTTCCCTCCCAGAGAAAAGGGAGTTTTTCCATTGTCGTTGATTCAGCCATTGTCTTTCTCTTCCGTTACGCGGGTAGCCAGCTACTCGATGGTAACCCGGTTGATTTCCTCAAGGCTGGTAATGCCTTCCTTGACCTTGTTCAATCCTGCCTGGCGCAAGTCCAGTACGCCTTCTTTCGCGGCCTGATCTGCGACCTGCAGTGCATTGCCGCCTTCCATAATGATGCGCCCCATCTCTTCCGATACTTCCATGACCTGGAAGATGCCGAGACGACCTTTGTAGCCGTCATTGCATTGCTTGCAGCCAACCGGTCCAAAAACCGTCAGGCCCTCTTTAATGGACGCAGCGTCGAAGCCTTCCTTTGCCAGAGCTTCCTGCGGTACGTCTCTTACTTCCTTGCAGTTGTCACAAAGCTTCCTCGCGAGACGTTGCGCAATTATCAGGCTGACGGATGTCGCGATTGCATACGGCATAACGCCCATGTCGACCAGTCGCGACAACGTTTTCGGGGCATCGTTGGTATGCAGCGTGGATAAAACGAGATGGCCTGTTTGCGCCGCTTTAATGGCAATCTCGGCTGTTTCGAGATCGCGAATCTCACCCACCATGATGACGTCCGGATCCTGCCGAAGGAATGCGCGCAATGCCGACGCAAAGGTCAGACCGACCTTTGGATTGACATTGACCTGGTTGATGCCGACCAGGTTGATTTCGGCCGGATCTTCGGCGGTGGATATATTTCGATCTTCCGTGTTCAAGATGTTGAGGCCGGTGTACAGCGACACCGTCTTGCCCGAGCCCGTCGGGCCGGTCACCAGGATCATCCCGTAGGGCTTTCCCAGGTGCTTCATGTATAAGGCTTTTTGTTTTGCATCGTAGCCCAGCGCATCAATGCCGAGCTTCGCGCTGCTGGGATCCAGAATTCGAAGAACGATCTTCTCGCCGAACAGGGTCGGGCAGGTATTGACGCGAAAGTCGATGGCGCGATTCTTGGAAAGGCGCATTTTGATGCGACCATCTTGCGGGACGCGTCGCTCCGCGATATCCATACGCGACATCACCTTGAGTCTGGCGCACACCTTGTTGGCGAGTATGACCGGTGGCTGCGCAACCTCGGACAGCACGCCGTCGAGCCGTGTACGGACGCGAAATATCTTCTCGTAAGGTTCGAAGTGAATATCAGAGGCGCCGCGCTTGATGGCATCGAGCAATACTTTGTTGACGAAGCGGACAACCGGGGCATCTTCGATATCGTCGCGCGTAACTTCGTCAATATCGTCGTCTTCGCCGGTTACATCGAGGTTCTCAAGGTCGAAATCGTCATCGTCGAGACTCGACATGCTGGTATCGACCGCTTCAAGTGCCTTGGTTATTCGCTCCTCAAGTTTGTCCTGTTCAACCACCACAGGGTCAACACGGAGACTGGTCTGAAACTTGACGTCGTCGATGGCCTGCAGATTGGTTGGGTCAGAGATCGCCAGGAACAGCCGTTGGCCGCGCTTGACCAGCGGTAACACGCGGTGCTTGTTGAGGAGTTTTTGGTCGACTTCGCGGAGGCAATCCAGATCGATTTCGATTGCGTCCAGATCGAGCAGGGGAACGCCAAATTCGTGCGATGCGGCGACCGCGACGGCGCGTGAGTCGGCCATTTCCTTGCTAACCAGATAGGCAACCAGGGGTGTCCGTTCCTTACGGGCCGCTTCAGTGGCCTGCAGAACGTCTTCTTCGGAAACAATGCCGTCTTGTACCAGACGCCGGGGCAGGCCGGATAGAATCGATTGTGATGCCGTTACCGCCATGCTTCAGAGAGTCCTCAGGTGGATAGTCGACTATTGTCGATTGAACAGTCTCACTGATCTAAGTGCGCGGATCAACCGGGTTTTGTGCGTCTGTTCACAATTGCGACTTTTAATTAAGTCAAACACCCGATTATTCGTATTTTCGTTTAGACCAGGGCAGGATTTGGTCGCTGTTTTAGCGGCAACTGGTCGGCAGGTAGCGCAACTGAATAGTGGGAGGAACATGTGCGGCTCCGCCGTTTAACAATGCTCCGGTGGGTGCCGCTGCATTGCCACAACGCCACGCGACAGCACTGCCAATGCCAATGTACGGCGTTACCGAAAAACCCAGCCCCACGATGTCCTGGTGGGCGTTGGGTCCGCCGAACAGGACGTCAACGCGACCGTCGACCACTTCGACAGAACTCACATAGCTACCGGCGGAATCGGTTGCCAGCGGCGACATTCCAGCGGCCACCCGCGTTGCGGGGGCCACACCATCCTGAACGTAAGCGTCGACAATCGGTACCTTGGCGCCGGCCGCGAAATTGATGCCCTCGGCAACCTGCGCGCGTACGGAATAGGTCTGGTAAGCCGACATGGCCAGTGACGCAAGGATGCCGATAATCGCCACAACGATCATGAGTTCGATGAGGGTAAAGCCCTGGTTGCGTTTTTTCATGATATTCGTCCGGACTATTGTGCGCCTGTTCAAAGACAACGGATGATACGTCATGCGCTTGAAAGTGTGGACCCCGTGCGTTTCCATGAAGAACGGGCTCAGCGCACATTCAGAGGTCAGAGTAAAAAAAGCCCCGGGTAAACCGGGGCTTTCCAAGACTCATAACTCAGTGTACTAACCAAGTTCTAGCGTACGTCTTATTAACGACAAGCAGACGGAAGGTGCTTGTCTGCGATCGTCGCACTGGTGCAGTTCCAGTCAACCGCGCCAACATTGGCGACATTGGGTGTCAGCAACAGAATGTCAGCATTGATGGTAGCGTTCGCGCGCTGTGGAGCCGTATTCGAATAACGAACCGAAATGACTCCGTTTGCGCCAACACTGACCTGGTCAACGTAATTACCCGCAATCGAAGCAGCCGTTGAAAGGCCGGCTGAAGCGTTGGTGCCTGGCAGTGCGCCGCGATCCTGATAGTATTCGGTGACGGCTACTTTTGCGCCGGCGGCGAGACTCAAGCCTTCAGAAACCTGTGCGCGGATGGTGTAATCCTGATAAGCCGGAATTGCGATCGCGGCCAGAATGCCGATGATGGCAACTACGATCATCAGTTCGATAAGCGTAAAACCCTGTTGAACTTTCTTCATTTCTCTAATCTCCATGATTGTGAGAGCGTCCTAAAAATTGAGCGGTGTTTTCGTTTAGTAGCAGCAATAAAGCAATCCTCGTGCCAACTTCGGTATCAAGTTTTAAAATTGTTTAAAAACAACGGAGTACAGAGGTTTTCTGGGCGTCGGAAAGGAGCTGCGGGATACGTCAATGCCGACCAGACCGGTCATCGAGCGTCACAAAGTGACAAAATTTGTCAGTGCACCGTCAAAAAAGTGACCGACATCGAGGCGCGATCTCAAGGCACAACTGACTGCCTAGCAGTCTGTTGAAAAAACCATCCATGGTATTTTCAACACCGCAATTCGAAAAACGTCGTTTTCGAATTGCTCACATTTTCAATGGTCAATGGCTTGCAGCCATCGAAAATGACGGTACATCCCTGTACCGTTCGCAGCCCGCCGAAAAACGGTGTTTTTCAACAGGCTGCTAGTCGATACCCAGTTTTTTGATGCGGTAACGCAGTTGCCGGAATGACAGGCCGAGCAGGCGGGCGGCAGCCGTCTTGTTGTAACGGGTTTTCTCGAGTGCACTAATAATAGCAAGGCGCTCCACATCCTCAATTTGCCCGCCAAGGTTACTGCTTTGCCCGCTGACGTTCACACTGTCGACGGTGTGGTCCTGAAAATGCAGGTCGCTCGCATGAATCTCGCCGGCCGGGCTCAGCGTTACCGCGCGTTCCAGCATGTTCTCGAGTTCCCGGACATTGCCCGGATAGCGGTAGCAAAGGAGCATGGATTTCGCATTCTCGGTCAATTTTTCCAGCGAACTGCCGAGTTTTTCGAGAATACTGCCCGCCAGGAGCAAAATATCGTCGCCGCGATCACGCAGCGCCGGAACATTCAGCTCGATGACGTTAATGCGATAAAAGAGGTCTTCGCGGAACTCGCCGGCCCTCACCTGCTCCGCCAGATGCTTGTGCGTCGCCGACAGGATGCGAACATTGACGGTCTCTTCCCGTTCTGCGCCAATCGGTCGCACGGTTTGTTCCTGGATGACGCGCAAGAGTTTGACTTGCATGGACAAGGGCAGGTCGGCGATTTCGTCCAGGAACAGCGTGCCGCCGGATGCCGTCTGTAACAGTCCGGCTTTGTCATTCACCGCGCCGGTAAAGGAGCCCTTGCGATGGCCGAAAAACTCGCTCTCCATCAATTCGCCCGGAATGGCGCCACAGTTGACCGGTACGAACGGCCCGTCTTTTCGCGGGCCGGTGTTGTGGACCAGCCGGGCCACCAATTCCTTACCGGTTCCCGATTCCCCGGTAATGTGGACCGGCGCCTGACTGCGCGCAACCTTGCCGATCAGATCACGCAGTTCATGCATCGGCTTCGAATTGCCCAATAGTCCGGAGCTATCGTCGAGGGGCCGTTCCCGCAACTTCAAGGCGCTTTCAATGACATTGCGCAGATTCTGCAAATCGAGCGGTTTGGAGATAAAATCAAACGCGCCCAGTTTGAGTGCCTGTACCGCGGTCTCGATATTGCCGTGCGCCGTAATGACGGCAACCGGGACTCCGGACGCATTGCTTTGCATCCATTCGACCAGTTCGAGCCCGTCGCCGTCTGGCAGCCGCATATCAGTCAGACATAAGTCGAACGGTCTGGCAGACAGTTCACGTTTAGCGGAGGCGATATCCTGGCTAACCGTCGTATCCACATTCATTCGGCCCAGCGTCAGCGTGAGCAGCTCACAAATATCGGGTTCGTCATCAATGACCAAGGCGAGTGGGTTGCTCATCGATTGTCCAATGCCTCCCAGCGACCGGGGTCAGAAAATATGATTCTAAAGATACTGCCACCTCCATCCCTGGCCTGATAAACGATGGTTGCCCGATTCAGTTCGCACAATTCTCTTGATATATACAGGCCCAAACCCGTTCCACCACTCTTGTTGGTGTAAAACGGCTCGAATATCTTATCGACATTCTGGGCGTCGACGCCGTGACCCTGGTCAAGAACTTCCAGATAGGGTCGATGGGTCTGCTGCGTTCGGCCCGCCTTGATTTCCACAAAAATACCGCCGGTCTCGCTGGCGTATTTAACGGCGTTGTCACACAGGTTCCAGAGAATTTGACGCAAATGACTTGAATCCATGCCAATGGCCAGATCCTCGGGCATGTCGTCAACGGACAGTTCTCCTTCCTGCAGCTCGAGGGTTCGCGTGAATTCAGCGGCGAAATCTCTGAGCCAGACAGCGAGTTTCAATACTTCGGAGCGGCTGGACTCCCGTCTCGACAATTGCAGCACATTGTCAATGATATGACTGACCCGCTCCGCATGCGTGCGTATGATTTCAGTCAGCCGTAGATCGTCCTGAGTCAATGCGGACGACTCGGCCAGGAGCTGTCCTGCATGACTCATCGCACCGACCGGGTTGCGAATCTCGTGGGCAATACTCGCGCTAAGTCGACCGAGAGATGCGAGTTTCGACTGCTGGACGCGCGCATTCATGAGGCTGGTATCTTCGAGGAAGATGAGCACGGGCCCCTGTCGATGACTGCCTTTTCCCAACGGCGCCAGGTGGGTCGTGATACGAGAGCCACCGTCCGGCGAACTCATCGTTACGTCGTGATGCGATGTGAGCTCCAGATCTTGTCGCCATTGTGTTAGAAAATCGGCCAGATCGGGAGAAACCTGCCGAATTGCAATGCCGTGGCAGGGATCCGGCGCGCCCAGCAACTGGGCCGCCGAGGCGTTTATCAGGCGAATTTCATTCTTCGCGTCGACGACGACGATGCTTTCTCGCAGGTGCTGGACAATGTATTCGTTGAGCTCGGAGAGGTTGGCGAGATCGACGCCCCGCTGGCGTGCGAGCGCTTCACTTTCCTGAATGCGGCGGGCGAGTGGTTTAGCCGCAAACGTGATCGCAAATATGATGGCGCCGAGAATACCGGCCGCCGAATAATTGCCGCTGTCACTGGCACCGCCGAGCTGCGAAAAAAGCTGTTCGCCAAGAATGACCAGAGTCGCTATTGCGGCCAGGAAAGCAGGAAACTGCAGCGAAACAACCAGGCTGCTGGCGCCGACGAAGACAATGAGCAGTCCGCCCAAACCGCTACTGATGCCACCGCTTGCATGCATCAGGGTCACGATCGCGCCGATATCGACGACAACCTGCGCAATAATTTGCGGTTCTGCCGCCACCCAGCGCCGTCGAATGGCGAAAGTGAAAATAATCGCGAGCGCCAGATACGACGCGGCCGTGGTAGCAAAGACCTCGGGGTAACGATTGCCGAAGAAATGCGGATCGCTGCGGGCAAAAAACAGGCCGAACAGGCTGGCGGCCACCAGCAAACGAAACACGTTTAGCGTTCCGAGGACCCGCCAGGCCAGCTCGGATTCGTCAACGGGACGCCGCGAAGGCCCCTCGTTTGCCGGTGAAAGATCGCTTGCTACCGTGTCCGTCATGAATTCCCAGGGCGTACTTGCGCTTCCAGACCCGCGCTTCGTTGGCAGCAGATTGTAGTCGAATATCCATCCATGAGTCTGCTGAATCGGTCAGCCTTTGCGTCATTGAGCACTTTGCTACAAAATACGCCGGCTTTTGCCTCAATCGGCAAGTACCCCTTACCTAAAGAATCGAAATCCATGAATCTTCACGAATATCAATCCAAGCAATTATTTGCCGACTACGGCATACCAGTACCCCAGGGCCACGCTGCGAGTTCCGCGGACGACGCGGTAGCGGCCGCGGGGAAAATTGGCGGCGACCTGTGGGTCGTCAAGGCACAAATTCATGCCGGCGGGCGTGGCAAGGCGGGCGGCGTGAAGCTAGCCCGTAGTACGGATGAAGTGCGACAGTTTGCCGAGGACATGCTGGGCACGATGCTGGCAACGCACCAGTCCGGTCCCGAGGGTTTGCCGGTCAACGTGGTGTATGTGGAGGCGGGCTCGGAAATCGAGCGGGAACTCTATCTCAGCATGCTCGTCGATCGCGAAGTCAGCAAAGTCTCTTTTATTGCTTCGGCGGCAGGCGGCATGGATATCGAGCAGGTTGCGCAGGATACGCCGGAAAAAATATTTACGGTGGCCATATCGCCGAGCACCGGTCTGATGGGCTACCAGGCGCGACAACTGGCTTTCGGCCTGGGCCTGAATAAACAGCAGAGTCGTCAGTTTGAAGATCTCATCCGCCGCTTGTACCAGCTTTACATGGAGTGCGACGCAGGCTTGATCGAGATCAACCCGTTGATCGTCACCAAAGCAGGCGATGTGCTGGCGTTGGATGGCAAGGTCAATATTGAGGACAACGCGCTATTTCGACAGAAAAAGCTGGCCGAACTGCGCGATCCGACCCAGGAAGACGAGAAAGAACGTGAAGCGGCGGAGCACGATCTGAGTTACGTGTCACTGGACGGTAACATCGCCTGCATGGTGAACGGCGCTGGCCTGGCCATGGCGACGATGGACCTGATCAAACTGCACGGCGGCGACCCGGCGAATTTTCTGGATGTGGGCGGTGGTGCGACCAGTGAACGTGTGGCGGAGGCATTCAAGCTGATACTTTCCAATACCAAAGTGAATGCGATTCTGGTGAATATCTTTGGCGGCATCGTTCGCTGCGACCTGATTGCGGAGGGCATCATCAGCGCGGTAAAGGAAATGGGTGTTTCCGTTCCCGTGATCGTCAGGCTTGAGGGAACCAATGTGCAAAAAGGAAAGGCGCTTCTGGCTAACAGCGGGCTCGATATCATAACGGCTGACGATCTGACGGACGCGGCTAAAAAGGCAGTCTCTGCGGCGGTGCAGTCATGAGTATTCTGGTTAACGAAAACAGCAAAATAGTCTGTCAGGGTCTGACCGGCAATCAGGGCTCGTTTCATACCGAACAGTGCGTGGCCTACGGCACCAATGTGGTTGCCGGCGTGACCCCCGGGCGCGGTGGCGAAGAGCACTTGAATATTCCGGTCTACAACACGATGCGTGACGCGGTCGACGCAAGCGGCGCGGATGTGAGCATGATTTATGTACCGGCACCCTTCGCCGCGGACGCCATTCTCGAAGCCGCCGATTCCGGAGTTGAGTTGATCGTGTGCATCACCGAGGGCATTCCGGTGCTCGATATGGTCAAGGTCAAAACGGCCCTGAAAGAATACGATTGCCGCCTGATCGGCCCAAACTGTCCGGGGATCATCACACCGGGCGCCTGCAAAATCGGCATCATGCCGGGTTTTATTCACCAGCAAGGCCGCATCGGCGTTATTTCGCGATCCGGAACGCTCACGTATGAAGCGGTGTACCAGACGACGCAGAACGGGCTCGGACAAACCACCTGCGTCGGCATTGGCGGCGACCCGGTGCGCGGTATGGATTTCATCGATTGCCTGGAATTGTTTGAGGCGGATGCAGAGACGGACGGCATTGTCATGGTGGGTGAAATTGGCGGTACCGACGAAGAGGCCGCGGCGGAATTTATTCAATCCAATGTCAGCAAGCCGGTCGTCGCGTACATCGCGGGGGTGACCGCACCCGCCGGGAAGCGCATGGGACATGCAGGCGCGATCATCGCCGGCGGCAAGGGTACGGCGGAAGACAAGTTCAAGGCGCTCGACGCGGCAGGGGCCGCGACCGTCCGCTCGCCGGCTGAGCTGGGCAGCAAAATGCTGGAATTGCTGACGTAACGGCGAACGCGAGATCACTGATGCGGATCGAATGAATGACACAGTAATTGTCGCGCTTGCGCAGCTTGATCTGGTTGTCGGTGACGTGCACCGCAACACCGCCCGTATCATCGAATATTCCGAACGCGCCCGGGATGAGTTGCAGGCGGACCTGGTGGTATTTCCGGAGCTGAGTCTTTGCGGCTATCCGCCGGAAGATTTGTTATCGCATTCCGGTTTGCGCCGCCGTGTCAACGAAGCGCTGGAGACTATTCGTACGAGCGTCCGCGGTATTGCCGTGCTCTTCGGTTTTCCGGAATATGCCGGCGACAAGCTCTGGAACGCCTGTGCCGTCTATGCGGATGGCAGGGAACTGGCGCGCTACCGAAAACACCTGTTGCCAAACTACAGCGTCTTCGATGAAGAACGATACTTTGAGGCGGGCAAGGAAGCGGCGGTATTCACCCTGAACGGCATTCGTATTGGACTGAATATTTGCGAAGACATGTGGCGTAGTGCGCCTGCCGCGGCCGCGAGGGCAGCCGGTGCGGAAGTATTGATTGCGATAAACGGCTCGCCCTACGAGCTCTCGAGTCAGGTCAGGCGCGAGGAAGTGGTGCGAGCCCGAATCGCCGAAAGCGGCATTCCCGCGATCTATCTCAACATGGTGGGTGGCCAGGATGAGCTGGTTTTCGATGGGGGCTCGTTCGTGATGGATACCGACGGTGATATTTGCTTCCGGGCAAAGCCCTTTGAAGAGGGATTGTACCGGATCGAACTGACGGCAACGCCATCAGGTGTGCGCGCCGTGAAAAGCGACGTAGCGCCCAATGCGGGTGTTGAGGAAAGTATTTACAACGCGCTCGTCTGTGGCACACGCGACTACGTTGAGAAGAACGGTTTTCCGGGCGTGATATTGGGCTTATCCGGCGGGGTGGACTCGGCGCTGACGCTTGCCATTGCCTGCGATGCACTCGGCGCGCACCGCGTACGTGCCATTATGATGCCGTTTCGCTACACGAGTACGATGAGCCAGGAAGATGCCGCCGCGCAGGCCCGGTCAATGGAGGTGCGTTATGATGTCGTGCCCATTGCAGCCATCTACGATGCGACCGTAGGACAGCTCGAGGACATGTTCGCGGGCCTTGCCGACGACGTCACCGAAGAGAATATCCAGGCGCGGTGCCGCGGCATTTTGTTAATGGCGGTGTCCAACAAGACCGGCTGGATGTTGCTGACGACGGGCAATAAAAGTGAAATGGCAGTGGGTTATGCGACACTCTACGGCGACATGGCAGGGGGCTTCGCGCCGCTGAAAGACTGCACAAAAATGCTGGTCTACCGATTGGCAAATTATCGCAACACGGTCGGCCCGATCATCCCGCAGCGGGTTCTGACACGCGAACCCTCGGCGGAATTGCGTGCTGACCAGAAAGACAGCGACTCGTTGCCACCCTACGATATTCTGGATCCCATCCTGGAAGCCTTTATCGAAGAAGATCTATCAGTTGCCGAAATTGTTGCACGGGGATTCGACCGGGAAATCGTTATTCGCATTCTGGAACTGGTCAAACGTAACGAATACAAACGACGCCAGGCGCCGCCGGGGATTCGAATCAGTACCCGGGCATTCGGGCGCGACTGGCGTTATCCGATTACGTCGAAATATACTTTTCCCGAGTAGCCGGCGTTAAGCCTCTGCTTATCGGCAGGCGGGAAGGCTATCCGCCGTTCGGAAACGTGTTATCTCGCACTCGCCGTGCATCCGCCGCAACCTCGGTCATGCCGAGCTTTTCGTAGGCGGCGATCATGATGTCCAGAGAGTCCTTGCCGCTGTCAGCACCGTTGTATTCCTCCAGTGCGTATTTAGCCCGATTGACTGCGGCGACATAGGCACCGCGACGCAGATAGTAGTCGGCCACACTGTTTTGATAGGCGGCAAGCCGATTCCTGAGGTAGACCATGCGTTGTTCTGCGTCGGCGGCATACTCGCTGGCCGGATAACGCTCAACGAGCCGCTTGAGCAGCGAAAACGCCAGTTCCGCATCCTGAGGAGGACGATTATCCAGATCCTTTCGAAACCATTTCTCAAGCAGGCCCGGATCTCGTTCGAAATAGGCGAGCGCTTTGATGTAAAGCGCATAGTCAATGCGTTCGTGTGTCGGGTTCTCGCGAGTGAACGTCTCGGAGGCATCGATCGCCTGCTCCTGTGAACCGCTTTTGTAGTAGGCGTACATGAGCTGCAGCTGAATCTGTTTGGAGAGATCACTGAACGGGAACCGGGCCTGGAGGGCCTCGAAAATCCGAATGCTGCGGCGGTAATTTCCGGCACGCATCGCTTTTTGTGCCGTTTCGTAAGCATCGGTGATGCTGTTGAGGAATTCGTCTTCGAGCGATTCCTCGTTATTGGCGCAGCCGGAAAGCACCATGGCAGCGATAAGGATTGTTAAAAAGGCTCGCATGCCTGCACGCTTATAGCGTTGCGGCTGTGGAGTGGCTATTGTCAACATAGTTCTACTGTAGGGTCGGTGTAATTCATGCCCGGTAGAGTTCGAATACTGCCCGGGCTCGGCCAAGTCGGCCAGTATACCGTAAACTCCGCGTTTTCCCGATGGACGTAAACGAATGACCGAAGAAACGCTTGAACAAACGATTCCCGCCGAATTGGCCGGTCGTCGCTTGGACCAGGCGATGGCCAGGATGTTTCCACAATACTCCCGCAGTCGTCTGAAGACGTGGATTCTGGGAGGCTCTGTCCTCGTGGATGGCCTGACGCTACGGCCGAAAGATACGGTCGCCGGCGGCGAAACCGTCATCCTGCAGCCCACGGCGGAGCGCAGTGTCACCAGTCAGCCGGAGCCGATCGACCTTGAGATTGCCTACGAAGACAATGCCTTGCTGGTGATCAACAAACCCGCGGGACTCGTCGTACACCCGGGTGCCGGAAATATCCACGGTACGCTTATGAACGGACTGCTGTATCACTATCCGGAGCTCGCCGACCTGCCGCGCGCAGGGATAGTGCACCGGCTGGATAAGGAGACCAGCGGGCTGTTGATGGTCGCCAGAACCCTGAGTTCACATACCGCAATGGTAAGAAAACTCGCTGATCGGGACATATCGAGACGCTATGAAGCGATTTGCGCGGGAACACTGACCGGAGGCGGCAAAATCGATGCGCCAATTCGTCGACATCCGGTCGATCGATTGCGCATGGCCGTGCAGGAGGGGGGCAAACCTGCCGTCACCCACTACCGTCTGATCACACGCTTTGCCGCCCATACGCACGTCAGCGTAAAACTTGAGACCGGCCGCACCCACCAAATTCGCGTTCATTTTGCCTGGCGACGTCACGCGTTGGTCGGAGATTCCGTCTACGGTGGCCGATTGGCTATTCCCGCAGGTGCGAGCGATGAACTCCGCGATGCGCTGCGCGCTTTTCGCCGTCAGGCGCTCTGTGCCACAAGCCTGGAATTCGCGCACCCGGAAACGGACAAGACCGTGAGCGTCGTTGCCGAACCGGCGGCGGATTTCACACAGCTTCTCGCCGCGCTCGCGGCCGACAATGGAATGCGCCGATAATGAGCAAATCGGCGTTTCTCGCCGCTGACTGGCCGCTATCCGATGACATCGTTGCGGGCACCACGTTGCGATCAGGGGGCACCAGCAAGGGGGGTTACGCGGGATTCAATCTGGGCGCGCACGTCGGCGACGATTCGCGGGCGGTGGCAGACAACCGCCGCCAGTTGCACAACCTGCTGGACTTGCCGAACGAACCAACCTGGCTGCAACAGGTGCACGGCACAGTCGTCGTGAGCGCACCGTGCAGCGACGCTGAACCCGTCGCAGATGCCTGTATCGCCAATAGTCCAGGTACGGTGTGCGCGGTCATGACAGCGGACTGTCTGCCCGTTCTGTTTGCCCGCATCGACGGTCAGGCGGTTGCCGCCGCACATGCCGGCTGGAGAGGGCTGGCCGCCGGCGTTCTGGAAGCGACTATTGACGCCTTCGAATGCGCCCCGGATCGACTTGTCGCCTGGCTGGGTCCGGCCATATCGCAATCGGCGTTCGAAGTAGGCGATGAGGTACATGCCCAATTCGTCGCCCAGGACTCCGCTGCTGAAGCCTCGTTTGCGATCAATGCCGCCGGCCGATGGCAGGCAGACTTGTACAGCCTGGCGAAGCTTCGACTGAACCGCTGTGGCGTCACCGCGATCTTCGGTGGCGAACATTGCACATTCACCGAGCGTGACGATTTTTTCTCCTACCGCCGGGACGGCCAGTGCGGTCGCATGGTAAGCCTTGTTTTTCGTCGCAATTAGCAGTGCGCTGAAGGCACCCTCCAGTGAGTACTATTACGTACGACGCCGCCCGCAACGCCACGTATTCTGAATCAAACTAAAGCGGACATACGTCGCAAAGTCAGGGCGCGGTCCACCGCGCCCGGAATAGCACCAAACACCGCTTGAATTCAGCCCATTAGACGCAATGTATCCCCCAGTTTCAGCATCCAATACGGGTTCAAGACAATGCGAATGGATAAATTGACAAGCAAGTTCCAAATGGCGCTCGCCGATGCGCAATCGCTGGCCGTCGGCCAGGATCATCAGTTCATCGAGCCGGCCCATCTTATGATCGCGCTCCTCGATCAGCAGGGCGGATCGGCGCGCGGGCTTCTGACCAAGGCGGGCACCAACGTCAATTTGCTGCGCTCGAAGCTGGGCGAGGCGATTGACCGGTTGCCGAGCGTTGAGGGGACCGGTGGGGATGTGCATTTCGGCAATGACCTCACCAAGCTGCTGAACATCACTGACAAGCTGGCGCAGGACCGGAAAGACCAGTACATCTCCAGCGAACTATTTGTACTGGCCGCGCTCGACACCAAGTCGCCACTGGTTGGAATACTCGAGACTGCCGGCGCGGTACGTGGCGCCGTGGAGAAAGCCATTGAGGACATGCGCGGCGGACAACGGGTCGAGGATCCGAATGCGGAAGACACGCGTCAGGCACTGGAGAAATACACGATCGATCTGACGGAGCGTGCTGAGCAGGGCAAGCTCGATCCGATCATTGGTCGTGACGATGAAATCCGTCGTACGATCCAGATTCTGCAAAGGCGAACAAAAAACAATCCCGTGCTGATCGGTGAGCCCGGCGTTGGCAAGACGGCAATCGTTGAGGGACTCGCGCAGCGCATCGTCAACAACGAGATCCCGGAGGGATTGCGTAACAAGCGCATTCTGTCGCTCGATATGGGTGCGCTCATCGCCGGCGCGAAGTTTCGTGGTGAATTTGAAGAACGGCTAAAAGCCGTATTGAACGATCTCGCCAAGCAGGAAGGTCAGGTCATTTTGTTCATTGATGAATTGCACACCATGGTGGGCGCCGGCAAGGCAGAAGGCTCAATGGATGCTGGCAATATGCTAAAGCCGGCGTTGGCACGCGGCGAGTTGCATTGCGTCGGTGCGACCACGCTCGACGAGTATCGCCAGTACATCGAGAAGGATGCGGCGCTTGAGCGGCGTTTCCAGAAGGTACTCATTGAGGAACCGACGGTTGAAGACACCATTGCGATTCTGCGCGGTCTGAAGGAACGTTACGAGGTACATCACGGCGTTGAGATTACGGACCCGGCGATCGTTGCCGCGGCGACGTTGTCGCATCGTTATATCAGCGATCGCCAGCTGCCTGACAAGGCCATCGACCTGATTGACGAGGCCGGATCGAAGATTCGTATCGAGATCGATTCGAAGCCCGAGGAAATGGACAAGCTTGAACGTCGCATCATTCAACTGAAAATCGAGCAGGAAGCGCTCAAAAAAGAATCGGATGATGCATCTAAGAAACGACTCACCGATCTTCAGGCGGAGTTAGCGGAGCTTGAGAAACAGTTTGCCGATCTTGAGGAAGTGTGGAAGTCCGAGAAAGCGGCGATGGCGGGCACGACGCACCTGAAAGAGGAACTGGAACGAGCCCGTCTGGAACTCGAAACGGCGCATCGTGCGAACGACCTGGCGCGCATGTCCGAGCTGCAGTACGGGCGCATACCGGAGTTTGAAAGACAGCTGGAGGAGGCGCTTAAAGCGGAGAAAACAGAGGCTACCTTGCTGCGCAACAATGTCACCGAGGAAGAAGTGGCTGAAATTGTTTCGAAGTGGACCGGTATTCCGGTATCCAAGATGCTCGAAGGTGAAAAAGACAAGTTGCTGCAGATGGAGACCGCCGTACAGCAGCGCGTGGTCGGGCAGGAGGAGGCGGTGACCGTCGTCGCGGATGCCATTCGCCGCTCGCGTGCCGGCCTCTCCGATCCCAAACGCCCGATCGGGTCTTTCCTGTTTCTCGGACCTACGGGTGTCGGCAAGACGGAGCTCACCAAAGCGCTGGCCAGTTTCCTCTTCGATACCGACGATGCCATGGTCCGGCTGGACATGTCGGAGTTTATGGAAAAGCATTCCGTCGCGCGACTGATCGGCGCACCGCCGGGCTACGTCGGCTATGAGGAAGGCGGCTATCTGACCGAGGCCGTGCGCCGGCGTCCGTATTCCGTCATCTTGCTGGATGAAGTGGAAAAGGCGCACCCGGATGTGTTCAACGTTCTATTGCAGGTTCTCGACGACGGTCGTTTGACGGACGGGCAGGGACGTACGGTGGATTTTCGCAACACCGTTATCGTGATGACCTCCAACCTGGGTTCCCAGCTGATTCAGGAAATGGCCGGCGAGAAGAATTACGAAGCGATGAAGGGGTCGGTGATGGAAATTGTTTCACAACACTTCCGGCCCGAGTTCATCAACCGTGTCGATGATGTTGTGGTCTTCCATACGCTCGGCCGGGAGGAAATTCGGAAAATTGTCGATATTCAAATCGAATACCTGCATGATCGTCTTGCAGAGCGCGATATGACCATCGTCTTGTCCGAGGCCGCACGGGACAAACTGGCGGACGCCGGGTTTGATCCTGTTTATGGGGCGAGGCCGTTGAAACGCGCGATTCAGCAACAGATTGAAAACCCTCTGGCGCAGGAGATCCTCAAGGGTAAGTTCAAACCCGGAGATACTATTGAGGTTGGGGTCAACGAGGACCGGCTCAAATTTCAACACGCCGCCTGATCATTTTATTAACGGGTGCCAGCCGCCGCGTCTGCGGTGGCTGAGTGCTTTGCGGAGATTGATGCATGCCGATTTACGGATACGCCTGCAAGCGTTGTGGCCATACGCTCGACGCTTTGCAGAAAATGAATGACGACGTTCTGGTAGACTGCCCGGAGTGTGGCGAGCCAGCGTTAAAGCGCATGCTTTCGGCGCCCCGTTTCCGTCTGAAGGGCAAGGGCTGGTACGAGACGGATTTCAAGCAAGACAACCAGAGGAATCTCTCCAAGTCCGATGCTGCTGCGGAATCCAAGTCGAAACCGGCGAAAAACGAGGTTTCCAAGAGCACTAAGAGTTCCGATTCGTCCGGCGCGCCAGTGAAGTCATCGGGCAAAAAGACCGCGGAAAAATGAAGATCCTGAATTTCTCAGCAACGGCAAACCGACTGTGAAGAACCTGCGTCGTTATCTTGTCGCCGGAATTCTTGTATGGCTACCGGTCGGAATCACATTGCTGCTGCTGCGGCTTCTGATGGGCGTAATGGACCGGACACTGGTTCTGGTGCCGGACCAGTATCGGCCGGAGGCGTGGCTGGGTTTTGCCATTCCGGGCCTTGGTTTGCTGCTCACACTGGTTATCCTCCTGGTGACCGGCGTGCTCGCGGCGAATTTCGTTGGTCGCAGCCTGGTGGCTTTCTGGGAACGGATATTGGAGCGCATACCCATCGTTCGCTCCATTTATTCCGCCTCCAAAAATTTCGCGGAAATCGTTTTTTCCGACTCTGATCAATCCTTCAAGAAAGTGCTCCTGATCGAGTATCCCCGCAAAGGCCTGTATGGGCTTGCCTTTCAGACGGCGACCGATCTGGGCGAAATACAAGCGAGAGGTGGCGAGGACCTCGTCTGCACGTTTGTACCAACGACGCCCAATCCGACTTCCGGCTTCATAATCATCGTGCCGCGGAAGGATGTCATCGAACTCGATATGGATGTCGATGAGGCGCTCAAGATGATTATTTCGCTGGGTGTCGTGGTTCCCAGCTGGCGTAAGGAGCAGATTGGCGAGCTGCCACTGGTCATGCCGGACGACGAGAGCACGAAAGCCGGGCCAGACTCCTGATTTTCGTTCGTCTTTTCGCCGACACGGGTGTTGCAGACTCAATGCCGAGGTCGTAACATTCCGCCTCCTTTTTGACCCCAAGTCTTTATTTTTCTAGGATTTCACCATGCGCAGTCACTATTGCGGACAAGTTGACGCATCACTGGTCGGCCAGGACATAACGGTCACGGGCTGGGTGCACCGTCGTCGCGACCACGGCGGCGTCATATTCGTCGATTTGCGTGATCGCGAAGGCCTGCTTCAGGTGGTCTTCGATCCGGATACGCCCGAAATGTTCGCAGAGGCGGAGCGCATTCGCGGTGAATTCGTGCTTGCCGTAAAAGGCCGAGTCAGGCCGCGACCCGAGGGCACGGTGAATCCGAACATGGCGACCGGTGAGGTCGAGTTGCTTGCGCTGGAATTGACGACGCTGAACGACTCGGCGACTCCGCCATTCCACCACGATGAGCATGCGAACGAAGAGTTACGGCTCAAGTATCGCTACCTCGATTTGCGGCGCCAGGAAATGCTCGACAATTTGCGTTTGCGACATCGTGTAACGCAAGCACTTCGCCTCTATCTGGACAGCAATGGTTTCATTGATGTCGAGACGCCGATGCTGACGCGGGCAACACCCGAAGGCGCGAGAGATTACATCGTGCCGAGTCGCACGCATCCCGGCAAATTTTTTGCCTTGCCGCAGTCGCCGCAGATATTCAAGCAACTCCTGATGATGTCGGGTCTCGATCGCTATTATCAAATCGTGCGTTGTTTCCGCGACGAAGATCTGCGGGCGGATCGTCAGCCCGAATTTACGCAACTCGATATCGAGATGAGTTTCGTCGACGAAGACGCGGTGATGGGAACGATGGAGGAGCTGGTACGTTTGCTCTTCAAAACGGTTTTGAACGTGGAGCTGCCAAACCCGTTTCCAAGCATGAGCCATGCCGAGGCAATGCAGCGTTACGGCTCGGACAAGCCGGATCTCAGGATTCCACTGGAGCTGGTCGAGGTTGGCGACCTCATGGAAGCCGTCGAATTCAAGGTTTTCGCCGGACCCGCCAGGGATGCGGACGGTCGCGTTGCCGCTCTGTGCGTTCCAGGCGGTAGCAAAATCAGTCGCAAGGAGATTGATGACTACACCGCGTTCGTGGGCCGCTACGGCGCCAGGGGTCTTGCCTACATCAAAGTGAACGATGTGGCGGCAGGCCGCGACGGCTTGCAGTCACCCATTCTCAAATTCCTGCCAGACGATGTCGTTGAGGGGATTGTGCAACGGACCGAGGCGCATGATGGCGACCTGATTTTCTTCGGTGCAGACAAGGCGCAGGTGGTGAACGACGCGCTCGGTGCGCTGCGGGTGAAGGTGGGCCAAGATCGCGACATGGTTGCCGATGGCTGGCAGCCGCTTTGGATCATCGACTTCCCGATGTTTGAGCGGGACAAACAATCGAAACGCTGGACGTCCCTGCACCATCCGTTCACCGCACCGGCAACGGATGATCCGGATACGCTCAAAGCGGCACCGGGGACCGTGTTGTCCCGTGCTTATGACATGGTCCTGAACGGTTCCGAGATCGGTGGAGGCTCCATTCGAATTCACGACAAGGCAATGCAGGCAGCTGTTTTTGAATTGCTCGAAATCAGCGATGAGGAGGCGGACGAAAAGTTCGGCTTCCTGTTGCGCGCGCTGGAATTCGGTTGCCCGCCGCACGGCGGTATCGCGTTTGGGCTGGATCGGATCGTCATGCTGATGACCGGTAGCGACAGTATTCGTGATGTCATCGCATTTCCGAAAACGCAAACAGCGAGTTGCCCGTTAACCAACGCGCCGGGCGAGGTGTCTGCAGAACAGCTCAAGGAAACCGGCATTCGTTTGCGCACCGCTCGCAAGGAATAAAATTCGTGGCCGATTTCCGCAGGCCAGAATCCGTCCTTGTCGTTGTCTACACCGGTCAGGCAGAGGTGTTGTTGCTGAAGCGCAGGGCGCCATTTTCATTCTGGCAATCGGTCACGGGCGCGCTCGACGTAAACGAGAGTCATGCACACGCGGCTCGTCGGGAACTTTGCGAAGAAACTGGTCTGACGGATGAGGGATCGATAGTTGCTACCGGGTGTGAGCGTGAATTCGAAATCGACCCTCGCTGGCGTGATCGCTACGCGCCCAACGACACCTGCAACACCGAGTATGAGTACCGGTACAGGCTACCAAAGTCTGCTCGAATCCGCTTGGACGATGCAGAGCATTCGGACTACCAGTGGACCGATCTGGCCACTGCGATCGATACAGTCTGGTCGTGGACGAACAAAGAAGCATTGCAGAAACTAAGAGGCGAGCTGTGACTCAGGAAATGGTCGTATTCGTACACGGTATCTGGATGCCCGGTGCCGAGATGTGGTCAATAAAACGTTATTTGGCGCAGCAACATGGATACAGCGGCCGGCTTTTCAGCTATCCGTCCGTGCGCAGCACCCTCGATGACAACGCCCGCAAGTTGGCCGACTTCGTGATCGGCATGGGGATCGCGAAGGTACACCTTGTCGGCCATAGCCTGGGTGGTGTGGTCGCGCTCAGGGCGCTGGCGACGGTTGCGGAAATGCCAGCGGGCAGACTCGTTTGCCTGGGATCGCCACTGACCGGTTCGGAGGCTGCACGGCATCTCGACGAGCGCGACTGGGGACACAGGATTCTTGGCCGTTCCATTACCGCGGGCGTCATCGACGAAGCGGCTTCGAGCTGGGCCGGCGATGTCGTTGAAAAACGTGAAATCGGCGTCATCGCCGGTACGGTTTCGGTCGGGCTTGGCAAGTTATTTGCTACCTTCGATGGCGATAATGACGGCACTGTTGCCGTCGCGGAAACGCAGCTACCGGGTGTTCGGGATCACATTTGTCTGGCGTCCAATCACACGGGTCTCGTCTTCTCGAAAGACGTGGCCGAACAAACGGCTGCATTTCTGAAGCGTGGTGAGTTTCTCCGCGAAGCCTGAACGTCGACAACGGGTTGCACGTCAGGTCACGCTCCTGCAGCAGTGCCAGTAGAGTAATTGTAGGAGCGTCTCCTGAGGCGCGACCTCTTAAGCCCGGTCGCGCGTCAGGTCACGCTCCTACAGGAGTGCCAATAGGATAATCGTAGGAGCGTCTCCTGAGGCGCGATCCTCTTGAGCCGGGTCGCGCGTCAGGTCACGCTCCTACAGGAGTGCCAATAGAATAATTGTAGGAGCGTCTCCTGAGACGCGATCCTCTTGAG
>JAADHU010000073.1 GCA_013151645.1 Gammaproteobacteria bacterium | reverse complement strand
ACCGGGCTCAAGAGGTCGCGCCTCAGGTGACGCTCCTACAATTTTTCTATTGGCACTCCTGTTGGAGCGTGACCTGACACGCGAACCGGCTCAGGAGGTCGCGCCTCAGGTGACGCTCCTACAACTATTCTATTGGCACTCCTGTAGGAGCGTGACCTGACACGCGACCAGGCCCAAGAGGATCGCGCCTCGGGAGACGTTCCTACTCTCATACCGGGCGGCGATCAGCGCCTGGCCCCATTCGGGCTTGATTTTTGTGCCCGTCGAGTTCGCAGAAAGCCAACACAGCGCGATTTCTTACCGCTATAATTAGCGGTTGAACAGGGCACCGGTAGGTGCCCTGTTTGTACGTGCTGGAAATACAGCGAGAGTGGCGGAATTGGTAGACGCGCAGGATTTAGGTTCCTGTGGGGCAACCCGTGAGAGTTCGAGTCTCTCCTTTCGCACCATGTACTCAAGCGCGTAACAACTTGTAAATTAACCAATTAATACTAATTTTCGGTGCAGTTAGTAGCTGCGTCGGCGAGCATGGCAGGTAACAACTTATGATGGTCACAGTAGAATCGACGGGCGTTCTCGAGCGCCGCATGCGGGTGGAACTACCGGCGGAGCGCATCGAGAGCGAGGTGGAATCACGGCTACAGTCCGTGCGCCGTACGGCAAAACTCAAGGGATTTCGCCCGGGCAAGGTTCCGGCCAGGGTCGTGAAACAGCGCTATGGCGGCCAGATTCGCCAGGAAGTGCTGTCAGATCTCATGCAAAAGAGCTATTCGGACGCGGTGGCGCAAGAAAACCTCAATCCGGCCGGTGGCCCGACCATCGAGCCGGAGACTAGCAAAGACGACAAGGCATTCGCTTATGTGGCGACTTTCGAGGTTTTGCCGGAGGTTACGCTGAAGGGTCTCGACAAGATTACGGTAGAGCGGCCTGAGGTGAGGATTTCCGAAACCGATAGCGATGACATGATCGAAAATCTGCGGCAGCAGAAGGGAACCTGGAAGGAGGTTGATCGAGCCAGTGAAGATGGAGATCGCGTCGTCGTCGACTTCGATGGCACGCTGAAAGGCGAACCGATACAGGGCGGTAAAGGAACTGACGTACCCGTGGTTCTGGGTCAGGGACAAATGCTGCCGGATTTCGAAAAGGGACTGGCGGGCGTAGTGGCCGGCGATGAAAAAACGTTCCAGGTGAAATTTCCGAAGGACTACCAGGCGGAGGAGCTGGCGGGTCAAAAGGTCGACTTTGCGGCGAAAGTACACCGCGTCGAGGAGATGGAATTGCCGGCGCTGGACGATGAGTTTGCGACGCTCTATGGCGTCAGCGAGGGCGGACTTGCGCAACTCCGCAAAGACGTTTTCGAGAATATGCAGCGTGAGGCCGCGCAAAAGGTGCGACAGGACACGAAGGAACAGGCGATGCAGGGACTGCTCGATGCCAATCCGATCGATGTGCCTAAAGCGCTGATAGAGCAGGAAACGCACACCATGCAGCACGAAGCCATGCGGCAGCTTGGCATTGAGGATCACGACAAAGCGCCGCCGCAGGAGAGCTTCACCGAGGGTGCCGAAAAACGAGTACGCCTGGGCTTGTTGTTGCGCCAGTTTATTCAAGACAATGCGCTGACGGTCGATACAGAGAGGGTCAGGGCGCGGGTCGAGGACATGTGCGGTGGGTATGAGAACGCCGCCGACATGATTGCCAACTATATGAGCAATCCTCAGGTTATCGCCCAGATTGAGCCGGTGGTGCTGGAGGAGCAGGCGGTGGACCTTCTGATGGAGAACGGTGTCCAAAAAGCGAAGAAGGTCGATTTTAAGGAATACATGAATCGGTAGGCATGCACAGTCACCGATTGTAACCAGTGAAGGCAAAACAGGACTACTTATGAGCGCACAAGCACTGAACCTCGTCCCCATGGTCGTCGAACAAACGGCGCGCGGCGAGCGAGCCTACGACATTTACTCCCGATTGTTGAAAGAACGCGTCGTTTTCATCGTCGGTCCGATTGAAGATCAGGTGGCGAATGTTGTCGTGGCGCAGTTGCTCTTTCTGGAGTCCGACAATCCGGACAAGGATATTCATCTTTACATCAATTCTCCGGGTGGTTCGGTCACGTCGGGTATGGCGATCTACGACACGATGCAATTCATCAATTGTGACGTCAGCACCATTTGTGTGGGCCAGGCTGCCAGCATGGGTGCGCTGCTTCTCGGCGGTGGGGCCGCCGGCAAACGGTTTGCGCTGCCACACTCCCGCATCATGGTGCATCAGCCGAGTGCCGGTTTTCAGGGACAGGTAACCGATATCGATATTCACGCCAAAGAGGTACTGGAACTCAAACGGCGGCTGAACGAAATCATGGCACGTCATACCGGCAAGGATGTCGAGCAGGTCGAAAAGGACCTGGAGCGCGATAATTTCATGAGCAGCGAGGCAGCTGTCAAATATGGGATTATCGACACAGTGTTGGAAAAACGAGTCGAACTTGGCGATTCGAGTAAGGACGACGCAAAATAGCACGCGGCGCGACGTGTCCTGTCTTCTTGATTGAGACCTGGCGCTTTGCACCCATGAGGGTCGCGTGGTATATAAACAAGCAGTCGTAACAGATTGATTTTTGGTCATAGAGGCAAGCACAAATGAGCGATGATTCACGCGGCAAGAGTGAGGACGGTAAGCTCCTGTATTGCTCTTTTTGCGGCAAAAGCCAACACGAAGTTCGCAAGCTGATTGCCGGACCCTCGGTATTCGTCTGTGACGAGTGCGTTGAACTCTGCAACGACATTATTCGCGAAGAACTTGAAGACAGCGCTGAGACCGGGCAGGAGAAACTGCCCAAACCAAAAGAAATCAACGCCGTTCTGGACGAATACGTCATTGGCCAGGATCGCGCCAAAAAGGTGCTTTCGGTTGCTGTCTACAACCATTACAAACGACTGGGCGACCGCAACAGCGATGGCAGTAGCAAGGACGATATCGAACTCGCCAAGAGCAATATTCTGCTGATTGGCCCGACCGGCTGTGGCAAAACACTACTCGCTGAAACGTTGGCGAGGCTGCTCAATGTTCCGTTCACGATCGCCGACGCCACGACGCTGACCGAAGCGGGTTACGTCGGTGAGGATGTCGAAAACATCATTCAAAAGCTGCTGCAGAAGTGCGATTACGACGTCGAAAAAGCACAAACCGGCATTGTTTACATTGACGAAATCGATAAGGTGTCGCGCAAGTCGGACAATCCGTCAATTACGCGCGACGTATCCGGCGAAGGCGTGCAACAGGCGCTCTTGAAACTGATTGAAGGAACCATCGCCTCGGTGCCACCGCAAGGGGGGCGAAAACATCCCCAGCAGGAATTTCTGCAAGTCGATACCGGCAATATTCTCTTCATCTGTGGCGGTGCATTCGCGGGTCTCGAAAAAATTATCCAGAATCGCTCCTCGAAAAGCGGTATCGGTTTCGTTGCCGAAGTGAAAAGTATCGATGACGAACAGAATATTGGCGAGGTGCTAAGCGAAGTCGAGCCGGAGGATTTGATTAAATTTGGTTTGATTCCTGAATTTGTCGGTCGCCTGCCCGTTGTCGCAACGTTAGAAGAGCTGGACGAAGATGCGTTGATCAGCATTTTGATTGAGCCAAAAAATGCACTGACAAAACAGTACAAGAAACTCTTTGATATGGAAGGCGTGGAATTGGAATTCCGCGACGATGCGTTGCGGGCTGTCGCCCAGCGCGCCATGAAGCGCAAGACCGGCGCGCGTGGTTTGCGCACCATTTTGGAGGGTGTCCTGCTCGAAACCATGTACGAATTACCGTCGAGTACAACGGCGAAGAAAGTCGTTGTGGATGAAGCCGTCGTGGTTGGCGAGACTCAACCGTATGTGGTGTACGAGTCAGACGAGCCACCGACTGTGGAAATCGAACAGCCGAAGCTACAGACCGGATCGGATTGAAACTAATTCTGGCGGTAGCCAATGCAACGCTGGGGCAAACAGACGCATTGGCTGCTTGATTTTGTTGAATTCGGACGCACGTCGTCCTGCAACAAAGCAAATTTTTGGCGACCTGTACGCAAATGAGCTGCGGCTGGCTGCTTTCCCGACCTGAGCGAGGGCGATATACAGGTGTCTAAGAAAGATCTTACAACCACCGTCGAATCCGACGACCAGGTTGCTGACGAAGCGACTACCGAAGTGACGAACGAAACGCTGGAGTCCAGAAGTATTTCGGTGCTGCCTTTGCGCGATGTCGTGGTTTATCCGCACATGGTGATACCACTGTTCGTCGGTCGTGAGAAGTCGATCATCGCGCTTGATCGCGCCATGGATAGCGGCAAGAAGATACTGCTCGTCGCGCAACAGAAAGCAGATGTCGACGATCCCGGTGGCGATGACCTGTATCAGGTCGGTACGCTTGCAACCATCCTGCAACTGCTCAAACTGCCCGACGGCACCGTAAAGGTGCTGGTCGAAGGTGGCGAGCGCGCGCATGTCGATAGCCTGCTGGTGGAAGACTACTTCTCGGCCAGAATTACCATACTGGCTGACGAAGAGAACACCGGCGATCGTGAGATCGATCTGCTGGTACGTTCCATTGTTGGTCAGTTCGAGCAGTACGTAAAACTGAACAAGAAAATTCCACCGGAAATTCTGACCTCGTTGTCCGGTATCGATGAACCTGGTCGGCTCGCCGATACGGTCGCCGCACATATGGCGCTCAAATTGTCTGAAAAACAGCGCATCCTCGAGATTACTGACGTCAAGGAACGTCTTGAGCAGATCCTGGGCATCATTGAAGTCGAACTCGACGTATTGCAGATCGAAAAGCGTATTCGCGGGCGCGTCAAGCAACAAATGGAAAAGAGCCAGCGCGAGTACTACCTGAACGAGCAAATGAAGGCGATTCAGAAGGAACTCGGTGACATGGAAGATGCGCCGAATGAACTCGGCGATCTTGAAAACAAGATTGAAGCTGCGGGCATGTCGAAGGAAGCCAAAGAAAAGGCGACCTCGGAACTCAACAAGTTGAAGCAGATGTCGCCGATGTCTGCGGAAGCCACCGTCGTGCGCAACTACATCGACTGGCTGCTGAAAGCGCCGTGGAAAAAACGCAGCAAAGTCATACGCAAGCTCGATCGTGCGGAGACGGTACTCGATGAAGATCACTACGGACTGGAGAAGGTCAAGGAACGAATCCTTGAATACCTGGCCGTACAGCAGCGCGTGAAGCGTCTCAAGGGGCCCATTCTTTGTCTCGTTGGCCCACCGGGTGTTGGCAAGACCTCGCTCGGACAAAGCATCGCTCGGGCGACCAATCGCAAGTTTGTACGTATGTCGCTGGGTGGCGTTCGGGACGAAGCGGAAATTCGCGGTCATCGTCGTACCTATATTGGTTCGATGCCCGGCAAGATCATCCAGAACCTGGCGAAGACGGAAGTCAGGAACCCGCTTTTCCTGCTGGACGAAGTGGATAAGATGGCGATGGATTTTCGTGGTGACCCGTCATCTGCGTTACTGGAAGTCCTGGATCCGGAGCAAAACTCGGCGTTTGCGGATCACTATCTCGAGGTCGATTTTGACCTGTCCGATGTAATGTTCGTGTGTACCGCGAACAGCCTCAACATTCCGGCGCCGCTGCTTGATCGCATGGAAGTCATTCGTATCCCGGGATATACCGAGGACGAGAAGCTGAACATCGCGATGCGCTACCTGATCAAGAAGCAGATGGAGGCTAACGGACTGAAAGATACCGAGTTGAATCTGACCCGCGCGGCGGTGCTCGATATCATCCAGCACTACACTCGCGAAGCCGGCGTGCGCAACCTTGAGCGCGAAATCTCCAAGATCTGCCGAAAGGTGGTGAAAGGATTGTTGATGAAGCCCCGGGATACCATTGTGCGCGTCACACCGAAAGGACTGGAAAAATACCTTGGCGTGCGGCGCTTCCGCTACGGCAAGGCAGAAGACAACGACCAGGTGGGGCAGGTGACCGGGCTGGCGTGGACCGAAGTCGGCGGAGAACTGCTGACGATTGAGGCGGCTGTCGTGCCGGGCAAGGGTAAGTTGACTCATACCGGACAACTCGGCGACGTAATGAAGGAGTCCATTCAGGCTGCGATGACCGTTGTTCGCAGTCGAAGTGGCGTTCTCGGCATCGATGAGGACTTCTACCAGAAGTTCGATGTACACGTTCACGTGCCTGAAGGGGCGACGCCAAAGGACGGTCCGAGTGCGGGAGTTGGCATGTGCACGGCGCTGGTATCGGCGCTGACGAACATTGCGGTGAAGAGCGATGTTGCCATGACCGGTGAGATCACTTTGCGCGGTGAAGTACTGCCGATCGGTGGGCTGAAAGAGAAGCTGCTGGCCGCACATCGGGGCGGCATAACGACCATCCTGATACCCCAGGACAACGAGAAAGATCTTGTCGAAATACCGAAGAACATCAAAGACAAGCTGACGATTCTTCCGGTGAAATGGATCGACGAAGTGTTGCAACACGCACTGCAACATATGCCGCTGCCAGAGACGTCGTCCAAGGACGACAAGGCGCCGGCCGCGAGTACTGATGAAGAGCAAAAAGCGGTGGACCTGGCCAGGCCTCACTAGGCGCTGAAGCCCGCAGAAACACTGGATTTGTTGACGATTTGATAGCCGCTTGGTATAAGCTACGCGTGCTTCGGAGGCTTGCGTTTGCGATCCAATGAAGCGCGGCGGAAATTTTCAAGTCCGTCAGAAAATTAAAGGGTAAAAACCCGTTCTGCTTGGAAAGGACGGGCACGGGGATGCGGCGAGCTTTTTTACTTGTCCGCATAACACTATTGAACATCAATCGGCAAAGGTGAATGCATGAACAAGGGCGAACTCATTGAGGCAGTAGCAGCAGCCGCGGATCTTTCACGAGGCGACGCAACCAAAGCGGTCGACGCAGTGCTTGGAACCGTGACCTCCACTCTGGCAGGCGGCGGAAATGTTGCGTTGGTAGGTTTTGGTACGTTTTCGGTTAAGGCTCGTGCGGCACGCATGGGACGTAACCCAAGAACGGGCGATCCGATTCAGATCAAGGCAAGCAATGTTCCTGGATTTAAGGCTGGCAAAGCCCTGAAAGAAGCCGTAAACTAGCGCGCGCTTCGGTACTCGAGGGTCGAAAAATCGCCGCGTTATGGCGATTTTTCTTTTTTTGGGGCCGGGGTTTGAATTGAAGAGGCGCTGCCTGCAGGTGAGCGCTGACGCGATTCGACCGGGTGCTTAGCTCAGCTGGTAGAGCATCGCCCTTACAAGGCGAGGGTCGGGGGTTCGATCCCCTCAGCACCCACCAGGTTATGGAGTGGTAGTTCAGTTGGTTAGAATACCGGCCTGTCACGCCGGGGGTCGCGGGTTCGAGTCCCGTCCACTCCGCCAACACTAAGCAGGGCTCCTCCGGGAGCCCTTCTTTTTGGTCCGCGCTCTTGTCATCCAGACGACTCCCGCACCGCTATACGCCAAACGCCTTGGCGGCAGACATCACGTCGCGTATCATCCGACCCCTTTCGTTTTTATGCGTCCGGGTCTCAATGTCCCGGTGCCATTGACCCCAAGACCCTATTATTATGTTGCAAGTCATTCGAGACCGCTTTACCGGCGGGTTTGCTATCGCGATGCTCGCGCTCATCGGCGTGCCGTTCATGTTTTTCGGTATCAACTACAATTTCATCGGGCTCGGCTATGCCGCCAAGGTGAATGGTCAGGAAATTTCCGTGACCGCGTTTGAAAATGCTTACCGCAATGCGTTGGTGCAATACACCGACCAGGGCATTGATGTGCCGCCCGAATTTCGGCAGGTGATTCGTGAGGGGGTGCTCGATTCGATGATTCGTCAGGCGCTGCTGGATCAATACGTTGCGGACGAAGGGTTTCGCATAAACGACGAGCTGGTGACGAACTACATTCAGCGTGCGACGCAGTTTCAGGTTGATGGTGCATTTTCGAAAGAAGCGTACTACCAGTGGCTGGAACTGCGGGCGACGGAACCTGCGGATTTTGAAGCGTCCCAGCGCGTTGGTTTGCGCCTGAGCCAATTGCAACGAGGCGTGGGCTCTACGGCTTTCGTGACCCCTTCAGAATACCGTCGTTACCTGAATCTGTACGGCGAGAGACGGCAGGTTATCTATGCGGAAGTCGGCGTCTCAGCACTCGCGGATGCACTTGAGATTTCGGACGAAGAAGTGCAGACGTATTACGATTCGCGTCCGGATGCCTTCATGGCGGAAGAGACGGTCGACTTAAGCTACGTCGAGATTGATCGCGATAATCTGGGCGCCGAGGCGGCCATCACCGAAGAAGAGCTGGTGCAGTTCTACAAGGACTCAAGTTCTCGTTATATGCAGGATGAGCGACGGCAGGCGCGTCATATCCTGATTTTGTTCGGTGAGGATGAGGCCGCGGCCGAAACGCAGGCTGCCGAGCTGGCAGCGCGCGTCCGCGCCGGTGAGCCATTCGATAGCCTTGCGCGCCAATACTCGAAAGATGGCGGCACAGCACAACAGGGTGGCGATCTGGGCATGTTGTTGAGGACGCAACTACCCGGCGTGCTCGGTGACAACATTTTCGCGATGTCCAAAGGTGACATCAATGGTCCGGTCAGATCCGATTTCGGTTTTCACATTATTCGCCTCGATGATATCGAGTCGGGTGGTTCGCTACCCCTAGAGCAAGTCCGCGCGCAACTCACTGATGAACTGCGCTCGCGCAAGGCAACGGACGTTTATGACGCTTTGATGGGAAAATTGTCGGACGCTCTCTTTGACGCCGATGAAATTCAGGACATGGCGGATGCTGCCGGTCTGGAACTCAAGACCGCGAGCGGATTCACCCACGCTGGCGGCGAGCCTTTTGGAAGCAATCAAGCGATGATTGAGGCCGTGTTCGATGAGCGCAATCTCGATGAGGGATTCATTTCCGATATCGTTGAACTCGACGCGAACCGTTCGGTGGTGTTTCAGGTTACAGACCATTCAGCCGCCGCACGTCGGTCGCTCGACGAAGTGCGGGAAGATATTGTTGCGACGATTCGTGCAGAGCGTGCGGCCGCTATGGCCAGCGAGCAGGCGGCGATACTGGAAGCTGCTCTGTTGCGCGGCGAGCAATTAGTCGATGTCGCAGAGGGCATGACCAATGTCAATGTCATCGTGGCCGTGATCAGCCGGCAGGACGCCGCCATTGATCCGGCGGTTGGCGCCGCTGTTTTCGGGGCGAGAAAACCCGATGCGGGCACGCCCTCCGTTGGCACCGTCGTTACGCAGACGGGCGACTACGCCGTCTACAGCGTTACCGCCTATACCGCCGGCCGTCCCGAGGAGGTTCCGTTGGCTGAACGCGACGCGGGCAAGTTGCAACTGGCCGGACAGTCCGGCGCGGCTGACTACGCCGCATTGGTCGCGGAACTGGAGCGGCGCGCGGACATCACCAAGAGCCAGGATGTTCTGGCCCAGCAAAGCGTCTTTGAATAAGCTTGAAGAAAATCGACAAGAAAAATAATTTTCACAAGATTGACTGACGGTTCGTTCGTGACCGGTTCTCCGGTCGGACAGACTACAGAATGGGGGGTTACGAATGAAGAAGCTTGAGCTGCACTGGCAGATACTGATCGCGATTGCGTTGGCGGGGATTTCGGGTTACCTGGTGAACCGGTCTATTGCGTCGGGCGTCGCAGACCCTTCTGTTCTTGGTATCAGCATCATCGGCTTTTTCGATTATATCGGCACGATGTTTCTCAACGCCTTGAAAATGATCATTGTGCCGCTGATCTTTTCGTCGATCATTATCGGCGTCGCGGGCATCGGTTCCGGCGGCAATCTCGGCGCCCTGGGTGGTAAAACCCTGCTTTTTTATGCAGCGACAACACTGGCCGCAATCATAGTTGGCCTGCTGCTCATCAATCTGGTCGGTCCCGGTTACATAGACGGGGAACCCGTTGGTGAAATGCTGGCACTGGATGGCTCCGGCGATGAACTGGTCGCCATTGCGGAAGGTCGTGGTCCGGGTGACGTGGCGAAAGTCCTGCAAAGCATGGTGCCGCCGAACATCATCAAAGCCGCGGCCGACGGGCAGATGCTGGGCATTATTTTCTTCGCTTTGCTGTTCGGCTATTTCATGACGCATCTTAATCATGACCTGGCAGAGCCTCTGTTCAAGTTCTGGGACGGCGTGTTTCACGTCATGATGCGCATGACCGAATGGATCATGATGTTCGCCCCCATTGGCGTCTATGGACTGGTCGCGAAGGTGGTTGCCGAGGCGGGCTTCGGCGCGGTGAGGCCGCTGGCCGTGTTCGCGCTGACCGTGGTTGCCGCCTTGCTGGTGCACACCACGGTGGTGTTGCCTTTGCTGTTGCGCTATGTCGGCAAGGTGTCGCCGTACAAAATGTTCCCGGCGATGGCGCCGGCAATGCTCACGGCATTTTCGACGGCATCGTCGTCGGCGACCTTGCCAATTACGATGGAGTGCGTCGAAGACAACGTCGGCGTTTCCAACAAGATTTCGAGTTTCGTACTGCCGCTCGGTGCGACGGTCAATATGAACGGCACGGCGCTGTATGAATGTGCAGCGGCGATGTTTCTCGCCCAGGCTTACGGGCTTGATTTGACGTTTGGCGTGCAATTTTCGATCGTCTTCGTTGCCCTGCTGACCTCCGTGGGTGTCGCCGGCGTGCCGTCCGCTTCGTTGGTCGCCATTGCCATCATTCTTGGTGTGGTCGGACTGCCAATGGAGGCCATCGGGGTGTTGCTGGTCTTTGATCGCGTTCTGGATATGGCGCGCACCAGCATCAATATTTTCGGTGACGCCTGCTGCGCGACGATTGTGGCTCGTCTGCAAGGTGAGAAGACGAACCTGGCGCTGGATCCTGACGAACAGCGCGCGTAGTCACGATGACTACGTTGTAGGAGCGTCTCCTGAGGCGCGATCAAGCTCAGGAGTCGCGCCTCAGGAGACGCTCCTACAATAGACGCTCCTACAATACGGTTTGCTAGTTTTCGTCGTCCAGATGCATGCCGATAATGTTGTAGCCACCGTCCACGTACAAAATCTCGCCGGCAATACCCGCGGCGAGGTCCGAACACAAGAACGCGGCTGCATTGCCCACGTCGTCCGGCGTCACATTGCGTCGAATCGGCGATACCTGCTCCATGTGTGTCAGCATCTTGCGAAAGCCGGCAATACCGGCCGCCGCCAGCGTTTTGATCGCACCGGCGGAAATCGCATTCACGCGAATGCCGCGAGGCCCGAGGTCCGCTGCCAGAAAACGCACGTTCGCCTCGAGGCTTGCTTTCGCCAGACCCATCACGTTGTAATTCGGCACGGCGCGAACTGCACCCAGATAGGACAACGTCAGAATGGAGGAATCGCGACCTTGCATTAACGGCAGTGCCGCCTTGGCAAGCGCCGCCAGGCTGTAACTCGAAATATCATGTGCGATCTGGAAACCTTCGCGCGTGACGCTTTCAATGTAGGTGCCCGCGAGTTGTTCGCGGGGCGCGAATCCGACCGAGTGAACCAGCACGTCAATGCCATCCCAGTCGCGCTTGATCGCGGTCATGAGATCGTCAATTTCACTGTCGTGCGCGACATCCAGTGGATACGTCATGGACGAGCCGAGTTCGGCGGCCATTTTTTCGACACGCGGTTTGAGCCGATCGTTCTGATAGGTCAGTGCAAGCTCTGCGCCCTCGCGCGCGAAGGCCTGTGCGATACCCCAGGCGATTGATCGATTGCTTGCGAGGCCTACGATCAACGCACGTTTTCCTGCCATGAAACCCATTGTGATTCCTCGTGGTTCTTGTGATTCGTGCGCTATTCTAGCCGGGATCGCTTCCGAGGACACGTTCCGACACAACGCCCGGGAAAATTGTAGGAGCGTCTCCCGAGGCGCGACCCCACTGCAGCTAATCGCTGCGAAAATTCACACGCGTACCACAGTGGCAAAAGAAAACTCGTCTGTGCATGGTGAGAGGGCGGATCTGTTGAGTTTTGTCGCGCTCCGGGAGACGCTCCTACCGGGCCGCAGAGGGGCTGTCAGCTCGATTGCTGGCGGACGTCGACGTACATCGTCAGTTTCTGTCCCGGCCGCAGAATCTTGCTTTTGTCGATCTTGTTCCAGCGCACCAGGTCGGAGACGGTAATCCGGAAGCGGCTGGCGATCAGGTAAAGCGAGTCGCCACGACGCACGGTATAGCGGAGTTTTCGGGTCAGGCCGTTGCCCGGGGCAGAAGCGGGCGGTGTTTTCGACGTCCAGATCACCAGTTTCTGACCGATTTTCAGCGTGTCCCGCGGCGCCATGCCGTTCCAACTCGCCAATGCCCGCGTGCCAACGCCAAAACGCTGGCCGATGGACCAAAAACTGTCACCGGATGCCACCACGTAATCGACGCGGTTGCCTTTACGCGGCCGGTTTTGCGTTTGGGCGCGTCGCTCGTCAGCACTCTTGTTGTAGTCGCTCAATTGTTTCGTTGCGACCGGGATCATCAAATAGGCGCCGGCACGAATCGTGTTGTTGCGCAAACCGTTGGCTGATCGGATCGCCGCCAATGTAGTGTGGTACTTCTCGGCAATGACGGAAATCGCCTCGCCGTTGCGAACCTTGTGTCGTTTCCAGCGAACCCGCTCTTTTTCCGGTACGTCGGCCAGAGCCATGGCGAAGGAGTTTGCAGCCGCAATCGGCACCCGCAACTGATGCGGTCCGGCGGGGTCGGTTGCCCAGCGATTCAGGCCGGAATTGTATTGATAGAGATTGTCGAGTGTGAGTCCGGCCAGCTCGGCGGCGAGTGCGAGATCCAGCTGACTGCCGATATCAAGGGATACAAATTGTGGCTCATTGACGATTTCGGGCAGCGTGATGCCGTAAGCGGCCGGGTCGCGCACGATCTCAACCAGCGCCATCAGTCGCGGCACATAGGCACTTGTTTCCCGCGATAATTTCAGATTCCAGAAGTCGATGGGTTTGGACCTGGCACGATTGCGCCGCACGGCTTTGCGCACGTTCCCTTCGCCCGAGTTATAAGACGCGATCGCCCGCAACCAGTCGCCATCATTGAATTTGTGCAAATAGGCGAGATAGGCCAGTGCGCCACGCGTCGAGTCGACGGCATCGCGACGGCCGTCGTACCACCAGTTCTGGCGGATGCCGAAGCGCTTTGCCGTTCCGGGAATGATCTGCCACAGTCCCGCGGCGCGCCCGTGCGAATAGGCAAAGGGGTCAAAGGCACTTTCGACGATTGGCAGCAGCGCCAGTTCAAGCGGTAACTTGTTGGCCTCGATCTGCGCCACGATATGCGGCAGGAATTGCTGGGCGCGATTGAATACCCGGTTCAGGTACTCCGGATGACGCACAAACCAGTTCAATTCTGCTTCAACACGGTTATTCATGACCGGCGGGATGCTGAAGCCACGGCGAAGTTGCTCAAGCAGGTCATTCCAGGGTTTGCCGGGCACGACGGTGGAGTCCTGGTAATCCTCCAGCGTCAACCAGATGCGATCCGCGGGCGTTTCAATCGACTGTGAGGTGCTGACGTTCAGGCCGGTTGTGATCGAGGGCATGGGGTCCGTCGCCAGCGAGGGGCTGGTCCAGGCGGCCATCGAAAGCGTGAAGCAGGTCGCCAAATGTAGCCCGAATGTGCGGTTTTTTGTCTGATTTCTATCGTGCATCGGGCTATCCTACTGACAGGGATTGTTCTTGCAAGTGCGGCCATCATGGACGCCGGGGAAAAAGGCAAAATTCTGTGTTACAGGTCGATACAAGCACTGCGTTCGAGGCGACTCGTCGCTGGTTAAGCCTGCCGCTGGGACGGCTTCTGCTGTCGCAGGAGACGCGCATTGTCGAAGAGGAGCTCGACGGCCTGTTCGGTGAGGAGTGTCTGCAGCTTGGCCTGTGGGGCGAACCGAAGACCTTTCTCAAGTTCGCCCGTACGCAACGAACCGCCAGCATTGCCCATCCGTTCAATGTGCTGCGCAACGAGTCGCCCAGTGCTTTTGGCCACTTGCATCGCCTGCCTGTTGCGTCGGATTCGATCGACGTGGCGATCCTGCCGCATACGCTCGATTTCAGCAGTCGGCCGCACGAAATCTTACGAGAAGTCCACCGCGTGCTGCGCACCGACGGGCAGTTGATTATTCTGGGGTTCAAGCCGGGTGGTTTGTGGGGTTTGCGACGCCTGATTCCGGGTGCCGGCTTGCCGCCGAACATACATCAGCCGATCAGCGACCGGCAACTGTCGGATTGGCTTAAACTGCTGGACCTCCGAATCCACGGTATCAGCCGCTACTTTTTTCGCTGGCCGCTGACCGGCCGGCACGCCTCATCCTCGCCTTTGTGGGAGGAGCGTGGCCGTCGCTGGTGGCCGGAGTTCGCGGCTTGCTATATGCTCACCGCCCAGAAACGGATGTTCACGCTGACACCCGTCAAGAAGCCATGGCGAGCCCGAGCGAAAGTGGTCGGCGGCCTGGCAGAACCCACCACCCGAGTTTCGCGAATCCGTTTTGACGAAAACAGTTGAGATTTATACCGACGGGGCCTGCCGGGGTAATCCCGGTCCTGGCGGCTGGGGTGTCGTGCTGATCGCGGACCAGCATCGCAAGACAATGCACGGCGGCGTGCCTGAGACTACCAACAATCGCATGGAATTGACGGCGGCCGTCGAAGCATTGAACGCGCTGCGCGGTCCGCGCGACGTCACTCTGTATACGGATTCGAAATACGTCATGGACGGCATGCTGGAGTGGTTGCCGGGCTGGAAAAAACGCGGCTGGAAAACGGCCAACAAGAAGCCGGTGAAAAACCAGGACTTGTGGCAGATGCTGGACGAGGCGGCCGCACGGCACGCGATTCAGTGGAAGTGGGTGAGAGGGCATACCGGCAACGCCGGTAACGAAGAGGCGGACGCGTTGGCGAATCGGGGCATTGACGAGCTATAACGGCGGGTTGCGGACCAGCTCACGTCTTGCAGAAGTGCCGGTAGAAAATTGCAGCAGCGTCACCTGAGGCGCGACCGGAACTATCGATGGGCACTTTTCCCACCGACCCCACAAATTCCCGTAAACTTCCCCGCATGCGCCAAATCGTCCTAGACACCGAGACCACCGGGCTCTCCACGGCACAGGGTCATCGCATCATCGAGGTCGGTTGTATCGAACTCGTTAATCGCCGTTTTACCGGCCGTGAATACCACCGATTCATCAACCCTGAACGCGACATTGATGAAGGCGCGCAGCGAGTCCACGGCATATCCCGCGCAGATCTTGAGGGCCAACCGCGTTTTGCGGACATCGCCGAGGAATTGCTGGAATTCTTGCGGGATGCTGAGTTGATCATCCACAACGCGGACTTCGACGTCGGCTTTCTTGAGCATGAGCTCAGGCTGATGAAGCACCCAAAAGCCAATATTAACGACCACGCGACGGTCCTCGATACCCTCGGTCTCGCCCGCGAACTGCACCCCGGGCAGCGCAACAGTCTCGATGCATTGTGCAAGCGGTACGAGGTCGATAGCTCGAAACGCGATGTCCACGGTGCTTTGATCGATGCCGAGTTACTCGCGCTCGTCTATCTGGCGATGACCGGTGGCCAGACGGCACTGTCGCTGGACGAGGATGAGTCTCTGGCATCGACCGATAACGGTGAAGCCGTTGCGGCTGAACGCCGTGCTGACCTGAAGCTGGTCATCACACGGGCGAGCGAAGAGGAACTGGTCGCGCACGAGGATCTCCTCGACAAAATTGCCGATAGTGGTCGCTGTGTCTGGCGGGTCGATCAGGAAGGGGCCGAAAAAAGGGAGTGACGCCTTTTTATCAAAGCTTCCAAAAGCAGCAAAAGTGGTTAGAATCGGCAGCACAATGCTAGATCTGCCTGCTTTAAAGGCAGAAGCGACAATCCGCCGGGCCTGAACGCTCTGGCCCAAAACAGGAAATAATAATGACACCGCAGACGATGGCTTCCGCTTTGCGCAAAAACTTCCTTGGAAATTCCCCGGATTGGTACAAGATGACGATCATTGCCTTCCTGATCGTGAATCCAATCGTTGTTTTGCTGTTCAATCCTTTTGTTGGCGGCTGGCTGCTGATTGTTGAATTCATCTTCACGCTCGCGATGGCCTTGAAGTGCTATCCACTGCAACCGGGCGGTCTGTTGGCGATTGAGGCGGTGATCATCGGCATGGCGACGCCGGAAATGGTCTACCACGAGGCGGAGGTCAATTTTCCGGTGATCATGCTGCTGATGTTCATGGTCGCGGGTATCTACTTCCTGCGCGAGATGCTGTTGTTCGTGTTCACCAAAATCCTTCTGGGTGTGCGTTCGAAGGTGCTGCTGTCGTTGATGTTCTGTTTCGCGGGTGCTTTTCTTTCGGCTTTCCTCGATGCGCTGACCGTTACCGCCGTGGTGATCACCGTGGCGGCGGGTTTCTATGGCGTTTATCACAAAGTGGCTTCGGGTAAGACGCTCGATCTGGATCACGATCCGACCACGGACGAAGAAGTGGTCGACCTGCACCGTACCGATCTCGAGGAATTTCGTGCGTTCTTACGGAATCTCATGATGCATGCCGCGGTGGGCACGGCGCTGGGTGGCGTGACCACCCTGGTGGGTGAACCGCAAAACCTCCTGATCGGTCAGGTCATGGGTTGGGATTTTGTCACGTTCTTCCTGAAGATGGCGCATATCTCGATGCCCGTGCTGGCAGTGGGGCTCACGACTTGCGTGCTATTGGAGTACTTCAAACTGTTTAGCTACGGTGCCCGGCTAGGCGACAAAGCGCGTCTGGTCCTCGAAGAATATGAAGCGGAAATGGCGTCCAAACGCACCCGGCAGGATCACGGCATTCTGATCGTGCAGGGTATCGTCGCGATGGTCCTGGTCTTTACGCTCGCCTTTCATCTGGCCGAGCCTGGCATCGCGGGCCTGGTGGTGATTGTGCTGGCGACGGCATTCAATGGCGTGACCGAGGAACATCGCATCGGGCATGCCTTTGAGGAGGCTTTGCCGTTCACGGCATTGCTGGTTGTTTTCTTCGCAATTGTGGCGGTGATCAATCACCAGGGACTTTTTACGCCCGTGATTGACTGGGTGCTTTTGCACGAGGGCAGGTCGCAGGCCGCGCTCTTTTACATTGCCAACGGCGTGTTGTCGATGATCAGTGACAACGTCTTTGTGGCTACGGTCTATATTACCGAAGTGAAAGAGGTGTTCGAAGCGGGCAACATCACGCGCGAGCAATTCGATACGCTTGCCATCGCGATCAATACCGGTACCAATATTCCGAGCGTGGCGACACCGAACGGCCAGGCGGCGTTCCTGTTTCTGCTGACGTCGGCACTGGCCCCGTTGATTCGTCTTTCCTACGGTCGGATGGTTTACATGGCATTGCCGTACACGGTGACGATGAGTATTTCGGGTCTGGCAGCACTTTGGTATCTGGGTTGAGCACGTAATCCAGGTTTGGCGCGGTCGCGCCTCGGGAGACGCTCCT
>JAADHU010000001.1:52012-54163 GCA_013151645.1 Gammaproteobacteria bacterium | reverse complement strand
GCGCTGCGTAACGACTGCTCTTTGCACATGGTCGTGTAATCATCGTAGCGCTGGAGTTTCGTCGCGGCGATACCAAAAGCCATTCTTGCACCTACTGCCGTAAAACGTCCAGCGACTTATGACGCGAGTGATCGGCCATTTTCGAATATGTTGGCGCGATTCCGCGCCGCACTTGTTGCGGGCAGTCTTAAGGTCCGTGTCAGGGCCAGGACCCTGCCAGCCACAATGGCCCGGACCCGAACAGTGGCCCGACCCTTACACCCTTTGGAAGAGAGTGGTCCAGGGGCAACAAAGAGGTGGTATCCAATCAGTTCTGGATATAGCGTAAAGTCCAATCCAGCAAGTATCAGCGGCGGCAACCCAATATGTCGGTGGCTGTCTTTCAATGTGATGTACGTCGCATTTCTTCTGTTCATTGGAACTATATCGCCCAATTCGTTTCGAATATTTCGAATATGATGTATATTCCCAAATGGAGAAAGGAGAGACAAATGGGATCTACAGAACGTCTATTGCCCGACCTGCCGAGCGAAGAAGATGTAGAGCTGGCGCGGGTAACGGGCCGCAAGATCGCCGCGGTGATAGGCCAGGGCGACACAGCGCAGCTGTGCGTCCACGATGGTGACGATCGCATCGTGGTCCCGATGAAAGCAATGAAGTTGCTTGCGGAGATTCTGAATCAGATGGCTCAGGGAAATGCGTTCGCACTCATGCCTGTGGGATACATGCTGACCACGCAGCAGGCGGCCGATCTGTTGAATGTTTCGCGTCCGTACTTCGTGAAGCTCTTGGAACAAGGCGAGATCCCGTTCAGCAAGGCGGGTCGCCACAGACGTGTGAAGCACGAAGATCTCGTCACATACATGCAGAAGATTGACGTAGAAAGCAACGAGGCCATGGTCGCCCTTACCAAGCAGGCGCAAGAGCTGGATATGGGATATTGATTGTCGAATTTCACTGTCATTTACGATGCATGCGTCCTGTATCCGGCCCCATTACGCGACCTGTTGATCAGGCTGGCGCGGACGCGGCGTTTCCGTGCCAGGTGGACAGCTGACATCCACAACGAGTGGATTGAAGCGGTCCTTAAGAACCGCTCTGACTTGAAACGTGAACAGCTGGAGCGAACAGTCGATTTGATGGAAAAGGCAGTTCCCGGATCACAAGTGACAGGGTACGAATCATTGATTGACGGGCTTGAATTACCGGACGCAGATGACCGCCATGTACTCGCAGCTGCGATTCGTTGTGGAGCCGCAGCAATCATCACGACCAACCTGAAGGAATTCCCTAAAGAGCAGCTGGACAAGTATGAGACGCTGGCGATTTCATAATGGACTTGGCTGACCTCGAGCCGCAGCTGCTGGAGATAATCGCCAAACAACAGCGCGCCAATTTGGCCAACCCTCCTATAGGGGCACAAGAGTTCGTTGATAACCTTGAGCACATTGGTCTGCCGCAGGTCGCAGCTTTTCTCGGGGGCGGGATCGACTTGATCTGACGGCTCCCTTCAGCGCCGCACCAGTGTCGTTGTATGTGCTACCACGAAGTCTACGGGAAAGTGGCAAGTCGAATGCTATCCACGTCCGGCGCTGATCGAAATATTCAACCTGGAGGAACGCCTTCTCTACAAGAAGGGGCGAGTTCCCGGGAGACGAGACGGTCAGGCTGAACTTGGACGGTTGCTGGCCAGCCTCTCAGATTCACAGGTTCTACCGCTCAAGATTCCGGCACATCTTTCAGAGCGATTAAATCGGTCCTACATCCAGGGGCTTGCAGGCACTGCGCTGAAGAACAATGAGGACCTTCTTGATGCTTTGGTGTGCTTGTACGTAGCAGGCTTATTCGCGATTGGCCACCGTAACCAGGTCTTTGGAAGCGTCGCTGAGGCGTATATCTACGTGCCGTACCTACAATGCTCATAGAGAAATGGGCGCATTCTTGATAGACAGGCTTTTGAGTTGAGGGGCGTCGAAGGTTGCAATAAGGGACTCGAACAAAAATGGGTACTCGGCCATGCATGAAAAAAGCCGTGTACAACCGTACACGGCTTTAGGTGGTGGTGGAGGCGGCGGGAATCGAACCCGCGTCCGCAAGTCCTCCGCGCTGAGGTCTACATGCTTATTCCGTCATTAATCTCATCACTGGCTA
>JAADHU010000001.1:0-51951 GCA_013151645.1 Gammaproteobacteria bacterium | reverse complement strand
CTCTCGCCGCGGTCCTGTGTGGGTGACTCCTGGGATCCGGACGCACAGGCACGATCCGGGCAGAAGGCTCTAAACCGGTTTTTAAGCGGCTAGTGCGTAGTTGTCGTCGTTGGCAACTATAAGTGTTACAGCTGGATTTACGAGGTGATCTGTGCCTCGGCATGCACCCAGAGTTTCGCGACCCACGTCGAAGCCATGTCGCCCCCTGGAACGGTATTTCACGGGTTTCACGATCAACCCGTCACTGCAATAGTGTAGGGGCACGCGAGCAAAAAACAATGGACTAAGCAATGTTTTTGAGTGTTCTTATCCGCTTAATCGCCTGTCGGTAGCGGCAGCGAAAGGGTTTTTCGGGTTCAGCCAGCGCCAAACACACGTGATATAAAAAGCATTAATAAACAGTCATAATATTATGAATAATAACGGATTAAGAATGCTTTAAGATTCGTGCTTTTTGCCGTTGCCAGTCCCGATCTTTAACGGTTGCGCGTTTGTCCGCCTGTTTCTTGCCCTTGGCGAGGCCGATTTCCAGTTTTGCTCGCCCGCGTGACCAGTGCAGATTCAGTGCGATCAGCGTGTAACCCTTGCGCTCGACAGCGCCGATCAGTCGATCCAGTTCGTTACGATGCAGCAACAGCTTGCGCGTCCTCGTGGGATTCGGAGAAATATGCGTTGAAGCGGTGTTGAGCGGCGCTATGTGGGCACCGATTAACCAGCCTTCACCATCCCGGACGTGCACGTAACTCTCGGTAATCTGTGCCCGTCCCGCGCGCAGGCTTTTCACTTCCCAGCCCTCGAGTTGCAAACCCGCCTCGTAGGTATCCTCAATAAAGTAGTCGTGGCGGGCCCGCTTGTTACGGGCAATCGTTGAGTTAGTCGCGGGTGATTTTTTCTGTTTGCTCATTTGGGGGGAGGTAAGCTAATGGGTCTTTGCAGGGGAGGCGATTATACGGCAGTCGCGAGCGACTTTTGCGGCGTATTGCAGTTGTAAGGGCCCCCAAATTCATCCAATATTCGGCTTCGAGCGTAACAAAGAGAAGAATAAATGCTCAGTCAGGAAGCACCCAGCTCCGGTCGTCGTAAGTCTTTGCACGGGAACTGGTCGTCGCGAATGGCATTCATCCTTGCGGTCACGGGATCGGCGGTGGGCCTCGGCAACATCTGGAAATTCCCATACATTGCCGGCCAGAACGGTGGTGGCGCGTTTGTGCTGGTGTACCTGTTCTGTGTATTCCTGATCGGCATGCCGGTCATGATGTCCGAGATATTGATTGGGCGCCGGGGACGCCGCAACCCGGTCGCAACCATGGAACTTCTCGGCGAAGAGGAGGGCAGCTCGCGTGCCTGGAAGTGGGTGGGTGTGCTCGGCGTTGCCGCCGGCATATTGATTCTTTCCTATTACAGCGTGATCGCGGGCTGGACACTCGCCTACGTAGAAAAGAGTCTCACCGGGCAATTTGCCGGCGCTTCCGCCGAGGAGATTGGTCGGATGTTTAGCGATTTCACCGGGAACTGGGTGTCTGCCAGCATCGCACACACGCTTTTCATGGCGCTGACCGTCGTTGTCATCGCACGTGGCGTTGAGCGTGGACTTGAGCAGGCAGTGCGCTTCATGGTGCCGGCCTTGCTGATTTTGATGCTGGCATTGCTCGGCTATGCGATTAGTTCCGGTTCGTTTGGTGACGGACTGATATTCATGTTTACGCCGAATTTCGGCGCATTGACCTGGGACGGTGTGTTGGCGGCGATGGGCCAGGCGTTTTTCACGCTCAGTATCAGCATGGGAGCGATCATGGCCTACGGTGCGTATCTCCCTGAGGAAACCTCGATAACCGGAGCGTCAATCGCGGTGGTTGTTGCGGATACGGGCATCGCCATTCTTGCCGGCCTGGTGATATTTCCGCTGGTATTCGCCAACGGTCTTGATCCGGCGGATGGCCCGGGGCTGGTCTTCGTTACATTGCCGCTGGCATTTGGACAGATGAGCGGTGGAACGTTTTTTGCGACGTTATTTTTCGTGCTGCTGACGTTCGCGGCCTGGACTTCGGCGCTGGGATTGCTGGAACCTGCCGTTGCCTGGTTGGTAGAGAGACACTATCGAAGCCGATTGCAGGCATCGATTATGGTCGGTGGCCTGATATGGTTGCTGGGTTTCGCGACCGTCCTGTCGTTCAGTACCTTGTCCGAGTTTACGTTCTGGCGCGGCACCCTGTTTGAAAATGTCGACTACCTCACCAGCAATATCATGTTGCCGTTGGGCGGCGTATGCATCGCCGTGTTTGCGGGTTGGGTCATGTGCCGGAATTCTACCTCGGAGGAGTTGGGCAGCAGCGGTGCGGCTTACAAATCCTGGCGTTTTTTGGCGCGCTACGTGGCGCCAATTGCCATTATGTTCGTATTTTTTCAGGCAATCGGCGTGCTTTAAGGGCGGCGATTCGGAACAATGTCTGAGTTGTTAACTAAATGTGGTTTTGAGTTATGCGAAAAGTAAATCGTAGCGCCCTGGTTCCTTATTCAGCGCGGGACATGTTCGTTCTGGTGGACGATGTAGAGGCGTATCCGGAGTTCTTGCCCTGGTGCAACGACGCCGAGGTTCATAATCGTTGCGACGAGACGGTTGAAGCAACGCTTGAGCTGCACAAAGGCTCAATGAGCAATCATTTTACGACACTTAATACGCGTCACGAATTCACCGCCATCGATCTTGCCCTGGTTGGCGGACCCTTCCGGCATTTACAGGGAGGGTGGCAATTCAAGGACCTTGGTGACGACGGCAGCAAGGTGAGCCTTGAACTCGAATTTCAGTTTAAAAGTATGGTCGTCGAGATGATGTTTGGTGCCTTTTTCGAAGAAACCTGTAACTCCATGGTGGATGCTTTCGCCCGTAGGGCCGCACAAATTTTCGGCCAGCGTTAGTCTGGCGATGCTTGTCAGTGTTGAAATTGTCTATGCGACGGCAGATCGCCAGGAATTAATTCAGCTTCAGGTCGAACACGGTACAACGGTCGTCGCGGCCATCGCATTATCGTCGATCGCCAGCATGTTTCCCGATGACAGCTTGCAGCGATGTCCTGTCGGGATATGGGGCCGACTCGTCGAAAAAACACAGGTGCTTCAAGACGGCGATCGAATCGAACTGTATCGAAACTTGCGAAAAGACCCGCGCGAAGCCCGCCGCGAGCGGGCCGATTCCGACTAGCGATCAGGCCTGTTCGGCGCTCGGCGATCGGTCGGTCGTCCGGTATTAGAGCTTCGGGCTGAGCTCCTGGTTCTCGATGATCTCGCTGACGCGTCCGTCGACGAAATCTATCGACACCCAACGCTTGAAACCGGCAGCCTGGCGGCCGATTTTCAGAAAATAGACATAGTCCCAGCGATTCTTATGAAACGGGTCGTCGATCATCGGCGTGCCGAGGAGGAATCGGACCTGGGACTGAGTCATGCCCACTTCGACCTGGTCGATATCCGTCTGTTCCAGCACGTTCCCCTGTGACATGGGTGGCTGATAGACGCAGCCGGAAATAGCGCTCAATGCCAGTAGCACGAGGAAAGTTTGGAGCAGTTTACGCATACTGTTTGGCTCTTTCTGATTCTCGGTCCGGGTTGCTGACATCGCCCCAGACGCGAGTGAGGTTGGATGAGTTTCATCCAATGGTTCATAATAGGCCGGAATCATACCTATTTGATTTGCGCGGCGGTAGCTGTGCGACATTTTCCCTACACGAGATACGAGCAATGCTGCAGCGCCAGGAACTTCGTAAGGTCGGACTGAAAGTCACCCTGCCACGGTTGAAAATCCTCGAGATACTCGAAACCAATTCGCAAAGGCACATGAGTGCGGAGGATATTTACAAGCTCCTGCTGGAGTCAGGTGACGACATTGGTCTGGCGACGGTCTACCGGGTTTTGACCCAGTTTGAGGTTGCGTCGCTGGTGACGCGGCACAATTTTGAAGGTGGGCACTCGGTTTTCGAACTTGATCAGGGCGATCATCACGATCATATGGTGTGCGTCGAAACCGGCGATGTCATTGAGTTTGTGAATGAAGAAATAGAAGTGCTGCAACGCGCGATCGCGAAGAAGCATAACTATGAGCTGATCGATCACAGCCTGGTCCTGTACGTGAGGCCGATGACAAAAGACGACGATACCTGATCGGTGGCGCCGGTTGCTCGGCCGTGCTGCCTAGCGGGTGGCGCGTTTCCGGGCAACGATCTTACGGCCGCCCTTCGCCAGCATTTCAGCGGCATGCTCGCGGGTGCGCTGGGTGATTTCAACACCGCCGAGCATGCGTGCCAATTCTTCGACCCGTTCGTCCTTGTTCAACAGGGCCACGCCAATACGAGTCGATTTTCCGTCGGTCATTTTATTAATGCGGAAATGGTTATCGGCCTGCACCGCAACCTGGGCCAGATGGGTGACACACAAGACCTGGCGACTGGCGCCCAGTTCGCAAAGACGTCGTCCGACCATTTCGGCAACACCGCCGCCGACACCGCTGTCAACTTCATCGAATACCATGGTTGGTATCTGACTGCCGTCGCTCGCGATGACCTGGATGGAAAGACTCATGCGCGACAACTCCCCTCCGGAGGCGACTTTCGCGAGTGCCGTCGGTTTTTGCCCGGGATTGGCACTAATCAGGTACTCAATCGAATCCATGCCCCACGCACGGGCCTCGTCGGCCGACCCCGACTCAACCGATACTTCGAATACGCCGCCGGGCATGCCAAGACCTGCCATCGCGTTGGTGACCGCTGTGCCGAACTTGCCGGCAGCTCGCTGTCGACCGGCGGATAAATCACTGGCCAATTGCAGGTATTGTGCTTGCGCGTCGGACACTTCATTTCCGAGTTGCGTGCTGCGTTTGCCGGCGTTGCGGAGTTCGTCAAGCTGGGTGCGAAGGCGATCGCGTATTTCACCGAGGTCTTCGGCTTCGACCTTGTGCTTGCGCGCGATCGATTGAATGGCATCCAGTCGTTCCTCGATCCATTCCTGCCGATTTGGATCGGCATCGAGGCTCTCGCGGTAACGTCGCAGGATATCCGTTGCTTCGGCCACCTGGATGCCGGCCTCCTCGAGTAGCTGGTGCGTCGGCGCCAGCGTTTCGTCGTATGAACTCAGGGATGAAAGGGTCTGGCAGGCCGTGCCCAGAAGGCTTTGAGCCGTTGCCGATTCGCCGTCGTACATATCGTCCAGAACCCGGCTCAGGCCGTCAGCAAGCCGGCCACTGTTTTGCCGCTTTTGACGTTCCGCTTTAAGGGCGGGTAGTTCTTCCGGCTGCAGATCGAGTGCATCGAATTCCTGCACCTGAAACTCCAGCAGTTCCAGCCGTGCCTCACGGTCAGCATGTGCAGCGTTGACCTCAGCGAGTTCATCGGCCAATGCTCGCCAGTGCGCGAAAGCGTCTGCGCAGCTTTTGAGCAGCGACTGCAATCCACCGAAATGATCGAGGAGATTGCGTTGTACGTCGCGATGTCCCAGCGACTGGTGGAAATGCTGCCCATGAATGTCCAGCAGCAATTCACCCAGTGACTTCAGACTTTGCAATGACACCGCATTGCCGTTGATGAACGCGCGCGAACGGCCGTCCGCCGCGATCACGCGCCGCAATATGCATTCGTCGTCCAGGTCCAGTGCCTGGTCCACCAGCCAGTCCCGGGCAACACGGTGATCCGCGAGATCGAATTCAGCGCTGAATTCGGCCCGTTTCGTTCCTTCCCGGACAATGCCGAGGCCGCCTCGTTCGCCCAGCACGAGACCCAGCGCATCGACCAGTATGGATTTTCCCGCGCCGGTTTCGCCGGTCAATACCGTCATGCCGGCCGCGAAATCAACGTTGACCTCGTCGACGATCGCGAAATTGCGCACCTGCAAACTTCGCAGCATCAGCTGTTTCCTCCGACGTCGACATCGCTGTGCCGCATGCGGCTATCGAGACCCCAGTGCAACTTGGCGCGCAGGGTTTCGTAGTAGTCGTAGCCGGACGGGTGGAGCAATGTAATGCGCTGCTCGGATCGCGATATCAATAACCGGTCGCCAGCACTAATCTCTCCAATGCTGCGCCCGTCGACAATCACCTCCGCCCGCGAATCGGTTCTTTCAAGCAACGTCACTTCGATCTGTTGATCCGCCGGTATGACAATCGGTCGGTCACTCAGCGTATGCGGGCAGATCGGTACAATCGCGACCGCATCCAGCGCCGGTTCCATGATGGGTCCGCCGCAGCTCAGGGAATAGGCGGTCGACCCGGTTGGTGTGGCCACGATCAGGCCATCGCCGGAGTGCGTGTTGACATATCGCCCCCCGATGCGGGTGCTGAAATCGAGCAATCGACCGGACTCACGACGTTGCAGGACAACGTCGTTAAGTGCCACGGCCGACTGTGTCTCGCCGTTGCCGTCGACGATGCTGGCTTTGAGTAACAATCGCAATTCGCGTTTGTAGTCGCCGTCGAGAACACGCCCGAGACTGACCAGCATCTCGTCCGGCGTAATGTCGGCAAGAAAGCCCAAACGACCACGATTGATTCCCAATAGCGGTACCGCCTGACGTTGGGCAAGACCCGCCGCGTAGAGCATCGTGCCGTCTCCGCCGACGGCAATCATCAGATCGGCCTCGGCCGCCAGGCCGGTTTCTTCGACTTCGCGCAGCGCGATTCCCAGCGAAACCCCCGCTGCAGCGATGACATCGCGGCCGGCGTTGATCAGGTATTCGGCGAGGCGTGTCATCGGTTCCGTGACGCGCGGATCGTCATCTCGCCCAACAATGGCTATCGTGTTGAATTCATTCTTCATATTAGTTGGAATAAAGCAGGTTCAATCCGTGTGCCCGCAATACAGGCAATTCGCGACCAGGCGCCAATTGTTGCAAACCCTTGACCGCTCGCCAAGCCGTTGCTAGCGTCTGAAATTAACAGTAGCACAGTCAACTCCAGGCCTGATTCTTCATTTTTATTCAAAATGTCCGCAGACGCCGTAACAACATTGCCGAATGAACGCGCTCAGTATTTGCTGAAGGTACTGATACAACGGCATATTCGCGACGGCATGCCGGTAGGTTCCCGGACCCTGTCGCGCGATGCCCGCATTGACTTAAGTCCGGCCACTATTCGCAACGTCATGTCCGATCTGGAAGAGATGGGCCTGATTGCCGCACCGCATACGTCGGCTGGCCGTATTCCAACGCCGCGCGGCTACCGGATGTTCGTCGATACGCTGGTACGCTACAAAGCGCCCAATGAGCGGGATGTCGAAGAGCTGCGGACTGAATTCGACGGCTCACAGGACGATACGAACCAGCTGGTTGGCAAAGTGTCCGACATGCTCTCACGCATAACGAGTCTGGCAGGCGTCGTGACCGTACCGAAAGGCAAGCAGGCGCAGCTGCGCCAGATCGAGTTTTTGCCGCTTTCTGACAACCAGGTGCTGGCGATACTGGTTATCAATGACCGAGAGGTGCAAAACCGCATCCTGCATACGCAGGATGTGCATACGGCCAGCGAGTTACAACGGGCGGCCAACTACATCAATGACAATTACGCCGGGGTTGACCTCAGCGATATACACGCCCGATTGATCGAGGATCTGGAAACAACCCGTGATTCGATGAATCAGGCGATGCTCGATATCGTCTCTGTGGCGCAGTCGGCGATGGAGGGGGCGACGACACCGCGCAGCGAGTTTATTCTTGCCGGCGAGCGTAATCTGATGGAATTTGCCGAGTTATCGGACATTGGCACACTGCGAGGATTGTTCGACGCCTTCGCAAAGAAACGCATGATGATCGATTTACTCGATCGAAGTATCAGCGCCAGCGGTGTGCAGATATTCATCGGTGAGGAGTCGGGCTACCGCATTCTCGACGATTGTAGCGTCGTTACGGCACCGTTCGGCGTCGACGACGACCAGATTGGCGTGCTGGGCGTGATTGGACCCACTCGAATGGCCTACGATCGCGTTGTGCCTATCGTCGAGGTTACTGCCAGGCTGCTCGGATCTGCGTTGGAGTCCGGCGACTAGATTCGGCATTGAACGGGACCGCGGCCTTGATATTTTCCATCAAATCCCCACACTCCCAGCATCTTTCTACAGCGGCCATCGGAAATCCGGTCTGGTCCCGCAGTTCTTGATTGGAGCAAGCAGGTAATGAGTGGACAGCCCGAACGGGATGACAACGATATGTCGACAAAAGACGTGCCGCCGGAGGACAGTGAAACCACGCAGGGAACGAGCCCGGAGACGGGTGCCGATGCGCGAAGCGATGCTGCCGCGAACGATCCGTTGGAGGTTTTGCAGGCAAAGGCGGATGAAAACTGGGATAAATACCTGCGCACGGCAGCCGAACTGGAAAATGTGCGCAAGCGTGCGGCGCGGGATGTTCAGAACGCCCATAAGTTTTCGTTGGAGCGCTTCGCTCGAGAATTGCTCGCCGTACGAGACAGCCTGGAAATGGGCATTGAAGCCGGTGCCGAATCCGGCGCCGAGACGTTGCTGAAGGGGAGTCAGGCAACCCTGAAATTGCTGTCCACGCTGATGCAGCAGTTTGGTATTGCCGAGCTTGATCCTCACGGTGAACCGTTCGATCCGGAACTGCACGAAGCCATGACCATGCAACCGTCCAGCGACGTTGAGCCCGGCTCCGTCATGGCCGTATTTCAGAAGGGCTACACGCTCAATGGCCGTCTATTGCGTCCGGCGAGAGTGGTGGTGGCTCAGGAAGCGCCTGAAAACGGGCAATCCGGCTGAAAACAGCCCATTTAGGGGCATGCCGGCGCTTGAAAGTGTTCGTCGCGGCCCCACGTATCAGCAAGTTTTGACTTAAACCCAATTTAGAATGTGGAGAACATAGATCATGGGCAGAGTAATTGGAATCGACCTGGGAACCACAAATTCCTGCGTCGCCGTGATGGAAGGCGACCAGCCAAAGGTGATTGAAAACAGCGAGGGCGATCGAACCACGCCGTCGATCGTCGCCTTTACCAAAGACGACCAGGTATTGGTCGGTCAGTCCGCAAAGCGGCAGGCCGTTACCAACCCGCACAACACGCTTTTTGCGGTTAAGCGGCTGATTGGCAGGCGCTTCGAGGACGACGTTGTACAGCGCGATATTGATATGGTGCCGTATAAAATTGCCAAGGCGGACAATGGCGATGCCTGGGTCGAGGTAAACGGCAAGACCATGGCACCGCCGGAGATTTCAGCGCGCGTGCTGATGAAAATGAAAAAGACGGCGGAGGATTATCTGGGTGAAGAAGTGACCGAAGCTGTCGTCACGGTTCCTGCCTATTTTAACGACTCGCAACGCCAGGCGACGAAGGATGCCGGCAAGATTGCCGGTCTCAACGTTCGCCGTATCATCAATGAGCCGACGGCCGCCGCGTTGGCCTATGGCATGGACAAGAAACGTGGCGACAAGAAAATTGCCGTTTATGACCTGGGTGGCGGCACCTTTGACGTATCGGTTATTGAAATAGCCGAAGTGGATGGTGAGCACCAGTTTGAAGTACTGGCGACCAACGGCGACACTTTCCTGGGCGGCGAAGATTTCGATTTACGCATTATCGAATACTTGACCAAGGAATTTGAGCGCGAGAGTGGCGTCGATATCAGCAAAGATCCGCTTGCGATGCAGCGGCTCAAGGAAGCGGCTGAGAAAGCGAAGATCGAATTGTCGACAGGTCAGCAAACCGAGATCAATCTGCCCTACATTACCGCCGATGCGAGTGGGCCGAAGCACCTGACCATCAAGCTGACGCGCGCCAAACTGGAATCGCTGGTCGAAGAACTCGTCGCCAAGACGATTACTCCGTGCAAGATCGCGCTTCAGGATGCCGGTTTAAAAGTGAACGAAATTGACGACGTGATCCTGGTTGGCGGTCAAACGCGCATGCCGAAAGTGCAGGAAGAAGTACAAAACTTCTTCGGCAAGGAACCGCGTCGGGATGTGAACCCTGATGAGGCGGTTGCCAGCGGGGCGGCCATTCAGGGCGGTGTACTGGCCGGCGACGTTACGGATGTACTGCTGCTGGATGTTACGCCGTTGTCGTTGGGCATTGAGACACTCGGTAGCGTGCTGACAAAATTGATTCCCAAGAACACGACGATTCCGGCCAATGCGGAACAAGTGTTTTCGACAGCCGACGAAAATCAGACCGCGGTGACGATTCACGTTCTGCAAGGTGAGCGTGAAAGAGCGCAGGACAACAAATCGCTGGGACGGTTTGACCTGACGGATATTCCGCCCGCACCTCGAGGTATGCCGCAGATCGAAGTCACCTTTGATATCGATGCAAACGGCATCCTCAATGTGTCGGCCAAAGACAAGGCCACCGGCAAGAGCCAGAACATCGTTATCAAGGCTTCCAGTGGATTGGCGGATGAAGAGATCGAGAAGATGGTGCAGGATGCTGCCAGCCATGCCGAGGAGGACAAGAAGTTTCGTGAACTTGTCGACGCGCGCAATCAGGCGGACAGCTTGATCCACACGTCGGAAAAAACCTTGAACGAACTGGGCGAAAAGGCTTCCGGTGAGGAGCGTCATGCGGTCGAATCGGCCATAGCCGATCTGAAGACCGTGCTGGAAGACGGCGATCAGGCCGCAATCGAGGCAAAAACCAGCGCACTGGCCGAGGCATCTGCTGCAGTAGCACAGAAGCTTTACGCGGATCAGGCGGCTGAGGAAGGTGGCGATGCTGCGCCGGAGAATCAGGGTGACGATGTCGTTGACGCCGAGTTTGAGGAAGTAGATGGCGACAGCAACGACAAAGAAGAAAATAAAGAGGCCTGATCCTTCGCGAAAGGATTGAGGTCGGGGTAATGGAAGATCGCCGGGCGCCTGCAAGGGCGCCCGGCTTTTAACGGCAGTTTGCACTATGGCCAAACGCGATTATTACGAGGTACTCGGTGTATCGAAGAGTGCGTCGAATGACGAGATCAAGAAGGCGTACCGTCGTCTGGCAATGAAACATCATCCGGATCGCAATAAAGACGATACGTCGGCCGGGAAAAAATTTAAGGAATCGAAAGAGGCTTACGAAGCGCTTAGCGATGCGGACAAACGCGCCACCTATGATCGCTTCGGTCATGAAGGACTCCAGGGAGCGGCGGGCGGCGCCGGCGGCGGTTTTGGTGCGGAGGGCTTCGGTGATGTTTTTGGCGATGTTTTCGGCGATATATTCGGCGGTGGACGGCGCGGTCGCAGCCAGGTGTTTCGTGGCGCGGACCTCGGTTATGAGCTGCGACTCGACCTTGAGCAGGCCGTCGATGGCGATGCAGTAACCATTGAAGTTCCAACCCAGGTTGCCTGCGAGGAATGTGACGGCAAAGGCGCTGCAAAGGGCTCCGAGCCGGTCAAATGCACAACCTGCGGCGGCGTTGGCCAGGTACGTATGCAGCAGGGCTTTTTTTCGATCCAGCAAGCCTGTCCGTCCTGCAAGGGCGCGGGCACCGTCATCAGCGATCCCTGCAAGAAATGTCATGGCCGTGGTCGGGTCGCGAAAACCAGGAAACTGTCCGTAAAAGTTCCGGCCGGCGTCGACGACGGCGATCGGATTCGTTTGTCCGGCGAAGGCGAAGCGGGAAGAAACGGAGGACCCTCCGGTGACTTGTACGTTGAAATTCGCGTCAATTCACACAAGATTTTCGCACGGGAGGGCGCGGACCTGTCCTGTGAAGTGCCCATCAGCATAGCGACCGCGACCCTTGGCGGGGAAGTGGAATTGCCGACGCTTGATGGCAATGTGTCACTAAAAATTCCGCCCGGGACACAATCGGGCAAAGTATTTCGGCTACGCAACAAAGGCGTAGTGACCGTACGCGATCACCGCACAGGCGATTTGTTCGCCCGGGTTGCGGTTGAAACGCCGGTTCACCTGACCGACGCGCAAAAAGATTTGTTACGTCAGTTTGACGATCTGGTGAGCGATGGTGGCGAGCAGCACAGCCCGCGCGCGGGCGGCTGGCTGGATACAGTGAAGCGCTTCTTTGAGCGGATCAGCTGATCGCCGATTCGCGAGGATGTGCGAGATAATTGCTTCTGGCTCTGGCGGGTCAGCCCAAGCTTAAGTAAACTATGCCGAATCGCCGGCTCGCCGGTGAGACCACGAGCGGAAGGCACTGTCCTTCCGCTTTTGTGTATCTAAGTACAGGACTTGTTCGTGCCCGATTGGCGAGGGGTCCTCTACGTATTGAGGACAGCGGTTGAGTACGCCTGCAATACTGGCACTGGAAGACGGCACTATTTTTCACGGTGTTTCTGTCGGTTGTGATGGCAAGACCATCGGTGAAATCGTATTCAATACGGCAATGACGGGCTATCAGGAAATCCTGACGGATCCTTCCTATTGTCGGCAAATCGTCACTCTGACGTACCCGCATATCGGCAATACCGGTGCCAACAGCGAAGACATGGAATCGTCGAAGATTCACGCGTCAGGGCTGGTTATTCGCGATTCGTCGATGCTGACCAGCAGCTGGCGTGCGGAGCAGAGTCTGAGTGACTTCCTGCAACGCGCCAGGACCGTTGCAATAGCCGAAATCGATACACGCAAGCTCACGCGAATATTGCGTGCAAAGGGCGCCCAATCCGGTTGCATCATGACCGGCGAGACTAACGCCGAGACCGCGGTTGAGCATGCGCGGAAATTTCCGGGTATCGCTGGCATGGATCTCGCCAAATTTGTCACGACGCCGCAGCAGTACCAGTGGTGCAACCGGTCGAGTTTCAACAATAGTGGCCGCATTTTGAGTCGCCGGGTCGCTCCGTATCATGTGGTCGTCTACGATTTTGGAGTCAAGCGCAACATACTGCGCTTGCTGTCGGATTTCGACTGCCGTATGACCGTTGTCGCAGCGACGACGCCGGCCTCTGAAGTGCTGGCGCTGGCACCGGATGGTGTGTTTTTGTCCAACGGGCCGGGTGATCCGGAGCCCTGTGACTATGCCATTGCTGCCATCAAGGAAATCGTTGATACCGGCTTGCCTGTTTTCGGCATTTGCCTCGGGCACCAGTTATTGGCGCTGGCAAGTGGGGCGAAAACAGTGAAGATGAAATGCGGCCACCACGGTGCGAATCATCCGGTCCAGGACCTCGGCAGCGGGCGGGTGATGATTACCAGCCAGAACCACGGCTTCGCCGTAGACGAGGAGAGTCTGCCGGAGGATGTGGAGGCGACCCATCGATCACTGTTCGACGGCACCTTGCAAGGCATCGCGTTAAAAAACAAGCCGGCCTATGGTTTTCAGGGGCACCCTGAAGCCAGTCCGGGACCGCACGATGTGTTGGGCCTGTTTGAACGCTTCATATTGGATATGGAAAGTGCTAAACAAGTGGCTAAGTAAAAATACTCTAAAAAACAATGAATAATAGAATGAACTTAAAGCAAAAAATTACTATAGCGAATCGCAATAAACGTCACCAGAACTAAGCATTTATGCCAAAACGAACGGACATAGACAGTGTATTGATCATCGGCGCGGGGCCCATCGTGATCGGTCAGGCGTGTGAATTCGATTACTCGGGGACACAAGCGTGCAAAGCATTGCGGGAAGAAGGCTACCGGGTCATTTTGGTCAATTCCAACCCCGCGACGATCATGACCGATCCGGAAACGGCGGACGCGATCTACATCGAGCCCGTTAACTGGGTCGCACTCGAGCGCGTCATTGCCAAGGAGCGCCCCGATGCCTTGCTGCCAACAATGGGTGGCCAGACCGCGTTGAATTGTGCGCTTGACCTGGTGCGTGAAGGCGTGCTCGAAAAATACAATGTGGACCTCATTGCCGCGTCTCGTGAAGCAATCGACATGGCGGAGGATCGGGAGTTGTTTCGCCGGGCTATGGGTGATATTGGCCTTGAAGTCCCGCGCGCCGAGATTGCCCATTCGTTAGAGGAAGCGTTGCGGAAACAGCCGTCCGTTGCCTACCCCACCATCATCCGACCTTCGTTCACCATGGGCGGTACCGGCGGTGGTATCGCCTATAACCGGGAAGAGTTTGAGGCGATCGTGTCACACGGCCTCGAGATGTCGCCGACGACCGAGGTCTTGCTCGAAGAATCCGTTATCGGCTGGAAAGAATTCGAGATGGAGGTAGTGCGCGACAGGAATGACAATTGCATCATTATCTGTTCCATCGAAAACCTGGACCCAATGGGTGTTCACACCGGCGATTCGATCACGGTCGCGCCGGCGCAAACGCTGACGGACAAGGAATACCAGCGCATGCGGGACGCGTCGATTGATGTCCTGCGCAAGATAGGCGTCGAAACCGGCGGCTCGAACGTGCAATTTGCGCTGAATCCCGACGATGGCCGATTGCTGGTTATCGAAATGAACCCGCGAGTGTCCCGTTCGTCCGCGCTGGCGTCGAAAGCGACGGGTTTTCCGATCGCCAAGGTGGCCGCGAAACTTGCCATTGGTTACACGCTCGATGAACTCCAGAACGAAATCACCGGGGGTGCTACGCCCGCGTCGTTCGAGCCAACCATTGACTATGTCGTCACGAAAATTCCTCGGTTTACGTTCGAGAAATTCCCGGGCGCGAATGATCGGCTAACCACGCAGATGAAGTCGGTGGGTGAAGTCATGGCCATCGGCAGAACGTTTCAGGAGTCCCTGCAAAAAGCGTTGCGTGGACTCGAGACCGGCGCGAATGGCCTGGATGAAATAATCGGTCCGAAATTAACCGAATCCGAGCAGCATGCATTGCGCCATGAACTGCGATTGCCGGGTCCGGACCGTTTGTGGTATGTCGCGGATGCCATGCGACACGGCTTCAGCGTAGACGATGTCGTCGGCATCACCGGCATCGACCCGTGGTTCGTCGCGCAGATCGGTGACCTTGTGGCCGAAGAAGGTTCACTCGCGGCGGCGGGTTTCCGCGGACTGGATAAGGACACCTTCCGGCGATTGAAACGCAAGGGTTTTTCGGACGCCCGCATTGCGAAACTGGTTTGCACCGACGAGTCGGCCGTTCGCCGGCATCGTCTGGAGCAAAAATTGCGTCCCGTTTTCAAGCGTGTGGATACCTGTGCGGCGGAGTTTCCGACCCGCACGGCTTACCTCTACTCGACCTACGAAGAAGAGTGCGAGTCACAGCCGAGCGATAACGACAAGATCATGATTCTCGGCGGCGGTCCAAATCGAATCGGGCAGGGCATTGAATTCGACTATTGCTGTGTGCATGCGTCGCTTGCGCTGCAAGAGGCCGGCTATGAAACGATCATGGTCAACTGCAATCCGGAGACGGTATCCACCGATTACGACACTTCGGATCGATTGTATTTCGAGTCGCTGACGTTCGAAGACGTCATGGAAATCATTAACACGGAAAAGCCGAAGGGAGTCATCGTTCAATACGGCGGGCAGACGCCGCTGAAGCTTGCGCGTGCCCTGGAAGCGGCCGGTGCGCCCATCATCGGTACTTCACCGGATTCCATCGATCTGGCCGAAGACCGTGAACGGTTTCAGAAGCTGGTACAAAAACTCGAACTTTTGCAGCCGCCCAATCGAACAGCCAGAAACCAGGAAGAGGCACTGTCCCTCGGTTCGGCCGTTGGCTATCCACTGATCGTGCGACCCTCCTATGTACTGGGAGGCAGGGCGATGGAAGTGGTGCACGGCGACGAAGACCTGGCTGCCTATATGGAGGCGGCTATTGACGTATCCAATGACAGTCCGGTGTTGCTGGATCGATTCCTCGATCTTGCGACCGAGGTGGACGTCGATATCGTGTGCGACGGAGAGCGGATACTCGTTGGCGGAATAATGGAGCATATTGAACAGGCGGGTGTGCACTCGGGAGATTCAGGTTGTTCGCTGCCGCCCATTAATCTTTCCGAGGAAATTCAGCAAGATTTGATTGCGCAGGTAGAAAAACTGGCCAAAGGCCTGAATGTCGTTGGCTTGATGAATACCCAGTTTGCGATTCAGAACAATGTGATCTATTTGCTGGAGGTTAATCCCAGGGCATCGCGTACGATACCTTTCGTTTCCAAGGCCATTGGCATGCCGTTGGCGAAAATCGGCGCTCGGGTCATGGTCGGTGAGACACTGGCGCAACAGGGTTTTGTTAATCAGCGCATCCCACCGTATTACTCGGTGAAAGAAGCCGTTTTCCCGTTCAATAAATTCCCCGGTGCGGATCCGATTTTGGGGCCCGAAATGAAGTCGACCGGTGAGGTCATGGGCATTGGCCGTTCCTTTGGCGAGGCCTACGCAAAAGCGCAGCTTGCGTCCGGGGTCGTGTTACCGCAAAAAGGCACGGCGCTGATCAGCGTCAGGGATCGGGACAAAGAAGGCGCCGTTGATCTGGCGAAAATACTGGTTGAGCGGGGATTTGATATCGTGGCAACACACGGCACGGCTGAAACGCTGGCGGCAGCCGGTGTTTCCTGCCGCCGGGCGAACAAGGTGCGCGAGGGCAGGCCGCACATTGTGGACATGATCAAGAACGACGAAATTTCACTGATCGTTAACACGACCGAGGGAAAACAGGCCATTCAGGAATCGTTGCCGATACGCGCCGAGGCAGTACGTCGATACGTAACGTACTACACGACCCTGGGCGCAGCGATTGCGACTTGCACGGCACTGGAGCATATCGATAACATTGACGTTAGTCGTCTTCAGGACTTGCACAAAGAGGTAGTAGCGTGAACAAAGTACCCATGACCGTCAGAGGCGCTGAACTTTTGCGCAATGAATTGAAGCGGCTTAAGTCCAGCGATCGACCTGATGTCATCCAGGCCATTGCAGAGGCGCGAGCTCACGGTGATCTGAAGGAGAACGCGGAATACCACGCGGCGAAAGAGCAGCAAGGGTTTATCGAAGGACGCATCAAGGAAATTGAAGGCAAGTTGTCAAATATCCAGGTAATCGATGTGACGACGATCGACGCGAAAGGGAGAATCGTGTTCGGTTGCACGGTTGAGCTTCTGGATGTCATTGCCGATCAACAGATTGAGTACAAGATCGTTGGTGAAGATGAGTCCGACATAAAAACGGGGCTGATTTCCTTTTCGTCGCCAATCGCCAGAGCGCTGATCGGCAAGAGCGAAGGAGATGAAGTCAGTTTTTCGGCGCCGGGCGGTGAGCGCGAATACGAAGTGATCCAGGTACGCTACGAATAATCGACCGTATTGCCTTATCGCGGTAGCCGAATCTTCGGTTTGTCTTCGTTCCTGCGATAGATAAGGGCGACGTTGCCGATTCGCGTAATCAGCTGAGCCGTTCCCTGCTGGCAAAGATCGCTGATCACGGCGTCCCTGTTTTCCCGGTCTCCGGCCCGTACGCGGACTTTGATTAACTCGTGATGCGATAGGGTTACGTCGAATTCAAGCAGTACGGATTCCGACAAGCCGGCATCGGCGACGGTCAGGGTGGGTTTGAGTTGATGGCCCAGCCCGCGCAAATATTTTTTCTGAGATTCTTTAAGTGTCATGCGAACAGATTGTAACAGCCCGGCAGCAGCAGTGGACATTGGCACGATGTTGAGCGGTGTCCGGTGAGCGGTCCGCGGCGCAGCGGTGGTACATGGCGTGACCGGCAGGAACGGGACCCTTTCGTGCTGCAGGCCCGACGGGAGGGCTGGCGTTCCCGCGCCGTGTTCAAGCTGGCGCAAATCGACGCGAAAGAGAAAATACTGCGTGCCGATATGATCTGCATTGATCTTGGTGCGGCGCCGGGTAGCTGGAGCCAGTATGTCACCGAGCATCTCCGCAACCGGGTACGTGTTATTGCGTTGGACCTTCTGCCGATGGATACGCTGCCCGCGGTTGAATTCCTGCAAGGAGATTTTACCGAGGACGCGGTACTCACTGAATTGCTGGCAAAACTGGGTGAATCGCGTGCGGACCTTGTAATGAGCGATTTGGCACCCAATATCAGCGGCACAAAGGCCGTGGATCAGCCAAGATCGATGTACCTGGCCGAGTTGGCGCTGGATCTCGCCCGGCAAGTTCTGCAGCGCAATGGTGACTTCGTCTGCAAGCTTTTTCAAGGTGAGGGCGCCGATGCCTTCATTGCCCAGGCAAAGCAGTCATTTGGGCGGGTTCGTGTCATGAAACCGAGGGCATCGCGGGCCGGCAGTAGTGAGGTCTATCTGGTAGCGAGAAAATATCGACTGTAGTAGTGTCTGAGGAGTTAGACACAGTCTAAACCGTGGCAGATCTGGCTTGCCACACACGCAATAGCCGTGGATGATCCAAGGCTGTTGCCGGAGCTAATATTATTGTGAACGACCTGACTAAAAACATACTGGTTTTTATCGTAATTATCGTAGTGCTGCTGTCTGTGGTGCAGGGTTTGAGCGGGGTCAGTGGCCCGCCTCCGCAGAAACAGGACTATTCGGAATTTCTGCAGCAAGTGCGAGCGGGCAGAGTCCAGCGCGTCGAATTTCAGGGCGATCGCATTAGTTTTGGGGATAGCGAGCCCTTGACGCAATATACGATCAGTCCCGAGACCGATAACAACACTTTGATCGGCATTCTGCTGGACAACAACGTTGACTTCACCGGTGAGGAACCGGAGTCGCAGAGCCTGATCGGCCAGCTGTTGATCAGCTCATTCCCGATTTTGCTCCTGATCGGTGTATGGATTTATTTCATGCGGCAGATGCAGGGCGGCGGTGGTGGTCGTGGCGCCATGTCTTTCGGCAAAAGCAAGGCGCGACTGCTCGGTGAAGACCAGATCAATGTCACGTTTGCCGACGTTGCCGGCGTTGAAGAAGCCAAACAGGAAGTGTCCGAGATCGTGGATTTTCTTCGTGATCCGAGCAAATACCAGCGATTGGGCGGCAAGATTCCGAAAGGAATCCTCTTGATTGGCCCGCCGGGAACCGGCAAGACCCTGCTCGGCAGGGCGATTGCGGGTGAAGCGAAGGTGCCGTTTTTTACAATTTCCGGTTCCGATTTTGTCGAAATGTTTGTGGGTGTTGGTGCGTCGCGTGTACGCGATATGTTCGAACAAGCCAAGAAGCAAGCCCCTTGCATTATCTTCATTGATGAACTCGATGCGGTGGGTCGTCATCGAGGTGCCGGTCTGGGCGGCGGACACGATGAGCGCGAGCAGACACTGAACCAGATGCTCGTCGAGATGGATGGGTTTGAGGGCAACGAGGGCATCATTGTCATTGCGGCAACCAACCGACCTGACGTTCTCGACCCGGCGTTGCTTCGACCGGGACGGTTCGATCGGCAGGTCGTGGTACCGCTGCCGGATATTCGCGGTCGTGAGCAGATTCTCAAAGTGCACATGCGCAAAGTGCCGTTGGCAGACGATGTGGATCCTTCCATTATCGCGCGTGGTACGCCGGGTTTTTCGGGCGCAGATCTTGCGAACCTCATCAATGAGGCCGCTTTGTTTGCCGCACGAGAAAATAATCGTGTCGTGACCATGGAAGAGTTTGAGAAAGCGAAAGACAAAATCATGATGGGCACCGAACGGCGCTCCATGGTGATGAGCGAAAAAGAGAAGGCGAATACGGCCTATCACGAAGCGGGCCACGCGATCGTTGGCTACCTGGTACCGGATCATGATCCCGTGCACAAGGTCACGATTATTCCGCGCGGACGAGCGCTCGGGGTTACGCTGTTTTTGCCTGAAGAAGACAAATACAGTATTTCCAAAGAACGGCTCGAAAGCAATATTTCCGCACTGTACGGTGGACGGCTTGCTGAAGAAATGACGTTGGGCGTTGAGGGAGTTACCACTGGCGCGTCCAATGACATTGAACGTGCGACAGAGATTGCACGCAGCATGGTAACGAAGTGGGGGTTGTCGGAAAGACTCGGCCCACTGACTTACTCCGAGGATGAGGGCGAAGTATTTCTTGGGCGATCGGTGACCCAGCACAAACAGGTATCCGATGAGACGGCACACATTATCGATGAAGAGGTTCGCAAAATCATCGACCGCAATTACGATCGCGCCAAGTCCATACTGGTTGAGCAAAAGGACAAGCTTGAGTGCATGGCACAGGCACTGATCAAGTATGAAACCATTGATCATTCGCAGATCGTGGATATTATGGAAGGGCGTGAGCCGCAGCCGCCTGCGGGATGGGATGATTCTGATCGCCCGAAGAAGACGGGCGGTAAGAAAGCGGACAAAAAAGAGGCGCCGAGTAAGCCCATCGGTGGACCTGCCAGCGAGCACTAAACGGCATTTCTATTCGTAAGCGACGGCAGTCTTCGGGCTGCCGTTCTTTATTGTAAGGGTTGGTGGACATCGCCATGCACCTCGATCTCGGTTCACGAACGCTCGATCTGGCGACGCCGCAGGTTATGGGTGTCCTCAATATCACGCCGGATTCGTTTTCCGATGGCGGTCGCTTGCCGACTGTCGAGGCGGCCGTGCGGGCGGCGCAGGCGATGGTCGAGGCCGGGGCCTCGATTATCGATATTGGTGGCGAATCGACGCGCCCCGGAGCAACTGACGTTAGCGGGCAAGTACAGCTGGATCGGGTTATGCCGGTCATTGAGGCCGTCTGCCGGGAGTGCGATACGATTGTGTCGATCGATACAGGCAATGCCGCTGTGATGCGTGCTGCAACCTCGGCCGGTGCGGAACTCATCAACGACATATTCGCGCTTACCCGTCCGGGTGCGCTGGAGGCGGCGGCAGCGACCGATGCCGCGGTTTGCATCATGCACATGCAAGGCATACCCGCAACGATGCAGGATGACCCACAATACGAGGCGTTGCCCGGTGATGTGATCGCCTTCCTGCGGCAACGGCTTGCGGCTTGTCAGGATGCCGGCATCAACGCCGCCAGGGTCATCGTTGATCCCGGCTTCGGCTTCGGCAAAACCCATGCTCATAATCTCGTCTTGCTGGCGACCCTGCGCCAGTTCGCGACACTGCAGCAACCCCTGCTGGTGGGCTTGTCCCGCAAAGGCACGCTGGGCGAGCTTACGGGTCGTACGGTGGATGCACGACTCGCTGCCGGTCTCGCGGCGGCGGTTATGGCCGTGGAGCGCGGCGCGGCCATAGTGAGAACCCACGATGTCGCGTCGACGGTGGATGCGTTAAAAGTAGCCCGCGCTGTGATGCAAGAAGAGCAGTCGTGATCATATTGGCTTATGATTCCATCAACCCATGCAAGGATCCAGGCAATGAGTGCTAGGCAATATTTCGGAACCGACGGCGTCAGAGGGGAAGTTGGCAAAGACCCGATGACCGCGGATTTTGCGTTGCGGCTGGCCAGTGCTGCGGCACAGGTTCTGGTACCGACCGGCGGTACGGTACTGATCGGCAAGGACACGCGTCTGTCAGGTTACATGTTCGAATCGGCGTTGGAGGCCGGATTTGTCGCCGCCGGCGCCGATGTTCTCTTGCTCGGTCCCTTGCCAACGCCCGGCATTGCGTATCTGAACCAGGTATTCAAGGCCGATCTCGGTGTGGTCATCAGCGCATCCCACAATTGCTTCTATGACAATGGGATCAAATTTTTTGACGGCTCGGGCGCCAAGCTGACCGATGACGTCGAGCGCGAAATAGAGCGCTATCTCGACAAACCTGCAATAACGCTTGAGTCGGCGAAGCTGGGAAGTGCCAAACGTATCGACTCGGCGCGAACACGCTACCAGGAGTTTTGCGCGTCCACGTTCCCCGAGGGGCGCAGCCTGGAAGGGATCAAGATCGTTTTCGATGGTTCCAATGGAGCGGGGTACAAAGTGGGACCGCGAATCCTCAGTGAGCTGGGCGCCGAGGTTGTGCCGATCGGTTGCTCGCCCAACGGCCGCAATATCAATGACGGTTGCGGTTCGACGGAACCCGGACTTTTGCAACTGACGGTGCCGGCGCTGCATGCGAACGTGGGTATCGCGCTCGACGGCGACGGTGATCGTGTCGTGATGGTGGATGAGCTTGGCGGGATACTGGACGGCGACCAGCTCCTGTATGTCCTCGCTTCGGCGCGCAAACAGGCGGGCAAGTTGCGCGGACCCATCGTTGGAACGGTGATGAGCAACCTGGGCCTGGAGCATGCCTTGCGAGCGAATGATATCGAGTTTCGCAGGGCCAATGTGGGGGACCGTTACGTTCTGGAGGCCTTGCACGAATCGGGCGGCATCATCGGCGGCGAGACCTCTGGCCATATGATTTGTCTTGATCAGACGACGACCGGTGACGGCATCGTTGCTGCGCTGCAGATTCTGGCCATCATGGAGAGCAGCGGTAAGCCACTGTCCGAATTGGCGGCCGGCATGGTGAAATACCCGCAGAAAATGATCAATGTGCGTACCGATTCGCGCCTGGACCCGGCTGCATCGCCGGCGATTCAGGACGCAGTGGTTGCGGCGGAGCGCGAACTCAGTGATGCCGGGCGCGTGGTTTTGCGTGCATCCGGCACGGAACCGGTCATTCGGGTGATGGTCGAAGGTGAGGACGAGCACCTGGTATTAAGGCTTGCAGAGCGACTGGCGGCCGTGGTCGCGGAGACAGCGACCTGATTTTTCTGAGTTTGTTGCCAAATCTCCGTTGATTTGACGGGTTCGCCTCGGTATCCTTGCGCGCCTTTTAGGTATACCGACACGAGAATGGCTAATGCGTAATTTCCTGATTGCCGGCAATTGGAAAATGAATGGCTCGACGGCCATGAGTAACGGTTTAACTGACGGCATCGTTGCCGGCATGCCGGCATCGGAGCGTGTGGAACTACTGGTTTGTCCGCCATACCCTTATTTGGGGACCGTGGCGGCGCGGATTGCGGGCAGTGGGCTCCGGTTGGGGGCTCAGAATGTGTCTGCGCACGCGGCGGGTGCGTACACTGGCGAGACGGCCGCCGCCATGTTGCAGGATGTCGGTTGTGAGTACGTGATTGTGGGCCATTCGGAGCGGCGCGCGATGCACGGCGAGAGCAGCGAAATCGTCGCCGCGAAGTTTTGTGCGGCGCTGGCCGAGGGACTGAAGCCTGTTCTGTGTGTCGGTGAGACGCTGCAGGAAAGGGAAGAGGAACGAACCATGACCGTGGTCAGCGAACAACTGAAGGCGGTGATTGAAATGGCGGGCATTGACTCGTTTTCGAGCGCGGTTATCGCTTATGAGCCGGTTTGGGCGATAGGCACGGGTCTGACAGCGACGCCGGAGCAGGCGCAGGACGTGCACAAGCATATCCGGGATGTCATTGCGGCCGGAAATGAACAGGTAGCGGCCGACGTACAGATTCTTTATGGCGGCAGTATGAAGGGTGAGAATGCGGCGGGACTATTGTCCATGCCGGATATTGACGGTGGATTGATCGGTGGCGCGTCACTGAATGCGGCCGATTTTTTGGCGATTGCCGACGCGGCAGCCGCACAGGGTTGAGGATTACATGAGTACAATGCAAACAGCGGTCTTGATTGGCCACACGATAATCGCGATTCTGATTATCATTCTGGTGCTGCTACAACGTGGCAAAGGTGCGGATGCAGGGGCCGCGTTCGGTTCCGGAGCATCGGGTACCGTATTCGGCGCGAGTGGTTCGTCGAATTTCTTTTCGCGGGCTACCGCAATAATGGCAACGCTGTTTTTCGCTTCCAGCCTGACGCTGGCGTACATGAGTTCCCAGCGCGGTGCGGACGGTCCTGACAGCTTGCTGGAAAATGCGCCCATCACGGAACCCGTTGAGCAAGAGCAGAGTGCGATTGATGCAGTGCCGGAAATTCCCGAACTCAGCGACGCTGAGTCCACGGCGACCGATTCGGATGTACCGGCGCTTGATGTCCCGCCAGAGGGTGGTACGGATGAGAGCAGTGAGTAGGCCTGCCCTGTAAGTGCAAATCGTCGAATTACGAAATACAGCCGATGTGGTGGAATTGGTAGACACGCTGTCTTGAGGGGGCAGTAGCTCACGCTGTGCCGGTTCGAGTCCGGCCATCGGCACCAGATATAAAAAAAGGTGGCTCCCGTTGGGAGCTGCCTTTTTTTATACATGGTGCTGATGGCCGGATCTGCCGTCAGGGTACCGCCAGGGTGGTGGGTAGCAGCCCCGACGGATTGGCAGTTTCGATGGGTTTTTGTGACTACACTGCGATTTTTGGGGTGGGTGGATTGCTGGGGGACTAATACACGTTTCGGCGAGGTTCGAGTCCGGCCATCGGCAGAGTACATAAAAAGGTGGCTCCCTTTGGGAGCTGCCTTTTTTTATATCTGGTGCCGATGGCCGGATCTGCCGTTAGGGTGCCGCCAGGGTGGTGGGTAGCAGCCCCGACAGGGTGGCAGTTTCGATGGGTTTTCGTGACTACACTACGGTTCTTGGGATGGGAGGATTGCTGAGGGCTTGCTACACGTCTTGGCAAGGTTCGAGTCCGGCCATCGGCAGAGCACATAAAAAGGTGGCGTCCTGTGGGAGCTGCCTTTTTTATACCTGGTGCCGATGGCCGGATCTGCCGTCAGGGTGCCGCCAGGGTGGTGGGTAGCAGCCCCGACGGATTGGCAGTTTCGATGGGTTTTTGTGATTACCCTGCGATTCTTGGGGTTGGTGGATTGCTGGGTATTTGCTATTCGATTTGGGTAGGTTCGAGTCCGGCCATCGGCACCGTGCCAAATTCGCGATGGTTAGTGGATTCATCCGGTTGCAATGTGAACATGGATGATTCGGTTTGTGTTCGAGATCGTGGCCCGCATGGATGTGGGCCACGAGCCTACAGGGAAGTACTTGTGGCGGGTCTCAACCAAGATCCGGAGAATCCATGTGGTCTTGATAATGGCTACATTGCTTGTCGAGTCTTGACCCAAACTTGAGTGAACGCCGCCATAGTGGATATCCGAAATAAAAAAGTTGGCGTTGAGGGGGGCTGGGGGTATTAACAGCGGGGTGTGCACTGATACAATGGCGCGCCGATGGATGTGGCGAATTTTCCGAATCGTTAAAAAGAATTAATTCATGCTCGCAAATTATCTTCCTATATTGATCTTCCTCGGCGTCGGCACCGCGATTGCGATGGTCTTGCTTGGGCTTGGGCTGTTGATTGGTACGGGTAGCAAGGATGATGAAAAACTATCGCCGTACGAGTGCGGTTTCGAGCCTTTTGAAGATACACGCGTGAAATTCGATGTGCGCTATTACCTGGTCGCAATCCTGTTCATTATTTTTGATCTGGAAATCGCGTTTCTCTTTCCCTGGGCGGTGTCGCTGGACGTTGTCGGCGGTTTCGGTCTGATCGCCATGGGCATATTCCTCGCCATTCTGGTCGTTGGTTTCATTTATGAGTGGAAAAAGGGAGCGCTGGAATGGGATTGAATAGTACGGCGAGTGAAGTCGCGCCGGCCGATCCTGCGGCGACAGAAACCGGACAGAGCCTGCAAAAGAATGGCTTCGTTGTCACCAGCGTCGATGCGGTGATGAACTGGGCCAGAACGGGCTCCATGTGGCCGATGACGTTCGGTCTGGCCTGTTGCGCAATTGAAATGATGCACGCCGGGGCCGCGCGTTACGATCTGGATCGATTCGGAATTATTTTCCGCCCGAGTCCGCGTCAATCGGATGTCATGATTGTCGCCGGGACGTTAGTCAATAAAATGGCGCCGGCGCTGCGCAAGGTCTACGACCAGATGCCTGAACCGCGCTGGGTGCTTTCCATGGGTTCCTGCGCCAACGGTGGCGGCTACTATCATTACGCCTATTCGGTGGTGCGCGGTTGTGACCGAGTAGTGCCGGTGGACGTCTATGTTCCCGGCTGTCCGCCCACGGCCGAAGCGTTGATATACGGGCTGATTCAGTTGCAAAAGAAGATCAGGCGTACCAGCACCATAGCCAGGTAACAACCAGGTAAAAAACGATAAGAATAATGACCATCAATATCGAGACAATGGCTGCTCGGATAGCTGCTCGCTTTGCGGAGAAGCTCAAGCGCGTCGAATCCACTTGCGGTGAGCTTACCTACGAGGTCGCCAGGGATGACCTGGTCGAGGTTGCGACCACGCTGCGCGACGACGAGGAGTTCAGGTTTGAACAACTCATGGATGTGTGTGGTGTTGACTACCTGACTTACGGCGTCGGCGAATGGACCACTTACAGTGCAACCGACAGTGGTTTTAGCCGCGGCGTTGAACGTGAGCCGGTCATCCTTGATGAGGCGGATACATTTGATCCACGTCGATTCGCCGTGGTTTACCACCTGCTGTCGTTAGCCAATAATGTACGCGTTCGACTGCGGGTTTTCCCCGGAGATGAAAACCCGCCGTTCCTGCCCTCCGTTGTCGATATATGGAACTCGGCGAACTGGTTCGAACGCGAGGCGTTCGATCTTTTTGGCATTCTGTTTGAAGGACATCCGGACTTGCGACGAATTCTTACGGATTACGGATTTATCGGGCACCCGTTCCGCAAGGATTTCCCGTTAATCGGCAACGTCGAAGTGACTTATGACGCGGATAAAGGTCGGGTGGTGTATCAACCGGTGTCGATCGAACCACGAACGGCGGTGCCGCGCGTCATCCGCGACGATAATCGCTATGCAGAAGCGTTGAAGGACGGATCATCCGATGGCTGAGATTCAGAACTTCACGATGAATTTCGGTCCGCAGCATCCTGCGGCGCATGGCGTGTTACGCCTGATACTGGAAATGGACGGCGAGGTCATTCAGCACGCGGATCCGCACGTTGGTCTGCTGCATCGCGGTACCGAAAAACTGGCCGAGTCGAAACCGTATAACCAGAGCATCGGCTACATGGATCGGCTGGATTACACCTCCATGATGTGTAACGAACATAGCTATGTCCTGGCGATCGAAAAACTGCTTGGCGTCGCGCCGCCGATTCGTGCGCAATATATTCGTGTCATGTTTGACGAAATCACCCGTCTTCTCAATCACCTGATGTGGCTGGGTGCACACGGTCTCGATATCGGCGCGATGACGATGTTCCTGTATTGCTTCCGCGAGCGCGAAGACCTGATGGACTGCTACGAAGCGGTGTCGGGCACTCGCATGCATGCGACCTATTATCGTCCCGGCGGCGTCTATCGTGATCTGCCCGATTCCATGCCGCAATACCAGGCGTCCAAGTGGCGCAAGCAAAAAGACGTGGATCGCCTCAACGAAGTTCGTGAGGGTTCCCTGCTCGATTTTATTGACGCGTTTACGGAGAAATTTCCCGGCTGCGTCGATCAATACGAAACCTTGCTGACCGACAACCGCATCTGGAAACAGAGGACCGTGAATATCGCGGTTGTATCTCCCGAACGCGCCTTGAACCTGGGTTTCACCGGTCCGATGTTGCGCGGTTCCGGTATTGAGTGGGACTTGCGGAAGAAACAACCGTATGAAGTCTATGATCGAATGGATTTTGATATTCCAGTTGGTACCAACGGTGACTGTTACGACCGTTACCTGGTTCGGGTAGAGGAAATGCGGCAATCGAATCGAATCATCAAACAGTGCATCGACTGGCTGCGGGACAACCCGGGTCCCGTGATGTTGGACGATCACAAGATTGCCCCGCCCAAACGTGTCGAGATGAAGGACGACATGGAATCCCTGATTCATCATTTCAAACTGTTCACGGAAGGTTTTTCGATTCCGGCCGGCGAAGCGTATGCGGCTATTGAGCACCCGAAGGGCGAATTCGGCGTCTATATGATTTCCGACGGTGCGAACAAGCCCTACCGGGTTAAGATTCGTGCGGCGGGTTTCGCGCACCTTGCATCGATGTCCGAGATGGTGGTCGGACACATGCTCGCCGATGTTGTCGCGGTTATCGGTACGCAGGATATCGTTTTCGGTGAGGTGGATCGATGAGCGACGTGGATAGGCTGTCGGATCACGTTCGCGAGGAGATCGATCGCTGGACGGCACGTTTCCCGGAGGATCGGAAGCGTTCGGCAGTCATCGCTGCATTGCACGCCGTGCAACACGAAAACGAGGGTTATCTGACGGCCGAGTTGATGAACAGCGTTGCGGCCTACCTCGATCTGCCGACGATCCAGGTTTACGAAGTGGCGACGTTCTATTCGATGTTTCAGACGAAGGAAGTGGGTAGGCACAACGTTGCCATCTGCACTAACGTGTCCTGCATGCTGCGTGGCGCGGAAGACATTGTGAAACACGTTGAACAGAAGCTCGGCATCAAGGTGGGCGAAAGTACCGCGGATGGCCGCATATACCTGAAGAAAGAAGAAGAGTGCCTGGCCGCCTGTTGTGGCGCGCCGATGATGATGGTTGATCATAAATACCATGAAAATCTGACTACAGAGCAAGTGGATGAAATTCTGGACGGGTTGAACTGATGGCCTACGAGCAGAATCTTGTTTGTTTCAATACCTTCGGCTCGGACGAATCATGGAGTTTGTCCACCTACGAAAAGCATGACGGCTATCAGGCGTGGCGTAAGATTCTGGCAGGCGAGTTGACGCCGGAGCAGGTTGTTGACGAAGTCAAGGCATCCGGGCTGCGTGGACGCGGCGGTGCCGGGTTTCCGACCGGTCTTAAGTGGAGTTTCATGCCGCGTAGCGCGCCGGTGCAGAAATATCTCGTGTGCAATTCGGATGAAAGCGAACCGGGTACCTGCCACGATCGCGAAGTGCTGAGGAAAAACCCGCATTCGCTGGTAGAAGGCATGATGATCGCCGCTTATTCAATGGGCGCAACGGTTGCCTACAATTACATTCGTGGTGAGTTCATCGACGAGCCACTGCCCCGCTTTGAGGCCGCTCTGGTAGAAGCTTACGAAGCCGGTCTCCTTGGCAAGAATATCCAGGGGTCGGGTATCGATCTGGACATTCATGCATTTTTGGGTGCCGGCGCTTATATTTGCGGCGAAGAGACGGCGTTGCTGGAGTCCCTGGAAGGCAAGCAGGGCAAGCCGCGCTTCAAACCGCCGTTTCCGGCTAATTTCGGTTTGTACGGCAAGCCAACGACGATCAACAACACACAAAGCCTTGCAAGTGTGCCGGCAATCCTGAGAAACGGTGCAGGCTGGTTTGCGGGCCTGGGACCTGAAGGCTCGGGTGGCACGGCGCAATTTTCCGTCTCCGGCCACGTTGAGAAACCGGCCAATCTGGAATTGCCGATGGGCATTCCTTTCAAGGACCTGCTGGATCTTTGCGGCGGCGTGCTGGGTGGCCGGAAACTCAAAGCCGTGATACCGGGTGGCTCCTCGACCAAGGTACTCACCGCCGATGCGATCATGGCGTGCACCATGGATTACAACTCGCTGCAGGAAGCCGGTTCGTCATTCGGCACGGGTGCGGTGATCGTCATGGACGAAACGACCTGCATGGTGAGTGTACTGCGTCGTATCTCGCGTTTTTACATGGCGGAATCCTGTGGACAATGCACGCCGTGCCGCGAAGGTACCGGCTGGCTCTATCGAATGTTGACGAGAATTACCGAAGGTAAAGCGGATTTGGGCGACCTGGACAAGCTGGTCGATGTGGCGAATAAAATTGAAGGCCACACCATCTGTGCGCTTGGCGATGCGGCGGCATGGCCGGTGCAAAGCTTCCTGCAACGCTTTCACCATGAGTTCGAGTATATGGTGAAAAACCATGGACGCAGTATGGTGGACGGCGCGTCCGAGGCGGCGGCATGAGCGACGACATCGTCAATATCGAAGTCGACGGCAAACCGGTCGAAGGCCGTAAGGGCCAGATGATCATTGAGGTCACGGATCGGGTCGGGGCGTATGTGCCACGCTTTTGTTATCACGACAAATTGAGCGTCGCTGCAAATTGTCGCATGTGCCTCGTGGAAGTCGAAAAAGCGCCGAAACCTCTACCGGCTTGTGCGACGCCGATCGGCGAGGGCATGAAAATATTCACCCGCTCGCCGTATGCCATCGCGGCACAAAAAGCGACCATGGAATTCCTCTTGATCAATCACCCGCTGGATTGTCCTATTTGCGATCAGGGCGGCGAATGTGAATTGCAGGATCTTGCGATGGGATTCGGCAGCGACGTGTCGCGTTATCACGAGAAAAAACGCGTCGTCAAAGACAAGAACATTGGACCCCTGGTATCCACCGACATGACGCGTTGTATTCATTGCACGCGTTGCGTTCGTTTCGGCGCCGAGATCAATGGCCTGCAGGAACTCGGTACGATGGGCCGGGGCGAGAACGTCAAGATCAGCGCTTTTATCGAAAAAAGTATCGATCACGAGATGTCTGCCAACATTATCGACCTTTGCCCCGTTGGCGCCCTGAATAACAAGCCTTACCGCTACAGTGCGCGTGCCTGGGAAATGGTACAGCGTGCGACGGTCGCGCCACACGATTGTGTGGGATCGAACCTGTACGCACATGTATTGAGAGGGACGATCAAACGCATCGTGCCGCGCGGAAACGAGGCGATTAACGAGACCTGGATATCGGATCGCGATCGGTTTAGCTACGAGGGAATATACAGCGTCGACCGTCTCGAGACACCGCGCGTCAAGGAGAACGGCGAATGGCGCGACATCGATTGGGAAACGGCTCTGGACGTGCTCACGACCAGGCTGCAGGCATCTGACGGTAGCAAGATTGGCGTGCTGGCATCACCAAGCAGCACAATAGAAGAGGCTTACCTGATTTCGCGGCTGGCCGATCATCTGGGTACGGCAAATATTGATCATCGCCTGCGTCAGCAGGACTTTTCGGATCAGGACAACGATCCCGTTGCCCCCTGGCTTGGGCTCACGATTGCGGATCTCGAACAATGCGATGCCGTTCTGGTGGCCGGTTCGAACCTTCGCAAGGAAACACCGATTCTTGCACACCGGTTACGAAAGGCCTCCCTGGCGGGCGCGCAGGTATGTTTTGCGAATGCCGAGGTACACGAGTATTTTTTCGATGTCGCCGAGTATTTATCGACCGCAGGACTGGTCGCGGAACTCGCCGGCATTGCCGTCGCGACGGGGGGTAAATTGCCGCCAGCCGTTGCGGATCTGTGCAAGGATCTGCAGCCAACCGCCAGTCAGACGAATGTTGCAAAGATTCTCGCGCAAGGCGATTCAAGTCTCGTGCTGCTCGGGCATGTTGCTGCTCGCCATCCGGCCGCAGCGGCGGTGCGTGCACTGGCCGCCGCAATCGGCGAGGCTACGAATTCCCGATTCGGTTTTGTGTCCGAAGGCGCAAATTCGGCTGGCGCTTGTCTGGCCGGCGTCACGCCCCATCGTACGCAAGGCGGCGAAGCAAGAGGCGAGTGCGGCAAGAACGCCGTTGACATGTTGAGTAACGATCTCGATGTGCTGCTGTTGTTCGGTGTCGAACCCGGTTTCGATGCGCCGCCGATTGACGCGGCCGCACAGCACGGGTTCGTCGTCGCATGCTCGCCGTATCGATCTGAGGCACTGGAGCGCGATGCGGATCTGTTGTTGCCGATTGCGACTTTTGCAGAAACTTCCGGGACGTTCGTCAATTGCGAAGGCCTTTGGCAGAGTTTTTCCGGTGTGGCCAGTCCCGTCGGTGCATCACGGCCGGGTTGGAAAGTGCTTCGCGTGCTGGGAACCTTGCTGGACGGCGAAGGGTTTGACTTTGAGTCCAGTGAAAATGTACGGGACGAGTTGCGCACCGCACTTGGCGATATCGAATTGAATAATGCGTATCAAGGCAGCGCGCCGATCGTGGTTGCCAGTGACGGCATTGACGGCGGTCTGGACGTGCCGATGTACCAGGTCGATGGGCTGGTGCGACGTGCCGAGGCATTGCAGTTGACCCCGGAAGCCCGACGAAGTCTGGAAAGCAGCGAATGAGTTCCCTCATTCCGCAATTCGTCGTCGATCTTTGGGATGCCATCCCAATGCTTTTCCAGCACCTGATCATTATCACCGCGCAGATTCTGGGTGTGACCATTGTGGTCATTCTGACGGTGGCCTTTACGACCTATTTCGAACGCAAAGTCATCGGCTACATGCAGGGCCGGCTTGGTCCTAACCGAGTGGGTCCGCTCGGTCTCGGTCAACCGTTTGCCGATGTGATCAAACTGGTGATCAAGGAAGTCGTGATTCCTCAGCGGTCGAATCGTTTCCTGTTTCTCATTGCACCGATGTTATCGCTGATACCGGCACTGGCGGCCTGGGCGGTGATTCCGTTATCGGGGTCGTTTGTTATCGCGGATATCAATGCGGGCCTCCTTTATGTGCTCGCGCTGACGTCAGTGGGCGTGTACGGCGTAATTCTGGGCGGCTGGGCCACAAACTCCAAATACGCTTTTCTGGGTGCCATGCGATCGGGCGCACAAATTGTTGCCTACGAAATTGCCATGGGTTTTGCGCTGGTTGGCGTGCTGATGGCCGGTGGGAGCCTGAATCTGGGTGTCATCATGCAGGCACAGGCAGGTGGCTTCAGTAGCTGGTTCATTATTCCGTTATTGCCATTGTTCTTTGTTTACTTTATATCCGGTGTCGCCGAAACCAATCGAGCGCCCTTCGACGTTACCGAAGGTGAGTCAGAGATCGTCGCAGGTTTTCACGTTGAATATTCAGGCGTAGCGTTTGCGCTGTTCTTCCTCGCGGAATACGCAAACATGATTCTGGTTTCCGCCTTGACCGCAATATTCTTTCTCGGTGGCGTCGCCTCGCCGATGGAGGGATGGACTTTCCTGGGTGACGGCAGCTTTCTGCGCGAACCGAATTTTTTCTGGCTCGCGGCCAAGATATCGTTTTTCCTCTTCGTCTTTTTCTGGTTGCGGGCGACGTTTCCACGTTTTCGCTATGACCAGATCATGCGCCTTGGCTGGAAAATATTCATTCCGGTTACCATTGTATGGATCGCTGTCGAGGCCGTGATGGCCTGGATGAAAGTCGGTCCGTGGTCGGTTTAGGCAGGTTACGCTGATGCAACAACTCCGTAATTACATCAAGACGTTCGCAATGTGGGAGTTGTGGCAGGGGCTTGCCGTTACGTTCCGTAATTTTTTCCGACCGGCGGTTACGATTTTGTACCCGGAAGAGAAAACGCCGCAGTCCGTACGTTTTCGAGGGCTGCATGCGTTACGTCGCTATCCGAATGGTGAAGAACGCTGCATCGCATGCAAGTTGTGTGAGGCGGTTTGCCCGGCGCTGGCGATTACAATTGAGTCGGATGTCAGCGACGATGGCACGCGCCGCACGACCCGCTACGACATCGATTTGTTCAAGTGTATCTATTGCGGTTTCTGCGAAGAAGCATGCCCGGTCGATGCTATCGTTGAAACGCGATTGCACGAGTACCACATGGAAGCGGCTGGTGAGAACATCATGACGAAGGACAAGTTGCTTTCAATAGGCGATAAATTTGATGCAATGATTTCCGCTGACAAGGCGGCTGATGCCGAGTATCGATAAAGACTATGGCGATTCTTTTTCAAACAATTTTATTCTACTGCTTCGCGGTATTTCTGATCGGTGCGGCGCTTGGCGTGATCTTGTCACGTAACCCGGTGCATGCGGTCATGTTCCTGGTGCTGGCCTTTTTCCAGAGTGCCGTGCTGTGGTTGTTGATCGAAGTGGAATTTCTGGCGCTGGTGCTGGTGCTGGTTTATGTCGGCGCGGTGATGGTGTTATTCCTGTTTGTCGTCATGATGCTCGATATTGATGTTGAGCAAGTGAAAGGTGGGCTTACACGCTATGCACCGCTGGGCTTTGCTATCGCCGCTCTGATGGTTTTTGAACTGGTGCAGGTCATCTGGGTACGCGGTCGTTTCGCTTCCGCCGCGGAAGGGTTTGTTCCTTTACCGGAGGGCTACAGCAATACCGAAGCGCTCGGTGCGGTGCTTTACACAGAGCACGTGTACGCGTTCGAGATTGCCGCCGTTATTCTGCTGCTGGCTATTGTCGCCGCGATCACGCTGACGATGCGCAAACGGCCGGGCTTAAAATTACAGAATATTGCACAGCAAGTGGCCGTGAAGCGGGAGGACCGTGTACGGCTGGTCAAAATGGAGTCGGAGAAACCGGAATGATTGGCCTGAATCACTATCTGACCCTCTCGGCGATCCTGTTTTCATTGTCGGTCGCGGGCATCTTTATCAACCGCCGCAATTTAATTTTGTTGTTGATGTGTATCGAACTGATGTTGTTGGCCGTCAATTTCAATTTCGTCGCATTTTCACGCGCTCTCGGTGACGAGACCGGGCAGGTGTTCGTTTTCTTCATATTGACAGTCGCGGCCGCGGAAGCCGCTATCGGCCTTGCGATTCTGGTGGTGTTATTCCGTAACCGGGGTTCGATCAATGTGCAAGAACTCGACTCGATGAAGGGCTAAGGATCTGGCAGTGCACAGTTTTCACTTAACAATTGTCCTGGCGCCGCTCGCGGCGGCGATTATTGCGGGTTTGTTTGGCCGGCAAATAGGTCGCGCCGGCGCTCACTGGATCACCATTCTCGGCGTCGGCCTATCCTTCGTCCTGTCCGTTTTGGTGTTGAAGAATCTGTATTGGGACGGTGGTGCGGCCGAGAACTACAACTTGTACACCTGGGCCGTCAGTGACGGTCTGCGGATGGAGGTCGGTTTCCTGATAGACCGGCTTTCAGCGTTGATGATGGTCGTGGTGACCTTTGTGTCACTGATGGTGCATATTTATACCGTTGGCTACATGAAAGATGACGCCGGTTACCAGCGGTTCTTCAGCTACATCTCGCTGTTTACGTTCTCCATGCTGATGCTGGTCATGTCCAACAACTTCCTGCAGCTCTTTTTCGGTTGGGAAGCGGTCGGGCTGGTGTCGTACCTGCTGATCGGTTTTTGGTATACGAAAGAAAGTGCCATCTTTGCCAATCTGAAGGCGTTCCTGGTTAATCGTGTCGGCGATTTCGGCTTTATCCTCGGCATCGCCGGCGTGGTGACATTCACCAATTCGCTGGATTACGCGACGGTTTTTGCGAACGCAGATTCGATCGCGGCTCAGAACATCGAGATCTTCGCCGGGACACCCTGGAATGCCATCAGCGTTATTTGCATCCTCCTGTTTATCGGCGCCATGGGTAAGTCGGCGCAGGCACCGTTGCACGTCTGGCTGCCGGACTCCATGGAAGGCCCGACGCCGATTTCGGCGCTGATTCACGCCGCGACCATGGTCACCGCCGGTATCTTCATGGTTGCGCGAATGTCGCCGCTGTTCGAGCTTTCGGAAACGGCGCTGGCGGTCGTGATCGTCATCGGCGCATTTACCGCGTTTTTCATGGGGCTGCTCGGCATCGTGCAAAACGACATCAAACGAGTCATCGCCTATTCGACCTTATCGCAACTTGGTTACATGACCGTCGCACTCGGTGCGTCGGCATACGGTGCGGCCATCTTTCACCTGATGACGCACGCCTTTTTCAAGGCGTTGTTATTCCTGGCCGCCGGTTCCGTCATCATCGCGCTGCATCACGAACAGGACATTCGCAAGATGGGCGGTTTGAAAAAATACCTGCCCATCACCTACTGGACGGCGCTGATCGGTTCGCTGGCACTGATCGGTTTCCCGGGCAGTGCCGGGTTCTTTTCCAAGGATGCGTTGATCGAAGCGGTTCGGGATTCCCACTGGCTTGGCCAGGGGCCGATCTACTGGATCGCCTATTTGAGCGTGCTGCTGGGCGTTTTCGTCACCGCGTTGTATTCCTTCCGCCTCTTCTTCCTGGTCTTTCACGGCAAAGAACGCATGGATGACGAGGTGAAGTCGCACGTGCATGAGACACCCTGGGTAATAACCGCGCCGCTGATCCTGCTGGCCATTCCTTCCGCGATCATCGGCTGGTTCACGATCGAACCGGTGCTGTTCGGCGGGTTTTTCGGTGATGCGATCGTGGTAACGAGCGCACACGATGTCCTGGGCCGCATGGGTGAAGAGTTTCACGGCAGCTGGAATTTCCTTAAGCACTCGTTCGTGGCGGGACCGGTCTTTTACCTGGCCGCGGCGGGCGTATTCACCGCCTGGTTCCTGTATCTGAAACGGCCGGAATTGCCCGCAAAGATCGCGACCCGGTTCTCCGCGATTTACAGGTTGCTGGAACAAAAATACTACTTCGACGATCTGTGGATCAAAGGCTTTGCGGGCGGTGGACGGCGGATCGGTCAGTTCCTCTGGACACGCGGTGATGAACAGTTGATCGACGGCGTCCTCGTCAATGGAACGGCCAATAGCGTGGCGCGTCTGGCGACGACATTGCGACATCTGCAAACCGGTTATCTCTACCACTATGCCTTCGCCATGGTCATCGCGCTGACGTTGTTCCTTGGCTGGCTTCTCTGGATGCACTAATGAATTTTTCGCAGCACATTCTCAGCATCCTTATCTGGCTACCGATTCTTGGTGGGCTTGGCGTACTCGCACTCGGTGATGGCGGGGACACAAGCTCGGCCCGAGCGGGAACCATGCGCCTGGTGACGCTGGCTATTTCATTGCTGACATTCATCGTTAGTGTGTTTCTCTACCTCGGTTTCGACGGTGGTACAGCCGCCATGCAGTTTGTGGAACGTGCGCCGTGGATCGATGCACTGCACGTGGAATATTACCTGGGCGTCGACGGCATTTCGGCGCCACTTATTCTGCTGACGACCTTCATCACACCGCTCGTAATCCTCGCCGGCTGGAAAAGTGTCAGTTCGCGCTCTGCACAATATTTTGCCGCATTCCTGATTCTCGAAGGGTTGATGCTCGGTGTCTTCATGGCGCTGGACGCGGTCCTGTTCTACGTTTTATGGGAAGCGATGCTGGTACCGATGTTCCTGATCATCGGTATCTGGGGCGGTGAGCGACGTGTTTACGCGACGCTGAAGTTCTTCCTCTACACGTTCCTCGGTTCGGTACTCATGCTGGTCGCGTTCATTTATCTATACGGCAAGACCGGCGATTTCAATTTCTTCTCGTTCAATGAGGTGTCGCTGACGCTCACGGAGCAGAAGTACCTGTTTATTGCTTTCCTGCTGGCTTTTGCGGTCAAGGTGCCGATGTGGCCGGTGCACACCTGGCTACCGGACGCGCACGTAGAGGCACCGACCGGCGGCTCCGTCATCCTGGCGGCCATCATGCTGAAGATGGGCGGCTACGGTTTCGTTCGTCTTTCTCTGCCGATGCTGCCGGACGGCAGTGAATATTTTTCCGGGCTGATGATCGCATTGTCGCTGATCGCCGTTGCCTACATTGGACTGGTTGCATTGATGCAGAAGGATATGAAGAAACTCATTGCCTACTCGTCGATCGCGCACATGGGCTTCGTCACTCTGGGCTTCTTCATCCTCTGGTCGATTGGTAGCAAGAGCGGGGCGGCGCTCGGCATCACCGGCGGTGTGGTGCAAATGATTTCTCACGGACTGATCTCCGGTGCCATGTTCCTGTGTGTCGGCGTTCTCTACGATCGCATGCACAGTCGCCAGATCGCCGACTACGGTGGTGTCGCCAACACGATGCCGGTGTTCGCGGCCCTGATGGTCTTTTTTGCGATGGCGAATGCCGGCTTGCCGGGCACGTCCGGGTTTGTTGGCGAGTTCATGGTCATCATCGCGAGCTTTAAAGCGAATTTCTGGTTTGCCTTCGTAGCCGCGAGCACGCTGATTCTTGGCGCGGCTTATACGCTGTGGATGGTGAAACGCGTTCTCTACGGCGAGGTTGCCAACAACAATGTCGCTGAGCTCGAGGATCTGTCGCCGAGGGAGTTCGCGGTTCTTGGCATTCTCGCCGCGTCCGTACTGATCGTCGGCCTTTGGCCCGCGCCACTGGTGGATATGATGTCCGCGACGGTGGAGCACCTTCTTGAAATCGTCAGCCACTCGAAGCTTCCGGTGAACTAGCATGACTTTTACTGACCTGATGCCAGCCAGCCCGGAGATTGTCCTGTTGCTTATGATCTGCGTCGTTCTGATCAGCGATGTGTTTATCAGTGACGACAAGAGAATCGTGACCTTCTGGACCAGTATCGCGAGCCTGGCGTTGACGGCCTGGTCGCTGTTTGCGAGCGCGCCGGAAGCACGCACCTTGTTGTTCGATGGCAGCTACGTGAGCGACCCGCTGTCACAGCTTCTGAAACTCGCGGCGGTTGGTATGGTGGCGCTCGGCTTCCTGTATTCAAGGGACTACCTGAAGCAAAACGAACTACTGCGCGGTGAGTTTTTCCTGCTCGGTCTCTTCGGCTTGCTCGGCATCATGATCATGATCTCGGCGAACAGCATGCTGACCATGTATCTGGGACTGGAAACGCTGTCGTTGTCCTTGTACGCGCTGGTCGCATTTGAGCGCAACTCGGCGAGGGCGGCAGAAGCGGCCATGAAGTACTTCGTCCTGGGCGCCATTGCATCCGGGGCGCTGCTCTACGGTATTTCATGGATATACGGCGTCACCGGGACACTGCAATTCGACCAGATTGCGTTGGTGCTTGAACAAAACCCCGCGATGAACGCCTTGCCGCTCTGGTTCGGCATTGCCTTCCTGATTGTCGGCATGGCGTTCAAATTCGGTGCGGTGCCTTTCCATATGTGGCTGCCTGATGTGTACGAGGGCGCCCGCTCACCGGTAACCCTGTACATCGCATCGGCACCGAAGCTGGCGGCGCTGGCGTTGGTCCTGCGCTTCCTCATGGAGGGCTTCGGTGATCTGCACGAAGTCTGGCAGGGCATGATCATGGTGGTCGCGGTTTTGTCACTGGTGATCGGCAATGTCGTTGCCATTGCGCAAACCAACATCAAACGCATGCTGGGTTATTCCGCCATCGCGCACGTCGGCTTTATTCTGCTGGCGATCTTTACGGGGACAGAGCAGGGCTATGGCGCCGCGGTCTTTTATACATTGACCTACGTCATTATGGCCGCCGGTGCATTCGGCATGGTGATTCTGCTAAGCCGCAAGGGATTTGAGGCCGAGGCAATCGGCGATTTCAAAGGGCTCAACGCTCGCAGCCCGTGGTTTGCACTGATGATGCTGTTTTTCATGTTCGGCATGGCGGGCGTCCCGCCCTGGGTCGGCTTTTTCGCCAAACTGAATGTCATCAACGCAGTACTTGACGCCGGATTTCCGGGACTGGCGATTTTGATGGTCGTGGCCTCGGTTGTGGGGGCTTATTATTACCTGCGTGTCATCTGGTACATGTATTTTGAAACCGGTGAAGACACGTCAGTATTCCAGGCCAAGCTGGACACGCGTGCCGTACTCAGCGTCAACGGTATTGCCGTTTTGGCACTCGGCATCATGCCGGGCTGGCTGCTGAAACTCTGCATCGACGTTATTCAATAAAAACTTTCAATTCAGCACCGTAACTGCTTGTAAAATCCGGTACGTGTTGTATGATCGCGCCCCTGTCGATGCGGGGTGGAGCAGTCTGGCAGCTCGTCGGGCTCATAACCCGAAGGTCGCAGGTTCAAATCCTGCCCCCGCTACCAAACAACAAGCCGGCCCCATCGGGGTCGGCTTTCTTGTTTGTGCGCCCGGCAGGGTATGCTCGCTACGTTGGGCAGTAAACATCATGGCTGTGACGAAGAAAGATCAGATTCGGGCCCTACTGAAATGCATCGAGACCGGTGATTCCGGACCCGTCGCTGTCGTCAATGAGGCTAAGTACATTCAGCACAACCCCCAGACCCACGAAGGCAGTGAGGGATTGGTGGCCCTCTTCCAGCGGCTATCCAGGACCTCACCCAAGGTAAATATCGTGCGAGCTTTTGAAGATGATGATTTTGTCTTTGCTCACACAGAATACGATTTCGAAAGACGCAATATTGGCTTCGAAGTTTTCAGATTCGAAGGCGGCCTGGCGGTAGAGCACTGGGACAATATTCAGGAAAGATGTGGGCCGAACAGATCTGGCCGCACTATGGTAGATGGGCCAACCGAAGCAGTTGAACTTGAACTGACGGAAAGTAACCGTGCCTTAGTTCGAACTTTTGTTGAAGTCGTTCTCGTCGACGGTCGTCTCGATCGACTTGCGGATTTTGTCGATGAAGACGCCTACGCTGAGCACAACGCGCGACTGAGAGATGGCGTGTCCTATCTTCGAGCAGCGTTGGAAGCCGAGGGTGTGAGCGGCCGGCGCATCGACTATCATCGCATCCATCGTGTTCTCGCCGAGGGGAACTTCGTGCTTTGTGTCAGTGAAGGGAACTACGGTGGTGCCCATACGGCCTTCTATGACCTGTTCCGACTCGCGAAGGGCAAAGTAGTCGAACATTGGGACACCACCGAAAAAATCGCTTCACGCAGCGAGTGGAAAAACGATAACGGCAAGTTTTAGGGCCTGAGCCTCTGTGAGCGTACAGCGTTGAGTCGCCCTTCGAGGAATATGGATTTTCGCCGGGTGCCTAAACTTAAGCGGCTATCAACGCGATGCTCAGCATGGCGAGGGGTTGATGAGACCTTGCCAACGTACGCAGTGCGCCCCGACTACCAGTAAAAAACGCCGTCCCTTGTGGGCGGCGTCTTCGCGCCATTAAGGATAGTGATCACTTTGGCCACAGAAAGAATCTGCGCAACGGACCGGGTGAGCAAGAACATGGTTACTAGTAGGGCATTGAATATCAAGGATCAATTGTACGGGGATCTCAAAGATCCCGCGTACGCGTCCGCGTATATCAACGAGGCAATCATGGACGGGGACGAGGCGGTATTGAAGACAGCTTTGGCCGATGTCATTCGGGCGAAAGGCGTTGCGGCCGTTGCTCGAAAAGCTGGTATCAATCGCGTGACCGTTTACAAAACGCTGAAACCGGGGACGGAGTCATCATTCACGACAATGCACGCTTTACTCAAAGCCTGTAACGTCAGCTTACAGGTGCTACCAACCGAACCGCGATCTGCGACGCGGGCGCGGTGGACCGCAGTACTAATTGATACGAACTTGGTGGCGTGTCGTCGGAACCGTGTCAATCCTGTCCCCGTTACCAACCACTAAAAAGGCCGGTCTTTAAAAAGGGGACGTCCTTTTCGTATTCGGCTGTTGGCAATGAATCTTGGATATTCATGGGAGAACGTTCACGCCGAGGTAGTCATCGCCGCAATCCAGTCGCCTTATGTACTAGACCACCGGGAATTTTGAAAAGCGGGGTTTTTCAAAATGATTCGCGTAGGCGTGAATTGCGGGTGTTCCACCCAAATGCATTAGTAAGATTCTGCTATTGGCATCGATTCGACCGTCGCGGGTGAGTTCTTGCAATCCACGGAGCGCTTTGCCTTCGTACACAGGATCCGCTACCAGTCCTTCACTGCTCGCGAGCAGGCGTATGGCATCCAGCGTCTCGGTTTCTGCTTCCCCGTAAACACTTGGATCTGCAGCAATAACTTCGACGTCAGCCGGAGATACCCGAACCGATGAACCTATTTCAGCGAGTGAGTCGTTTGCAAGTTTAAGGACTCGGTTGCGTTTGATCTCAGTTTCGTCATCGTCGGCAACGCCGATGACCCGGGTGTTTTCGCCCATGAAGGCGAAGCCAGCGATGAGACCGGCCTGCGTACTGCTACTGCCAGTGCAGTGGACTATACAATCGAAATGGATGTCCTTTTCCCTGCTCTGAGTCACGATTTCGGCCGCGCAGAGCATATAACCGAGGCTGCCAAGCCGGTGTTCGGAGGCGCCGGCGGGAATCAGGTACGGAATCCGGCCGGCTTGCTCAAGGTAGTCGACGAATTCAAGCAGCGGTCCCTGGTCTTCAATCGGTCGCTTTGTCTCGTCCAGATACAAATCAGCGCCCATGAGGCTGCTGAGAAGAATATTGCCGGTTTGCCGGTACTGCGGACCGGCATCTTTTGTCCAGGCGAAATGCAGCAGCGCACACTGCAAGCCGGATTTCGCAGCCGCGGCGGCGGTCTGTCGTGTGTGGTTCGATTGAATTGCGCCGGCGGTGACTAACGTGTCAGCGCCGGATTGAATCGCATCACCGACCAGAAACTCCAGTTTTCGGGTCTTGTTACCGCCTCCCTCCAGGCCGGTTAAATCATCCCGTTTTATCCACAAATTCGGGCAATCTATTTGCCGACCGAAATTGTCGATCCGGTGTATCGGTGTTGGCAACAGTGCCAATGGAGCCCTGGCTCGTCGGTTCAATGCGAGTAGCAATTCGTCGATTTTTTGTTCGGCCACGCGTTTCTCCCAGCGTCTTTTTTGCCTAGTCTGGAGCAGTTCCTCGCGAGAGACAATCACGTGCGTGGGATAATGGCGTGCTATCAGCGGGACCTGATACCGAGAGTATGGCGAGGAGTCGGGCTTGATCTTCTTGTTGGATGCTGTTCTTGTTCGTAAAAGCAGGATGACATTTGAAGGGGAAATCCGTTGAGATACTCGATACTTGCTGCGTTGATAATGTGCCTGACACCCCCGGTGCTGGCTCAGGGCCGTCCGCCATTAACTGACCATTCGCTGATATCGGCCTACGAGGGTTCGGTAATGCGACGCAAAGATGTGCGTGAATTCGATGAATACAGTGCGTTCACCGGCATGGACGAAAGCGGCAAGGAGCCAACAACGCTGGCGCTGGAAGGAAAAGTAACGAAGATGATGTATAAAGCGCCCGCGAATCGCTCGACCCTGGAAGTCTTTCGAAACTATGAAAATGCCATCGCTCTGTATGGCGCGGAGGTATTGTATACCTGCAATCAGGATAAGCTGGAGTGTGTTGCTCGGTACGCAGGACCAACGTTCCAGAAAGTGTCGGATATCCATTCGATGTCCAACCTGGAAGGTCGATACCTACTCGCGAAAATCGTGCAAGATGAGCAAACGGCGTATGTTGCGATTGCGGTTGGCCAGGCGTCCACTACCATCCACGTAGTGGAGGTTAAGAATATGGATCTCGGCATGGTGATGCTGGATGCGGCGGCGCTGGGCAAGGGACTCGACGCGCTCGGCTATGTGATTGTCGAGGGCATCTATTTCGATACTGACAAAGCGACATTGCAAGCCCAGTCGTCGACGGCGCTGGAGCAAATGGCAAAACTTCTCGGGTCTCGCCCGAATTTGAAGGTTTACGTTGTCGGCCACACCGATTCGCGAGGGCATTTCGCACACAACCGAACGCTTTCTCAAGACCGTGCAACAGCAGTAGTGGATGCGTTGGCCGCCGACCACGGCGTAAGTCGCTCCCGGATGGAAGGTCATGGCGTCGGACCGTTAGCCCCGCAGGCCAGCAACGATGATGACGTCGGCCGAGCCAGGAATCGTCGGGTTGTTATGGTGGCGCGGTGAGTCGACCGTTTTTCCTGGCCTCCGTTGTACTTCTTCTGGTCGGACGCGCGACGACAGCTTTCTCAGAGGTCACTGCACCGGATGAATGGCATTCATTCGACTTTTACAACGAGCAGTACATTCTCGTTCGGGGCACCGTAAACGGCCACGCGACGGACATGCTGCTGGACACGGGGGCACAAATATCCCTGATCGATAAGTCCTACGCCAGGCGCGTCGGCGTACGAAGAGGAAAAAAACTCAACGTACGTGGCGTCGGTGGCCGAACGAAAAGCTACGCGGCCAAAAATATTGAAGTTTCGGCCGGTGAGTTCTCGCTTGATCTAGACGCTGTCGCCCTGATGGATTTATCGGTATTCGGACTGGTGACCGGTCGCCCGATCAATTTTATTCTTGGCTCCGAGTCTCTCGAGGATATCGTTGTCGACATTGACTATCCAAATCGGCGAATTGCTTTCCGGTCGGCGAAAGATTTTGAGTACGCCGGTTCCGGTCACACGGTGCCAGTCAAAGCGCTGAAACGGGGCCGGCACGCGATCCGCGCAACCATCGAAAATACTGAGCCTGGCTGGTATTTGATTGACACCGGTAACGCCTCGTCCGCGATGGTGTTCGCGGCGTTCGCCAGGGACCAGCAAATACTGCAAAACCGTGCGCTGATTTCGGAGTCGGTTAGCGGCGGTATTTCCGGAATTATTCGGGAAACAATAACATCGGTCGGCCGTTTTACCATCGGTGGTTTCGAGCTGAACGACATGCCGATTGAGGTCCCCGCTGAAAATGAAGGCCGGCAAACCAGTGAAGATTTCGACGGTCTGCTGGGCAACGAAGTCTTGAGCCGATTCCGCGTCATTTTCGATTACTCTCGCGGCCAAATCCACCTGGAACCGGCAGCTGACTGGAACGATCGTGAGTTTTCTCGAAGCCTTATGGGCTTAGCGGCGCTTCCCCAGGGCGATCAGCTCAAAGTTATTTTTGTGTCGCCGGGCAGTCCGGCCGAACGGGCCGGTTGGGAAAAGGGCATGTTCGTTTCGGTGGTCGATCAGTTAAGTGGAACGGGCGTTGAGCTGCAGGCGAGACTGCGCGAGCTGTCGAAGGGAGCTGCCGGCTCCCGCATCATGATGCTCGATGAAAACGGCGTTGAACGGACGGTGATACTGGCTCGATTTTACTAACCCGGTTCGCTCCCAGGCGTATTGTTCGTCTACAAGCGGTTCGCGAGAGTATCTCCAGTTCTTTGCCGCACCGCTTCAAAGGCCATTGTTCTCATGGCGATGAGTTTCAGCAGCAGGGTAAGCCGTGGCCTGATGTATACTGCAGTCAGCCGAATATTCAAAATTCGCCCAGGGGGGGTCCATTTTGTCCGAAAGCAGGCGCAGAATTGCGACGCTGCTCGCTGCGGATGTGTCCGACGAAAGTCGGTCACAAGACGCCGCTGCGTTCGGAGACGAAAAAGCGGTCACCTTAAGGCGAGATATTTTTCTTAGCCTGGTCGCCGAACACGACGGCCATTGTTTCCATTCCGCTGACGAAACGTCCATCGCTGAGTTTTCCAGTGCCGTCAACGCCGTGCATTGTGCTGTCGCAATCCAGAGGGCGATGCTTGAAAAGAACGATCCGTTACCGCCCGATGAACGCGCTTTGCTGCGCATCGGGCTGAACGTCGGCGATGTCTCGGAGAAAAACGGCAGTCTCTACGGCGACGGCGTGGATATTGCTGTCGGTCTGCAGAAAATGGCCGTACCGGGCGGGATTTGCCTGGCGGGTACTGTATACGAGCACGCGAAACAACGGATGCGGGTCGGCGTCGAATTCGCGGGCGAAAAAAGAATCAGGCACATCCCGGAACCGGTCGCTATCTACCAGGTTGTTGAGCCCGGAGTTGAGAAGGGATACATCTCGCTGTGGGAAGAACTAAAACGGCGCAATGTCTTCAGAGTCGGGGTCGCCTATACCGTCGTCGCGTGGTTGCTCATTCAAGTCGCAGATGTCGTCCTGCCAACGTTCGATAGCCCGCGCTGGATCATGCAAGGATTCATTTCATTGGTGATCCTGGGGTTTCCGCTGGCGGTGGTGTTGGCCTGGGTCTACGAATTAACGCCACGGGGATTGAAGCGCAGCGACGATATTCTGCGTCAATCGAGTATGCGGTGGCTGACGGGCAGGCGGCTGGACGGTGCCATCATCACTTTGCTGGTTGTCGCGGTCGTGTTCCTGATATATGACAACTACCTGTCGACGACGCTCGATGGCGTTGACGTTAGCGAACTCGAATCTATTGCCGTGCTGGCGTTTGAAAATCGCAGCACGGACCCCGAAGATGAATATTTTGCGGACGGGCTCGCAGACGAGTTACTCAGTGTGCTCGGCAGAATTCAGGAACTTAAAGTCGCTTCGCGCATGTCGTCCTTTTACTTCAAGGGGAAGGACGTAGACATCGGCACGATCGCATCGAAGCTGATGGTGAATAACATTCTGTCGGGCAGTGTGCGTCGCGAAGGAGATCGTATCCGCGTAACGACTTTGCTGGACGATGCGAAAACCGGCAGCTTGTTGTGGAGCAAGACCTACGACCGCCAGTTTGATGACATCCTTGACATTCAAAGCGACATCGCACGTTCGGTCGTATCGGCGATTGTGCCGGTGCTCTCGCGGGAGTCGCAAATGCAGATAGTGGCGCAGCCAACCGAAAGCACGGAGGCCTACGACTACTACCTGCGCGGTCGGGACTATTTGCGGCGGCCGGCCGAAATCACAACGCTGGCAAGCGCGGCCGATCTGTTCGGACGATCAATCGATCTTGACCCGGAATTCGCTCAGGCGCACGCGGGCCTTTGCGAAACTCACCTGGCCCGTTATGAATTCGCCAGGAGTCCGGAGTCTTTCGAGAAAGCAGAGGTCGAGTGTCAACTTGCGCTTACGCTGGACGATGGCTTGTGGGAAGTTTACGTTGCACTGGGGAATCTGTATCGGATCAGCGGCCAATATGAGCAAGCGATCTTGAACCTGCAAAACGCGATCGAGACGCAGCCGAATGCGGTCAGTTCCTACCTGGCACTGGCACAAACTTATGCCGATCAGAACCGACTGAAGGAAGCGGAGAGTACCTTCCGGCAAGCGGAAAGGGTGGAAAGCGGTTACTGGGGTGTTCACCGGGCCTTCGGAAACTTTCTGTATGACCAATCGCGCTACGATGAGGCGATCAAGCGCCACCTGAAAGTGACCGAGTTGGCGCCGGATAGCGGCATAGGCTATGACAATCTGGGAAATGCCTATCTTGCGCTCGGCGATCTGGAACAGGCGGAGCAAGCGTTTAATGCTTCGCCCTTGCCCTCCCGCTGGACCTACGCCAACCGTGGACTCGTTTATTATTATCGTCACCAATATCTCAAAGCCATTGAGGATCAGAAGCAAGCCATCGATCTCGCACCGGATGTTCATTCCGCGTGGGGGCATCTGGGGGACGCGTATCGCTTTGTCGAAGGTGAAGATAAAAATGCCAACGATGCCTACGATACCGCCATCAAACTGGCCGAACAGCAGTTGGCGATCAATCCAACCGACTGGGGCAGTGTCGGGCGCCTGGGTTTGTACTACGCCCACACCGGCCAGTTGATACAGGCACGGGAGCAACTCGCACGTTTGTTGGAACTCACCACCGATTCAACCGCGTATTATTTCGCCACTTTGCTGAGCCTGGAATTTGGTGAACTCGATCATGCGCAGGAGTACTTTCAGCGAACAGTTGAAGGCGGGTGGTCAAGGTCGCTGCTCGCCGGTGATCCTGATTTGGCGGCGTTACGGGGCTACGCTGCCTACGATACGCTGCAGTCAACGGCTCAAGATTGACCGCCTGTTCAAATAAAGTGCTAGTATTATGTCGTCTAACAAAAAATAAGAACTGACGAGGGGGTGCTCGCATGACAACAGTCGAAAAAGAATCAACACGAGGCGGTCCGGGCGAATCACGAGGCGGTCCGGGAGAATCCAGAGGCGGTCCGGGCGAATCCAGAGGCGGTCCAGGTGAATCGCGAGGTGGCCCAGGCGAGTCACGCGGTGGTCCAGGCGAGTCGCGCGGCGGTCCGGGTGAATCACGGGGTGGACCCGGTGAATCGCGCGGTGGCCCGGGTGAATCGCGCGGCGGTCCAGGCGAGTCACGCTGAAACTGATCGTCTCGATCTTCAAATACGATTCGATTTCTTATTCCGGTTGCTGATGGCAACTGACTACTTCGTCGTGCTTCGGCCCGTTGCTGAAGGGCAATGTTGTAGCGGACTCAAGCTTGACGGAAGTGGCAGGCTAAACGCGGGGGGACGATGATTTGGCCAGGGGCATCTCACTACACATCGGCGTCAATTCGCTCAATGCGCTTGAGTATCCGCTGCAGACCTATGACCACTACCGCTACAGCGTTTTCGCTCACGACGGCAATAATCGATTGGAGGTTGCCGGCGATCGCTGCGTTGTCGGTTGGAAAGGGCCTCTGGGTGGTCCTAAAAAAGGCTGTGAGAAAGATGCGATTGATATGGCCGAAATCGCAGCGACGCAGGGGTTCGATGTCACCGTTCTGGCCACCGAGGATGCAACCGTTGCCAGGGTCGAGCAGGAAATCCGCAATGCGGCACGAGCACTCAAGGCCGGCGATATTTTTCTCGTGAGTTACGCCGGTCACGGCAGCCAGGTTGTCGATCTCACGAATGACGAGGCTGACAACGAAGACGAGACCTGGTGCCTGTACGACCGCATGTTTCTGGACGATGAGCAACGGGCCCTGTACACCGAGTTTGCGGAGCGTGTACGGATTCTTGTTTTCAGCGACTCCTGCCACAGTGGTACGGCTACCCGGTCGGGAGGAACCGTTTCTGCCAGCGGGGATAGCGCATTGGGTGAAACCAGCGTTCGCGCAATGCCACGCGAAACGGCCAAAGCGGTCTATAAGGCCAGACGAGACGACTATGACCGCATTCAGCGCAATCTCGAGAACCCGCCCGCGAAACTGAGGGCCAGTCGAATATTGATCTCGGCGTGCCAGGATAGCGAGGAGGCAATGGGTAACGATGAGAATGGATTCTTTACGCGCGCGGTCAAGAGTGTGTGGGACAGTGGCCGTTTCAAGGGCAACTACCAGGATTTTGCCAAGAAAATAAGAGCAGAGCTCCTGGAGGATTATGTCGGTGCGGTGAAACGCAATGATGGCGATTCAAGCAACGTAAAAAAACAGGTGCCGAATTTTGTTGCTGTTTCGGATAAAGAACTGGTATCGCATCTGGACGAGTTTGTTGATCAACGACCGTTCTCAATTGAATCTCCTTGACGCAGCAATCATGAACTTCCTTGTGGGTGTGGGATAGTTAGCAATGGACGTGCTCTTCGTTTCAGCAAATTCGGCCGATGAATACATCGACATTGAGCGAGAATTCCGGACGCTGAAAAAACTGTTTGAGTCAGGCGATCATTCGCTGCAGATCTTACCGGCTGCGGAGGTTGACGATTTGCGGGGAGCACTCGAAAAAAACAGTGTTGAGAAGAGTTTCGACGTACTTCATTTTAGCGGGCATGCGAGCGCACAGGAAGGTTTGCATTTGCGGGGGGCTGGTTGCGAAAAAGAAGCACTGAGTGGGGAAATGCTAAGAGAGTTTCTGACAGATTCGGCCGTAGAACTGGTCGTGCTCAATACGTGTGACAGCGAAGCTCTGGCCGTCTCGCTTGGAGACGTGGTGCCATCGGCCATCGGTACGACGCGAGTAGTACGCGATGTAGTAGCAAGAAAATTCACGCACGATTTTTACAATGCGCTAAAAGTTTCTGTAACTGTAAAAGAGGCGTTCGAAGCGGTCCTTGAGAAGGGAAAGCCAGGCTGCGTTCCTGCGTATATGTACGCCGGATCGGCCGATTGAGCGAAATTCCACTGTGGAAGGATAAATACAATGGCTACAACAGAAAAATCTGCATTCGATAAAATACAGTCGGCTCTGGTCGTGCTGACACCGATACTGGTGGTCGTTTTCGGTGCCTATCTTAATCAAAACATTACCAAAGTCGAAAGCCAGATCAAGAACGTTGAAGCGATGAAACCGTATTTCGACATGATGGCCGGCGAAGATCCCGCCAAGGCGAAGATGGCTGCTTATGCCTTGTACATGCTGAACAAAGAAGACCCGAGTATGGCCGTCAGCATGATAATGGCGCCACAAAACCCGGAATTGATGGGCGTGTTAATCGATCTTGGAAGTCGGGAACCAAAGATCTGGAACGAGGTGAAAAAAATACTGGACACGGCAGACGAAACGCGTGGCGTAACTAAGATGCAAGAGGCAGCACAGGAGATTATCGGTGGGATCGGGACTACTGCGACAACAGCGACCACCCGTGAGATTCAGGGCTGGAGCTACCTTGGCGACTTTACGCCGCCCGTTAAGGATTCTCGAATCAAGCTCGATAAAGGGGAGATTGTACCTGTACAAGGTCAAAGCTATGAACTGAAACAGGCAGTCAATGTGAGAGCCGACAAGCCGCGATCACCGGACTATAGTCTCGCAAGAATTACCGGTGTTGCCGCAGCCGGTAGTACCGTTGTGATCGATGAACTGGATATTGATAAGAATGATCGTGTATGGGCAAAGGTTTCGGTGGCGCATCACTAGCCCGGACATTCCGGATCGTTGTTACGCACTCCGGCACGGGCCTGCTCGATTTGCTTGCCCATCGATATGGAATTCCCTATTCTTGCGGCGCAATTTCGCAACGAGATAGTCAGCGAGCGGGTACACCATGGTCAAATCGGACGGTTCCGACAAGCAGCACGACACTGAAGTTGAACTCGTCGCCCGAGAAGTGTTTTCTTCAGAAAAACGCGAGGATATCTGGGCCATAATTATTGCCGTGGGTATCTTTTTCCTTAGTACGGCCTTTCCTGAGCAAATCCACAATTTTTTCACCAAAGTGTTGTTCCTGTTTTAAGGGATGTACAGCTTGGTTCCTGATTTTCCAATGCGTGCTTGCGTGAGGTCGAAATGCAGCGACTAAGATCCCTTCTCGTTCCTGACTGGGTCAGGTATCTGCCCGGCCTCGCTTTTTGCCTGGCATTCGCCTTTGCGGGCATGAACCTTGATCGTTTCGTCAGTAATTATCACAAAGCCGACGAGGCTTCGCTGGCGATTCCGGCGCTGCAACTGAAATTGCAGGAGATGGTGAAATCAGGTGATAGCGGTGGATCGCTACTTACTGTCAGGACAGCCATCGAAAAGCACCGCAGCGCATTGGATAAAGTTGGCGGAACGGTTGGGCAGAAATGGGGCTGGGCGACCTTTCTTTCCGAGAAAGCACAATTGAAGTACGTCGCGATTCTGTTGTTGGGCGGCATATTGATACGCAATACGTTGCCGCTTCCAAAGTCACTGTATCCGGGAATCAGCATTGCTCGGGCGATCATCAAGCCGGGCATCATTATTCTGGGTGTTCACTATGTTTGGGCCGACATTGTCAAGGTAGGGGGTGTGGGCCTGGCGCTGGTTGTGGTGTTTATTTTTGGCACGGCCATCGTGGTCATGTGGTTGTGTAAGAAGTGGGGGGTATCCGACGGATTGGGTGGCATTATGGGCGCCGGCACCGGCGTGTGCGGTGTGTCCGCGATCATCGCCACCTCACCGGTGGTTCGATCGAGTCCCATCGAAATGGCGTATGCGATCGGTACCATTTTGTTCTTCGGCACGCTGATGTTATTTACCCTGCCTTACATCGGTACGAGTATCGATTTGTCGGAGTCACAGTTTGGCGCCTGGTCCGCCGTGGCAATCCTGAATACGGCGCAACTGGTTGCGGCGGCCGAGTGGTACGGGACGGAAGCCAGGGATACGGCCGTGTTGATCAACGTGGCGCGGATCATGTTACTGCCTCTGGTTGTGCTGTTTTCTCTCTGGTTCTATATCTTGCGTACCGGCAAGCTGGAACCCGGTCAGGAGATCAACAAATGGCAGCTGGTTAAGGATAAGTTTCCCGTCTTTATTCTCGGTTTTTTTCTGCTCGTGTTTCTAAACAGCTTGAAACTCGATGCGCTGGGCGGTCCGAAGATTGCGGGTTCGGCATTCTGGGCATTGAATTCAGTCTATATCTGGTTTTTTGCCGTTGGATTCGCGGGCATCGGTTTGTCGATTTCCATTGACGATATGAAGAAAGCCGGTGGCAAGGCTTTCACGATTGGAATGGTAGCGGCCCTGGTCAAGATGGTATTGGGACTGGGCGCGGTGTTGCTAATAGGCAGCCGCTGGCTGCAGGTGACCGGGACTTAACGAACCGGTAGCATGAAAATACTGGTCTGTGTCGATGGAGAGCCGCATAGCAACGATGCTATTCAACGGGCCATATATCTCGGCTTGACGCAATCAGCTTGCGTGACAGCACTGCACGTCATCGATCCATGGCTTAAAAAATTCTACAACGAACTCTATTCCCAGGGACGCAGGGAATACCTCGAATATGTCGATGAATGCCTGGCGTCGGAAGCAGGTCAACTGCAGGATCGCTTTGTCCGCATGTGCCAGGCGGCAGGGCTGGACGCGGGGTTCAAGACCAGGCACGGAGACCCTGCCAGTGAGATTCTAGAAGAAATCGGCCTGAGTGCACCGGACTTGCTCATCACAGGGTATAAGCAGTTGACGGCATGGGGCAGGTTCCGCTCCCGGAATTTGCCATTACAGCTCAGCGAGAGGATAAGTCAGCTGATACCCGTGATGTCCGTATAGAGCGCCAATCTGCGTCCATGCGGACCACCATTCCTGATTCGCGAGACGAGCGCAGGAACGGCCTGTATTGCAGGCCAGCAAATCCGCTCACAAATCGATGGTTGTGCTTTTATGCCTACTGCTCGTCCATGTTCGGTTGATTTTCATAGTAGCTGTCGAACACACCGTCAAATTCCAGAG